>NC_006396.1:2400000-3131724 GCF_000011085.1 Haloarcula marismortui ATCC 43049
GAGCGCTGACGATATACACCGACCTGACCGAGAGACAACGGCGAGAGCAACACCATCAGGTGCTCCACCGTGTGCTACGGCACAACCTCAGG
Source organism: Haloarcula marismortui ATCC 43049 (assembly GCF_000011085.1). Lineage (NCBI taxonomy): Archaea > Methanobacteriati > Methanobacteriota > Halobacteria > Halobacteriales > Haloarculaceae > Haloarcula > Haloarcula marismortui. The sequence goes on from NC_006396.1 coordinate 2,400,093, forward strand.
AACAAGCTCGTGCCGCTGCTTGACGGGACAGAGACGCTGGCGGCGGAGCTGTCGGGCGACCTCGGGGCGCAGGCATCCCTGATGGCGACGGCGGCAAGCGAACTGGCCGAACTGAGCGAGATGGCCGGGAAGATAGAGTACGTGATGGGCGCGGCCGCGACGACGGCGTCACGGACCGACCTCGTCGAGAGCGTGCGGTCAGTCCTCGACCGGTACGACGCCGCGACAGTTGACCTCGCTGTCGAGGACTCCGAGACGGTGACCGTCGCCGTCGACGACCGGCTTGAAATAGCGCTGACACAGCTCGTGGAAAACGGAATCAAACACACCGACGGAGAGCCGGAGCTGTCAGTCACGGTGCGGTGCGAGCGGACGGTGGCGGTGGTCGAAGTCAGCGACAACGGCCCGGGATTGCCCGAACACGAGCGGGCGGTGTTGTTCGGCGACAGGCCGATAACGCAGCTCAGACACAGCACCGGACTGGGGCTGTGGCTGACGAAGTGGATACTGGACTGTCACGGCGGAGAACTCGCCTACGACAGGCACGACGGGCGAACGACGCTCACGCTCCAGATTCCGCTCGCTGCGGAGTTCGGTGTCGGCGACAACGACCGACGCCGGACCTCTCAGGGCGACTGACGAGCGCGTGACAGCCGTCCGACGGGTGTTTTTGCCCGTGGCGCTCCTGTCTCGGGTATGGCCTCGTCCCGCGATTCAGCGCCGTCGTTCGACTCTGGGGACCGGTCGGGGACCCCGTTACCGTCGCCCCGACAGACACCCAGTACGATCTATCAGATACAGATCGCGCTGTTGCGCTCACAGGTGGCCACGCTGGAAACCGCGCTCGAACAGGAACGCGAACATCGGCAGGCCGTCGTCGACCGGTACGAGCGCCTTCTCCACGGGGAATAACCCGGAACTGGCTGTCAGAAAATTCCGCTGTGTTACTCGTCGCCGAGTTCGACGTAGGTCGTTTCGATGATGCGGCTATCGTCGTTGAGTCGCTCGATGATGTCCTGTGGCGGTTGTTCATCGAGGTTGTAGACGGACAGGGCCTCCCCGCCGATGGTCTCGCGGCCGTTGAACATCCCGGCGATGTTGATGTCAGCCTCGCCCAGCACGGTCCCGATGAATCCGATAGTGCCGGGCTCGTCGCGGTTGCGGACGACCAGCATGTGCCCGTGGGGGACGGCCTCGATACGGTGGTCGTCGATACGGACGATGCGGGGCTCCTCGCCGCCGAACTGGGTCCCACAGACGGAGACGGATTCCTCGCCGTCGGAGACGGTGACGGTGATGAGGCTCTGGTAGTCTTCGGAGGTTCGGGTTTTGGACTCAGTCACGTCGATGCCACGGTCCTTGGCTATCTGCGGGGCGTTGACGGCGTTGACTTGCAGGTCCGAGGACGCGAACACACCCTTCAGCGCGCTGGCGGTGACGTACTCTACGTCTTCCTCAGCGATGTCACCAGCGTAGGTGACCTGCACTTCGGACATGTGGCCGCCGAACAGCTGGACCGCGATGCGACCGGCAGTGTCGGCGAGGTCGAGGTACGGCCCGACCTGTTTGAACGTCGCCTCGTCCAGCGACGGCGCGTTCAGGGCGTTGGCAACGGGCTGGCCGTTGGCCGCAGCGATAATCTGGTCGGCCGTGGAGGTGGCGACGTTCTCCTGTGCGGCCTCCGTCGACGCGCCCAGATGGGGCGTGACAATGATGTCATCGACATCGAGGAGGGGGCTGTCGTCTGGCAGCGGTTCCTCGCCGAACACGTCCAGTGCAGCGCCTTTCAGAACGCCGTCCTCAACGGCTTCGGCAAGGGCCGGCTCGTCGATGATGCCGCCGCGGGCACAGTTGACGACGTAGCCGCCGTCGAGCAGGGCGAGTTCGTCCTCGCCGATCATGTTCTCGGTCTCGGGGGTCAGTGGCGTGTGGATCGTAATGAAGTCGGACTTGGCGAGGCAGTCCTCAAGATCATCGACCAGTTCCGCGCCGAACTGGTCGGCGCGCTCCTGACTGATGTACGGGTCGAACGTGACGATGTCCATGCCGAGGCCACCCAGCCGTTTGGCGACCTGCTGACCGACGCGGCCGAAGCCGACGACGCCAAGCGTCTTGTTGTTGACTTCTGTGCCGAGGAACTCGCCTTTGGCCCACTCGCCGCTTTTCAGGCGGTCGTGGGCCTGTGGGATGGACCGAGCGGTGGCAAACGCCATCGCAACGGAGTGTTCCGCGGCGGCGCGGACGTTGCCTTCGGGGGCGTTAGCAACGATGACGCCGTGGTCGGTGGCGGCGTCGATGTCGATGTTGTCCACGCCGATGCCGGCTCGGCCGACGATGATGAGGTCGGGCGCGGCCGCAAACACTTCTTCAGTGACTTCGGTGCCCGAGCGGACGATGAGCGCGTTCGCGTCGGCCACCGCATCGAGGAGTGCGTCGCCCTCAACCTCGTAGGCTGTTTCGACATCGTGGCCCGCCTCACGGAGTCGCGTGAGACCGGCGTCAGCGATAGGGTCCGTAACGAGTACCTTCATACCGAATCGAACTTACTGGGGCGGCATAACGCTTGTTTTCTCCGTCCGCGCAAATGCGTACGGGGACTCGGTGGGGAGCAGCAACGCCGCTAACGCAGTACTGTCTCGGGCAGAGCCACTGAAAAAACGAACCGACAGACAACACCTATCGCCAGGCCGGGAGCGAGGCAGCGTCTGCGAGCGGGGTTGTGAGATAGGCGTCGTCTCGGGTCACGTCAGCGAGGATAAACTGGTCCGTTGGACCCTCTTCGACGGACGCCATGATGTCTCCGTCCGCGACCATCTCAACCGGAGCAACAGTATCCGACTCCATGCATGATAATATGTAACAACCATATAAAAACTTAGCGAAACCCATAGAGGGCAGGAGTATGATCCAGAGCCAACTGTCTGACAATAGTTCGTATCCTGTCAGTACTGGGACGAGATGGTTCGTGGCCCAATACGGATAGGGCCTTACATCTCAACCATTAGAGTCTGTCTCCGCAGTTCTATTCATACCCAGATTCGGAATTTCAATATGACAGAAGACGTAGTTGTTTTCGGGGCGGTGCAGTCCCTGAGTTTCCGAGATGCCGCCTGCACGGTCGTCGACGATAGCCGATGGCCGCCGAGCGTGCCACCTTAATATCGAAAACGGACGGATGTTAAGGACTTAGTAGATGCGGGAAGGAAGTTCTGGCAGTATGAACGTCGCAGACGCTATGACGCCACGCTCGGAGGTCGTCACGGTCACCATCCCTGGGACCCGTGATGACGCACTGGAGTACCTCCAGGAGCAGGCTTTCTCGTCGGTCCCGGTTATCAAGGAGACCGACGACGGCGAGGAGTTCAGAGGGATTATTTCACGCGATGCACTCATCGAGAGCCCCGACGAGGACCAGCTGGCCCTGCTTGTCGAGGAAGTCCCGGCGATCAGTGGGGACACATCTATCGAGGCTGCCGCACAGGTGATGGTCGAGGACGGCGAGCGCCGCCTCCCCATCGTCGACGGCGAGCTCAAAGGTATCATCACAGTGACCGACGTGATTCGGTCCATCGCCAACGGCAACGTCGACGGCGACAAGGTCGTCGACGAACTCGCCAACCGCGACATCAACTGCGTGTACGAGGGGACGCCACTGACCGTCGCCGAACGGGAGCTCTCCCACGCGAACGTCCCATACGGCGTCGTGCTCGGCGACGATGGCGACATGTCGGGGATGCTCACCGAGGTCGACATCATCGCGGTCGCCCGCGTCGTCGAGGGTGAGGACGACACCGGCGACTCCATCGCCAATCAGGACGACGACTGGGCCTGGGAAGGCATCAAAGCCGTTGGCGGACGGTACATGCCCACTCGTAACGTCGAACTCCCGGCTGAACCCGTCCACGAATTCATGACCGCCGATGTCGTGACGGTGAACAAGCGCCGCACCGCTGAGGAGGCGGCACAGCTGATGATCGAACACGATATCGAGCAGATCCCGCTGCTGTCTGGTGACGAACTCACCGGCATCGTACGGGATATCGACCTGCTGCGAGGCCTATGAGCGAAGGCGAACGCCTCACCGAGCTGGCCAAGCGTCGCGGCTTCTACTTCCCCTCTTCGAGTGCCTACGGCGGCGCAGCGGGCTTCTGGACCTACGGGCCACAGGGCGCTGCGCTGAAGTCGAACATCGAAGACGCCTGGCGCGACCGCTACGTCGTTAAGGAAGGTCATCAGGAAATCTCCGCCCCCGACGTGATGCCCGAGCCTGTCTTCGAAGCGTCGGGCCATCTCGATGGGTTCGACGATATGATCGTCGAGTGTGGCGAGTGCGGCGCGACCCACCGCGCGGACCACCTCGTTGAGGATAATACGGACATCGAAGAGGCCGAATCGCTCCCCAACGAGGAAGTGATGGACCTCATCGCCGAGCACGGGATCGAATGTCCCTCCTGTCACACGTCCCTGGCCGACCAGCCGGTTGACAACTTCAACCTGATGTTCGAGACCAACATCGGGCCGGGGTCGTCGTCCCCTGGATATCTCCGCCCAGAGACCGCACAGGGCATCTTCGTGGAGTTCCCGCAACTCTCGGAGTACGCCCGGAATCAGCTTCCCTTCGGCGTCGCACAGATCGGGAAGGCCTACCGCAACGAGATTTCCCCGCGAAAATCGCTCGTCCGCGTCCGGGAGTTCACACAGGCCGAACTGGAGCACTTCATCGACCCCGAGGAAGACGAACCGCCGCTGGCCGAGGTCGAGGACGTGGTGCTCCCACTGTACGCCGCCGCCGAACAACAGACCGATGACGGCGGCCAGCGCGAACTCACGGTCCGCGAGGCCGTCGACGAGGATATCGTCGAGAGCGAGTGGGTCGCCTACTACCTCGGCGTCTCCAAAGAGTGGTACGAGCGCATCGGCGTCGACATGGACCGCTTCCGGTACCGCCAGCACCTCGCGGGCGAACGCGCCCACTACGCCTCAGACTGCTGGGACGCCGAAAGCGAGGTTGATGGCGACTGGATCGAGATCACCGGGTTCGCCTATCGGGGCGACTACGACCTCTCGAAACACGCCAAACATTCCGGCGAGGACTACACGGTATTCAAGCAGTACGACGAGCCGATTACCGTCGACCGCGCCACCGTCGACCCCGACATGAGCTACCTCGGGCCGGAGTTCGGCGGGTCGGCCGGCGCGGTCGCCGACGCGCTCGAAGCACTGGCCGAGCGGAATCCGGACGCTTTCGACGACGACGAGGTTACCGTCGAGGTTGACGGCAAGTCCCACACTGTCCCCGTTGACAAGACGAACTTCAGCGTCGACGAGGTCACCGAGAACGGCGAGCACATCCGCCCACACGTTGTCGAACCCTCTTTCGGCGTGGGCCGGATTATTTACACCGTCCTCGCACATTCCTACGAGACCGACGAGGTCGACGGCGAGGAGCGCACCTACCTCGACCTCCCGCCGGAGCAGGCCCCGACGACGGTCGGCGTCTTCCCGCTGATGGACAAAGACGGGATGGCCGACCTCGCGACCGACATCGCCGACGACCTCCGGGCCGCCGGCCTCTCGGTCACCTACGACGACTCCGGGGCCATCGGCCGGCGCTACCGCCGGCAGGACGAGGTCGGGACGCCCTACTGCGTGACGGTGGACTACGAGAGCCTGGAGGACGATAGCGAGGCGCAACGCGCCTCGGACAGCGCGAGCAGCGCGGAACCTCGTTCCGCGAACCGTTCGAGCGGGCAGAGCCCGCGAGAAGACGGCGATGAGCCGCGAGCGGGAACAGTCACAGTACGCGAGCGCGACACGACCGAGCAGAAACGGCTCCCCATCGACGGGCTGGCGGAGACGCTCGAACAGCTCAGCACCGGCGACCGCACCTTCGACGACCTGTAGATGGCCGACGAGGTCTCCCGGCGGCTCGTCCACGTCACCGGCGCGGCGGTCCCGCTTGCGCATCTGCTCCGGCCGGACCTGATTACGTGGCGCGTCGTCCAGGGATTCCTGACTGTGGCGCTGGTCGTCGTGTGTGTGCTCGAGGCGGTGCGGCTGACGACCGGACTGGACTGGGTCGTGTACGACCGACTCACCCGCGAGTACGAGCAGGACAACCCCGCCGGCTACGCGCTGTACATCGTCGGGATAGCCATCGTCGCCTTCGCCGTCGAACTCCCGGGTATGACCGAGACGATTGCCGTCCCGGCGATGCTGATGCTTGCCGTCGGCGACCCCATCAGCGGGCTGCTGGGTTCCAGCGATGCCAGCAACATCAAACAGGCCTGGGTCCTGCTGGTGATGTTCGGCGTCTGCACGCTGCTCGCCGCGCCGTTCGTTCCCCCCGCCGCCGCCATCCTTGGTGGCGTCGCGGCGACGTTCGCCGACGGCGTCAAGCCCCGCATCGCCGGCTACGTCATTGACGATAACTTCTCGATTCCGGTGCTTGGCGCACTGGCGATGTGGGTCGGCGTCCAGTACCTGCCCGGAATCGGGCTCTGAGCCCGTTCGTTCACTTTCACCGCGGTATCTGAACCCTTAACCACCGCCGGGACAAACGCGTGGGTAATGGCGACCACCGACGCCGGTGGCGAACACGTCGAACGCCCGCTGGTGACGCCGGAGTTCCTGGAGAACCGCCGCTACCAGACCGAACTGGCGGAGACGGCGAGCGGAGACCACACGCTCGTCTGTCTGCCGACCGGGCTGGGCAAGACGACCGTCTCGCTGCTGGTGACCGCCGAGCGGCTCAACGCCGTCGGCGGGAAGTCACTCATGCTGGCCCCGACGAAGCCGCTGGTCCAGCAACACGCCGAGTTCTACCGCGAAGCGCTCGAACTGGACGACGAGGACGTCGTCGTGTTCACCGGCGAGGTCCGACCCGACGACCGGGCCGCGCTCTGGGACGACGCCCGCATCGTTATCGCGACGCCACAGGTCGTCGAAAACGACCTCGTGGGCAACCGCATCTCCCTTGCCGACGTAACCCACTGCACCTTCGACGAGTGTCACCGGGCAACCGGCGACTACGCTTACAACTACATCGCCGACCGCTACCACGCCGACGCGGAGAACCCGCTGGTAACGGGGATGAGCGCCTCCCCCGGGGACGACGAGGAAGCCATCCTCGAAGTGTGTGAGAACCTCGGCCTGTCCGATGTTGCCGTGATGACCGAAAACGACGCCGACGTGGCCGAGTACACCCACGACACCAGCGTCGACTGGAAACGCATCGAACTCCCCGAGGTCGTTGTGGAAATCCGCGACGCCATCAACGAAGTCATCAAAGACCGCCTGTCGCAGTTGAAAGAACTCGGCGTCACGAACAAGTCCTCGGCGGACATCTCCGAGCGCGAAATTCAGCAGATTCAGGGCCAGTTGCGGGACCTGATGAACAACGACCAGAGCGAGGGGTATCAGGGGATGAGTCTCCTCGCCGAGATCCGGAAGCTCCGGACCGCCGTCACCTACGTCGAGACCCAGAGCGTCGAGTCCCTGCGGCGGTACTTCGAGCGCCTGAAGGAGGCCGCTCGCTCTTCAGGGGCGTCCAAGGCCGACCAGCGCCTCGTCAGCGAGCCAAAGGTCCGCGAAGCGATGCGGAAGGCCGAATCCTACAACGACCTGCACCCGAAGTTCCGCCAGACCCGGATGTTGCTCGCGGAGACGCTCGGTATCGAGAACGGCGAGCGCGTCATCGTGTTCACCGAATCGCGGGACACCGCCGAGACGCTCGTTGACTTCCTCTCGGACCACTTCACGACACAGAAGTTCGTCGGACAGAGCGACACCGACGGCAGCGAGGGGATGACACAGACCCAGCAACAGGAGACGCTGGACCGGTTCCGCAACGGCGAGTTCGAGGTGCTCGTCTCGACATCCGTCGCCGAGGAGGGCCTGGACGTGCCAGAGGTCGACCTCGTACTGTTCTACGAACCGGTGCCGACCGCGATTCGGGCCATCCAGCGGAAGGGTCGGACCGGCCGACAGGCCGAGGGCCGCGTCGTCGTCCTGCTGGCCGAGGACACCCGCGACGAGGCGTACTTCTGGAAGGCCCGGAACGACCAGAAGCGGATGAAACGCGAACTGAACGAACTCAAAAGCGTCGCCGGCGAGCTAGAGGCCCGCCTCGACCAGACTGGTCTCGACGAGTACGAGGACACCACGGGGACCGCTTCGAGTGGAACTGGCGACGGTGAAACCACCAGACAGAGCGGTGGTTCCACTGGAAACGGGAGGGGTAGCGGAGCTAACAAGTCAGCCGAGGATGACGATGGCAGTGACGGTCAGGCTGGCCTGGACGCCTTCGCGGACGACCGGTCGGAAGCGGCCGATGCCGATGCGGGAGCGGCCGAAGGCGACAGCGAAGCGGCGTCGGTCGACGAGGGGGACACTGGGACAGCGGACGGTGGAGAGAGCACCGGGACGGCGGACGATGAAGGAACGGTCGCCACCGCCGGCCGCGACGACGAGGACGATCCCGTCGAAATCGTCGCCGACCAGCGGGAACTCGACTCGAACATCGCCCGGGACCTCTCGACACGGGACGGTATCGAGACCCGACTCGAAACGCTGGCCGTCGGCGACTACGTCCTCTCGGACCGCGTGGTCGTCGAGCGCAAGACCGTCGCTGACTTCATGGATACACTGACGGGCGGCGACCGATCGATGTTCGAGCAGGTCGGAGACGCCACACGCAATTACGGGCGGCCCGTCGTCATCATCGAAGGCGAGGATCTTTTCGGTGCGCGCAACGTCCACCACAAGGCGATTCAGGGCGCCCTCGCGTCGCTTGCGGTCGATTTCGGCGCGAGCGTGTTGCGGACCAGCGACGAGGACGAGACCGCCGACCTGCTGGAAGTCATTGCCGGGCGGGAGCAGGAGACCGCCGACCGCGAGGTGAGCGTCCACGGCGAGAAACAGTCGAAGACGCTGCCCGAACAACAGGAGTACGTCGTGGCCGCAATCGCCGAAGTCGGACCGGTGACCGCGCGCACGCTACTGGAGTCCTTCGGGAGCGTCGAAGCGGTGATGACCGCCGACAAAGACGACCTGCTGGAGGTATCCGGCATCGGCGATGTAACAGCCGACCGGATTCGGGAAGTCATCGCCAGCGACTACGAACCCTAGAACCGCGCTGCATCCAGCGCTTCCGCCGCTTCTCGGGCCGCCTGCAGATGCTCGCGGGCCTCGCGTGGGTTCTCGGTCGCCGCGGCGCGCTCGGCGAAGCGGTGAACTGTTTCAGCCAGTAACGCAGACGCCGCATCCAGATTTGCCGCAACGTCACCGGTCCCGCCTTCGGATGGCGTTGGCTGTCGAGCGGAAACGGGGGGGTTCTGTGACGGTGTCCCACGCGGCTGGTCGTTCGAAGTCTGGCCGCTAGGCTCCGACGAAACACCTGTTCGAGCAGTCTGTGACGCTGGCTCCGAGTGGTCGGACTGCCGAGTCGACTGAGCACCCCCCGCTTCAGGTGGAGCGGTCGAGTCGTCCGTCGTGTCCGGCGCACTCGCAGCCGCCTCGTCACCATCGCCGAACTGGACGCGGGCCTCGTCGCTGGGGTCGGCAACCTCGATCTGGTCACCGTCGTCGGTCTGGCCCTCCTGTTCGTCAGCATCCGACGGGTCCGCCCCGCTGGCCTGTGTATCGCGAGCGACCGGCTTCTGGCAGGTGGGGCAGAACTCCTGACCGTCATGCCGGAAGATGGGGTCGCCACACTCGCTGCAGTGGGCGTTCGTCATCGTCGCGCCCTTCAACAGGAGTTCGCTCATTTGCTCGGTCGCCGCCCGGTTGTCCTCCTCTTGCTCGAACTTCTCGCGGAGTTTCTCGCGTTCGGCTTCCTTGTCGAAGTCGCTCATACGAGTCACAACGCCACGGGGCTGAAAACAGTTTACGGGTGCGAGATGTCGATATCGCCTGAACGATATCCGTCGGAATTGGGGTTTCGACACGTTTAACGTTCGCGCCCGAGCCTTTTCGAATGGTATGACAAAGGTAAGCGTAGTCGGCGCAGCCGGAACGGTCGGCGCAGCCGCAGGGTACAACATCGCGCTCCGTGACATCGCTGACGAGGTCGTCTTCGTGGACATCCCGGACAAGGAAGACGACACGGTCGGGCAGGCCGCTGACACGAACCACGGCATCGCCTACGATTCGAACACGCGCGTCCGCCAGGGCGGCTACGAGGATACTGCCGGCTCAGACGTGGTAGTCATCACGGCCGGGATTCCTCGCCAGCCCGGCCAGACACGTATCGACCTCGCGGGCGACAACGCGCCCATCATGGAGGACATCCAGTCCTCACTGGACGAACACAACGACGACTACATCTCGCTGACCACCTCGAACCCCGTCGACCTGCTCAACCGCCACCTCTACGAGGCCGGCGACCGCTCGCGCGAGCAGGTCATCGGCTTCGGCGGCCGACTGGACTCCGCGCGGTTCCGTTACGTCCTGAGCGAGGAGTTCGACGCCCCGGTTCAGAACGTCGAAGGAACGATCCTCGGGGAACACGGCGACGCACAGGTTCCCGTGTTCTCGAAGGTCCGCGTTGACGGCACCGACCCCGAATTCAGCGGGGACGAGAAAGAGCAGCTGCTCGGCGACCTGCAGGAATCGGCGATGGACGTCATCGAGCGCAAGGGCGCGACCGAGTGGGGGCCAGCCCGCGGTGTCGCACATATGGTCGAAGCCATCCTCCACGACACCGGTGAAGTACTGCCGGCTTCGGTCAAGCTAGAGGGTGAGTTCGGGCACGAGGACACTGCCTTCGGTGTCCCGGTCCGTCTCGGGAGCAACGGCGTCGAAGAGATCGTCGAGTGGGATCTTGACGACTACGAGCAGGACCTGATGGCCGACGCTGCCGAGAAGCTCTCGGACCAGTACGACAAAATCTCGTAACCAGATATTACTCGCGGTCGGCAGGGTCCGGGACGGCACCCGTCCCGAATATTATTTTGCCTCGCCAGCGGTGTGAAGACGCGGCTGTCACTGCGAGGAGCGCTCTCTGACAAACAGTGGCCGTTACGCGGGCTCGTCCTGCTCGTCAAGCAAGTCGCTATCGCGTCCGTCGTCATCGATATCAGCACCGAGGAGTGATGCCCACTCTTCGAGGTGTGAGTCCGATGTCGAGAGTTCTCGGTGGTTCATGGCGTTATCCGAAGCATCCACGGCATATTATATAATGGTTGTGCCCGCATTGATACATAATGCTGTATGCAGCGGTTCTACGGGGTAATCCGGGATTGGCGAATCACAAAAAGCGCCGAGAAGACCGTGACAATCACTCGGAGCGGATGGTTTCCGGGACCTGAATGGAGTAGTGCCCGTCTTCCTGCAGTGCGATGATGTACTCCTCGCGGTCGTACAGTTCCATCAGGTTCAGTTCGTACTGGCCGGGTTCCAGTACCTTGATCGACTCGAACTGGTCGTTGAGTTCCGCGCGCAGTTCCTCCAGATCGGGACGGTCCTCCCGGTCTGGTTCCGCCGGTGGGTCGGGGTCTGCACCGACAGGGCGGAACTGGTGTTCAGATTCAGACGCAGACGGCGCGTCGGATGGGAGTTCGTCTGGCTCGACAATATCACCGCGGGCACTGGCCTGGGCTGAATCCTCAGCCGCAGACGCACGGTCGGGTTCGGTCGACGGCGAGCCGGACGTGTGGGATGGGTCACTCGGCTGTGCATCAGCCGACCGGTCGGCGTCGAGATGGGACTGCTCGGCGGGACGGTCCCCGTCCGTAGTGGAGCCACTGACGAAGTCGCGCACCGAGGCGGCGGTCTTGCCGACGGTACGGGCGACAGTGCTGTCAGGTCCCGGTGGTTCCGGTGGCTCCGCATCCGGCGTCTCGGAGATGTCGGCCCCCTCGGGCTGATACTGGAACTTGTTCCCGCCGCAGTTGGGACAGCCCGAGAGCATCTCCTTCGACCCGTCGTCGAAGCCACGGCCACAGTCCGTACACTGGTGGGGCATTATTTCCGGGAGACGAGGGCGCTGATGAGCGTTTCGTCCTTGTGGAGCGTCTCTATCTGGTTCGCCGGCCCGATGACTGTCAGCTTCTGGGTCGACTGTTTGCCCATCAGCCGGTCGAGGATGCTGGCGTCGGCGGCCTCAGACTTAGGGTAGGTCTCGATTTCGATGCCGTTGAACTCGTCGGGGCTGATCTCCGTCATCGTCACTTCGATCAGGCGGGACTCCTCGTCGGGTGAGAGTCCCTCTTCGAGGATGACGATGTTGCCGTCACGAACCCCGTCGAGAATCATTCGGATCTTCTCCATCGAGGCCAGCCCGGCCATACGTTCGCCGCTGATGAGGTCGATCTGGACGCCGTCGTCTGGGTCTTTGACTTCTGCCATTATATCACCCGAAGTACTCCGCGATTTTGTCGTAGACTTCGTCCATGTTGTCGCCCTCAAGCGCTGACAGCGGAATCGTCTCGTGCTGGGGGTAGGCGTTTCGGATGCGCTGAACCGAAGACTCCTCCAGGTCGATCTTGTTTGCGAGGATCAACACCGGAAGGTCCTGACTCTCGATGATCCCGATGAGCATGGTGTTGACCTGCGTGAACGGATCGGTCGCGGAGTCAAGCACGTAAATGACGCCGTCGACATCCTCGCGGAGCCAGTGCATCGCTTCGGCGACACCCTCAGTCGCTTCGCGGGAGCGACGGACGGCGTCGTCTTTCTCCATGTCGTGTTCGAGGAACTCGGTGTAATCGACTTTCGTCGTCACGCCCGGCGTGTCGACGATATCGATTGTCACTTTCTTCCCGTCGCGTTCGATTTCAACGTTCTCCTTTCGGCGCGCACGACGAGTCTCGTGGGGAACGTGACTCTCCGGGCCGACGGCGTCGCCGGTCCAGTCTCGTGCAATGCGGTTCGCCAACGTCGTCTTGCCGGCGTTCGGCGGGCCGTAGATTCCGATACGCTTCGGATCCTCTTCGGAGAACAGTGTCGATGCCGCACGTGAAATGCTATCTTTGAGGTTTGTTAACAATCCCATCCTATCCTCCCGCCGCCCGGAGTCGTCCGGTATGGCGGCTCTGCCCGTAAAAGATAGGCGAATTCACTTAAGCCTACGTCAGACATGAGTTTTCTTTTTGACATGAGGGAGCATATCATGGCATAGACCAGCGTGCTGGCGTTGCTACGGGTGTGGAACGGTTGGCGGGGAGCTGTTCGGGTGGAGTCCGGTCATCCGAAACCAGACAATTTAGATTTGGGTTCCCCATCCTAGCCCCCCACCCCTTCGTTTCAAGTGGAACGCCATGCACCCCTGGGGAGGGGTGGGAGAATCGTCGGTCGAATCGGGAGTGCACCAGTTGTTCAGAGCAGCGCGATTCGTGACTTCACTAGCTAGAGCGGCCTAGACACTAGAAAACTGTACACTAACCCCTACTAGCTATTTGTTTTATCTAGTACGGCTTTGGTTTATATGATATCGTATTAAGTCTTTCCCCTTTCTAGAAGACACCATCGGCCTCCCCACCCCCTCCCCCCGGGCCTGTTTCCTGTTCCACCGGAAACGAAGGGGTGGGGGGGTTGGCCTGTTGCAGTCGGTTTCCGCTGCAAGTGCCGGTTTATGATGCACCCTGCGCATATTCATACAGCGTACTCGCTCTTGGAACTGCGCCACCGCTCCCGTTCCTATCCAATCACTCTCCCGCTGCATCATGTCCATCCGACCTCGGTGAGACTGAAGCTATAGTCCTCTTTAGGACAACAGTACCCACCCGACAGAAACAATCAATATAACAACATATATGTTTCATGGGTGGTGTACCGAAATATTTAATATCGATTCACGGTACGGTTCATGTGGTTCAACTGGACGCACCGGAGAGCGCTGATGCTCACTAACAACGGTACTGACGCACTCCTCGCTCCCTCTGTTCCGGTGTCTCCAACTCGCTCCACACGAAACGAAGGGGACCCTCTTGATCGACTATGACTGACAAAAGCAACAATCCGGCCCCGGCATCCGATCCGTCGACAACAGAGACGTCGAACGATGCTGACGGGTCCGACGGACAACTCGACGCCGAAACGGACCCTGGGACATCGACCGGGCCGTCAGATCTCGATGATGTTATTCTCGATAATCTTGATGCTGGGTCTGACGACCCCTCCGACGAGGCGTCCCGTGGCCTGTTCGATGACCTTCTCGAAGGGGAACCCATTTTCGAGAACAAGGAGGTCCTTCGCCCCTCGTACACGCCGCACAAACTTCCCCACCGCGAGGAGCAGATCAACAACATGGCGACGATTCTCGTCACTGCCTTGCGCGGTGATACACCGTCGAACATCCTCATCTATGGCAAGACGGGGACGGGGAAAACCGCGTCCGCGAAGTTCGTCAGCGAGGAACTCGAAACGACCTCACAAAAATACGAGGTCCCCTGTGAAGTCGAGTATATCAACTGCGAGGTGACCGACACCCAGTACCGCGTGCTGGCGCAGCTCGCGAACAAGTTCATCGACAAGAACGCCCAGCTCATCGACGACCGCATCGCCGAACTCGAGGAGCTTCAATCACAGGCACGCGAGAACACGGCTGCACTCGAAGAGACGGCGTTTGGCTCCCTCGACGATGTCGAAGCCGAAATCGAATCGTTGGAAGCTGACAAGTCGGAGTTCGAGGAAGTTCCGATGACGGGGTGGCCGACGGACCGTGTCTACAGCTCCTTTTTCGACGCCGTCGATTATCACGAGCGCGTGGTCGTCATCATGCTCGACGAAATTGACAAACTCGTCGAGAAAAGCGGCGACGACACCCTGTATAACCTCTCCCGGATGAACTCCGAACTGGAGAACTCTCGCGTCTCGATTATGGGCATCTCGAACGACCTGAAGTTCACCGATTTCCTCGACCCCCGGGTCAAGTCAAGTCTCGGCGAAGAGGAAATCGTCTTCCCGCCCTACGACGCGAACCAGCTTCGGGACATTCTTCAGGCACGCTCGGACGTCGCGTTCAAAGGCGACGCGCTCACCGAGGATGTTATCCCGCTGTGTGCGGCCTTCGCCGCACAGGAACACGGCGACGCGCGCCGCGCGCTTGATCTCCTTCGGACGGCCGGCGAACTTGCTGAACGGGACCAGACGGACAATGTTCTCGAAGACCACGTTCGTCAGGCTCAGGAGAAGATCGAACTCGACCGTGTTGTGGAGGTCGTCCGGACGCTCCCAACGCAGTCGAAGATTGTCCTCTTCGCTATCATCCTCCTCGAAAAGAACGGTGTCCACAACATCAACACCGGCGAGGTATTCAATATTTACAAGAACCTCTGTGAAGAGATCGACGCCGATATTCTGACACAGCGTCGCGTCACTGACCTCATCTCCGAACTGGATATGCTCGGCATCGTCAACGCTGTCGTCGTCTCGAAGGGCCGCTACGGCCGGACGAAAGAAATCTCGCTGTCAGTTCCAACCGAAGAGACGGAGGCGGTGCTTCTGTCTGATTCGCGACTCGGCGATATCGACGATGTCCAGCCGTTCGTTCAGGCCCGGTTCGACAACTAATCTGCGTGTCTGACGATCTCCATAGTACTCGCTGTTCCAGGTGAAACAGTCCCCTTTGGGTGAGATGAGCTACCCGGATGCCGTCGCGTTCACGGCTGCCGTCTCTGCTTCGTTTGTCACCGCTAGTCCTGTTTCGTTCGCTCCCACATCAGTCGCGCCGGCCTGGTTCCACTGGAGTCGGACCTGCCCCAGCAATGGAACTCGCATCTCTGCGGTCCCGACGACCCACCCGGGCTTGACTGGTTCGCTGATGGGGCTGGAACCGACCTGGTCGTACCGGCCGTTGTTGTCACCCTTGGTGATGAAGCCGGCGTGGTCGGCCGGACAGGAGGTGAGCTCGTCACAGCTGTCCGCACTCCCGATGTAGTCTTGGTTCGCCCGGTCGTACCAGTTCTCGTCCGCTTCAACCCACAGCATCGCCCGGTGGATGATCGGCGTCTGTCGACTGTTGCCGTCGGGTTCGTATACGATAACGTCGCCCGGACGCTGGAACGCTCGATAGCTGTCGTCGTTCGCTGCGGTGACGACACCCTCGTGGTCACCCGGGCCGGAGAATCGGTCCTCTTCCATCACGAACACGAGGTCCCCTTCCTTGATATGGGGGTCCATGCTTGGGCTTTCGATAGCGACGAGTGGGGGCCACACACCACTAACGGCGAACAGTAACACCCCGACAAGCAGGACTGAGCCGGCGCTACTGACGATATCGGTCACGTACATCATCCCTCCCGGCCTCTCGGTTTCGTCTCCGTCCGACGACCGATGGTCTGACCCGGCCATTCGTACCACGAATACTCGGAGGCGGCCAATCAACTTTCTGTTGTTGGACCGAACACTACCGCCCGATTTGGTCAGCTCGCCGCCGGCGCTGAAACATCTCCGACCGGCATCGACACTGATGTGTGCCATAGCTGGGACGGTTGGACCCGAACGTACCCGAGACGTGGGATCCGGAAGATCCCGGTTCCAATGACCCACTCCGGCCGGACAACGGTACTCGCTCCGGTGACCTGATCGTATTTACTGTTGGTCACTTTGTTGTCACCTTTCGTGATAAAGCCAGCATGCGGCGCCGGACAGTTCCGAAGCTCGTCGCAACTGTCCGCGTTCCCGACGTACTCTCGGTTCGCGCGGTCGTACCAGTTCTCACCGGCATCAACCCACAGCATCGACCGGTGGATGATCGGCGTTCGCTGCTCGTTACCGTTGGGTTCGAAGACGATGACGTCACCGGGCTGTTGAAAGGTCTGATACCCGGTTTCGGCTCCGGCCGCTGCCGTTACAACGCCGTGACGGTCCTCCTGCCCCGAGAAGCGTTCTGCGTCCATGACAAAGACCATATCGCCGGTGTCGATGTGTGGCTCCATGCTTCCGCTTTCGATGGCGACGAGCGGCGGCCACACCCCACTGACGGCAAACAGGAACCCGCCGACAAGCAGGACTGCCCCGACACTCGTCCCGATGTCACGGACGTACAGGCCAAAACGAAACGAAGGGCTGGCGTCCACAGACTCGTCTGTCCCGCCTGAAGGCGTGCTGTTGGTCGATTCGTCCCGGCCCATCCTACCTCGGATTGCCGACAGCGGGGTATCAATCTTGTGACGGCTGTCGGTCCGCTATCCTTTTGCCCACAGACACGGAGTGTGGAACGTGCCTCTGGAGACGCCGGCACGCATCGTCAGCGAACTCGCGAGCCGCGGCTACAACGCGGAACGTGAGGCAGTGACTCGGATCGCCGACACGCGGGACCCGTCGACGACGCTGGAACGCGCACTCGAAACCCTCCCTGATGAAGCGCTGAAGCTGACAACCGACCACGTCGAATCTGTGGTTGAAGCGATAGAAAACGGTGAGGGAACGTCAAATACTGAACCAGACCGCGGAAACGAAACAACCGGCGCTCCGACTCAATCACACCCCTCCGTTTCAACTGGAACTGATGCAGCCTCGTCGACCGAACCGGGTGCGTCCGCTCCACCTGAAACGGGGGGGTCACGGGATGTGGACACATCCCTCCGAGCTATCGACGTCGCAAACGATATGACCGGCCAGTCCACTGGGACCGGGGAGTACTCGGACTTCGTCGCGGTGTTCCGGGACCGCTACGAGAAACTGGCGGGCAAACTGCGCGGCAGAGTGAACCACCGGCCGACCGACGCCATCGAGAACATGGGCGGTGGCAGCGACGCGGCGCTGATCGGCATGGTCTCTGACATCCGCTCGACAGCCAGCGGTCACTGGCTGGTCGAACTGGAAGACACGAACGGGACATTCCCCTGCCTGGTCATGAAAGACCGCCCTATCGCCGACCTTGTCCAGCAGTTGCTCATGGACGAGGTTATCGCCGTTGAGGGGACGCTGGCCGACGATGCTGGCATCCTGTTCGTGGACTCGCTGTATTTCCCGGATGTGCCCCGAACGCACAACCCCTCGACCGCCGACCGCCACGTTCAGGCGGCGCTCATCTCCGATGTCCACGTCGGCAGTCAGGAGTTCATGGAGGACGCCTGGCACCGCTTCACGGACTGGCTCCACACGCCGGAGGCCGAGCACGTCGAATACCTGCTCATCGCCGGCGACATGGTCGAAGGCGTCGGCATCTATCCCGAGCAGGACAAGGAACTGGACATCATCGACATCTACGACCAGTACCGCGCGTTCTCGGAGTACCTCAAGGAAGTCCCGGCGGACATGGAAATCCGGATGATTCCGGGCAACCACGACGCCGTTCGGCTGGCCGAGCCCCAGCCCGGCTTCGACGAGGAACTCCGGGACATCATGAGTGCCCACGACGCGCAGGTCCACTCTAACCCCTCGCTGGTCACTGTCGAGGGCGTCACAGTGCTGATGTACCACGGCGTCTCGCTCGACGAGGTCATCGCCGAACTCCCGGACGAGGAAGCCAGCTACGAGGAACCACACAGGGCGATGTACCAGCTCCTGAAGAAGCGCCACGTCGCGCCGCAGTACGGCGGCCACACCCGACTCGCCCCCGAGGACCGCGATTATCTGGTGATGGAGGAGGTGCCCGACGTGTTCCACACCGGCCACGTCCACAAGCTCGGCTGGGGCGAGTACCACAATGTCGTTGCGCTGAACTCCGGCTGCTGGCAGGCCCAGACTGAATTCCAGAAAAGTGTCAACATCGACCCGGACGCCGGCTTCGCGCCGATTCTCGACCTGGATACGCTTGAGATGACGGTCCGGAAGTTCTCCTAACCCACCTTTTTGCTGCGAGGGTGTCCTCGGCCGCGGAGCGGCCTGCGGGCACCCCCCTTGCAAAAACGTGGGCGAAAAAGGCCGGTCGCTCACTGCGTTCGCGACCGGGGAAACCGCGCGCCGGCGGCGCGCGGTATACTTGTCAACCATGTCTATCTGTAACTGAGGCATGCCTGCCCTTCCCCGGGTCGCTTCGGGTGCGACAGTCGTCGCACCACTCGCTCCCGGCCCGAGTACTTCTCTTCGTGTTCTTCCAGAAGCACGATACTGACTCCACACGGCCTTCCGCGCATGAATGCGTCCGGAAACGGCGCGAAGAATCACCGGTATCTCGTAGCAGTGGCGGGCCTCACCGATTGAGGCGCAATTAAGACCCATCCGGTAAAAGGAGAGAGTATGAGTGACGACCAAGACCACGGATTCGAAACCGATGCGCTGCACGTCGGACAGGAAGAGCCAGACGCCGAGGCCCGTTCTCGCGCGCCGCCACTGTATCAGACCACCTCATACGTCTTCGAAGACGCCGAAGACGCGGCAAAGCAGTTCGCACTGGAAAAGCCGGGCCACATCTACTCGCGGCTGATGAACCCCACCGTCGGCATGCTACAGGAGCGGCTGGCGGCGCTGGAGGGCGGCGTCGGCGCGGTCGCCACCGCCTCCGGGATGGCGTCGCTGAACCTCGCAACCTTCCTGCTCGCGGACGTCGGCGACAACGTCGTCACGGCGTCGTCGCTGTACGGCGGCACCTACACCTACTACACCCACACCGCGCCGCGCAACGGTGTCGAGACGCGGTTCGTCGACACGCTCGACTACGATGCCTACGCCGAGGCTATCGACGAGAACACGGCCTACGTCCACTGTGAGACCATCGGCAACCCGTCGCTGGTCACACCGGACTTCGAGCGCCTCGCCGAAATCGCCCACGACCACGGCGTCCCCTTCTTCGTCGACAACACCTTCGCAACACCGTATCTCTGCAACCCAATCGAACACGGGGCCGACCTCGTCTGGAACTCCACGACGAAGTGGATTCACGGTCACGGCACCACCGTCGGCGGCGTTCTCGTCGACGGTGGCTCCTTCCCGTGGGAGGAACACGCCGACAAGTACCCCGAAATCGCTGGCGACAACCCAGCCTACCACGGCGTTAACTTCCGGGAGCGCTTCGAGGACGCGGCCTTCACCTACGCCGCCATCGCCCGCGGCCTCCGTGATCTGGGCTGCCAGCAGTCTCCCTTCGACGCGTGGCAGACGATGCAGGGTCTGGAGACGCTGCCCGCGCGGATGGACCGCCACTGCGACAATGCGATGGGCGTCGCCGAGTTCCTCGCGGACCACCCCGAAGTCTCGTGGGTCACCTACCCTGGCCTCGAAGACCACGAAACGCACGACACCGCCAGCAAGTACCTTGACGGCGGCTACGGCGGCATGATAACGTTCGGCCTCGACGCGGGCTACGACGCCGCCCGAACGACCGTCGAATCGACGGAAATCGCCTCTCTGCTGGCAAACGTCGGCGACGCGAAGACGCTCATCATCCACCCGGCCTCGACCACCCACCAGCAACTCACTGACGAGGAAAAGGCCGCCGCCGGCGTCACCGACGACATGGTCCGTCTCTCCGTCGGTACCGAGTCTGTCGAGGACATCAAAGCTGACCTCGATCAGGCTATCGGCCAGGCGACCAACTAACCAACGATACTGTATTTTGCGGAGCTTTTCTGGACGAGCGTACCACTGTTCTGCAATAATTCACCTGTTCATTAGGCTTATTACGGGAGAGGCTAATGTATTCAATGAACCGTCGCCGATAGCGAGCACGCGTCGGTTCACGCTCAACCATACTCTGTCATTGGTCCGACAACGACTGCTCGCATCCGTGGGGAGCGTGCCACTCCCTCGTTCAACCTTTCAACCGTCGTATAACGATGAGAATACTTAGTAGCGACTTCTGTGTGCGAACACGAAGGCGTCGCTACAGGATTTCTTCGGCTTCCAGCAGGTCGTACAGTTCGTCCATTGTCTCGACCGACGTGTCACACGACGGTGCGACGGCCGGTTTCGGGTCGAAGCCGATAGCCAGATTCGCGACTTCGAGCATCGGCAGGTCATTGGCCCCGTCGCCGACGGCGACAGTCGTGTCCCGGTCTTCTCCAGTAACGGCGGTCACGACCTCCATTGCGTCGTCTTTGGTGCCGGAGATGAGCGGTCCGCGAACTTCGCCGGTCAGCTTTCCGTCTTCCACTGGCAGTCGGTTGGCGACGATGGCGTCGACCTCGACCCCCTCCGTTTCGAGTGCAGCTTCCACGCCGCGCTCGAACCCGCCGGTAAGGATAGCGACGTAGACGCCGGCGTTCCGCAAGGCTTCGATGACTTCCGCCGCGCCGGGGCGCAGGGCGACCTCGTCGAAGGCCGCTTGGGCCTGCTCGTCCGGGAGGTCCTCCAACAACGCACACCGCTGACGGAGGCTTTCGGCGTACTCGATTTCGTTGTTCATCGCGCGCTCGGTGATGTCGGCCATGTCCTCGGCCGTCCCGTTCTGGCTCCCGAGCAGGACTGTCATCTCCGAATCGGAGAGTGTCCCGTCGAAGTCGAAGGCGACTAGCATTACCCGTCCGTTTCGCGTGGAGGGTTTCAAACTATCCGGTTTCCAGCCGACCAACTGGGGTTTATTTTTGTGTATTCCCTGCTACTGTCCCCGTATGGAGCACGTCTCCGTCGACGAAATCGAACCACAGGCGATGGGTGGCGACGTTGACCGGCGTGGGCTTGCGGACCCGCTGGGAACGACGGACGTCGCAATCAACCGGTATGTTCTGGACCCCGGCGAGGCCTTCTCGGGCGGATTACACGCACACCTCGATCAAGAAGAAGTGTTCTACGTCGTTGAGGGCACCGCCACCTTCGAACACCGGACTGACCCCGCCGGTGAAAGTGAGATGGTCACCGTTGGTCCCGACGAAGTCGTCCGGTTCGCGCCCGGAGAGTATCAGCAGGGCCGGAACGAAAGCGACGACCGGGTGGTCGCGTTGGCACTCGGTGCGCCCATGAACTCGACAGAAGGCCGCGTTGCACAGCCCTGCCCTGACTGTGACAGCGATGTCCTCGCGCTGGAACCAGCTGACGAGGGTTTCCTGCTTGTCTGCCCTGACTGTGGCACCGAAGTTGAACCGGACCTCTAGCGGTTCGTAGTCGTAATCGAGCGTTAGAACCAACTGTAACAGTTATTTCCACCCGTCTCAGGGATTCGGCGGCGGTCCGTCGTAGGCGTCCATGTCCTGATAGAAATTCAGCATCGCGAACTTGAGCTTCTCGGGCCCGATATCGACCATCTCTCGGCGTTCCCCCGGTGGAAAGGTCCCGCGGACGGCGTAATCGTGCATCTCCATCTCGGCGGCTTCGGTGTATCGCTTGTCGAGCAGAATGCGCGCCCCGAAGTCGTCCGGCGAGCGGACCACGCGCCCGAGGGCCTGCCTTGTCTTGCGAATTGTCGGAATCTCGACGGCGTAGCGCCAGCCCGCGTCATCCTCGTCGTCGCCGAAGGCAACGTCGTAGGCGTCCTGTACGGCGTCCATCCGGTCGTCGAGGTGCGGGTACGGGACGCCGACAACCACGACGGTTCGGGCATCGTCGCCGTCGTAGCTCACGCCCTCGCCCAGTGTCCCCCACAGCGAGGTGTAGAGGACGCCGTCGTCGCCGTCGGTAAAGGCCTCCCGGAGGTCACGGGCCTGCGTGCCCGGTTCGTCCAGATACCGGGTCGCGCTCACAGCGGTCATGTCGTGGTAGCGTTCGGCCTCGCTGTAGGAGGGACAGAACACGAGCGTGTTCCCGGGCGTGAAGCGAACGATGTCTTCGAGCGTGCGCGCAATGCGTTGCTGTGTCTGTGGGTCGTCCCGTTCGCTGGAAAACAGCGCCGGGCCGTCAACGGCGTAGGTCCGGCGGCGCTCCTCGGGGAACTGTGCCCCGTAGGCCATCGTCACCGGGTCCTCGACGCCAACGACGTTCTCGGTCACGTCGAAGGGCCGAAGCGTGGCGCTCATCAACACGGCGGCATGGAGGTCGGAAAACAGGTCGCGAGTGACCTGCTCGGGGATGCAGGTGTACAGCTCCGCGCGGCCGTACACGTCGTCGGTCGCGTCGTCGCGGCGAACGCTGACGACGGGGTACTGGCCAGTTTCGTCCGTCTCATCGAGCCAGTCAGAAATGAAGCCGGCGGCCTGCAGGGTCTGACACTCCTTTCTGGTGTCCAGCTCACCTTCTTTGAATGCCTTCTGGTAGCGCGCGTCGAGGTCGCGGCCGAGTTCCAGTGCGCGGTCCAGTTCCTCGTGGAAGCCGGGGCCGGTGTACCCCTGCAGGAAGGCGAGTGTCAGGTCGTCTTTCCGGTCGTCGTTGGCGATGGTGATATCGTCCCAGTGTTCGTCGACGGCCTCGCGGCCGCCGAACCCGAAGGAATCTTCGTAGGCCTCGACGAGTGCGTCCCGGAACGTCTCGATGACGTTCGCTGCAGCGTCGGTCCGGGCGTCCTCCTCGTTGTCGAGTTCATCCAGCGCCTGGTCGAGCGTGTTCTCGGTAAGCGTCCGCCGGGCGTGGTCGCGGGCGGCCGACTCGACGTTGTGGGCCTCGTCGAAGACGGCGATGATGTCTTCGGGGTCGCGCCCGATCCAGTGGAAGAACTGTTCGCGGATGGTCGGGTCCAGCAGGTGATGGTAGTTACAGACGACGAGGTCGACGCCGTCCATTCCTTCTTTCAGTAGTTCGTAGCCACACAGCCCTTGCTGGTGGGCGTACTCGTACACGTCGTCGGGCGTCCGAACGTCGTCGAACAGCCAAGAATAGAACTCGCTGGTGTCGACAGTGAGGTTCCGATAGTAGTGGTCACAGGTCGAGCGCTCGGTTTCGATTTCCTCGCGCTCGTCCTGCAGGTCCCGGAGTTCCTCGACAACGGCGTTGCGGGCCTCCATCGCCTCGCTACTGCCAGCCTGCCCGTCAGAAAGGAGTTCTCCCTCGCGCTGTTCGAGTTCGGCGATATCGCTCTCGACCTCGACCAGGTCACGGGTCGTGTCCCGCAGCGCCTGGCACTCCTCGTAGTCTACGTCGATGTGACACATCGACCCTTTGCCCCGGAAGACGACCGCTCGCAGGCGCTCCTGGTCGGTAATTGCTCTGGCGTCCTCGACGAACTGGCGCATCTGCTGGTGAACGTTCGTCGTGATGACGACGGTCTTGCCCGTCTCGCGGGCGTGTTCTAGCGCGGGGACCAGCGACGCGAGCGTCTTCCCGGTCCCGCAGGCCCCTTCGAACAGCACGTCGCGGCCCTCTTCGAGCGCGTCGTATATCGTTCCCATCGCCTCCTGCTGATGGTCGTACGGCTCCTCGAAGGGGAAAAACCGCATGTAGCCGTCGTCCGTCGTTGCCACGTGCCCCGCTTGGCCGTTCACCGGCAAAAGGGTTCGCCCCCACAGCTACTTGCCGCGAGCGCCCCTCCAGAGAGGTATGTGGCGCGTCACGCTCGCCGTCGGTATCGCGCTGATCGCGGGCTGTTCCAGCTTCTTTCCGACCAGCCCGACGGCGGACGACAGCGACCCGGTGACGCCAGCGCCTGTCCCCACTGATTCGCCGGAGGCGACGGTGGCGGTCCCGACCAGCGACGGGACGGTCGACGTGGCCCGCCTACTGGACCGTCATGAACAGGCGTTGGCGTCCCGGAGCTTTCACCGCCATGTCGAACAGGCGGGGCCACAGAACACGCTCGACGTCTGGATAGACCGGGAGCGGGAGATTCGGCGCGTCCGGCGGCGGCTCGGACCGATATCCAATGACGTGGTTCTCGCCAACCGGACGGTGTACACCAATGTCCGCGACGACCCCGATACGCCGTACGCCACCAGAGACGCGACACCGAACACGTCCCTGCTCGCCTCGCCGGCCGGGACTGACCTGCTCCGACAGCTTCTGTCGGATACTGCGTATCGGCAGGTGGACTCCGTCCGGTGGAACGGACGCCCTGTCGCTGTTCTTGCCATGACGAACACAGCTGAGACACCGACCACCGAGAACGGGTCCGAAATCGGACGGTCGCGGCTGTACGTCGACCGGCAGGGGGTAATCAGGTACGTCGAACACACCGAACGACGACCGGACCGCCCGGATATCGACACGACGATGACGGTCACGACCGATATTGAGCGCGTCCCGATTCCGTGGTGGCTTGCAGAGAGCGACCCTTACAGCTCCGGCTCGATGTAGACTTTCCTGATATCGCCGTTAGTGTCCTGCATCGCGGATTCAAGAGTCGTTATCTCGTCATCGATTGCTTCCGTGTCCAGCGCCGGGTCGAACTGCAGGTCTGCGAAGACGATGACCTCGTTCGGCCCGAAATAGACTGTCCGGAAGCCGATGACTTCGTCCACGTGTTCGTTCTGCATGACGATGTCACGGAGGCGCTGTTCCTCGTCCGTCGGGAGGCTTTCTCCCAGCAGGAGGCGCTTGTTCTCCCAGGCCAGCGCCAGGGCGAAGCCCATCAGCATAATCCCGATGAGTAGTGCGGAGACCCGGTCGAAAAAGGGGTTACCGGTCATCTGTTCGAGGACCAACCCGACCAGTGCGATGACGATCCCCGCGAGCGCGATGGTGTCCTCAGTCAGCGCGGTCAGCGTTGTCACGTCGCTGGTCTTGCGGAAGGCCTCGCGGTACCCCGACCAGTTGTTCCGGTCGATCTGTCGTTTCATCTCGGCGCGGGCCTTAATCAGCGCGTACGTTTCGAACACGAACGCACCGATGAGGACAGTATAGTTGACCCACAGCGGGTCCAGCCACGCCGGGGGCTGGAAGGAAAAAAACAGGAACTCGACCGCCTCGCCGGCGTGTCCGCCGCCACCATGGCCGCCGGCAGTCAGTTGGTTATAGCCGTGTTTCGCGCTCTCCCACCCAGCGATGCCGAACAGGAACACGGAGACGAGAAAGCTGTAGAAGAACTGTGCCTTGCCGTAGCCAAAGGGATGGCGACGGTCGCGCTCCCGCTCGCTGAACCGAATCCCGATAAGCAGGAACACCTGATTCCCGGTGTCCGAGATGCTGTGGTACGTTTCTGACAACATCGCGGCACTCCCCGTCAAAAGAAAGCCGAAGAACTTCAGAATCGCAATCGCGCCGTTGGCTATCAGTGCAGCGATGACGACTGACTTGCTCCCTGCCATTATTTTTCCGTCACATTCATGACGCAAAATGCTTCTGGATTTATACCTGGCTCCACTACCGGCAGTATGCTCACTGCTATCTCAGACACGCACGGAACAGACAACCATCGGCTGACAGGTCGGACGCTTGACGCCGTCCGCGAAGCCGACCACGTTCTCCACGCGGGCGATTTCATGACCGAGCAGGTGCTTGATGCCATCGACGCCGAATCCGACGAACTCACCGGCGTTGTCGGAAACAACGACAGACCGGCAGTCAGGGCCCGCCTTTCCGACGTTGCGACCGTCTCTTGGGAAGAACTGACGATCGTTGTTGTGCACGGGCACGAACACACCGAAACCGCCCTCGGAATGTTGGCTCGGCAGGAAAACGCCGATATCGTCGTCGTCGGTCACTCACACAAGCCTGTCCTGACCGACTTCGGCGGCTGGACGCTCGTCAATCCGGGCAGCTACGCCGACCCGCGGCGATACCAGCCGGCCCACGCGGAACTGGATGTGATGGCCGGTGACGTACGCGTCCGCCTTCGCTCCCCGGACGGGACGCCGATTTCGACGACCATCGTCGAGCGGTAAGCGTATTGCAGGGACGCTTCTGGTCGGGGTCGACTTCATATAACGGAGCAAAACGGTCGCAAGCGGCTATTGTCGCATGTACCACAGCGCCGCCATGCCGGCAATGACGAACGCGCCGCCGGCGAAGAACGCCACCCCCGGCGGAATCGCAGCGGCGGCGGCCTCGGCACCGCCCTGTGCGGCGGTATCGAGTGCGCCCGCGGTGGCCTCGAAGCCCCCGTCGGTCACGGTCGTGTTCCCGGGGTAAAAACTCGGGTCTCGGGTCCCAGTGTCCGCACTGCCGGACGACACCGTCGGGCCGCCGAGCAGCGATCCAACCCCACTCCCGAACACCTGCTGGACCAGCAGGCTGGCGAAGCCGATGATTGCGAGGCCGCCGATAATGTTCGCCAGCGCCGCCCGAAGCCCCGATGTCTCCTGCTCATCACCGGCACAGATGACGAGTGGCTGGTTGGCCGGCGCGAACACGTCCATTTCGCGCCCCTTCTCGGAGTACGCCGTATCGACAACCTCGACCGCACCGGCGTTTTTGAGCTTCTTCAGATGGTACTGTGCGTTTTGCAGCGACGTATCGACCCGGTCAGCCAGCTCCGACGGCGGTGCTGGCTCCTTGTTTAGCTCTGACAGTAAGTTGCGCGCGGTCTCTGCCGAGAGTGCCGACAGCACGTCGTCCGCATCATCACTGTCGACACCGATAACTCGGGGTTCGGCGTCCGGGGTCGCCGGGTCCCGAGAGGGCAGCAACGACATGATCATCTGTATGTTCTATGGGATTATGAGTCTTTGCCAAAGCACAGTGGTCGTTGTAGCTATCGGTCAAACCCGTATTTTACCCTCCAATATCGACGGGTAGACGCCCGAAGGCGGGACTCCCGAAAGGACTTTGATGTCGGCTCGACAACCGCCGGTATGGCTGACCTGCTCACTTACGCACTCCTCGCTGCTGTGCTCCTGTTTTTTTTCTTCATGTATCTGATGCTCCGCCGGACCTTTCAGGGATTCAAAGAAGGGTTCCAGCAGAGCAAGAAGAAGTAGCCGGGAGGGTAACGGTTAGGGGCCGTCGGTGGTGCCTATCTGTATGGACCCACGTATTCGCGAACATGCGGAAGTCATCGTCGACCACTCTATCGATCTGAGCGAAGGCGACAACCTCGTTATCGACGCCCACCCGCAGGCTGCGGATCTTGTTACTGCGCTCCACGAGTTTGCCGCCGACCGCGGCGCGAACCCGCTCGTCGTACAGGACCGCCTCGGCGAGCGGTTCCGCCGCGCGTACCTCCGAAACCGGGACGAGTTCGAGACGCCGAGCCACATCGAGGCGCTGTACGAGGAGATGGACGCGTATATCGCGATCAAGGGTAGCGACAACGTCACCGAGACCAGCGACGTCGACCCCGAAACAACAGCCGCCTATCAGCAGTCCCAGCAGCCGCTCCTGAACGAACGCCTCTCGAAGACCTGGTGTCTCACACAGTACCCCGCGCCCGCCAACGCCCAGCTCGCACAGACCTCCACGGAGGGGTACGAGAACTTCGTCTGGGACGCCGTCCTCAAAGACTGGGACGCTGTCCGCGAGCATCAGGCACAGATGGTCGAGATACTCGATCCTGCCGATGAGGTCCGCATCGTTTCCGGGGAGACAACGGACGTGACGATGTCTGTCACCGGTAACGAGACGCTCAATGACTACGGCGAGAAGAATCTTCCCGGTGGCGAGGTGTTCACTGCGCCAGTCCCTGACAGCGTCGAGGGCGAGGTGTTGTTCGACAAGCCGCTGTACCATCAGGGCCGGGAAGTGACTGATGTCTTCCTCCGGTTCGAGGACGGTGAAGTCGTCGAGCACAGCGCCGGCAAGAACGAGGACCTTCTGACAGAGGTGCTGTCAACTGACGACGGTGCGAGCCGACTCGGCGAACTGGGTATCGGAATGAACCGGGATATCGACCAGTTCTCCTACAATATGCTGTTCGATGAAAAGATGGGCGATACCGTTCATATGGCAGTAGGGCGATCCTACGACGAGACAGTTGGCGAGGACAACGAACAGAACGAGTCGGCCGTCCACGTGGACATGATTGTCGACATGAGCGAGGACTCGTTCATCGAAGTTGACGGCGAAGTCGTCCAGCGAAACGGGACGTTCATCTTCGAAGACGGGTTTGAGGACTAAGTACCGACCGCGAACAAAGTGAGCGGTCGGCCTTTTCATCGACGTTTTTCAAGGAGCGGTCGCCAGCGGCGACCCGACGCCGACAAAGGTCGGTGCAGGTCGTCCAGCGAAACGGGACGTTCATCTTCGAGGACGGGTTTGAGGACTGAGTACCGACCGCGAACGTCGTCTGCTGGACGTTGATCGCTCAGTCGTCCCCTGTTGACTCTGCTCCTGTGCGGTCCTCGACCGCCATCTCGAACACCTCAGTCCCGCTGTCGATAGTCCCGGGTTCGTCGACGGTGAACGTTTCCAGCAACTGCCCGAGGTCGGTGGCACGGCCGGAGAGTTGCGCGACGGAGGATTCGACGTCGTCGACGGCCACAACCTGCTCGGTCGCCGCGTCGGCGACGGCGGCCGCTTCGACAGCCGTGTCGTCGCTAATGTCGCCAACTGTCTCGACCATCGAGACGACCTCCTGTGTCGACTCGGCCTGCTCATCGGTCGCACGGTCGATCTCTCGCATCCCGCTGGTCGCGTCCTCGATATCGCCGACGATGTCGTCGAACGCATCGAGGGCGTCGCCGACGGTCTCGGTTCCAGTGTCGACTTTCGACTGGGTGGCGTGCATCTCGTCGACGGTGCGCTCGACCTGCTGACGCATCTCGTCGATAGCGGTTTCGATGTCAGCAGTCGCTGCCACCGTCTCGTCGGCGAGCGCCTTCACCTCATCGGCGACGACTGCAAAGCCGTCGCCATCGCCTCCGTTCCCGGCACGGGCGGCCTCGATGTTGGCGTTCAGCGCGAGCATCGTCGTCTGGTCTGCGATATCGGTGATGAGGTTGGTGACGGACTCGATCTCTCCCATCAGCGCGTCCAGTTCTTCGACTTGTGCGACGGTCTCGTCGGTCGACCGCTCGATATCGTCGAGAGCCGTCGCCGCCCGCTTGGCGGCCGTTCGCCCGCTCTGTGACCGACTGAGGGCTTCATCAGCCCGATTCCTGACTGTGTCGGCGGCGGTAGACACCTCTTCGACGGTCGCCGAGAGGTCCTCCAGCTCCTTCCAGACGGTTTCGAGTTTCTCCGACTGTGTCTCTGCCCCGTCGGCCATCTCTGCGGCCGAGGATTTCACGCTGGTGCTGCGGTCCTGAACCGCGTCGACGTTCTCCGAGACCGTCTCGCTCGCGGTGTCGACGGCCTCGCTGAACGACCGGACCTCGCGGATGGTGTCTTCCCACTCGTCGAGCAGGTCGTTGTAGGCTGTTGCGATCCGGGCCATCGACTCGGCGTCCGTGTCGGACGACATCCGCGCCGTCAGGTCCCCATCGGCACAGGCGGCCATGACCTCGGCGTAGTCCTTGGCGCGGTTCTGGAGGCTCTCGCTGAGTTCCTCTGCGGCCTCACGAGCCGCTTCGGCCTCTCTTTTCGCCGATTCAGCCTCGTTTCTGGCGGATTCGGCATTTTCTCTGGCCGCCTCCGCGTCAGCGATTTGCTCGCGGAGCGACTGCCTCATCTCGTCGAAGGCGTCGAACAGCCGGCCGATCTCGTCGGACCGGGATGTTTCGAGCGTCACGTCGAGGCCACCGGCTCGCATCTCGTCGGCTGTCTCGGCGAGCTCCGAGAGGGCTGTCGCCGAGCGCCTGCTCATCGCGATGGTCACGCCGCCGAGGACCACCACTGCGGACACGAGCGTCAGGACAAGGCTGGTGGCGATCTGGTTCCGGAGGGCATAGGCGCTCGACGCCGGCACCTGCGTTACGACTGTCCACCGAACACTATCGAGGCTCGCGTACCCGTATACCGTCTCCGATGACTGGGTAAAGCCATTGGCACCCCCGTTCGTGACCGTAGTGGCGGTCTCCTCTGGCACGCTTTTACCGACGACGGCCGCGCCCTCCGACCCGAGAATCGTCGTCTCGCTGTCGGCCGGCGACCCGCGGAACGATTCGGTGCGGGCGGAGAGGTTCGCCTCGACGACGACGACGTGTTCTGTGTTCTGTGGTGCGGAGCTGACGAATGCCAGGACGCTGTCGTTTGTCACCGGCGACCGGTAGGGCTCCGCCGGAACGACAACACTCCCCGGCGTGTCGGTCTCGTCGTCGATGGCTGTCATTTCCGACCCCCACGGAACGCCGAGGGATGCCAGCGTCTCCCCGCTGACGCCGCTTGCGGTGCTCGCTTCTACCGTGCCGTCGGAAGCTTGGACGTAGTGGACGGCCACGAACTCGGACGTGAGGTCGTCCGATTCGAGCAAGAGGTAGTCCCTGATGACGCCCGGTTGCCCGTTCTGGAACTCCTTGACCGACGAGAGCGTGCGGGCCTGCCGCCGGAAGCCGTCAACCCAGTTATCGAGGCCGTCAGCCTGTAACTCGGCGGTCGAGACGACCTGTGCCTCTACGCGCTGGTCGAGCGTTCGCGTCGTGTCAGTGTAGAACACCGCTCCGATTCCTCCGGCAACCAGGACCGCCACCAGCACCGCGGCCACGAACTTCCGGACGAAGCTCCCTCGCACAGCGGCCGGGACGAGGTGGGCGACTCGGGGACGGAAATCTCGGCTCACCATTCGTTCGGCGATTTCCAGTTATCGTACAAAAAACTACGAGATATATAGAAGTACTGACAAAGGTATATACGAACAGTATGGATGAATTCAGGCAATGAAACGTCTAAGAGTTACCTCCAGAATCACCGGTCCGACAATTCGACATCGATAGCCACCCACCCATTATCAAATTCAACACTCTGGTGTGATACTATCCCTGCCATCCGTTGCTGGCGCGGCCGTCTCGCTTCCAACCGGAGACTTATGCCGGCAGGTACGGTAGTGTCGATATGAGCGAACAGCGGTCCCTGCTCGTTCGGGCGGTGTGGTTCCTGCTCGTCGGCTGGTGGGTGACTGGCATCTGGCTCTCGGTCGCCTGGTTCCTGAACGTCACAATCATCGGCCTCCCGTTCGGCATCAAGATGATAAACAAGGTGCCGCTGGTGCTGACGCTCAAGCGACGCGACCGACTCGTCACGGAGAGTGACGGCGGCTCACAGCACTCTCTGCTCATCCGCGCAGTCTGGTTCGTTTTCGTCGGCTGGTGGGCCAGTGGGGTCTGGACTGGTGTCGCGTACGCGCTCTCGCTGACAATCGTCGGCCTGCCGCTGGCGATCTGGATGTACAACAGGCTCCCGTTCGTCGTTTCGCTGTACCAGTACTGACCGTCAGTCCAGATACGGCTTCTCGATGTCTGTTTCGACGGTGATGAGAGCGTTTATGCGCGTGGTGATGCCGTCAAACAGGGTGATAAGTGGGGAGAGCACGCGCTCGACGACCCGGACCGGCGGTGCGACGGTCAGGGCCCACTCCTGTGCGTTGCCGAGGCCGAACGCCTTTGGCACGATCTCGCCGAAAATCAGGATGAGAAAGCTGGTGACGACTGTGGTTGCGACGACCGCCGGCCCCGGTGAGAGATAGCTCGCCACGAGGACGGTGATGATGCTCGAAATTGCGATGTTGACGATGTTGTTGCCGACCAGCAACGTCACTAGCAGGCGATGTGGATTGTCGTACAGCTCCTGTAGCACCTGCGCCCGTCGCTCCCCCGTTGCCGCCTGTTGTGCTATCCAGTCTTTCTGTAGCGAGAACACTGCTATCTCCGAACTGGAAAAGAACGCACTCAATCCGAGAAGCAAGACCACCGCAAGCCCGCCACTGATTGCCACGATAGGACCACTCATATCCCGTCTTCAGCCAGCCGAGGCAAGAAGGCGTCGACGCTGCCTGAGGGCCCGTGAGCCGACGGATGCGGCGAAGGATACTCTACGTTCCAGCCCATTGTTATCGTATGCCACCTGGCCAGGTGGAACTGGCACTGCGCGTCATCGCTGGCCTGTTCGTCATTGTCGCACCGACGCTGTTGTTTCTGGGGCTGTGGCGCGGCCTCGAAGCGATGCGTGACGACGAACTCATTCAGCAGGCCCACCAGCGCGCCGAGATGCGGGACCAGCCGTCCGCTGGTCCTGACTGGTCGACCGATACGCTCCTTGCTGATGAGTCGTCACCGCTGTCTGAAACAAAGATGTCGGTCGTGACCTGTAGCACCTGTGGCACGCCGAACGTACAAGACGCCAGCTACTGTCAGTCGTGTCTCACAGAACTAGATGAGTCAGTCTAACGAATCGTCTCCGTCGATCTGAATCGCTATCGTCGGCTCGGACCGCACGACGCTGCAGTCGCTGCCTCGCTCGATGGCGAACGTTACCTGTCCAGTGCGGTTCGTGTCCAGTCTGAACTCGCCCGTAATTGCGTAGGACTTCGTGGTCGACCCGGCGAGCGTATCTTCATCCCAGTCTCTATCCACATCCACCCACACGTCCTCCCGGGGGTTCTCGGCAAGTCCGACGAGACAGCTTGAGACGCTCGGGGGGTTGAGTGCCCGCAGGAACGGTGACGGGTTCGAAGCCGTAACCGTTCCGATCTGCCTGCTGACGGGTGGGTACCCGCCACCTCCCTGCCTTGTTTCCGGGACCGACACGGTGACAGACTCGTTTGTCTGCACATCGTAGGTCACCCCGCCGCTGAGCGCGTCGGCTCCCACGATGACGGCGCTCACGATGAGGAGGCCGCCGAGGGCGGCTGCCGCCGTTCGCCGCGACGGTGTCGGAATCCCTGCCCGGAGCGCGTAGCCGAGCCCGACGAACAGCCCCGCGGACGCGGCGAGCAACAGGAACGTCCCTGTCTCGCCCGGCGAATACCGAACGACGACGTAGCCGACGAACACGACGTAGGTCACGCCACTGAGAGCGAAGGCGACGACATCTAGCACGTCCCGCTCGAGGGCCACACCCGCAACGAACAGCGCAATAAACCCCAGCAACAGCAGCGCCGCTTTCACCGTTATCGAGAGATTGAACACGACATCGCGGACGAAATACAGGAGCGCTGCCGCGGCGAACAGGACGCCAAGTGCATACAGGAGCTTGCCGCTGTCGATAGCAAAGCGCATGGAGGGTCACCGGCGTTTCTCTTAGCTGACAAATAAATCCACGGCTGGACAGTGCAGGCCTGGGACTTGCGGTAATCGAGAAGCCAAACAGAACCGGGTCGCTAGTCGTCGGCTGTCGCTCGTCCGGCGTCAGCACCGTTCGACAGCGGTGTCCGCTCGACGACTGTGCCGTCGTAGGTCGGGTACTGCTCGACGATTTCGCCCTTCTCGACGTCGCCTTCCTCGACCATCTCCTCCAGCAGCCACCAGGCGAGTTCGACGTGCTCGGATTTGACGGTGTAGTACTCCTCGGGGACGCCGAGGGTTTCCAGACGGGCTTCGGAGGTCCACGCCTTCCCGTAGACGAGCGTCCCGTCGTCGGTCACGTCGTCGAACGGACGGCGGATGTTGCGGGCCATTCGCTTGAGCCGCGAGCGGTGCTGGGCGGCGTCCTTGAACACGCTCGTACAGAAGTACACCTTCTCGTGGTCGCCCATCTTTTCCAGAATATCGTGGGACCCCTCGACGGCGCTCATGTGGTCCTCTTTCAGTTCGAAGCCCTCCTCCTGCATCCGGCGGTAGTTCCCGTCGGACATCTCGAACTCGTTGATGTTACAGAAGTCGGCCGCGCCCTCGTCGAGGAATTCGAGGAACTCCTCCTCGGCGCGAATGCCGGGGATTTCGAAGGCCGGCGTCAGTCCTTCTTCGCGGGCGATGTAGAGGATATCCTCCCACTCGGTGCCGTGGAGGTCGCCCCACTGCTCCAGTGGCGGGTGGAAGCGAATCTCGTCGAGACCAGCTTCCGAGAGGCGGCGCATATTCTCGCGGCCGCCGGGGATACCGGTGTAGAGGTGCGTGTGGTGATCCTCGCCGAACTCGTCTTTCAGCAGTTCCAGATAGTGACAGGTCCGGTCAAGCACTTCCTGGGGTTCGCCACCCGTGATTGAGGTGCCCAGCGCGCTCATGCGCTTGGCTTCCTCGATAACGTCCGCATCGTCCTCGATGGGGCGCTCGTTGGCGTACATCTGGGTGACGTTCTTGCGGTTTTCCCCGAGGGGACAGTAGAAGCAGTCTCGCTGGTCGCAGTAGCCGTAGACGAACAGCACCATTTTGCCGCCTTTGGCGCACTGTTCGCAGCCCTCGGAAATCATTACCTGTAAACACCGCTCCCAGCGGGAAAAAGCGTGCGCATCGGCTCGTGAGTGAGATGGGACAACATGGGTGGGCCACGCCAGATAGGGACCGCTTTGAACTGGCTGGGGCCCGTTCTGTGTGTATGGATGACGAGGATGCTGACCCCGTGGGCGGGCCACTGCCGGAAGCGGAGTCGTTCGACGATAGAGTGCTGGGGGTCAGCGAGTCGCTCATCCGGTACGTCGAGGTCATCGCGGCGCTAGTGCTGGTTCTCCTCTTTGCTATCGGCGTCTTCGACCTGACACTCCAGATATTCCAGAGCGCGCTTCGTGGCGATATCACCGACCCGCTAGTCGTCGTCGGTTTCATCGACACGGCGCTCCTCCTGTTCATTATCGTCGAGGTGTACCAGACCGTCGTCGCGTACACGCAGGAAAGCGAAACGCGCCGCATCGTCCGTCTGGTTATCTACACGGGCGTCATCGCGATGGTCCGGAAAGCTATCATTTTCCGCACCGGTGAGTACAGCTCCGAACAGGCCGCGCTCACCGCCGCCGCAGCCTACACGCTCATCATCCTCGGGCTCGCGGCGCTGCTGCTCGTCGAGCGTCGGACCCGAGACAGGCTCCCGGAATCAGGGTGAGCGGTCCCGAAAGAAGTTAAACACAGGCGGCGTAGCGCCGATAGATGCTGCTGGTGCTGTGTATCGACCTCGACGACGACCTCGGCCGCAAGACCGGCATCGACACGCCAGTCATCGGGCGCGATGCCGTCGTAGACGCAGCCGTGGCGCTGGCCTCGAACGACCCGGAAGACTCCGATGTGAACGTCCTGTTCGAGGGCGTCCACATCTATGACGACATCACCGACGAGCCGGTCGAAGTCGCAGCCGTCACCGGCGTCGACGGAAGCGATGTCGCCGCTAACCGGGCAGTCGGCGAGGAGGTCGATACCGTTCTCGCGTCACTGGCGGCCAGCGAGGACGTGCGGGCGCTGCTGGTCACCGACGGCGCACAGGACGAGTCGGTGGTCCCCGTTATCCGCTCGCGGGTCCAAATCGACGGCGTTCGTCGCGTCGTCGTCCGACAGGCCCAGAACCTCGAATCGATGTACTACACCATCAAGCAGGTGCTCGACGACCCGGAGACCCGCGGGACGATACTGGTTCCGCTGGGCATCCTCCTGCTGATTTACCCGCTGACAATCGCCGTCGAAGCGCTGGGGTACCCCGGCTCCGCGCTGGGTGTTATGTCCGGCTTGCTTGGGCTCTACATCCTCGCACGGGGCCTCGGCGCTGAGAAGATACTGGATGAAGCCGTTGAGCGAACGACCGCCGGACTGTACGCCGGTCGCGTCACGATCATCACCTATGTCGTCGCGGCTGCACTGCTCGCTATCGGCGGCGTCAGCGGCGTTCAGGAACTCGAACGCCAGACGGACCCCGACGCCCTCGAAGTCATCGCGTCGCTGGTCTCCGGCGCGATTCAGTGGTTCGCCGCCGCCGGCATCACTTCCAGCCTCGGCCGCGTGACCGACGAGTACCTCGACGGGAGCTTCCGCTGGCGGTATCTCAACGCTCCCTTCTACGTCCTCTCGATCGCCCTCGTGTTACACGCTGTCAGCGCCTTTTTCCTCGGGGTGCAGGACTTGGAATACCTCGCGATAATGCTCACTGGTGGGACGCTGCTCGGGCTGGTCAGTACCTTAGGCTTCGCTGTCGCGGAGGCCCGCTTCGACCGCGCCGAACAGCACAATCAAGGCCCCGGCGGTCCCTCATCCGAGTAATGTACGTCTCCCGTGCTGTCGAGAGTCTGCGCGCGGACCCACTCGACGGCGAGCCCGTCGATCTGGTTCTCGAAACGGCTGACGATGCTGACCCTGAGCGCGTCGCCGCCGCTGCGGAGGCCGCCGGCGCGACCGTCGAGCGCCACCTCCAGTTCGACGACCTGCTGGTCTCAACGACACAGGACGAAATCGACGCCCTCTGTGACTTGGATGGCCTGACTGCGGTTCAGACTGGCAACGTGAACGCTATCACGACGGCCGACGACGTCGAAGAAGACCTCGATCCCGATCACTGACCGGCGACCGTGTTCCGCATTTCTTTTGTCACCGCCGGAAATACACGATATCGAGGGCACGTAGCTCAGTCCGGATAGAGCGTCGGACTTCTATCTCCGCTGGCGCTGCCATCGGGGGAAGACATCCGACGGTCGTGGGTTCGAATCCCACCGTGCCCGTTATCTGTAACTGAAAATAAGAAGTGCCGACACCACTTGCTGTCCGTTCTAGCGGAGCCAATTCCCGCTGAGACGAACTCTGTGACCCGCCCTTTGCAGTATTACAGTGAAGGGAACACGACTACCAGTACCGCGTCAGTTTGCATGACTTGTCAGAGGCATGGCAACCCGACTTGGGGGGATGGCACTGGTTTCGTCCCCTCCACACGCACGGATTCCCCGGCAACACGTATGTAACAGTGACATTTTCACACCCAGCTACTGTTTTGAACATCTGGGTAAAATCCCTGCACTGTCATGGTCCCCATTTGCTGGGACAGGACGACAGCAACACTGTGTTTCGCTGCATAATCAGCTTCAGCCTCCGACTCCAACACTATGTCGGCCCGTGTCTGACCCACGGCGGCCGGCTACGCCTCAACGATATCGTCTTTCATTGCGGCGACCTCGGTGAGAATCGCTTCGACGTCGTCGTCGGGGACGCCGTTCGCCCGGAGCGCGGCTTCGAGGTGGGTCGCAACGCTGGCAAACGCGTCTTCGGTGATCCCCATGCCCTCGTGGGCGGTTTGCATATCGTCGCCGTCGTAGTCGACCGGGCCGCCGGCAACGGTGCTGATGAACTGAGTCTGGTGGCTGCGGAGCTGGTCCATGTCGGTTTCCTCGAAGTACGGTTCGAGCAGCGGGTCGTCGCGTACGCGGTCGTAGAAATCCGAGACCACCGCGTCGACCGCGTCGCGACCGCCGATCCGCTCGAAAATAGACTGTGATGCCATTGTCGAGTGACAGGTACGCAGTCGGCATGATTGTTGTGGAAAAACAGATTTGGCATCGACCGTCGCGCTGCTGCTCGGACGTGATGCCTGCGGCGACACTCTCAAAGCGGGCGATTATGGACGCGCTACAGTCGTTGACGACGAACCAGCAACAGAGACAGCAGGCCGAGCGTCCCAAGCACGGTCCACTCCCCGTGGCGGTCCGTGACGGGCCGCGTGGTATCGACGACGCGTCTGGGACCGTCGCCGGCGGTGGTCGCTGTGGTCGCACTGCTATCGCCCGACGGCGCGAAATTCGTCCGCCGGCCGGTCGTATCTGCTGCGCCGCTTCGCCGCAGGTCGCGGTCAGTGAGCACCTCGACCGGGACCGACGGCGCGGTGCCAGTGACAGCCTGTCGAACAAACGCATTGAGTCCATCTCCGGCGACAGCCGACACCGTCTCGGCGAACAGCGCGAGAGTGATGCGGTCGTCGTGTCGGGTCAGCCTGTCGAGGACCGCTTCGAACGTCCGGGTGCCATCGGTCGCTTGCCGGAGATGGGCGTCAATGGCCGCGACGACACGTGTTCCCTTGTGGTACTGTGCGCCCGGTCCCGCCCATGTGTCGGGCTGTGTCAGATCGGCGGTTTCGTGGCGCTCGGTCGTCACCCGCTCATGGAACTGGTCTGCATCGATGCCGCCCGTGCTGTAGGTGAGGGCCGCGGTGTGGTAGTCCGCGCTGCCCTCACTGAGCCAGTCCATCGCCGGTGCCGTCTCGAACGTCTGTCGGGTGTGGCGGTACTCGTGGACCCAGACGTTGACCGGGGAGCGGACGGGTTCGCCGGCGTTGACGATGACGTCCGACTCGCCGTTCGACGGGGTGTACCCGCCCGATGCGAGTTCGTTCGGCGCGACAAACACGCGGATGTGGTCGTGGTCCGTTCCGGCGGTCGAGGCACGCTTCGCATGGCTGATTGAGTCAAGCGCGGCGGTACGGTTGGGTCGCAAGTCCGCATCCGCCGGGACAACGAGCGTGATTCGGTCGCCATCGACCGTTCTGGTTTCTGTCTCGTGGGGGCCGATGTAGGCGGCCGTACGCCCGGCGACACCGCTTTGCCCGGGTGCGAGTGCGAGCGACTCGTTCCACGTGGGCCGCGGCCCGACGTGCCAACGCCAGCGGGCACGCAGTGACACCTCCTGTCTGGCAAGCAGCGTCCAGTTGTGGGTGTCAGCGGTCCGCTGGCCGAACGTTGTCGAGAGTCCGACCGGCACGGTGTAGGTCAGTCGTGCTCTCTCAGTATCACCGCTGACACGCCAGCGGTCGCCATCGGACTGGAGTCCGTCGGCTTGGAGGACTGTCGCCTCCCCCGGCGTCCGTACCGACAGTCCGGTGACGTGCCGTGGTCGCTCAATCGTCGCGGTTACCCGCACCCGGCCGGTCTTGTTCGGCTCTCTGTCGAGTGTGTACTGAACAGCAATCGACCTGTCGTGGTCGGCACTGCCCTGCGCTGGTGGCCCGGATTCGATACCGAGGGCGACCGGAGACGTGCAAACCAGAAGGAGACAGACCAGTCCTGCAAACAGCTGCGTTCTCATAGCTCTGGGTGTTGCCGAGTGCTACGCGACAACCAGCGAGTGGCGGTAAAGTGTGTGCCGGTGAAAATCTCAAACGTAATAACAGGCTGTGCGCCTCGGACACGGGGTCGCAAGCGTTTTGCCAGCGGCCACGTTATCCCCTGATATGGCCGATTGTCCGCTCGCAGACGACTGTCCCGAATTCACCGAACGAATTCAGGGGATGGGCTGTACCCACTACGGCGACCGTGGCGGCGCCGAGTGGTGCAATCACTACAACCAGCCGATCTCGGAGCTCAAGAGCCAGCCGGTCAAGATGGGCGAGGAAGTCACTGTCGACGTTGAGGACATCCATGAGAGCGGTGCCGGTGTCGGTCGGACCGAGGACGGCTTCATCATCATGGTTGACGGCGTCCTGCCCCCGGCTCGCTCGCTGGTCAAGGTGACGAACGTTCACTCGAACCACGCCCGGGCTGAGGAAGTCGAGCGACTGGAGATGGACGAGGACCCCTCCGAGTCTGAAACCGAAGAAAACGACGCCGACGCTGACGAGACGGACGACAATGCTGATGATGACGGCCGGCGTCTCGGGAGTCGGGACAACTTCTGGGGCAGCTAGGACACACCGGTTGGACAGTTTGCGAGCGGGACTTCTTTGAGCCAGTCGGTCCTTCCTGTGGATATGGACCTCGAACTCGATGGCAACGCAGCGCTGTGTACCGCCGCAACGAGCGGACTCGGACTTGCGAGCGCCGAAGCCCTCGCTGCGGACGGTGCCAACGTAGCGGTCTGTGGCCGGACGCCGGAACACGTCGACGAGGCACGGAACCGGCTCGAAGCGGTCGGCGACGGCGACGTACTGGCCGTCGAGGCCGATATTACTGACCCCGACCAGATCGAGGCACTCGTCGAGGAAACTGTCGACAGCTTCGGCGGCCTCGACCACGTCGTCACCAGCGCTGGCGGTCCGGCCCCCGGACCGTTCATGGAGACGACCGAGCGAGAGTGGTACAGCGCCTACGACCTGCTCGTGATGAGTGTCGTCTGGACCACCCGGGCCGCCTACCCACACCTCAGGGACTCCGATGCCGGCACCATCGTCAATATCACCTCCCGTTCTGTCCGGGAAGCCATTGACGACCTGGTGCTCTCGAACGCTGTCCGCCGCGCTGTTATCGGCCTGATGAAGACACAGGCTAACGAGTTTGCGCCGGAAGTCCGCGTCAACGCCGTCCTCCCCGGCGCACACGAGACACCACGTATCGAGGAACTCGTCGAAGCAGCCGTCGAGCGTGGCGAGTACGACTCCTACGAAGAGGGCATCAAATCTTGGGCCGATGCCCCGCTGCAGCGTGTCGGCCGACCGGAAGAGCTTGGGGATGTCGTCGCCTTCCTCTCCTCGCCCCGGTCCTCATACGTCACTGGAACGGCCCTGCCCGTCGACGGCGGGGCGATGCAGAGCTAACAGTTCCGGCCGCCGGGCCGCTCAGAACCGCCCGTCGTCGCGCAGTTCCCCGACCACCTCTCGGACCCGCTGGGCCTCCTCTTTCGGGACCACGAGCGTCCGGTCGTCGAATGACGCCACGACGAGGTCTTCGACGCCGACGGCGCTGATGTGGCCGTCGCTCGCCAGCACGTTCCCGTCGGCGTCTATACTAACTGCCTCACCCAGCACCGCGTTTCCGTCTTGGCCGTCGAGGACGCGCTCGAAGGCATCCCACGACCCCAGGTCGTCCCAGTCAAGCGCCGCCGGAACGACAAAGGCGTTTTCCGCGTCTTCGAGCACAGCGTAATCGATGCTCACTGGGTCAACAGCGGCAAAGGCGTCGTCGTGGTCCCCGTCGTCGAGTCGCTCGACCATGGGTGCAAGCGGCGAGGACGCTGCGGCGGACAGGAGAGCCGTCGGCGCCCACGCGAACAGGCCAGCGTTCCAGTAGAATCCCTCCCGGACGTACTCCGTCGCGGTCTCCCGGTCGGGTTTCTCGTGGAACGTTTCGACCGGCGCGAAGCCGTTCTCGGACGGTCCGGGCTTGATGTAGCCGTAGCCGGTCGCCGGCCGGTCCGGTTCGATACCGACGGTGACGAGCCCCTCGGTTTCCACTGCGACCCGCGTGGCCGTCCGTGCGACCGTCTCGAACGGCCCCGAAATCCGGTGGTCGCTTGGCAGACACAGCAGAACACAGTCGCCGACCTGCTCGCGGATGCGGTGGGCCGCATACGCCAGTGCCGGCCCGGTGTCTTTCGGTTCCGGTTCTGTCAACACTGCTACATTCGGGACGTGCTCCCGGACCCCGTCGGCGAACGAGTCCCGAGTCAGCACGTAGGTCTCGTCGGCGAACCCGACCCGACTGACAGTCTCGGCGAGTAGTGATTCGTCTTCCCCGAAGGAGAGAAACTGTTTGGGGCGGTCGCTCCGACTCGCCGGATACAGGCGCGTGCCGGTGCCGCCGGCCAGAACGAGCGCGACGATTGGTCGCTCCATACTCGGGCTTTGCCCAGCCAGTGCTAAAATGTTGTACTGGCGACCGAGGCGGAGACCAGCCGAACCCACTGCCGTCAGCGAGTTACCACGTTTCTATCGTCCCGTCCCTGATGTCTTCGACACAGCCCTGACAGTCCGGACTCTCTGCGTCGTAGCACACTGGCCGCCGTTGCTCGTCCATCGACACCGCGCGGTACTCGGCGTGGCGGCGACAGACGATTCGGGCCCGTCCTTCCTCATCTCTGGGCAGGCCGGCTTCTGCCGACCGCTTGCCGTTCTTGTAGGCCTTCTTCGCATCGGAGAGTTGCTGCTCGGCCGACCGCAAGGTATCTCGGATGAACCGTGCGAGTCGGTCGTCGTCGGCCATACTGACCGTTGTGTCCGGCCACAAATCAATCTTCTCGCGTGGCTCGCACGACGTGACTCCGGGGGTCCGATATCCACATTCACTTTCACTCCGCTGGGCGAGTATTTATAACCAAAGGCGACCAACCGTCGATTGTCTCCCAACGAAAACCAGGCGGAGACAGTGAAAGCCAATGACTGAGTCAGATCTGCGTACCCACGCGACAGAGATACACGAGCAGTTTTCCGACCAGCTAGAGATCGACGTCGACGACGTTATCGAACGTCTCGATACGCTGGTGAACGATTATCAGGTCCCCATCAGTGAGGCCCGCCGGAGTGTCGTCAACACGTACCTTGACGAGGCTGGCATGGACCGCGACCAGCTAGGTGGCGGCG
Source organism: Haloarcula marismortui ATCC 43049 (assembly GCF_000011085.1). Lineage (NCBI taxonomy): Archaea > Methanobacteriati > Methanobacteriota > Halobacteria > Halobacteriales > Haloarculaceae > Haloarcula > Haloarcula marismortui. Next base: position 2,442,648 of record NC_006396.1, read on the forward strand.
ATGGCGGCGGCAACGAGCAGGTGAACGTCGCTGATGTCGACGCCCCCGAGGAGTGGGTCGATGTCCGCGCGACGGTCGTCGAACTCTGGGAGCCACGCGCCGACGCCGTTGCGCAGGTCGGCCTGCTGGGCGATGAAACGGGCACGATCAAGTTCACGAAGTGGTCGAAGTCCGACCTTCCGTCGCTCGAAGAAGGCAAGTCCTACGCCCTGCGCAACGTCGTTACCGACGAGTACCAGGGTCGCTTTTCGGTGAAGCTCAACCGGACGACCACTATCGAGGAACTTGACGAGGCAATTGAGGTCGGCGACGACAGCGTCGAGGCCGACGGCGCACTGGTTGACATCCAGTCGGGCTCCGGGCTCATCAAGCGCTGTCCGGAGGACGACTGCACGCGCGTCCTCCAGAACGGCCGCTGTAGCGAACACGGCGAGGTTGAAGGCGAGTTCGACCTCCGAATCAAGGGCGTCCTCGACGACGGCGAGGAGGTCACCGAGGTCATCTTCGACGAGGACGCGACCGAGGAGTTGACCGGCATCGCCCTCGAAGAGGCGAAGGAGATGGCGATGGACGCGCTCGACACCACCGTCGTCGCCGACGAGATGCGACAGAAAATCCTCGGCCGGTATTACCGCGTCCGCGGTCCGACGTTTGGCCGCTACTTGCTCGCCGACGAGCAGGAGCGACTGACCGGGGCCGTGGATGCAGACGAGATTCTCATCAAAGCGAGGTCGATCTAAATGGCGAGTACACCCACCCGCGAGGTCGCACGGCGCGTCTTCGCACGCGAGTTCAACGACGCAAGCTACACGTTCAAGGAATCCGACGACGACCGCGCGCCGGTGTACGTCCTCTTGCCGACCGGCCAGCGCGCCAACCGCGTGTTCCTGGTCGGCACCCTCACCGAGACCGAGGATGTCGGCGAGGACAGCGAGTACTGGCAGGGACGAGTCGTCGACCCCAACGGCGACACGTTCTTCATGTACGCCGGGCAGTACCAGCCCGACGCGGCGTCGATGCTGCGCGAACTGGAGCCGCCGGCCTACGTCGCTGTCGTCGGCAAGCCACGCACCTACGAGACCGACGAGGGCGAAGTGAACGTCTCGATTCGCCCCGAGTCCATTTCGAAGGTCGACGAAGCGACGCGGGACCGCTGGGTCGTCGAAACGGCCGAGCGAACGCTTGACCGGGTCAAGCGGTACAAGGAAGCCGACATGGAGGACCCGGCCACTGACGAGTATATCTCGATGGCTGACGAGGAATACGACCAACTGTCAATCGAGAACTATCGGCAGTCGGTCGTCGGCGCGCTGGAGAGTCTGCAGGACGAGCAGGCCGAAGCCAGCGCGGACTGACCGCGGCGCAGTCGTCTATTTTTTGCTGCTGGTGAGTGGTCCGCTACTACGGCTCCAGTAGCTCGATTCGGTTCCCCTCTGGGTCGACGACGAACATGATAGTCGTCCCGCTTTCGGTCGTTTGCGGGCCGCTGAGCGTCTCAACGTCGTCGGGCAAGCGGTCGGCGACGGCGTCGAGGTCGTCGACTTCCAGACCGGGATGGGTCGCCCCCGGGCGATTGAGGTCGGGGTCGGGCATTTCCTCGCCCTCGGGTTCGTAGGTCGCCAGTTCCAGACGCACGTTGCCGGCGTCGAGGTGGACCAGTTCGGCGCTGGCTCCCTCAATGTCGACAGCGGCTCCAAACGCCTCGTCACCGACGGAAAAGCGAGTCACTACGTCAAGCCCCAGCACGTCCCGGTAGAACTCGACCGCGCGGTCCAGATTGCTGACGATGATACCGAAGTGGTGGCCAGTTGCGTCGATGTCTGTCGCCATCTTTGCCGATACCGAGGTCGGCCGGCGGTTAAATCACAGCGGTTCGACTGTCGTCAGAGACGGCCACCAAGGGACCGGTCCGGTAGCGTCTGACAAACGATTAAATACGTTGCTGCTAAAACAGTACATAATTATGGGCAACAAAAACAAGACTATCTCCTTTCGCGTCAGCGAGGACAAATTCGAAACCCTCCGCGAAATCGCCGAGGAGCGCGATATCTCGCTGTCCGCAGTTTTTCGTGACTACGTCGACACGCTTGTTTCCCACGACGGTCAGGTGAAGGTCGCGCCGGAACACGAGTTCGAGGACGACGCAACCGAGACCAGTACCGAGAGCTTCCCGCCGAAAGTCGAAGTTCCGAAGAGCTTCGTCCGCGAGCACGAGCGACTCGAACTCGAAGCCGAACATCTCCGCGAACAACTGGAAGAACACAAGCGTTACGTCACCAAACTCCGCCAGCAACTCGACGAGATGGATCAAGACGAGGTCATTCACCTCGAAGACCTCGACCAGGGCGAAGAGGAGGACGCCTCCTATCGCATCGGCAGCTTCGACGACCTAGAGTAACCGCTGACGCTTCTGTTGTACGTCTTCGGCCACGTCGTCGCGCCCATCGACGTCGGCCAGAGTTTCCACGGCTTCTAACGTTCTGACGGAGTTATCGAGGAAAGACAGTACGTCGCCCGGATAGGCATACAGCATGTAGTCATCGCTCATCACGTCGACGATTGCGTCCGGCCCCATCCCCTGCTCGCGCAGTTCCAGCAGGTACGAAATGAACTTCCGCTCAGCACAGCCACAGTGGGGGTTGGCCTCACAGTCACAGTCCAGGAAATCCTCCGCGAAATCCAGAACTCGCTCTCTGGAGGCTTCGTCGAGTTTTGCCAGCCCCTCGCCCTGAAAGAGGATGTCCAGCGTCGCCCCCTTGAACGCCCCTTTCGGGAAACTCGTCTCTAGCTGGGAGGCGAGTTGCTGGTGGTTCTTGACGTAAATCTTGTCCGTGATGGCCACGCGTGCCCTTCCATACGTGTCGCCTGTGTAAAAGCGTCTCGAAGCACCTGATGGGTTTCGAAGCCAACCCCGAACCGCCGTGCCACCGCTGTCACGCGCTCTCACGACTCACTGGTTTCCAGATTCGTAACGTATTTCTGTTCCAGCGGGATATCTATGAATGCTTCAGCAAGCGTGTCCGGGTTGGGGTAGTGGTATCCTTCAGCCTTGTGGTGGCTGAGACGTGGGTTCAATTCCCGCACCCGGACTGTATAAATTTTCTTACATATCATTCGGCGAAGCTCAGCCTGCTAGTTTCACTGCCACCCCACTCGGCCCGGATTTATTATCTCCCCCATTCCTGTCTATAATATGGCAGAACATGACTGCCCGACCTGTGGGCGGGTGTTCGACAGCCGCCGCGGTCTCGGGGTACATCACAGTCGCGCCCACGACGAACGGCTACCAAACAGAGAGTGCAACCGCTGTGGAGCCGAATTCTACGCCGAATCTACCCGTGCCTATTGTTCGGACGTATGCCACGACGCTGCCGTATCGTACGAAGGAGAGGCGAATCCAAACTTTTCGGATGCGAAAGAACAGACGAACTGTGATATCTGTGACGCGGGGTTCGAGTACTACCCCTCGGAAAAAGACGGCATGTACTGCCCCGACTGCGTCGAGACTGCGGCGTGGCGCGAACCGCCACAGCGTACCGGAACTGCGCATCACTCCTGGTCAGGTGGCAAACTGTCTGTCTCTTGTGATGTTTGTGACAGCCCCGTTGAGCGATATCCGAGCCAGATTCAGAGCGAAGTCGTCCTTTGCAGCCGCGACTGCCACGCCGCGTGGCTCTCCGAGGCGTTCACTGGTGACGGCCATCCGAACTGGCGCGGCGGTGGCGTCGGCGACTACGGGCCGGGATGGCGGGCAGTACGCGAGCAGGCTTTAGCACGGGACGACCACGCTTGCGTATTGTGTGGGACTAATGCCGACGAATTGGGGCGGAACCCGGATGTGCACCACATCGTCCCAGTCCGTCTGTTCGCCGCACTGCGGGCGCTCGCCGTTCGGGACGCACACACGCTTGACAATGTCGTCTCGCTGTGTCCGAGCTGTCACCGTCGGACGGAGTTCGGCCGTGTCTCGCGGGCGGAACTGCGCTGGCGGGCCGGCATCCCGCGATGGGACCCGTCTGCTGTTGGCGGCGCGACGGTGTAATCGGACCGGAATCTACACAATCCGGCCCGCCGCCAGTACGCGTATGTCACCGACTGTCGACGAACTCCGAAACGAGATTCGTGAAGCTGTTGGGCGGTACGAACGGCCGGTCTCGACTGCTTTCACCAAGGAAGCCCTGGCAGCGATCTGCGAGGCTGTGGGGTACGACATTGACACGGACCGGCTCCCATCGAAGCCACAGATGCGAGCGGGTATTCTCTGGAAAATCGGAGCGCAGGAGGACGACGACCCGGCGGACGCGGAGCAGCCCTTCCGGAAGGGCGAACTCGAAGCGGTTGCCACAGCGCTGTCCGACGACTAACGCGGGGCTTTGCCGGGATCGGCTCGTTCGACTATCTCGCCGCTGTCAGAATGCGGAAATATTTGCATCTCGACAGCGAACTAACTAGTATGGGACGCAACCGCTCCCCGACGTTCAAGAACAGGCAGGCTGCTGGACAGCGGCTGGGAGAGGCGTTGCGTGAGCGGGACATCACAGTCGACATCGTCCTCGCAATTCCGCGCGGTGGACTCCCGGTCGGGCGGCCCGTCGCCGACGCGCTGGACGCGCCGCTAGACATCGCGGTCGCAAAGAAGATCGGCGCACCGAACAACCCCGAGTACGCTATCGGCGCCGTCGCCGCGGACGGAGCGGTCTGGCTCAACACCGATGTCATCGAGCAACGCGAGATACCCCGGGACTACGTTGCGAGCACACGAGCGGAGATGGCGGAAGCCGCCCGACAGAAGGCCCAGCGCTACCGCAGTTCGGAGTCGTCGCCGACACTTACCGGGAAGCGAGTCTGCCTCGTCGACGATGGTGTGGCGACGGGGGCAACGGCGCGGGCCTGTATCGAGCAGATTCGACAGGCGGACCCCGAACGACTCGTGCTCGCGGTCCCGGTCGCCTCGCCGCGGGCGATGTCGGACCTCGAAGCGCTGGTCGACGAAGTGGTCTGTCTGGAAAGGCCGTCGGCGTTTCGCGCTGTCGGCCAGTACTACGAGCAGTTCGAGCAGGTCTCCGACGAGGCGGCGATGTCGTATCTCGCCGAGGAGTGACCGCTACCGCTCGATTCTTGATTCCGGCCGGACGGTCTCGGTTTCTGACTCGCCGATGGCGGTGTAGTCGCTGCTTGATTTGATAATCGAAAGTGCTGTCATGATGTCAGACCGGGTGAGTAGTCCCTCGAAGGAGCCATCCTCGTCAGTGACGAGCAGGCGACCAACGGAGTTCTGCTGCAGCGAGGTCAGCGCGTCCATCACGTCGGTCTCCGGACTGATTGTGATGATTTCCGTCGTCATCACGTCGCCGACGGTGTAGGCCTCGCGCTCGACTTCCTGAACGGCGCGGGCGTCTTCGAGCGTGACGAGGCCGACGACCTCGCCGCTGCGCTTGACCGGATAGCCGGTGTGGCGCTCCCTGAACATCGTCTGAATGAGTTCCCGGACAGACATATCGTCGGCGACTGTCGTGACGTGGTCCGCTGGGGTCATCACGTCCGCGACGGTGACGCCCTCGAACGCGGCCCGCATCGAGGTCTGGCGGGACTCGCCCGCCGCCCCGATGTAGATGAAGAACGCCAGCCCGGCGAGGAAGATATTCCCGAGGACGAAGATGCCAAACAGGCCGAGAAAGACGGCGAATATCTTCCCGACTTCGGCGGCGATTGTCGTCGCTCGGGCGTAGGACCGCCGGCGGGCGAGCAGCGCACGCAGGACACGGCCGCCGTCCATCGGGAACCCCGGCAACATGTTGAACGCCGCCAGCGCGATATTCATCAGCGCGAGATAGCCGAGGATGAACCGCGTCGATTCGACGATGGTCCCCGCGCCGCTCGGGAGAATCTGGAACGCGACGAAACAGACAGCGCCGATGGCGATGCTGACGATGGGGCCGGCGATGGCGATGACCAGCTCCTGTTTCCAGTCTTCGGGCATCTCGCTGAGTTGGGCGATGCCGCCGAACAGCCAGAGCGTGATGGAATCGATCGGGAAGCCATAGCGGATAGCGACGAGGGAGTGGCCGAGTTCGTGGAGGACGACGCCGGTGAACAGGCCGAGGGCCGCACCGATGCCGAGTACCCAGACGAGCGCGCCGTCGGTGAGGACGGCCACGTCCAGGCCAGCGTTCAACGTCCCGTTCAACAGCTCGGTCGTCTGTTCGATCTGTGTCCCGATAATCCAGGCGAACAGCGGTAGCACGAGGAGAAACGTCAGGTCCAATTGGATGGGGATTCCAAACGCGCTTCCGATGCGAAACCGGCGCATATCGGGAGGTTGACGCGGGACGGTCTTAAGCCCCCTTGGCGGGACTGCCATGGTCACCGCCGCCGGTACGCCTTTGCGCCGAGCCCGCGATGGACCGCATATGAGCGACCCACTGATTCGCCGCGCGGACGACATTGCGTACGAGGCCGTCGACGCAGCTGACGGGCTGGAAAAGGGCGTCCTCATCGGCGAGGAGAGCGGCGGCGGCAACCTCGCAATCCGTCGCTTCACGCTCGCCCCCGGCGGCAGCGTGCCGAAACACACCAACGACATCGAACACGAGCAATACGTCCTTGCTGGCCGGTACACCGTCGGCATCGAGGGCGAGGAGTACGCCGTCGGGGCGGGCGACAGCCTCCATATCCCCGCTGGCGCTGTCCACTGGTATCGTAACGACGGCGACGAACCGGGCGCGTTTCTCTGTGCGGTTCCCGCCGGCGATGACGAAATCAAACTGCAAGAGTGACTGCTAGCATGTGCATCTACCACAGGCGTAGCAACAACTGAGCACCAGAGCGCCCAACACAGAGCCGACTACCCAATCCAGGCCGGGTGGGACCGAAAGGGGCGAGCCGCTGGGCGTTCGAGACGACGTAAGCACCGCAGGGAGTGCAACGACCGAGGAGCGCAGCGAGTCGCAGTAGTCCAGCGGCTCGGGGCTTTCTGGCTGTTCGAAACCGTAGCCGCGTGATTCGTCCCGCTCACAGCTAGTCCGAACCGCTCAAGTAGCGCAGTCGCCACTAGATAATTGTGTCACAGCAGGCCGCACAGGTAGAGACCCTGTTCCTCCACGAACACGGCGAGGAGTTCCGCGTCGCCGCCCACCGGGACGGCGAGCGGCTCTTCCACGGAATCCTCGAACTGAAAGAGACCGACGCCGGCCCCCGCCCGCGTCGGCTCCGTGTCAAGGACGGGACCAGCGAGGAGCTTCGCTCGCCCGACCAGTTCGTCGACCTCGCTCGCCGTGCGGCCCGCATTCGTATTTCAGAACAGACCGCGCCGCTCGCCCGCGACCGCGTCCGCGAGATGCTCGACGCGTATCAGGTCGAGGCCAAGGTCGTCCGGACCTGTCGGCTGTGTGCCTCCGACGGGCGTTACTCGCCGATTACCAGCGAAACTGCTATCGAGACCGATGACGAAACCATCTGTCCGGAGTGTGCTCGCCAGCAACTCGACCGCGAACTCGCGTTCAAAGGGAGCATCAGCGGCGACGCCCGCGACCGGCTCGAAGAGCTGCTACTGGAGGTGCAGGACCTCGACCGGGTGACGAACCTTCTGTCGGGCCAACTAGACCCGGACCTGACGAAGTTCGACGAAATCTCGGCGACCGTCGATGAGGTCGACCCCGTTCGCGTCGATTCGCTGGACCTCCATCCCGGGATGCAGGAGCATCTCGAATCCCGGTTCGATACACTGCTCCCGGTCCAGAGTCTCGCCGTCGAGCACGGGGCCACGGAGGGCCGCGACCAGCTCGTCGTGAGCGCAACGGCGACGGGGAAAACGCTCATCGGCGAAATGGCCGGCATCGACCGCGTCCTGAACAACAAGGGTACGATGCTGTTTCTCGTCCCGCTGGTCGCCCTTGCGAACCAGAAATACGAGCAGTTTCAGGACCGCTACGGCGACATGGTCGACGTGTCGCTGCGTGTTGGCGCGAGCCGCATTGCTGACGAAGGCGGGCGCTTCGACCCCGAAGCCGACGTTATCGTCGGGACCTACGAGGGCATCGACCACGCGCTCCGGACCGGCAAGGACCTCGGTACTGTTGGGACCGTCGTCATCGACGAGGTCCACACGCTCGGGGAGGACGAGCGGGGCCACCGGCTTGACGGCCTGATTTCCAGACTCAAATACTACTGCGAGTCCGGTGGCGCACCGGATAGCGGCGACACGCAATGGATCTATCTCTCGGCGACGGTCGGCAACCCCGGACAGCTGGCCGACCAGCTCCGGGCGACGCTCATTGAATTCGAGGAGCGACCGGTTCCAATCGAGCGCCACGTCACGTTCGCCGACGGCCGCGAGAAGATCGAGACCGAAAAGAAGCTCGTCAAGCGGGCGTTCGACAACAAATCCAGCAAAGGCTATCGCGGCCAGACTATCATCTTCACGAACTCCCGGCGGCGCTGTCACCAGATTTCACGCAAACTGGAGTACAGTTCTGCGCCGTACCACGCCGGACTGGACAACCGGAAGCGCCAGCGGGTCGAGCGGCAGTTCGCCGATCAGGACCTCGCAGCGGTCGTGACGACGGCGGCGCTGGCTGCCGGAGTCGACTTCCCCGCCTCGCAGGTCATCTTCGACTCACTGGCGATGGGTATCGAATGGCTCACAGTCCAGGAGTTCAGCCAGATGCTCGGCCGGGCCGGCCGCCCGGACTACCACGACAAGGGGACCGTCTACATGCTGGTCGAGCCTGATTGTTCGTACCACAACAGCATGGAGATGACCGAAGACGAAGTGGCGTTCAAGCTGCTGAAAGGCGAGATGGAGCCGGTCATCACCCGCTACGACGAGGGCGCAGCCGTCGAAGAGACGCTGGCTAACGTCACCGTCGCCGGCAAGCAGGCCAAGCGGCTCAACGACCGGATGGTCGGCGAGGTGCCGACGAAACACGCGCTGGGGAAACTGCTCGAATACGAGTTTATCGACGGCCTCTCGCCGACGCCGCTTGGCCGGGCTGTGACCCGGCATTTCCTCGCGCCCGACGAGTCTTTCCAGTTGCTCGACGGTATCCGCAAGGGACAGCATCCCTACGAAATCGTCGCCGACATGGAATTACGCGACGAGCACTGAGCGGTCCGCGCCCGTCCAACCTGTCGGCTGAATATCCTTTCGGCGTACATTCTTGTAGCGGCACGTACTTCCGGTGTCCATGGGCCTGTTCGATAGGATCCGTCGGGCCGTCGGTGGCGATGACTCGTCGACCGACGGGGACGAGCGGACGGCAAAGGATAACGGGCCGTCCGACGATGGGCCGGACCGCCTAGACACGGCGGCGCTCGACCCGACGACGTTCCGGGAGTACGCCGAGAACGTCGTCGATGGCGCGGACCCGCTGACATTCGACCCCGATGCGCTTGCCCGCCTCGATACGGCCATCGAGGAGAGCTACGGCGGCGAGACCGTCGGCGACGCCGCGGGGACGACGACCTACACCGAAAACACGGTTCGGTTCGGGAGCTATCTCGGTGAACTCCTCGTGCGGGCGTACGACGGCGAGTGGGTCCAGTCCGACGGCCGATGGGGCGTTACCGTTTCCGGCCCGGACGACGAGGTGACCGTCGCGGTGTTCGACGTGGCTGCCCGCTCGTTCGGCGACGAGCCGGTGTTCGCGGCTGTCGTGACACGTCTGGAATCCGAACTGGCACTGGATAGCATACAGACTCCCGACGGTGATGGACGGGCAGATTTGGAGGCAGATGAAACCGACGCCGACAGCGTCGTCTCCGAGCCGACGCGGATCGTTAGCCGTGTTGGTGATGCACAGGCGGACGAGCGAGGTGAAGCACCTGCCGGCGATACCACTGATTCTGAGCCGTCTCAAGCTGTCGAAACGGAGCCGACCCGCATCGTCAAACGGGTCGAATCCGAGTCGGAAGCTGATGACCGGTCGGACGACACCGACCCCACGCCCGTCGCCAGTGCGGTTGATGACGAACCGGAGAACGAGCCACCGCGGGGCAGTGACGACCCCGACAGCAACGAGAGCGCAGATTCCGATACAACTGATTCAGTGTCAGATGCTGCTGGTAGCGAGCCGCCAGCCACTGCAGCCACCGAAGAAGAATCGATTGCCGATCCGAGTGACAGGCCGGCGGCTGACGACACCGCCCCAGAGCGGTCGGCGGATGATACCGCCCTAGAGCGGTCGGCAGATGACACCGCCACAGAGTGGTTGGCTGATGACACTGCTGATGAGCAGCCAACAGTTGAAACGCTGGCCGAGGAGTCAGCCGTCGATGATTCTGCGGATGAACCGGCCGCTGATACGACTAATGCTGTCGAAACAACGACCGATGCGGCCGCAGCCGACGAGCCGGTTGCGTATATCGATGAAGCGGAGTCGTCGTTCGATAGTGCCACAGCGGACTCCTCTGATGAAACGACAGCGGCCGAGACACCGTCCGAAGACTCGGCTGTCGACTCCCGCGATGAGGATGGAACTGATGACACCACGCCCGCGCGGGCGGCAACTGACACAGCCGACGACGAAGCAGCAACTGACACAGCCGCTGACGAAGCAGCGACGGACACAGCCGACGACACATCGTCCGACACATCGATGGACGACGAACCGATCCGCGATAGCTCGCCGGATGCGTTGTCAGATGCCGTTCCAGACGCAGAGGCGGCTGCCGAAACGACGGCTGATGAGTCACCTGCAGACATCGCCGACACGAGGGCCGATGATACCCTGGCAGCCGTTTCGGACTCTGACACCACGGAGCTGTTTGATGACAGTCCCAACACATCGGCTCCTGTCGCAGATGTCAAGGCGACCGATACCAGCGAGCACGCAGCGTCACAGGACGTAACCGCTGACGAGACGGCTGCGACAGCAGACACCGACGAGAGTGACCTATCTGCACCCAGTGACAGCGATTCGACCGCTAGCTCGATGGCCCGCTCGTGGGAATCCGGCACGGTCCGGGCGGACCACGCCGACACCGCTGTCGAGTTCGCTGACTTCTGGGGCGAGCACGACCTCGATTTCTCGCCGGCCTCGCTTTCGCGGCTCGACGACCTAGTCGACGCCGAGTGGGACGACGAGCGCTTCGCCGAGACGACCTTCGGGAGCGACGCGTCGTTCGACGACCGCGCGTTCTCCAGCGTCGTGCGAGAACTCGGCGGCTACTTCGGCGAAGTCCTCGTCCGGCACCTCGATGGCGACTGGACCGACGAGACGGACCACGAAGCGGCCGTCGTCGTCGGTGGGCCGGCCGGGCAGTTCGCAGTCCCTGTCTTCAAGGTCGCGATAACGTCGCTCAGAAAACAGGCGGTGTTTGGCCGGAGCTACGACGCCCTGCTCGACGATCTTGGTCGTGAGGGGCCGGCACGGTGAGCGATGTGAGTCCCGGTCCGTCGTTTCCCCGCTGTTGCTAGTCAGACAGGGGGAGGACAGCCGTGCTCCCACAGTCGGGACACTCGTCGTGATCCGTGTAGAGGCGCGTTTCACACTCGCTGCACTGGTGGGTGGCCTCGTCGTCAGACGCCTTTTCGACTTCCTGCTTCAGCGCCTCGACTTTCCGACCGATATCGTTGAAAAGGCTCATTATGATACGTTCGGCCCGGACAGGCATAAACGTCGGCTGCGGTTCCGGGTCGTGTGAGGATGTCGCCACTCGCAAACGACCCATCCTTTTGTCACTGGCGGCGCAGGGGCCAGACGTGTCGCTGCCACCTCTCACGCCGGGGATGTTGTTCGTGTTTGCGGTCATTGTCGCTGCGCTGGTGCTGTTTGCGACGGAGGCGCTGCCCGTCGATGTGACCGCTATTGCCGTTATGGTCGCGCTGATGCTGGCCGAACCGGTGACGGTGCTCGCGACCGACCTCGGGTTGCTTGCCGAGCCGGTGTACGTGTTACACCAGGCCGGTGACGGGATTTCGCCGCTGGATCGTGGGCTTTCCGGCTTTGCCTCGACGGCGACGATAACGGTGCTTGCGATGTTCATTCTCTCGGACGGCGTCCAGCGGACCGGGATCGTCCAGATTCTCGGCGCGAAAATCGCCTCGCTGACCGGAGACAGCGAAACGAAACAGCTCAGTGCGACCGTCGGGCTGGTCGCGCCTATCTCCGGGTTCATCAACAACACTGCCGCCGTTGCCATCCTCCTGCCGATGGTCACTGACATCGCACACAAGGGCAAGCTCTCGCCGTCGAAACTACTGTTGCCGCTGTCCTATGCTTCGATGTTCGGCGGAATGCTGACGCTCATTGGGACGTCGACGAACATCCTCGCCTCGCAGCTCTCGGCGGAACTGATCGACCAGCCGTTCAGTATGTTCGAGTTCACCCAGCTCGGCATCATCGTGACCGTCATCGGAACGGTTTATCTTCTTACCGTCGGGCGCTATCTGGTCCCGTCGCGGATTCCGGTCGAAGAGGACCTCACCGAGGAGTTCGAGATGGGTGAGTATCTCACCGAGGTCGTCGTTCGCCAAGACTCCCCGCTCATCGGGCAGACTGTCGACGAGGCGCTCAGAGTTTCGGCGTTTGACGTGGACATCGTCCAGTTGGTCCGTGAGAAACGCACGTTCCTCGAACCGCTCGGCCAGAAATCCATTCGGGCCGGTGATGTCTTCGCCGTTCGGACGGACCGAGACACGCTCGTCGACCTCCTCGATGTCGAAGGGCTGGACATCATTCCGGATGTCGAGGTCGACGACGCGGAACTGGAAACCGCAAACGAGCGGAAAAACCTCGTTGAGGTTGTCGTCGCCCCCGGCTCCTCGCTTATTGGCGAGACACTCGTCTCCACGAACTTCCGCCAGCGCTACGACGCGACAGTGCTGGCGCTTCGCCACGGGCAGGAGCTGTACCGCCAACGAATGGACCACGTTACACTCCGCATCGGCGATACGCTTCTGGTGCAGGCCACTCCTGAAAGCATCGACCGTCTCAACCGTAACAACGACTTCATCGTCGCCCAGGAGGTCGCACGCCCGGATTTCCGGCGGTCGAAGATTCCCGTCGCTATCGGCATCGTCGCTGCTGTCGTCGGCGTCGCGGCGCTGACGCCGGTTCACATCGTCATCTCGGCGCTCGGCGGCGCGCTGGCGATGGTGCTCACCGGCTGTCTCCGCCCCCCGGAGCTGTACGACGCCGTCCAGTGGGATGTCATCTTCCTGCTCGCCGGCGTCATCCCGCTTGGTACCGCACTACAGGAGACCGGCGGCGCTGACTTGCTCGCGGAACTGTTCGTCATGGGCGCTGGCAGCATCCTCGCCGCCGGGGGCGGCCTCGCCGTCGTTCTCGGGCTGATGTACCTCGTTACGGCGCTGCTGACGAACATCATCTCGAACAACGCCTCCGTCGTCCTGATGATCCCGGTCGCCATCGAAACCGCCCAGCAACTGAACGCCAACGCCTTCGCCTTCGTCCTCGCCGTCACCTTCGCTGCCTCGACGGCGTTCATGACGCCGGTTGGCTATCAGACCAACCTCCTTGTCTATGGGCCCGGTGGGTACCGATTCACCGATTATCTGAAGGTTGGTGCGCCGCTACAGGCCGTATTCGCCGTCGCAACGACGCTTGGCATCGCGTATTTCTGGGGCCTCGCTCCCGCGTGACATGGCCGCCTCGCAACGAAACGCTTTACAGGCTGTCGAATCGAGAGAGTAGTACGGGATCGTGGGGTAGCTTGGTAACCTTCGGGCCTTGGGTGCCCGCGCCCCTAGTTCAAATCTGGGCGATCCCATACCTGCGATAACGAACGCAGCCTTTCTGCCGCGTCTACCGCTACTTCCCTAGCACCCTGTCTTGCCAGCCCCTTGCTGTCATTGCCACTCCCACTCGTAGCCGCGGCCCGTCCTCACCACTATGCCCGTAGCGACTCCCCGGGCGACACTGCAAAAAGAAGCCGTCGCGATGTTACACCGCGCTAGTCGCCAGTCCCGTCAGGGGCGGAACGCGTGGCGTGTTATCGCTGGCCTCCGACATCGCTGTGGTCGTCCTCCCTGCTACTGGTGTCGAACTCGTCGACGGTCGCGGCCAGCGAGTCGGCACGGTCGCGGAGTTCGTCCGCGCTCTGGGCGATTTCAGCGACGGACGCGGACTGCTCTTCGGCGGCCGCCGATACCTGCTCGGCGTCTTCCGTCACGTTCTGGCTGATCTCGGACACCCCGTCGACGCGGTGGACGACGCTCTGCGTTGCGTCGGCCTGGTCCTCGGTGGCGTCCGCAATCTCCTGAATCCCATCGTTGGCGTTCTCGATTGCGTCGACAGTGTCCGCTATCGCGTCGGCAGCCTCGCGGACAGTCTTCACACCGGTGTCGATGTGGTCGCTGGTCGCGCGGATGTCCGTGACAGTCTCGTCCGTCTCCGTTTGCACGGCCGCGATTTCGGCTTCTATCTCTGCTGCCGCCTGCTTTGTCTCCTCCGCGAGGTTCTTGACCTCGTCGGCGACAACGGCGAAGCCCTCGCCGTCCTTGTCGGCACGGGCGGCCTCGATGTTGGCGTTCAGGGCGAGCATATTCGTCTGCTCGGCGATATCCGAAATGAAGTCGACAATCTCGCCGATGTCGTCCATCCGCTTCTGTAGCGCGAGAATCTGGTCGACCGCATCTGCCGAGCGGGACTCGATTTCCGCCATGTCGTCAATGGCTGACTCGGCGGCTTCCCGGCCCGTTTCGCCACGGTCGACGGCTTCCCTGGCCGTCTCTGCGACCGTCGTCGATGACGCTGCGACTTCCTCGATGCTCGCCGATAGCTCGTCCATTTCGGCGGCAGCCTCCTCAAGGTCGTCGTGCTGTCTGATAGCGCCGTCGGCGATCTCCTGTATGCGGTCACTGACGGTCTGGCTCGTCGTCTCGATTTCTTCGGCCCCAGTTGCGACCTCGATTGTGGCATCCGCGACCTCGTCGGCGAACGCCGCGACCTCACTGACGGTGGCTTCGAGCCCGTCGAGCATTGCGTTGAACTCCACTGCGACTTCTCGCATTGCCGTCTCCTCCGCGTCTTCGTCGAGTCGCTTCGTGAGATCACCGTCAGCGATCTCCTGCATCACCGCGCTGTACTCGGTAGCGCGCTCCTGAAGCCGCTGGCTGGCTTCCTCCGCCTCAGCCCGTGCGTCCTCCGCTTCCGTGCGGAGCTCCTCGGCCTCCGACCGCGCCGTCTTCGCTTCCTCAACTGCATCCTCCGCTTCCTGAATGCGGTTCTGCAGAGAGATCCGCATATCGTCAAACGTCCCGTAGAGCCGGCCGATTTCATCGGCACGGTTCGTCGAGAGGTCGACATCGAAGTTGCCGGCCTCGATGCGTTCAGCACGGTCTCGTAGCTGCTTCAGGGGGTCAACCGTGCGTTTTCCGAGTACGAGGCCGACAGCCGACAACGAAACGAGTGCCAGCAGGACAAGCAGTCCGACCGTCTGCCCGACCGTATCCCGGACACTGAACGCCTGTGCCGTGTCTAGACTGGTCACTGTGACCCAGTTCGTGGTCGGGACGGGCGCGAACGCGTACACGCGACCATCGGACACCGCTGTCACCGGGGCTGCAGTGCCGTTCGCGTCGCGGATTGCCGCGAGGCTCTCACTGTGGGTGGCAGCATCGAACTCGCGGTCGATGTTCAGTACCGTCTCGTCGTTGGTGTTCAGAATCGTGGTTTCCTTCGTCGAATTCGTATCGCTGAGCCGGTCGACCTGACTCTGGATACGCGTGACGACGACGAGGTGCGAGCCGTCACGCTTCGGGACCGAGCTCGCGAACGCCATCACGGGCTCGTCGTTGAGGACCGGCGAGCGGTACGACCGACTACTCGACCAGACCTGTGTGTTGTTGCCGGGCCCCTCCGGCACTTCGGCGGCCGTCCACGGCGCGTCAAGTTCGGACAGCGACCGTCCCTCTAGCGGGAGTTCCGTGCTGGCGACTACCTCGCCACGGGATTCGTTTACGAGGTGCATACTGACAACGTCGTCAGGCAGTAACTGGTCCTGCAGCAGGATGTACGCCGCAGCGCGCCGGTCGCTCCGGAGTGGTTCACCCTGCGAAATGGACCGGGTGTGCGTGCGTTGCTGTTCGACCCACGAGCCGATAGAGTCCCCCTCCAGCTGGCTGGTCTCGGCGAGCTGTTCGGTTGTCTGTTGCTCGACTGCTGTGGATGTCGCCTGAAACGTGAACGCGCCGGCGCCCGCGATGACGAGCAACACGGCGAGGAACGCAACAGCAAACTTCGCAGCGAACCGTTGCCGTATGAATTCGGGAGCGACTCGATCAAGCGCACTCGCCAGTCCGTCGAGCGGACCGCCCGCCATCAGGCACCACCCGTGTTGGAGCGCTCAGTGGGCACGACGATGTCGCCGGCGGCGATTTGCTCCCGCGATGTCGACAGCGCCTCCCTGATATCGTCGGGAATTGCCGGCTCGAGGGAGGTGCCATAGACGACGCCGACGCCGTCACTATCAAGCCCGAGCGAGACAACCTCACCAGCGGGGAGGTTGTCCGCGACCGTCGCCGTCGCCGCGTCGTAGACCGCAACGTTCACTCGCTTGACCATGCTCGCGAGTACGACATCCGCGTACCGAGGGTTACTCCGGGACTGGTCTGAGTCCACCCCGATTGCGTACCGGCCATGAGCCTGTGCGGCCTGGAAGATACCAACACCTGCGCCACCCGCCGCGTGGTAGACGATGTCCGCCCCATCGTCGTACATCTTGGCTGCGATGTCCCGAGCGCCCTGCACGTCGTCGAAGTTCCCGAGGTACTCGGTGAGGACATCAACGTCTGTGTTAGCGTACTCGACGCCGGCTCTGAAGCCGGCCTCGAACTTGTGGATGAGCGGCTGGTCGAGGCCGCCGACGAATCCGACGGTCGTCTCGTCCGGGTTCGTCGAGCCTGCCCCGAGGTCGACATCTCTGGTTGTGAGCAGCCCAGCGAGGTTCCCGGCCTGAAACGACCCCTCGTGTTCGCGGAACACGTAACTCGCCACGTTGTCTGCCTCCACGACAGAGTCGACGATCATGAACTGCTGGTCCGTGTACTCCGATGCAGCCTCAGATAGCCCTTCAGCCTGCAGAAATCCGATACAACAGATAAGGTCGTATGACGGACTCGTCGAACTCGCCAGCTCGGCCTGTATTTCGCCGAACCCGGCGACACTGGTTGGCTCGTGGTTCGTGTACTCGACCCCGTCATCGAGGCGTGCGCGCTGAATGCCGCGGTTCGCAGCATCATTGAACGAGCGGTCATCGAGCCCACCCAGCGCGTACACCATTCCGACAGTCGCCGCCGCATCGCTCTCGTCGATGCCACTGGCAGTTGCTTCTTGGCTGTCGCTGGCCCCCTCGTCTCCCTGTCCGCTCCCTCCGAAGCCGCCCGCACAGCCGGCGAGTGCTGCGGTCGCGGCCGCGCCGCCGCTGGCGAGGAGCTGACGTCTTGTAATATTGTGATTGCGCACGATTATTCTACTCTGAGTGAATCAACTATACCAGCAAAAACCACGGGGCCCAATTCTCGACAGTGATACTGATACCGCCCTCGTGCCGCCTTATTTCAGTTCCACCCCGGTTTGCGAACCTTCTTAGGCCAGTGGGCATAACCACTGTCCACTCAAATGGCGACCGCCGAGAACACCGAACTCATCGACCGCTTCGAGGAGTTCTACCGCAACTACTACCGCAACGAGATCGGTGAGCTCGCCCAGAAATATCCGAACGACCAGAAATCGCTGTATATCGACTGGGACGACCTCTATCGTTTCGACCCGGATCTAGCCGACGACTACCGGACAAAGCCCGAGCAGATACAGGAGTACGCCGAGGAGGCCCTTCGACTGTACGACCTCCCGGTTGATGTCTCGCTCGGGCAGGCCCACGTCCGCGTCCGGAACCTCCCCGAATCCGAGGACATCCGCGACCTGCGCCACGAACACCACGGGAACCTCGTTGCCGTCAGAGGTATCATCCGGAAGGCGACCGACGTGCGCCCGAAGGTTATCGAGGCGGCCTTCGAGTGCCAGCGCTGTGGCACGCTCACGCGTATCCCCCAGACCGCCGGTGACTTTCAGGAACCGCACGACTGCCAGGGCTGTGAACGACAGGGGCCGTTCCGGCTCAACACCGACCAGTCCCAGTTCATCGACGCCCAGAAGCTCCGTGTGCAGGAATCTCCCGAGGGACTGCGTGGTGGGGAGACGCCCCAGTCAATCGACATCAACATCGAGGACGACATCACGGGCCACGTCACCGCCGGTGACCACGTCCGCGTGACCGGCATCCTCAAACTCGACCAGCGGGGCAACGACAACGAAAAGTCCCCGATGTTCGATATCTACATGGAAGGCGTCAGCGTTGAAATCGAGGACGAGCAGTTCGAGGACATGGAGATCACCGACGCTGACAAGACGGAAATCGTCGAACTCTCCAGCGAACCCGACATCTACGACAAGATGGTCGGGGCCATCGCCCCCTCTATCTACGGCTACGAAAAAGAGAAGCTCGCGATGATGCTCCAGCTCTTCTCCGGCGTAACGAAGGAGCTACCTGACGGATCTCGAATACGTGGGGACCTCCATATGTTGCTGATAGGCGATCCGGGGACGGGGAAATGCGTCCACGGTGACACGCGGGTAACTCTCGCAGACGGCCACGAACGGCCGATACGAGAGGTCGTTGAATCGAACTTAGATGATCCCAAACCAGTCGACGACGGCGTGTGGGACACTGTTGATTTCGATGTCCCCTCACTCCAATCCGATGGAACAGTAGCCACGCAAAACGCGACCAAGGTTTGGAAGCGCAAGGCACCGGAAACACTGTATCGGATACGAACCGCGACTGGTCGTGAACTCGATGTAACCCCGTCCCATCCACTGTTCGTCCAATCTGACGGCCGGTTCCAGGCCAGGAAAGCCGAGGAATTAGAGAGCGGGACACACGTTGCCGTTCCACGGAAGGTTTCCACAAATGCCTGTAACGAACTGGATGTCACGTTCCGACAATCACAGGCCCACAACAGAATCGATCTTGACCTTCCACCGCAGTGGACACCCGAACTGGCCCGTCTGATCGGTTATATTGTTGCCGAGGGGTACGTCGAGCAACGTCCGGATAACACGGGGTATGTTTCGATAACCAATAACGACCGCGAAGTTCTCGATGACGCGAAATCTGTTCTGGAGACACTGAACCTCAACGTTACGGAACGGAGTTCACACGAGGGGAAGACCGCCCGCGAACTGTTGTGTTCTGCCGGCGAGTTCGTGAGCTTCCTCGCATCTCTGGACGAAACGTTGCTCCAGTCCTCGGCGGAGAGACGCGTTCCGCAAGATATCATGCGAGCCAGCGACAACGTTGTCACCGGATTTATTCGAGGCTATATCGAGGGAGAGGGACACGTTTCGACATCACAGAGAGAGATTACTGTTGCTTCGATGAGTAAACCGCTGCTGGAAGACGTTCGAACCTTGCTCGTCACACAGGGAATCACGGCACAACTCCAACCCCGGAACAACGGCAGCTACCGGCTTCGAATCTCCGGGCAGTCTTTCCACGACTACGCCGAACAAATCGGATTCATCACAGCGCGAAAGACCGAAGCGTGCCGGCAATTCGAGGGAACCCACGGAAATACGAATCTTGATATTGTCCCCAATCTGGGTCCGGAACTCCGTCGCATCCGGGAAGCACTTGGACTGACCCAATCCGAGTGCGGCCTTCCGCGTTCGACGTATCAACACTACGAGCGGGGACGCCGAAACCCAAGCCGTGACAGTCTCGAATCGGTTCTCGATGCCTTCGAGACGCGGTTGGCTGAGATGAACAATGACACACCTATCAGCGACACTGCGCGTAGCGACGGCGGCGGAACGGGGTCACTCCGTCAAGACCTGAACGGACTCGCTGCACTCGTCGAAGGTGACATCGCGTGGGACCGGATCGAATCGATAGAACCCATCGAACACGATGAAAAGTGGGTCTACGACCTCGAAATCGAGGGGACACACAACTATCTCACTAACGGAGTTGTCTCGCATAACTCACAGATGCTGTCATATATCGAGAACATCGCGCCGCGCTCAGTCTACACCTCCGGCAAAGGGTCGTCGAGCGCGGGGCTCACCGCGGCCGCCGTCCGCGACGACTTCGGCGACGGCCAGCAGTGGACGCTAGAGGCCGGCGCGCTCGTGCTCGCAGATCAGGGCATCGCCGCCATCGACGAACTCGATAAGATGTCTCCGGAAGACCGTTCGGCAATGCACGAAGCGCTGGAACAGCAGCGTATCAGCGTCTCGAAGGCTGGAATCAACGCGACACTCAAATCCCGCTGTTCGCTGCTGGGCGCGGCTAACCCGAAGTACGGTCGTTTCGACCAGTACGAGCCTATCGGCGAGCAGATCGACCTCGAACCGGCACTCATCTCCCGGTTCGACCTCATTTTCACCGTGACGGACAAGCCTGACGAGGAAAAAGACCGGAACCTCGCCGAGCACATTATCCAGACCAACTACGCCGGTGAACTCCACACGCATCGGACGGAAAATCCCACGTCGAATTTCAGTGAGGAGGAGGTTGGGACCGTCACCGAAGAGGTTGCGCCGACTATCGAGCCGGACCTTCTCCGGAAGTACGTCGCCTACGCGAAGCGCAACTGCTTCCCGACGATGACCGAGGAGGCGAAATCGCGCATCGAGGACTTCTACGTCGACCTGCGGCTCAAGGGGCAGGACGAGGACGCACCGGTGCCGGTCACCGCCCGGAAACTGGAGGCGCTGGTCCGGCTTGCCGAGGCGTCCGCTCGAATTCGGCTGTCTGATACCGTCGACGAAGCTGACGCCGACCGGGCGGTCGACATCGCCCACTACTGCCTGAAGGAGATCGGCGTCGACCCCGAAACCGGCGAGTTCGACGCCGACGTGGTCGAAACCGGCCAGTCGAAGACTCAGCGCGACCGCATCCAGAACATCAAAGGCATCATTTCCGACATCGAGGACGAGTACGATGAGGGCGCACCCGCCGACGTAGTCATCGAACGCGCTGAGGAGGTCGGCATCGACGAGTCGAAGGCCGAACACGAGATTGACAAGCTGAAACAGAAAGGCGAGGTGTACGAACCTCGGACGGATCACCTTCGGACAACCTGATATGGACCGTATCTCCGCACTCCGCAACATCGAGGAGGCGCTGGCCGAGTTCGAGGCAGGGTCACGGTCGCTCAGTGACCTCGAACGGGACGTTCGTGGGACGCTCCGGACCTATGCGACTGAGTTCGAGGGCGACCTGCAGGCCTATCGGGCAAACGGTGGAGCCACCGTGGATGGTCTCGTCGTCCTCGCACCGTCTGAGACAGCGGCCCGCGAGCGGGTTCAGGACCTCGTCTCAGATGCCGGCGAATTCACCGTCACAGTCGTCGAGTAGACCTTTTCGAGCAGCGTAAGTACTGTCGGCACACTCCACACCTCCCCTACAGTACTGACTCCCGAGTCCGCCTGCCCCTATCTTTCTTGGCGACTAGCATATATATTCAGTCTACGGCTCATTCAATTCAGTAAAATTTTATAGTAATAATAGCAATGTCTACCCAGTGCTACTCGTCGTCACGTACTCCCGGGCGGCACGCAGAGACCTGCGAAACGCCTGTCGTGCCCATGAAGACTGTGTCGTTCGGCAGTTCGGGAGAGCAGCGTTGTTCGCCGGAACAGAGTTCGGGGCCTTTCAGGCGCTTCGGCTCCACGAGAAACACGACCTTGACGTGCAGATCGAGCACGTCGAACCGTTCGAGCCGACAGATGCTCCGGAGCATATCCGTGAGGCGGCCAAACGGTATGAGGCACGCGAGGAACCGGCGACGCCATACGAGCGGTTCGCGTCGGGGCGTGACCTCCCGGACCCGGACCAACTCCGAGGCGTTGACCTGTGAAGCTCCACGTCGCTGGAACCACGTACACGGGCGCCGTCGTCGACCTTCGCACCCGAAACGTCGACGGTCGGACCATCGCCGCAAGCATCCGCGGGCAGCAGTCCGTTCCGGTCGTTTCCTGTCCGGAACCACCGTCCGTGTACGCCTACGCAGGGCACGTCCATCCATCGATGGGACTGCGAACGCGGACTGCGCTCGCGGCTGCCGCTCGGTCACGGGGATACGAGACGCCACAGGACGACGCCGTCACAGAGTGCCACGCCCAGCTGGCCGAACTTGAGTGCTCGCCGCCGGAGCTGCCGGACCCCATCGACCCAGTCCCGGAGTCGACCATCGACGGCCTGCAGGAAGCGGTCGCTACCCACCGCGGTCGCCTTACCGCTCGGCAGGCGGTCGGTGCGGACGACGGGGCGGTACAGGCCGCTCTCCGGGACGCGGCGACGGAACTGAGCGAACGGGAAACTCGACAGGCTGCCGCCAGAGAGACACGCGAACTCCGTCGGGAGCGGGCACGCGCCTATCGGGACACGCTGGAGGAACAGCGTCGGCTTACCGACGAACTGGCCAACCTCCGGCGGAGCGCCCGAGCGACCCTCGTTGACCGGTGCGCTGATACGTTCGCTCGGGCCATCGAAGCCGTTCCCGGGCCAGTTCCGGACGACCCGTTCGATGCCGACCCAGTAACGGCTGCCCTGGCCGTACTCCGGGTCGCCAAAACGCCTGCACCGGTCGTCCTCGAAACGGACCGGTTCAGGACCCCAGCGGCTGCGTCGGACTGTCTTGACGCCCCCGTCGTCCGTTGCTGAGTTTTAAATCGGAAGGCCGGGCCACCGTTCCTATGGTTACCTTCGACTGTCGCGCCGAGCGAGTCGACGGCGTGACGCTCGTCACAGCGACTGTCGGCAACATCGCCGAACCGACTCGAATTACTGTCCAGAACCGTCTCGATGGCCCTCTCTGGCCGCCGAGAACGCAGGGCGTTCCTGCAGCCGGTTGGTCCGAGGACGGGTTCGAAGGGGTCCTCAGACCGGAAACGCAGGCGCTCGGGTACGCGACGCCAGCCCCACCGTCTGCACAGCCGGCGGAGCTGGTGAGTACCGAGCCGGCACCTGATACGACGATAGCGGACGACCGACTCGACTCCGCGGACGCCGTTCTCAGAGAACTGGGTGACCCGTCGCCGCCTGCTGCTGCCGTCCCAACAGCTGAGTCAATGCACGTAGCCGAAGCCGCGAGCGCTGGGCCGCCCGGTCCAACGCCGGAACAAGACATCGAACCGCAGCCAGCGGGACGCCAACCGTCAGCCGAACCGAGGACTGCGGCCGGGCACCAGCCGGACCAGCAACTCCCCGATGCAGTTTCGCAGTGGCTCGAAACCGTTGCTGGGCGGGTCGACCGTGCTGAGCGGCTAGCCGAGGCGGATTCGCTGTCAGCAGCGACGGCTGCGGTTCGCACGGCAGACGGCCTGTCTGGCGTCCGGACGGTCGCGGCACGGGGCGAGACCGACGAGCAAATGCTCCGGGCGCTGGCCCGACGGGCCGAGCGGCTCGCCGACCGACGAGCGGCTGCCACGGTGCCGACTGAGACCCTGTCCCGCCTGGCATGATTCTGGCAGTCACCGGCGGGAAAGGCGGTGTCGGCAAGTCGACTGTCGCGTACAATCTCGCGGCAGAACTCGACGCGCTCGAACGGACCGACAGCAGGGATTCGCACTCGACCGCGAACGCCGGGAGCGTCGTCGTTGACGGCGACCTCGGGATGGCGGACCTCCCGTCCAGTCGTGGTCCCGACCTGCACGACGTTCTTGCCGACCGCGCCGACCCGCACGAAGCTGTCCGGGAGGACGGTCCAGTGACTCTCGTCCCATGCGGACGAACGCTGGCCGGTGCTCGGAGTGCCGACTTGCGGGGGCTCACAGATGTATTCGCCGCGCTGGAGCGGACCTATCGCTGGGTCATTGTGGACTCGCCGGCGGGGATGCACGCCGACGTGGGGTTACCCCTTGCTGCTGCCGACGCTGCGGTACTCGTCACGACGCCGGAGGACGCGGCGCTCGCTGATGCGCTTCGGGTCCGGGCGCTGGCCCGCGAACTCGACGCCGGACTCTGTCGGGTCGTCCTCAACCGTGCCGGTCCGAACCCCGCGATCGGGGCTGTCGCGGACCGGTTCGGTGCGCCAGCTGTCGCTATCCCGAAAAGTGAGCCGCTAGCGACGGCACAGGCACATGGACAGCCGCTCCGAGAAACAGCGCCGGACACGTCGGCTCGGCGCTCGATTGAATCGCTCGCTGACGCCGTCTATTCCTGTAGCTCGGTGTAGGTCCCACGTAGCGTGACCGGCGTTACGTCCGCTGTCTCTGCCGCTTTGGCCTGCGTAAGTGCCACGTCCTGCTCCTGAGCCGCAGTATAGAGACACGCCGCTGCGACGCCGGCCGGATTGCGCCCGCTGACCAGCCCGCGGTCCTGTGCCTCGTCGACGAGCTGTTCCGCGCGCTGGCGGACCGCCGTCGGCAGGTCCAGCGTCGTCGCGAACCGAGGGACGTACTCGCGTGGGTCAATCGGACCGGTCGGCAGCCCGAGCTCCCTGTTCAGAGCGTCGTAGGCCGCGCGGAGTTCCGCCTGTGTCGCCTTGGCGACGGTACAGAGTTCGTCGACGGTCCGGGCAACACCTTCGGTCCGGCAGGTGGCGTAGATGGCCGCGGCCGCAAACCCTTCCAGCGTCCGTCCCTGCAGCAGATCCTCGTTCTGTGCGGATTCGAACAGCACACAGGCCCGGTCCCGAATCGCGTCTGAAAGCGCCATTGAGCTGATGATACGTCGGATCTCGGTGAAGGCGTACACCTTGTTTCGCTCGCGTTTCGAGCTGATCTGGGCGCGGTTGTGCTCGCGCCGGAGGCGGGCGAACTGCCGCCGCTTGCGCCCTTTCAGCCGTGTCGACCGGCCGATCTTCGTCGAGAGCCCGCGGTCGTGACGCGACCGCGTCAGCGGCGCGCCCGTGCGTGCCCGGTCGGTGTCGTCATCCTCGAATGACCGCCACTCCGGGCCGGGGTCGATGGCGTCCTCGCCGACGACCAGCCCACAGCTGCCACAGACCGATTCGACGCCCTGTTGTTTGACTGACCCGTTACACTCCGGACATTGCGTTACCGTCGTACTCATGTTTCCACCTACGGCTGGATGGAGGGTTAAAAAACCGATGCAACGGCGGGTTTCCGGGCGCTTTTCGGCGAAACTGCCTACCGGTAACCGGTAGGTAGGCACTGGGATTGACACCAGCGCCTATCGAGATACCGACAGCATTAAATTCCAATGTAGAGAAGGAAATTTTTAATGGCATTGTCGGATATCGCCGCTGGTGTCGAGGTCACGACCCGCCAGCGTGACCGCGGCGTCGCTGCTGTCGACGAGACGGACGCGCCCCTCCCGGAGCGGCTGGCCCCGTTTGCCGACGACCTCCCGTGTTCGGCGGCGGCAGCGGCAACTGTCGTTGAGGCCTACGCAGCCGGTCGGAGTGTGGGCGATGCAGGCCGCGCCGCCGGTGTTGCGCCCGTGCTGGCCGCAAAGACGCTCCATCTCGTCGGTGAGCAAGTCTCACCGGTCGGCCCACAGGGCCGTGAGATAATCGCCGATTGGCTTGCCGGAGACCTCTCCCGCAGCGACGCCATCGCACTCGCTGACGTGACTGAACAGGAGTTTGCCCTGGCTGTGTACATCGAGACGCACGACCCGCTGCCCGCGGCCCGTGACGCCGTCGAGGGAGCGCTTACAACTGAGGACCGGGACCCGTTAGGAGAGACGATGAGCGACGTCGGCGAGCTGCTGTGAGCGTGTGTGAATAGCTTTCTCGGCGAGGTCGGGAGTGAGCGATGTCGGCGACATGCTGTGACGGTGTCGCAACTGCTCTCTCGCTCTCGCCTCCTGTCTGGGGCATGCTTAACACCCATGGCTGCAAACCCGGAGATATGTCGGCTTCGGAACTGGCGGACCGGGTGGCAGAGGTGCTTGCGACGGACAGCGAGGCGTTCAATGAGCGCGCTCGCGAGGAGGCGCAGGCGCTCAAATCCGCTGTTCGTGACGGGACGTTTGACAACACGGAAGCGATCGTTGGTATGGAACTGGAGCTGTATGCTGTTGATGAGCAAACCGACGCGCTCCAGCGGGTTCCCCGCCAGTTGCTTGAACTCATCGGGTTCGAGAAGGAGCTTGGCCTGCACAACGCCGAGATGCAGACGAGCCCACAGCCGCTGAACACCCACGGACTGGCGGCCCAGCGAAACGAACTGAAGGCGTCGCTGATGCCGGCCCAGCAACGGGTACGCAACGAGGGCATCCGCCTCGTCTCCGACGGTATGTGGACTGTTCCGCCCGCCGGCGAGACAGCCGAGACGTATCTCTGTGACTGTGTCGAACAGAGCGGTGTCCGCATTGGGACGAACATGTCGGACTCCGTCCGCTATCACACGATGGCCAATACGGACTACCCCTCGGCGTTCGAAATTGACGCACCCCACGTCTCCCTGCAGGCCGAGACGGTGATGCCGGAATCACTTATCACTTCGATTCAACCCCACTACCAGATTCCCCACGCCCCGGACCTGCCGGAGTATTTCAGCTACGCGCTCCGAATTGCTGCGCCGCTGCTGGCGCTTGGCGTCAATTCGCCGTTTTTCCCGCCGGACCTGTACGACGACGCGCCCGACCCGGAGATCGTTGCGGGGGCGAACATGGAGAACCGCATCGGCGTCTTCGAGTCAGTCCTCAATCCGCCCGATGGCGATTCGACGCCACCGAAGGTCTGTTTCCCCCCGGATTTCGACACCGTTGAGGATGCCATCGACGACATCGTCGCGGACGACACCATCGTCCCGGTCGACCTGCCGTCGGGCACCCGCTTCGACGACGACTTCGTTCACCTCCGGCACAAGCATGGCTCCTACTGGCGGTGGGTCAGGCCGGTGTTTGAGGGAGCCACCCGGTCGGCGGCTAACGCCCGCATCGAGTTCCGCCCGCTGGCCGCACAGCCGACCGTCGACGACGCGATTGGTTTTGCAGCCGTCTTTGCCGGCCTGATGGAGAGCCTACCGCGACTCGAACACCCAATCCAGTCACTGGACTGGGAGACGGCAAAGCAGAACTTCTACACCGCCGCTCGGAACGGCCTCCGGGCGAAAATCGAGTGGATCACCGCTGATGGAGCAACGACGACCAGCACCGAAGAGATATACGGTGAACTGTTCGAGCACGCACGCGAGGGCCTCGAACAGCGCGGCCTCTCGGCGGAGGAGGCCCATGGATACATCCGGCCGTTGCGCGAGCGCGTCGACCGCCGGCTCACGCCCGCACGCTGGAAACACGACTACGTCCGCCGCCGCGTCGAGGAGAACGTCCCGCTGGCCGAAGCCATCTGGGGGATGCAGGCCACCTACATCCGCCATCAGGAGGGGAACCTGCTGGAGGGGAGTTTCGTCGATTGGTTCGAGTAACCTCAGTCTCCGGTCGCTAGTTCCGACTGTTCCGCTTCCTCGCGTTGGTCCGCAATCCCTGCGCACGCGACGACGCTTGCGCCCAGTTCTTCGACACGCTCTATGATGTCTCCGTCGGCGATGGTGCCGTCCTCGAAGGCGGCCCACGAGTCGGGGATGGCGACATCTTGCGGGAGCGGCCAGCCCTTCAACTCCAGGACGGAGGCCCGAAGATGCTGTAGCGTCGGCGTGGGGAACCCGCCGCCGGCCACTGCAAGGATGCCGACGGTCGTCCCCTCGACATCCTCGATACTGCAGTAGTCGAGCGCCGTCTTCAGCGGTGAGGCGATTGTGCCATGATACACGGGCGTTCCGAGGACCATCGCGTCGGCCTCGCGGACACGGGCAGCGAGTTCCGGGCCGTCACCGGAGTCTGCCGCACTCGCGTCAGGGTCGAACAGCGGGAGGTCCCACTCTCGAAGGTCGATGTGTGCAACCGTCGCGCCAGCCCCCGCTGCTGCATCGAGGGCGTGCTGGACGGCGATTCTGGTTCCGCTCTCGTCACGAAGGCTGCCGCTGACACCGATAACGTGTGGCGTGTCGGGCATTGTGTGCCTGTTCGTAGCTGCCGCCTATCAGTAAGTATTCTGAGAAATAGATTTCAGTACGTATTCTGATAGGTGGCTACGTCGCTAGACGGTCCGTTGTGACATTGCGATTTTCACCCGCGTTCACTGCGGAATACCCTGCCAACCCCGGCTATCGTTGTCTGTGACTACGCCTGGTCTTCGTCGTCGCCCGCTGTCTCGTCCGTCTCGCCGCCGGCTTCGGACTCCGCCGTCTCAGTTTCTGCGTCTGCCTCGTCCATCTCCTCGTGTTCGGCCTCCTCCGTCTCATCCATCTCCTCGTGTTCGTCGTGTTCAGCGAACTCGACTTCGGCTTCCAGTTCGATTTCGACGCCTTTGCCCTCTAGTTCTGCCTCGAACTCAGCCATGTCTTCGACTTCGGCTTCCAGTTCCGCTGTGTCTATCTCTACTTCGACTTCCACTTCGACAGAAACGTCGTCTCGGTCCATACTCATATTCTGAGGGGCTGACATAACTCCGTTTTGCAATCGGCACCCTGCGGACGACTTCGACATCGATATGTGTGTCAATCGCCGACAGGTTGCTATGAGCGACCCCGTGGATGTGACCGTTGACGCTGACGACGAGTCGGAGTCGGTCCGCATCCACGACGACGGCGGCGAGGTCGAAGCCGGCGACGCGACCGTCCGATTCAGCTTTTCTGGGACTGGCGACGATGTGCAGTCCAGCGGTGACGACGAGCAGTCACCCGACGACAACGACGACGGTGACGAGCCGCGCCGTATCGTCGACCTCGATTCGGTGCCCACCGACAGCACGCTCGTCTTCGAGGCGCGCGACGGTCGGCGCGGTGTCAACTGCATTCTGCACCGTTCGGGCGACGCCGTCGCCGCCTGGCGCAACTCCTGTCCCCACCAGCCCGAGGTCCCGCTGGACCCGGGTCGGGGCGCGATTGTACGGGGGGACCAGCTGGTGTGTCACAAACACGGCGCGCAGTTCGAACCCGACGACGGCGTCTGCACGCATGGGCCCTGCGCTGGCGATGCTCTCGACAGTATCGAGGTCTCGGTTCGGGACGGCGACGTGTACCTGACCGACGAGCGCTTCGAGCGGGCCGACCGGCGCTGACACGCTGTCAGACTGTTTTCAGTTATCTCCTAATAAGCAGCGCCGTCAGTCGTCGGCGACGGCCGGTTCGCTGTTGTTCCGGGGGTCGGCCTCACGCCACGTTCCTCGGAGGAACCAGGCCGCTGCAAGGCCGGCCGCGAGGACGTTTGAGACGGCGAAGGCCAGCCAGATGCCCTGTTCGGCCAGTGAGTACGCGAAGAGGTCGACGACCTGCGGGCCGAGCCATGCCGGGACCGAGACCGGGCGGGAGGCGACCCAGGCGACCGGCAGGCGGATGATTCCCAGCATGGTAACTGCCAGCGCCGCTGCGGTGAGCGTCTTGCCGGCCCCACGGAACCCGCCGGAGTAGGCCCGAACGATGCCGATGAAGCCGAAGGTCGGGGCGACCCACTGGAGGAACTCGGCCCCGATGCGGACGACCTCGGGGTCGTCGCTGAACACGCTCACGACGGCTGGGGCGGCGAAGATAGTAACCACGCCGAGGACGGTGAGGATGGCAAACGAGACTTTTGCGGCGAAGTGGTTCGCCGTCGCTGCGCGGTCAGGCCGCTCGGCACCGAGGTTCTGGCCGGTCATCGTCTCGACGCCGCGGTCCATCGCGATGGCCGGCATGAACACCAGCGAGAACACGCGGATACCGACGCCGAAGGCTGCCACGACGGTCACGGAGAACGTCCCGACGATGAACAGCATGGCGTTGACCGACAGCGCGCGGCCAGTCCCCTCAACGGAGGCCGGGATGCCCAGCCTGAGCAGTTTCCGGAGGTACTCCAGGTCGGGGGCCATATCGCTGAGGTGAATCCGCACCCCGCGCCTCCCCGACAGGAGGATACCGATGCCGACGACCAGCGCGACGCCACGCGAGAAGATGGTCGCGACGGCCGCGCCGACGACGCCCATCTCGGGGAACACCCACCAGCCGAAGATGAGGAACGGGTCGATGACGATGTTCAGCACGACGGTTCCGAACATCACTAGCATCGGCGTGATGGTGTCCCCGGCCCCGCGCATCAGTGAGATGAACACGAAGAAGCCGAACATCGCCGTCAGCCCGAGTGAAACGACCTGTAGGTAGCCCGTTGCGCCCGGGAGAACCTCGTTGGATGCGCCCAAAAGCGACAGAAAGTCTTCGACGAAGAAGTAGCCGGCCGTGCCGAGCAACACGGAAGCCAGCAGCGCGAACGTCACAGTCTGGGAGGCGGCGTATTCGGCCTCGCGGTGCTCCTCAGCCCCGGTATGCTGGGCGACCAGCACGCTGCCTGCCACTGACAGTCCCATGCCGAGCGAGATGAGCAGGAAGATCATCGGGAAGGCAAAGGAGATTGCCGCAAGCGCTGTCGTGGAATACTGGCCGAGCCAGAACGTGTCGGCGAGGTTGTACGCCACCTGGAGCAGGTTCGTGATGACGATGGGGAAGGAGAGAAACAGCAGCGGCTTGCCGATGTCGCCGCTTGTCAGTTCTAGTTCCTCTTGCCCCTTGAACAGGTTCCCGAGTCGCGCTCCCAAGCGGCCTAGTTTCTGCCGGAGGCTCACGCTGTGACCTCCTGCTGTCCGTCGAGAAGGTGCGTCTCGACGTACTCGGTGAGCATCCGTCTGGTACACTTGACCGGGCGTCCGGTCGTGACGCGCTCGGTCGCAGCCCCGGTCAGCACGGTGACGATGAACTGGGCGGTCTCATCGGCGTCGAGGTCCGACTTGAACGTCCCGTCAGCGATACCGTCTTCGAGAATCACTTCGAGTTCGTCGACGAGGTAATCGTCGAACTTCGTGAGCCGCTCGCGAAAGCCAGGTTCGTATGGCGCGTGGGCGCGGATTTCGAGAATCGCTGTCCCGAACTCTTCGCTCCCGTCGTCCGGCTTGTCCAGCACGGAATCGATGAGCGAAAGTAGGCGCTCGTGTGGGGTCTCGCCGGCGGGGTCCTCGATCCGGTCGACGAACCCGTCATAGAGGTATTCGAGGAACGCACAGAGGAGGTCGTGTTTGCTGTCGTAGTGGTAGTGGAGGGCAGCCTTGCTCTTGTCCGACTCGTCAGCGATGTCCTGCATCGTCAGATCCGCGTAGCCGTGCGTACACAGCGCACGGTAGGTTGCATCCATAATATCGTCGGCCGTATCGCCGTCATCCATTACGTGTTACTAACTGACTGGTCAGTCAAGTATTCGTCGGTACCGTCTGCGGGCGGGTTCGCATGCCCTGCTATATCGGGCTCAGACTCGCGGGAGCCGTCGCTCTGGGAGAGGTCGGAACGACGGCAGAAGGCCAGTCGCTACTCCTTCAGGTCGAGGTCGAACTGTTCGTGTTCGCTTGCGGCGTTGAGTACGACGGAGGTGTTCGACTCCCTGATGTCCGGGTCAGTGAGGAGTTCCTTTATCTGGGCGTTCATGCCGTCGGTATCGGTGAACTTCCCGACCGCGATGATGTCGTAGTCGCCGGTGACCTCGTACACGGAGATCATCTGCTTGTGTTCTTTGAGGTCTTCGGTGACTGCCGGGAGCGACGACCCCTCCACCTTGAGCTGGATGATTGCCGTCACGTCGTAGCCGAGCTTGTCGTAATCGACCTTGGGGGTGTACCCGTTGATGATCCCCTCGTCCTCAAGATCGGAGAGGTGATTTGAGACGGTTGTTACCGATACGTCGAGGTCCTCTCCGAGGCTTCGGAGGCTGGCACGGCCATCCCCAAGCAGGGCATTCACTAGCTCACGGTCGAGATTTTCGTACGTCATTACATCGGGGGACGCCCCCCAGGGATTAGAATTTTACGAATGTCCAAATGTAGGCGAAAGCGTCGAAACCTTTGCGCAAATCAGCAGGGTTTTAGTAGTAGCACCGCTCCTATCGGGTGTCCAAAGATGACAAGCGAACTTTCAGAGGCGGCACAGGAGGTACTCGACGAAATCGACGAGAAGAACGTCGACTTCCTCCGGCTCCAGTTTACCGACATCCTCGGCACGATCAAGAACGTCTCGATCACAGCCGACCAGGCAGAGAAAGCGTTCACAGAGGGGATTTACTTCGACGGCTCCTCGATCAACGGCTTCGTCCGGATTCAGGAGTCCGACATGCGTCTGGACCCGGACCCCTCGACGTTCTCCGTGCTCCCGTGGAGAGAAAACGTCGAAGGCGGTTCCAGTGCCCGTCTCATCTGTGATGTCATCGACACCTCGACCGGCGAACCGTTCTCCGGTGACCCGCGCGGCGTCCTGAAGCGTGCGATCGAGCGCGCAAACGACATGGGCTATACGGTCAACGCCGCCCCCGAGCCCGAGTTCTTCCTGTTCGAAGAAGACGAAGAGGGCCGTGCGACGACCAAGACCAACGACGCCGGTGGCTACTTCGACCTCGCGCCGAAGGACCTCGCCTCCGACGTGCGCCGTGACATCATCTACGGCCTCGAAGACATGGGCTTCGACATCGAAGCCTCCCACCACGAGGTCGCTCAGGGCCAGCACGAGATCAACTTCACCTACGACGACGCGCTCTCGACGGCCGACAACGTCGCAACCTTCCGCTCTGTCGTCCGCGCCATCGCGGCCGAGCACGACCTGCACGCGACGTTCATGCCGAAACCCATCCCGAAGATCAACGGTTCCGGGATGCACACGCACCTCTCGCTGTTCACCGAGGACGGCGAGAACGCGTTCCACGACGAGGACGACGAGTTCAACCTCTCCGAGACGGCAAAGAGCTTCACCGCCGGTATCCTCAAGCACGCACCGGCTATCACGGCCGTCTCGAACCCGACCGTGAACTCCTACAAGCGTCTGGTCCCGGGCTACGAGGCACCCGTCTACGTCGCCTGGTCCGACCGTAACCGCTCGGCGCTCATCCGCAAGCCGGCCGCCCGCACCCCGGCCGCAAGCCGTATCGAGGCTCGCTTCCCCGACCCGTCGTGTAACCCGTACCTCGCCTTCGCCGCACTCATCCACGCCGGTCTCGACGGCGTCGAGCAGGACCTCGAATGCGACGACCCTGTCCGCGAGAACATCTACGACTTCGACGAGGAGAAACGCGAGGAGTACGGCATCACCACGCTCCCGTCGAACCTCGGCGAAGCCGTCGAAGCGCTCGAAGACGACGAAGTGATTCAGGACGCTCTCGGCGAGCACGTCTACGAGAATTTCGTCGAGGCCAAAACGCAGGAGCACAAGGAGTACCTCGTCGACGTCTCCGACTGGGAACTCGACCGCTACCTCGAGAAGTTCTAAACGGCTTCCACTTCAGTATTTTTCTGCGAGTTGCTCACCGGCCAGCGGTAGCGTTAGCAGGACCCCGGTCCCAAGCCCCGCAAGTAACGTGATGACGCCCGGCGTCGGGTCTAACTCGAACGTCACCCCGAGCAACGTTCCAACCGAGACAACGCCCAGCAGCGCTGTGATACCGACACCGTGCCGGGTCGGTTCCGGGATTGAATCTCCTAAGAGCGCCCAGACCACGGCACCCGCGACAGCGACACCCAGCGCGCCGGCCGAATTGCGGGAAATGCCGGTGACGAACAGCCCTGCCACGGCGATGACGGCCGCGAAGCCGAATACTCGCTCGGGCGTTTTGAGTGCGCTGAGGGCGAGTACGAGGGCTGTCCCGGCGATGGCAAAGCCCGCGACGATGTCGGCGAGGTAGTGGACGCCCAGTACTAGCCGGGAGAGCCCGATGAGGGCAACGATTGTCGCGGCGACAGCGGTGCGCTGTCGGCGCGTGCCGACCCGGAGCGCCCACGCGATACCGCCCCAGACGAGCAGCGAAAGGGTGGCGTGGCCACTGGGGAAGCCAAACCCTTCGCCGGTCGCCATCGACTCATAGACGCCCCGCAGCGCCGCCGGGAGCAGTTCGGCGTGGGTGGCCGTGCCCGCCCCGGGCGGTCGTGGCAGCGCGAACACGCCTTTCAGTGACACGACGAGCGCGACGCCGACGGCGAGCAGTGCCACCAGCATCGCCGTCCGGTCGCGAGTGAGGTCCTGCCCGAGTTTTGGCGTCCACGGGCCGAGCCAGTACAGCAGGCCACAGGCCAGAAACGTGAACCAGAAATCACCCAGCTGGGTGATTAGGGAGAACAGCACGACGACTGCGCCGGGCAGCGCCGACAGCACCTCGGTGACGCCGACAGCCCGTATCACTGTCGCCAGTCGCGCACGCGGTCAACGAGTCGTCCGGGGAGGCCGGTGGCAGTAAGCGTCACACCGACAGCAATCATGATAGCGTAAAGGCCCAGTACCGACAGCCAGATGACCAGCATCGCCAGCACGGCCCAGAGCCCCTTCAGGTAGTAGAACGCGCCAAGGGTCATGATCGTGCCGTACAGCAAGACGATGTAGGGGCCCCACTGTCGGGCGTGGCCGCGGCGCATCCGGCGGCGGACGTACTGCTTGAGGTCCGACCGCACCTCGTCACGGTGGAGCGTCCGGCCCTCGATGTCCTCGCGGAACGACTCGAACTCCTCGCGGAGTTCCTGTAGTTCCTCGTCTGTCAGCGTATCAGTGTCTCGTCCGGTTGGCCCGGTTCCGGCTGGCGGGGGCGTGTCGGTCTCGTCAGCGTCCTCACTCATCGCTTTGCCGGACCGTCGGCGCGATACCTGTTGTAGTTGCCGGTCCGCGAGCGCCGCGTTGACCGCCGCGCCCACGAGGAGCACCTGTCCGGCGAAGTAGAACCACGTCACGAGCAACAGGACCCCGCCGATGACGCCATACACCTGATAGGAATCGGCCTGCGCCGCATAGACGTTGAACCCCGTCCCGAGCAGCGTCCACCCACCACCGGCAAACACCGCGCCGGGAACGGCCTCCCGCAGTGTCATCTCCTGGTCGGGAAAGAGGTAGTACAGCGGGAGGAAGGCGACTGCCAGCACGGGAACGAGCGCGAGCCCGCCGAGCGCGACCTGTACGCCGAGCACCGTCCCGAACGCGCCGATGATACCGAGCCCGACCAGTGCGATGCCGATGCCGCCTAGCGCGGCCAGCCCGTCGACGATTTCTCGGACAATCGAGTCGGGGCCGTCCGTCCCGTAGACGCGGCTGAAGGCCGTATCCAGTCCGCGAAACACCTTGAGCGCGCTCCACAGCGTCACGCCGACACCGAGCACAGTCGCACCACCGCGACCGGCCCCGCTGGTCAGCGCATCTTCGAGCAGTGTCGACGCCGCCGGTGTGAGCACATCCCCCGCCGCCGTCACGATTCGCTCTGCGAAGGCTTCTCCGCCCGCCAGCGTGCCGACGACCAGCGTCAGCAACAACAGCGGCAGGAGCGAGACGAACATGTAGTAGGCGATGCCGGCGGCGAGAAAGGAGACCTCCTCTTCCTGAACGGTTCGGATGACAGCCCGACCGACGGAGACAGCGCGTGTGCGGTCCACGCGAGCACGTCAGAGTGGAGCCACAAATATACTGTCGACTGGCTGATGTCAGTCGGCCATCGACG
Organism: Haloarcula marismortui ATCC 43049; assembly: GCF_000011085.1. NCBI lineage: Archaea > Methanobacteriati > Methanobacteriota > Halobacteria > Halobacteriales > Haloarculaceae > Haloarcula > Haloarcula marismortui. The sequence continues at coordinate 2,478,120 of NC_006396.1, forward strand.
CTATCTCAGTCGTCGAGCGCTGCGTCGGGCCGGTACGACCGGCTCACGACCCGCCACGTCCCCGACCGGAACCGATAGTAGGTCACCGCCGCGGGAACCGCCGTTTCGACGACGAGCGAGGCGTATAGCGCGAGTTTGCCAAGCGGCGTGACGTAGCCGAGATACGCCAGTGGGAGGGCAAACAGGTACATCCCGGCCAGCTGTGAGTAAAACGGCCAGCGCGTGTCGCCGCTGGCACGGAGCGGCCCGACTGAGCCGCCGTCGACGCCACGGAACACGACACTGGCACACGCAACGGCGACGAACACTGTCACCAGCGGGAGCACTGTGGGGTCCGAAACGAACAGACGGGCGATGCCCCGCGAGAACGGGAGCAGCATTGCTGCGACGACGATGTACACGCCGATACTCAGCCGGAGTACTGTCTCCGCCCAGACGGTCGCCTCGGCCTCGTCATCGTCGCCGAGTGCCTGCCCAACGAGGCTACTCGATGCGAGGCTCAGCCCCCAGTTCGGCGTATCAAGCAGCGCCCGGACGCGGAGTGCCACGACGTAGGCCGAGACGACGCCGGGCCCGAACAGGCCGACGATGAACAGCCGGGGGAACTGCGCCCCGGTCCGTGCGAGGTTGGCCCCTACGAGCGGGGCCCCGGTCCTCGTGAGGTCGCGAGCCAGTCCGCTATCGAAGAACGGCCGGGTGACCGGTATCTGTATCGGCAGTGTACCGACGAGTGGGAGTCGTCCACGAGTCAGCCCGACAGCGAACCCGACCGTGACGAGGACGTTCGCAACGACTGTCCCGAGCGCCGCACCGACGACACCGAGGTCAGCCACGAAAATGAGGACGGCGCTCAGCACGATGTTTCCGACCGCACCGCCGGCCCGTAACAGCATCGGCGTCCATGCGTCATCAGCCCCGACGAGTGCTCGGCTCCCGATGAGGTTGAGCACTGCAAACGGCACACCGAGGGCGACGACGCGCAAGTACCGCACACCGTACCTGATTGCCTGTGGCCCTGTCCCAACCAGATCGACGAGTAAGCCTGGAAGGACCCAGTACACCACTGCGAACGGGACAGTGGCCGCTACCACGACGACACTGCTGGTCGTAACGGTGACCGCTAGCTCCTCGCCGGCGTCGGCCCCGTAGCGCTGTGACACCATGCCGATAGTCCCACCAGCAACACCTGCGCCCAGCGCGAACACCAGTTCCCAGAACGGCGCGGCGAAGCCGACGCCGGCGATGGCGGTCGGTCCGAGCGCCAGCCCCACCATCGCCACGTCGACCGTCGACTTCGACATCCGGGCGAGTCCGGTGACGATCCGGGGCCAGGACAGGTCCGACGCTCGCCGGACCCGCTCGCGTTCGACAAGCCCGAACCGCGCGAGCAAGCTGCCGACGAGCAGCAGGACGCCACGGACTGGATTGTACGTGGAGGGCACGTGTTCGCCCCTCCTTTGCGGTCGAACAGCAAAGGCGTTAAGAAAGGGGAGCCGCCCTCACAGGGTTTATACAGCGCCGCCGCAACGACCGGATATGGATACGGAAGCGGCCATCCGGAACGGGACGATGCAGGTGACGATCCTGTTGCTCGTCGCGGCCGCGCTGGCTATTGGCTTTGGCGTCGCCGGGGTCGGCGCGTCCCTGCCGATTGCCGTGGGCCTGCTGGTACTGACGGCTGTGCTGTACGCCGTCCGCCCTGACGAGGACCGATTCGGTTCCGTCGCCGGTGTCGATCTGGACGGCGTCGTCCAGTCGCTGTGGCTCGCGCCGCTCGTTACGGCTCTGCCGCTGCTCGTTCGCCTGTCGGCCACACCCGGCGAGGTGCAGGCTATCGGCGGGCTGCTTGGGCTCGCGGGGATGGCGAACTACTTCCTGCGCCCGGTGTATCTGCTGGGCTATGACCTCGTCTCCGCGGTTCGAGAGAGCGTCGGCCGGGCGAACGGTCGGTGAGGCGATTGCCGACGGCGACGCTCGCCACGGGATTTACACAGTCCGGCTGTGTGGTACGACTGGCGACACTATGCCGTGGCCACAGCCAACATCTTGCCGGAGGCGGTCGGCGTGATTGCCGCTCGGCTTCGAATTCGCCTCCCAGAGGACATCTGGATCGCTGACGTCTCACAGGCGAACCCGCAGGCCACGTTCCGGTTGCTCTCCGGTATTCGAGCTGCGACGAGGGCGGTCGAACTCGGCGAGGTGACGACTGACGACCCCGCGACCGCCGGCGACGCCATCGCGACGCATCCCTCGGTTACCGCATACGAGGAACTGGAACGCACTGCCGATCGGGTACTCGCGAAGTACGAGACGACGGACACGGACCTGTACGAGTTCGTCGCTGAGTCCGGCCTCCCTATCGAGTACCCGGTCACTGCCGAGAACGGCTGGTACGAGTTTGACCTCACCGGGTCCCGTGCGGAGTTCGACCACTTCCGGACGGCGATTGAGGACGCAGGTAGGCAGTACGAGCTGCTGTCGCTCGTTCACAGCACAGATCCGTCCGGACTCCTGACAGAGCGCCAGCGGGACGTCCTCATGGCTGCGCTCCGAGCGGGCTACTTTGAGTTGCCCCGCGACTGCACGCTCGCCGACCTAGCGTCGGCGCTCGATATCGACAAGTCGACCGCGAGCCGTGTGCTCAGACGTGGACAGACGCGAATTGTCAAGTGGTTTCTCACCACGGCGGCCTCGCAGTCCCCGGAGAATCGCTAACCGTGAGTGACAACTACTGGTCGCTCACTCTGGACACACCGTGTTGCTCCTCGGTCCAGTGAGCCGTCTCACGTGTGCGTTCTGCCGGCGATGACGGCGCTTCGAGAAGCTGTTCAAGCCGCCGCTCGAACTCAACTTCTGAGAGTTCGCCCCGAGCGTACCGCTGGCGAAGCGTGGCCAGCGCCGACTCTGTCTCGCTCTCCCGGTCGGTGGTCGTATTGCGGGTGTCACTGTCTTGATTGTATTCGACCACCCCCACTGCCGCCGGGAGGACCACACCAAAGCCGACGACGAACGCCAGCCAGAACGACTCGACGCCCAGTGCCAGCAATCCGAACGCAATGAGCAGTGTGGCCGCCGTCACGACTGCTGAGACGACTGCGCTCACCGGCTTGGGGCGCGCGTGGGACAGCGTTTGGCTCATCGGCCACCTCGAAGAACGAGGACCCCGGTGTACGCTGCCCCGATGGCGACAGCAGCGATGAGTGCAAGCAGGACCCCGAAGGCCCCGTAGCCGAGCATCGGATCGTTGTACGGTGCAATGATGTCCGACGGTGGTTCGATAGCCCAGGGACCGAGGTGGACGGACGCGAGCACCACGCTGTTCGCCGTAAAAAATCCGAGCCAGTACCGCAGTCCGGTCCGCCCGGTTACCGTGAGGACGAGGCCGATTGCCAGGAGTGGGTAGACGGCGAGACTGAGCGTGAACGCGTTTACTTCGGGGGTCAGCGGCCAACCCACGTGGTTCCCGCGGACGATGTGGTCGACGTGATGCGCGGCCCCGAATAGCGCCGGCACGAACAACACGAGAATCATCTTTCTCGGGACGGTAGCCGTACTTGCGACGTGACTGTTCGAACGGTGTTCGTTCCGTTCCATATGTACACAGAACGGACACAGTGAGGTGACGCTTACAGCAACATGTTGCATCCCGCTAGTACCGGTACCGCTGTTCGCGGGCGGTCAACGAGCACCCGGCGGTCTCAGTCTGCCGTCGCCTCGCGTATCTCTACCACGTCGGCGTCCGTCTTGAACGTCGTGCCGCCGTAGTGCGTTCGGGAGGCCGCGTAGCCAGCGTCACGGAGCTTCTCGATGAACTCGTCCATGGCTTCAGCGCCGCGCCCCCAGCGCTTGCAGAGGCGGTGCTGGTCATAGTGGGTCGGCGTGTCGATTTCGGCCCCGAGCGTCGCCAGCAGTTCTTTGGCTTCGTCGGCGGTGCCCATCTCTTCGCTCACCTGCTCTGAAACGGCGCTGACGAACTCGGGGTCACAGGTCCGACCCAGCCAGATGGGGCCGGCCGTCTGGAGGTGCTTCTCACAGACCGGACAGTCCTCGGGCGGGTCGGCGATGAGGCCGTAGTCGTGGTCGCGCCAGAGGCAGTGCTGGCAGTGGTGGACGTAGCCGAGTTCGTCGATGCAGTCGTTAGCGACCTTCGCGCCGTGGTCGAACTCCAGATAGGTCCGGGCGTAGTGCTTGGTCGCGTGGCTGAGAATCGGTCGGGCAGCGATGTCGTAGCGGGCGGCGGTGCGGACCATCGCCGATAGAAGGACGCGCATCCCCATCTCGGCGTGGAACTCGGTATTTCGTGGTACCGCGCCATACGAGCGGACGCCGCTCTCGAAGTGCGCGCCACACAGCGGCGCGGTGTCGGTGGCCGTCACACAGAGGAGGTGTTTGGTCCCCTGCACCGCCGCGTCGGCGAACGGAATCGGCGTGCCGAAGGGGTCCACGTCCACTACGTCGAACGCCTCGGAGTGCATGAGCACGTTCGCGTCCGACCGCCGGACCGAGGCCGCGAGGTCGTTGCGTTCGAGGTTCTGTTCACACAGCGCCGTTGCGTCGTCGTCGATATCACACAGCGTCGTCTCCCAGTCGTTGGCCGCCGCGCGGACGCCACGGATACCGCTGGCGGCGGTGGCGTCCAGATACGTCGACACGCGGGGGGTTCGCTCTCGGTAGGCCCGCAGCGCCGCCACGGTGATGTCGCGGTTCAGCTCCTGTACGGGGTTGAAGAATACGTCCGCACCCTTCCCCGCCTCCGGCTGTTCCGGCACCGTGACCGTCACCCGGCCCTCACTGACGCGCATACTCTCCGGTCCGTGCGGGCGCCGTTAAGTCGTTCGAACCTGCCTGTTGATGCTTCCGTACTTGAGGGTGGCGTGAACAGCCAGAAAGCCCCGAGGCGCTGGTATCGGAGGTCTCGCTGCGCGCTGCCTCGCTCCTTACAGTCGCTCGTGCAGTGCTTGCGTCGCCCCCCGTCCGCCAGCGCCTCGCCCCTTCCAGTCCCACCCGTGTTGGCAGTGTAATCGCATTGTGCATGCCGGCTGTGCAGTCGCACTCAGCACGGTCGGCAGACTGTCCCCGTGATTACCACACTCATCTTGCTTCGGCGGCCGTCCGCTCTCGGGGCAGTCGAACGGTTACCGTCGTCCCGTCGCTCGTGTCGAAATCGAGGTCGCCCTCCAGCGTCGTCGCGGTCCAGCGGACGAGCCAGAGGCCGATGCCGCTGCCGTGGTTCAGGTCCGTCTCGCGGCCCCGCTCCAGTACGCCGAGTTCGTGTTCGGGCACGCCGGGGCCGTCGTCGCTGACGGTCAGCACGACATCGTCGCCCTTGACCTTCGCACCGACGGTGACGACGGCGTCCGGAACGTGCTGGAGAGCGTTCTCGACGAGATTGGTAAGCAGGATTTTCAGCAGGGCGGGCTGGGTCGTCAGCCGGAGGTCGTCGGGTATCTCAACCGTGACCGAGCCGTCGTACTCGTCCCGGGCGGTCTCTACGACCTCGGTGGCGAGGTCGGCCAGCACAACGGGTTCGGGGGTCGCACCTCCGGCCCCCGCTTCGGCGAGGGTCCGGGCCTTCTGGCCGGAGTCGACCAGACGACCGACAGACTGCTCGATGGTCGCCGCATAGTCCGCGTGGTCGCCGTCGAGTTCCGTCGCTAGCAACTCCGACCGAGCCTGGATGACGACACTCTCGTTGCGGACGTTGTGTCTGAGAAAGCGATTGAGCACTTCGAGGCGGCGTTCACGCCGGATCTCGTCGGTGATGTCCTGAAAGACGACGGTGTATCCCAGTTGCGTGCCCGTCTCGTCTCGGAGCGCCGTCTGTTGGACCTTGTACTCGCGGTGCCGACCATCGGCCTCGATGGACACCCGCGAACTCCCCCCGTCGGTTGCGATGTCATCGCCGCCCAGAAAATCGTTCAGCGGCTCCGTCAGTGCCTCGTGCTTGTCGACGGCGAGCATCTGTTCGGCGGCGGCGTTGAGATTCACGACGCGCCCTTGCTCGTCGACGATGGCGACCGGCGTGGCGATGTCGTGGATTGCTGCCCGCTCGCCGGCCCGCCGGGTCGCCGGGTGGAACTCGAACATATCGCTGTGAACGAACGCGTACAGGTCCAGCGCGACGTGGGGCAGAAACAGGAGCGGCGTCAGATTCACTGCCGGAACCGGCCCGATACCGCCGGCCCACAGCAACACCGCGGCCCCGGGCGGTATCGGACTCAAGCCGACCGCCAGCGCCTCGCGCCGGTACAGCGGGCCGTAGCTGACGACCGTATCGAACACCAGCAGGGTCCCGAAGCTGACGAACAGCATCGCGACGATGATTGTGAGCAGTCCCACCGGCAAGACGGCGTAGTCGGCCCCCGCGCTGCCGGCAGCCGGTACGACCCGGAATCCCTGCCAGACCACAGTATGGAGTGGGTTTGTGACGACGAGCGCCGTTTCGACGAGCGGCAGCACCGCCACGCCACGGTACCAGCCGCTTTCGAGGACGTTCGTCCGGCCCGTGTATCCCAGCGCGAACGAGAGAAAACAGAAGCCAATCCAGATGATGCCCAGCCAGGATACCATCTCCAGAGCGAGGCGCAGTGTCGGGTCGAACACCAGCAGTGCCGCGCCGTAGCTGAAACACCAGACCGTCTGTGTGACGATGGTCGCGACGAACCACCGCGCGCCGGGCTTGTCCCAGTGTGCCTGGAGCTGGGCCAGCAGATACAGCGACCCGAATCCCGAGGCAAACGAGCCCAGCGCCAGCCACGGGAGGTCGAGGTTCATGCCGGAATAAATCTGTACTCCGTGTTTATGTTTCTGGGCACAGTACAAGCATTGATAACTTCTCGCCGCCGGTTGCGAGCCAGCTGGAATCTGGCTGCTGAAGCCGACGCCGTTTTGTCACCCCTTTCCGTAGCACGGATGTGACTGATGTCGAGGAGTGGGTGGCCGACCTCGAAGCCGCCGGTGAGCTGACCCCCGATGCAGTGTCGGCTATCGTCGCCGTCCACGATGACCGCGGTCATCAAGCTATCGAGGCCGTCGGCGAGGGCCGCGTCAAGCAGTACCGCGATTTCACCGTCGTTGTCGGCCATGACGACGAGTACATCGTTGAAGACGGCGGCTGCACCTGCGCCGACAGCGAGTACAACCTCGACGCCGACGACCCCGACCAGCTCTGCTGGCACGCTATCGCGGTTCGCATCGCTGCGGCTATCGACGCCGTTGACGAGCACGACATGTGGTACTCTGAGGTCCGGGAGTTCCTCTAGACCACCTTTTTCCCGCTCGGGTGAGCGCATAGCGCTCACCTCTCGCGGCAAAAACGTGGGCGAAAAAGGCGCGAATCGCGGAGCGATTCGCGTGAAACCGCGCGCCGTCGGCGCGCGGTATGCTATGCGGTACGGCTTCCTCACCGCTCTGCTACTGCTACCGCACTGCTCCGCTCCTGCTACTGCCCCCGCTACCGCTCCACTGACCGCCCAGCGCCGTATGTAATCCGCCCTTCCAGCGAGAACCGAAGGACGGATCGGGAGCCGAGGTCGAGCGAGCGGAGCGTGTCGGCCCGTTCGTGGTCACCCGGGTCCACGTCGATGCAGCTGCTCAGCGGCGCAGCCCCTAGTTTCCCCTGGAACTCGACAGATGTTCGTTCGAGTCGTCCCTCCCGAACCGCGTAGCTCTCTATCTGCTCTCGGTGTTCCCAGGTCCGGGGCCAGTCGATGCTGACCGTCGCCACGCGGTCGCCGTCCTCGACGACCGTCGTCTCGCGGCGGGTCGTGTTGTCGTGGTGGCTGATGTTGGCGACTGTTTTCGGATAGCCCCAGATTTCGTCGCCGAGGGCGCGAGCGGGTTCAGTTGTCACCGGGAGCGACCAGACGTAGCCACCGATATCGCGGGTCAGCAGTGGCACCAGTGGTGACTGCCACTCGTCCGCCGTTGCGCCAATCAGCACCGCGAACTCGTCGTAGGGGGCCATCGCGTCGTCGCCGATACGGTGATACTCGACACAGAGGAGCACGACTGCGGCCTGCCGGGCCGTTACTCGAACCGGTGTCAGTCCATCGGGCAGCAGCGACTCGGCAACGTCGTATCGCGCCGGGAGCACCGCGCCGGCAACCGTCGCCTCGGTGACCAGCGGCAGCGTCACTTCGTGGCCGGTCGAGAGCCGAACCCGGTCGCCGTCGGACAGGTGTATCATAACCACCGCCCCAGAAGCGCGCTCGCCCGACCGAACCCACGGTGTATCGGGTCCTGCAGTCGCGCCGGGAGCCAGTGGGTCCATCGGACGAACGTGGCGAAGGCCCCGACAGGATAGCGGGCCTTCGGCGGGTCGTCGGTCGCTGCGGCGAGTACCGTCGCCGCGACGGCTTCTGGCGTTGTCGCCAGCGGTCCACCGGTGAGGACCCAGCCGTCCTCCAGCGCGTCGTACGTCCGGTCGTAGGTCGGCGTCCGGTCCGCATCACGCAGGCTCTCCAGCGCGCCATCGGCGAACCCCGTCTCGACCCACGCCGGTTCAACGAGCGAGATATGGATGTCGTCCGCGCCGGCCACCTCTATCCGAACTGCGTCAGAAAGCGATTCAACGGCGGCTTTCCCGGCTGAATACGCGCCGAGTCCGGGCGACGCGGTGTGGCCCAGGACGCTTGAGACGGTGATGATGCGCCCGCCGTGTTCGCGCATCTCGGGCAGCACTGCCTGTGCGAGTCGGTGTGGGCCGTGGACCAGCACGTCGAACTGCTCGCGAACGTCGTCGCTGGAAACATCCTCGACTGGGCCGGCGACCCCGTACCCGGCGTTGTTCACCAGACAGTCGAGTCGTCCCGCTTCCTCGATGATGTGGTCAACGACAGCCTCGACCTGCTCGCTGTCAGTTACATCGAGTTCGAGACAGCGACAGCGCTCGGGGATATCCGCTGGAAACTCGGTCCGAACATCCGTCGCGTAGACGGTCCAGCCGTCGTCGGCGAACGCCCGCGCCGTCGCCGCTCCGATACCCGACGCTGCGCCGGTGAGCAGCACGACAGAAGCTCCTGTAGACATACAAACGAACCCAAATCCAGAACTCAGTGGTCGAGACAGTAGTCGACGTAGTTCCGGAGGATGCGAAGCCCGGTTTCGCCCGACTTCTCCGGGTGGAACTGCGTCCCGAAGACGTTGCCGGCGTCGTTGGCAACAATCGATGCGAAGTCTGTCCCGTAGTCCGTCGTCGCCACCGTCGCGCTCTCGTCGTCAGGAACGGCGTAGTAGGAGTGGACGAAGTAGGCGTGTTCGCCGTCGACGGAACCACCGGTTCCGTCTGCCCGTGGGGTCTTCGACCCCACGCTGTCGACGCCCTCGACGAGGGGATGGTCCCGCGTCACGTCAAGTTCGTTCCAGCCCATGTGTGGCACGGTCTGGTCGCGGCTGAACCGGACGTTCTTCCCCGGAATGAGGTCCAGCCCCTCGGCGTCGCCCTGTCCTTCGTGGTCGGCCTCCTCACTCGTCGTCAGGAGCATCTGCATCCCGAGACAGATTCCGAACAGGGGCTTCCCGGCCTCGGCCTGTTCGACCAGCGCCTCGCGGAACGGCCCAGCGTTGTCCATCCCTTCGGAGAAGGCTCCGACGCCGGGCAGGACGATGCCGTCAGCCGCGTCGAACTCTGCGGGGTCCTCCGAGAGCGAAACGTTCGCGCCGGCGCGTTCGAGCCCGCGCGTGACGCTCCGGAGGTTCCCCAGTCCGTAATCGACGACGACCACGTCCGCAGTCGTCTGTCTGACACTCATACCTTCTCGTAGGCGAACGGGGGGTAAGTGAGTTCCTGTTCGAACAAGCCTTCAGCACCGCCACTGTCAAGCGGGCGGTCTCAACCCCGCTCACACGTCCGGTCCTGCAAGAGTATCAAAGCTAAGAATGGTCCGGCCCAGTTTTATCCACCTACCGCATACAGCCGCTGATGATTGACCTTACAGAAGTCCTGTATGTCGACAGTAACGTTCTCATCGCTGAATTTCCCGAAGAGATGGAGATGACGGATGAGACGTTTGCGAAAGTCAACGAACGATTCGAAGAACTCGCCTCACAGCCGGCGGTCGATACGCACATCTCAAATCTCCAGATGGAGGCGTCACTGAACGACGACGTGTTCTCGCGAGCACAGGAGGCCGCGGAAGCGGGCAAGGAGTTCGGTATCACGGACTGGGTCATCGTCTCCGAGGGGATCAAGAAAATGGCGCTCAAGAGTCAGGTCGGCGAGATTCCGGGTGTTGACATTTCGCTGGTCGATACCAGAGCAGAAGCGATGGACATCGCAGCGAACTAGCGGTTCCGAGCGCACTATCCGACTTTTAAAACTCGCCGAGTCGTGACTGGCCGCTCTGGGCGTCGGTAAACTCCGCGGCAGTCGTCAGCGCCGCCTCGAACGTCTCTTTCTGGCTCGGGTCGTACAGCGTCGCCGCCGGGTGAACGGAGACGAGAACGCGCCGTGGCTGGCCGGCGATAGCCACGTCGAACACGTCGCCCGCTTCGCCGGTGACGGCGACATCACGCTCTAGCAGGTGCTCGGCCGGCACTTTCCCGAGCGTCACGACGACTTCGGGGTCAACACGGTCGATTTCCGTCTCCAGATAGTCGCGGCAGTTCGCGAGTTCACCGTTTCGGGGGTCGCGGTTGTCCGGCGGGCGACAGCGGACGCAGTTCGTGATGCGCACGTCGCCGCGGTCGAGGCCGGCATCGCGTAACCCAGCGTCGAGCACGTCGCCGCTCCGGCCGACGAACGGCTCGCCCTGTTCGTCCTCGTTCGCGCCGGGGGCTTCCCCGACGAACAGCAGGTCCGCGTCCGCGGGGCCGACGCCGTTGACGATGCGCGAGCGCGAGCCACAGAGGTCATCACAGCGCTCACAGCCGACGACATCGAGGCCGTCCATCTGCTCCATGCAGCGTCGTTTGCACCGAAGGCTCTCAAACGCAGCGGTCCGCCGGCAGGCACCCGACCGCGGACGCTGGCCGTGACTACCGCTTTACACCGGTTGCTTCGATCTGCACCGCCGCGTCGTTTGGCAGGCTTGCAACGCCGACGACGCTTCGTGACGGTCGCTGTCCGTCGAAAAACGCCGCGTACGCTTGCTTGACCGCTGGTAGCTGGTCCATCTCCGTGAGGTACACCGTCGTCCGCAGCAGGTCACGCGGTTCGAGACCGGATTCGGCAGCCATCGCTCGAATCTGGTCGAGTGCGGCCAGCGTCTGTTCCTGCACATCGCCGTTGCGAGCCGTGTCCGCGTCCGGAACCTGCCCGTCGAAGAATATGAGCTGGCTGTCCTGCTGGCGCTTGCCGTACACGCTGTGCTCTGTCGGCTGGTCGCCCTCGGACCGGGTCACGCTACTGTTGATATTCGTCTGCTCGTTCGTTTCTGCGGGGTCTACAGCATTCCTCGCCTGTGTCTTGCTCTCTGCCATTGTATTCGTACAAACACAGTGCCAGCTAATCAGGATATCTTTAGCTATTACTAACTGTAGACAATGATGAGGCAGTACTAGCTAGCAGGATGCTTTCGGGCCGCAGATATGACTTAGCAATAGACAACTTTTCGCTGTGGCTCCTGACAGCAATAACTCTGGCCTGTTCCACTGTCTTGACGACCAGTGTCACAGCGTCGCCGGTCGGCCGCTACCGCTGTCCGACTCACTCCATCTCGGCCAGTCCCCGCGCTGCCAGTCGGGCCACCCGGAGCGGTTCCGGACGGCCGCCTTCCGGCGTGAACGCCCGGACGACATCTGCGGCGGCGCTGTCGTCGATACCGACGCTCCGAACGTACACCGTCTCGTCGTTCACCGACACCGGTCGGCGCTCCGGCTGGGCACGGTAGGTCGCCAGCCGGTCCTGTACGACATTGGGATCGTCGAACGCCTCACGAATGGCCCCCTCGAGCCCCGGCGAGGATTCGAAGGTGACTGAGACGACTGGCAGGTCGGTGTGGTCGTGAATCCGGCGGAGGTCGAGGACGTTGAACCACGCCGGCGCGAGACCCGCCACCAGCAGGTAGCGGATGTCCTCGCGGTCCAGTCGGTCGACCATCGCACACACTGTCTCGGTCGCGTCGCTCCCGCCGACCGTGGCAGTACTGAAAACAAAGCCGTCGGCCACTCTACTGGCGCGGACGACAGCGCCAGCAAACTGACTGGTTTCAGCCCGATACGACTCCGCGACGCCGAGGGCCCGTGCCCCTGCTTTCACGTGTTCTGGTTGTCTTTGATGTCTTCCAGTCTGTCGAGTAGTTCGTCGTTCGACGCGGTGAACTCGTACTCGATGTCGCCCTCGTGGGCGTTTTCTTCAGCATCGAGGCCGTCCTCGTCCTCGAAGTCTGTGTCGTACTCCTGATTGTCTTGTTCCGATTCGTCGTAGCTCCCGAACCCCATGGTACGTGTACAACTATGACGTTCACAGTAAAAAATCACTCGCCGACTCCAGCGTGTTAGCGCGTTAATACGATGTTCTTCGGTCTCACTCTCGGAACTGCTGTGGCGACCGGCGGCCGGGACAGTACACTCAAGCGGGCCGCGCCACAGGCTTCGTGTATGGACGTTCACAACGTCACCGCCGAAGCCGAGACGTTCACCTGCAACGCCTATCTCGCGACCGGCGAGCAGACGACACTCGTCGACGCTGGTGCGATGCGCGGCGTCGTCGACGTCATTCGGGAGCACGCCGACGCGCTCGATGCCGTCGTGTTAACCCACCAGCACGGCGACCACGTCCAGCGACTTGATACCGTCCTCGACGCCTTCGACGCGCCGCTGTACGCCTACGGCTCCCATCCCCGCCGGGACCACGCACTCGCTGACGGCGACACGCTCACCGTCGGCGATGAAGAGTGTGAGGTCGTGTACACGCCGGGCCACGCCGATGACCACGTCTCGCTCGTCTCCGAGTCAGCCCTGTTCTCCGGCGACGTGGTCGTCCACGACGACGGCGCGTTCGACGACGGCTCCTTCGGCCGCACGGACCGCCCCGGCCAGTCCCGCGAGCGCCTCATCGAGAGCATCGAGCGTATTCTCGACCGAATGCCGGCAGGCGTCGAACACATGTACTCGGGTCACGGCGGCGTCTTCCACGGCGATGTCCGCGAGGTCGTCGAGCGCGCCCTCGAACGGGCCGAGCGCCGCGAGCCGAAGTATCCCGACGACTGACCACTCGAAACCGGCACAACGCTCTAGTGATAGGGCCGATATTCGACGCTATGAACCAGCGACTTCTGACGGGGGCGGCTCTGGCAGTCTCCGGCGTCGTACTGGCCGCGATGCAGGTATTTCACGCGGTCCAGCAGACCCGGATTCCGGTGGCGGTCGCGGTCGATGCGCTCCCCTTTGTGGCGATGGGCCTCGCGGTGACGTACGCGGGCGTCTGGCTCGCCCGCGACACGGCATTTGAGGGGGCCACGTCCCGAGTGGCCGCGTGGGCCGCCGGCGGAACTGTGACGTTCGCCGCCGTGGCGGCGCTCCTGTTGTTCAGTCAGCGCGTGACCTCTGGCTCACTCGCCCGAGCGTCGTACCTGACGGTTGACCTCGTTACTGTCGGCGCGCTGGCGGGCGTTCTGGTCGGCCTGTACGACGCCCGGAGCCGCAGTCGGCTCCGCGAACTGGCGGCCGAGCGCGACCGCGTCGAGGCTTTCGCCGGGAAGGCGGCCGACGTGAACAACTACGGGCGCGCCATCGCCAGCGCCCCCAGCGTCGACGGCGTCGCTGCCTTCGTTGTTGAGGCCTTCGGCACGATGACCGGCATGGAGGAGACAGCCGTCATCCAGCTCAGGGACGGCGATGCGGTGGCGCTCGCGAACACGGTTCGGACCGTCCCCGTCGACGTCGTCGCCGAGTTCGCGCAGGCCGTCCGGGCACAGGAACAGGGAGCGGTCATCGTTCACGACCGGCCGTTCCCCGTCGACATCCCCGAGTCAGTCACCGATTGCGTGTCGGCAGCGGTTCTGGACGATGAAGACGAGACGACAGTCGTCATCTCGGTTACGACGGACGAGACGACTGTCGGTGAAGAAGACCAGAAGCTGCTGGAGCTTCTCGTCTCACACGCGTCGGTTCGCATGGCGACGCTCGACCGGCAGTCAGCGGATGAAGAACTCACTGGGCAGTAGCCGAGTGGTGACGAACTGCCACCGGATGTCGGTGGCAACTGACCCGAAAATCAGGCGCTGCGGGTTTCTTTCGCCTTCGGACGCAGGTTGCCGTAGCCACATTTCCGGCACTGCTGGGCGCGCTGTGGGTTCCGAGCGTTACACCGCATGCAGATCTGCTTGTTGAGGAGTCGGTCGGACGCTGTCTCGAAGCTAGCCATGCGCGGTCATTCCCGGTGCGCGCGTTTAAGCTTTGAGTTTCGGTCCGGGACCGATTCAGCGTGGAACGACGGTGAAAGACCAGGGAGACACCTCCCAGTCGTCGCCGGCTTTAGATGCCCGAGCGACGAAGCCGGAGTATGTACGATCAGGTCGCAGACCTACCGGTCACCATCGAGAGCTGTTCATTCGAGCGTCGAGAACGGGCGACCTCCAGCGGATTCGACCGAGTGACGACGGTCATCCACCTTTCCGGTGCGGGTGAGACCGGCAGCGGCGAGGACGTGACGTACACAGCCGAAGCCCACGACGCGCTACAGGACAGCGATGCGTTGCCGGGCGAGGACTCCCCGCTGGCCGGCGAGTACACCGTTGATTCGTTTTCGGCGACGCTGGAAGCGACCGATTTGTGGTCCGAGCCCCCCGACGAGGAGCGGTTCCGTCACTACCGCCGCTGGGGGTTCGAGAGCGCGGCGCTTGACCTGGCGCTGCAGCAGGATGACACGGACCTCGGGGCAGCACTCGGCCGACAGTACGACCCAGTGAACTTCGTCGTCTCGACGCGGCTCTCGAACGCCGACGACGACACGCCGCCGACGGCTGACAGATTGGCGATGCTGTGTGAGCGCTACGGCGACCTGTCGTTCAAACTCGACCCGACGCCGTCTTGGAGTGACGCTCTTGTCGACCAGCTGGCGGACTACGATGTTCGCGTGCTGGACCTGAAAGGGCTGTACGAGGGGACAGATGTCGATGTCGCGGCCGACCCGGAGTTCTACCGTCGTGTCGTCGACGGCCTCCCGGACGCGCTGGTCGAGGACCCCGACCTGACCGAGACGACCCGACCCATCTTCGACGGTCAGGAGGCCCGTGTCACCTGGGACGTACCTATCACCGGCGTTGAAAGCATCGAGTCGCTGCCCTTCGAACCGGCGTGGCTCAATATGAAACCATCCCGTTGCGGGACCGTCGAGTCCGTGCTTGCGACTATCAACTACTGCGAGGCACACGGTATCGACCTGTACGGCGGCGGGCAGTTCGAACTCGGTGTCGGCCGCGACCATATCCAGGCGCTAGCGTCGCTGTGCTATCCTGATGGGCCAAACGACGTTGCGCCCGGCGGGTATAACGACCCCGACCCCGACGCGGACCTGCCGACGAGTCCGCTCACCCCTCCCGACGCGCCAGCCGGTATCGGCACCAGCTTCTCGTAAGCGGCCTTAAATATGAAGCCGAAGCTACATTATTGTTGGAGGGCTAACTATTGTCATGCGGTGTCAAGCCTGCGGAGAACGCATCGACGACGTACTGGAGGCACATGCGCGGCGGGCCTGTCCACACTGTGATGCGCCGCTCCTCGAAAAGCCAGCAACGCCCCGATGACTACTCCTCGGCGAGATAGTCGTCCTGTACGTCGATGACGTCGCTCGAATCCTCGCAGTTCGCGTACCGTTCCAGTGGTTCCTCGTTCAGTTCCAGAAACGTGTGGCCCCAGGAGAACGTCGAGAGAATCCGCTCGGCGTGGTCGTGCTCCCCGAGAATGGCGAGCGCACCCGCGAAGGCTTCGACGGTATTGAGCTGAAAGGCCGTGCCGTAGTTGACCGGGTTGCCGGCGACGAGGAAGGGGAGCGAGCGGTGCACCCCTTCGAGGTCGAACGCTTCCCGTTCGGCGGTCTCCCAGGAACAGTCGAGTGCAACCAGACGGCTGTGGCGAGCGCCGTCGCCGGCGGTCGGTCGGTCCGCCGGAGACAGCGCCTGCTCGGCGAAGGGGTTGAGCACGATGCCGGGCGGCGTCGACCGCGTCGCGCGGTGGAGTTCGGCCTCGTCCATCCGGGCCAGTTTCCGTGCGCTACATTTATCTGGGTCGTCGTCACCCTCGTACCGGACGTGCAGTTCCACACGAGCGCTACTACGCTGGCGAATAAAAGCGACTCGTTCAGTGACACTGTGCAAACACTGTTATAGCCGGAATTGGTTGTACAACGTGTGCTTTCAGAGGGGACGGCGGCACCACTGTTCGAACTGCCGGCGCTCGTCGATGGCGACTGCCAGCGAGTCGAACTATCCGACTATCTTGGCGAGGACGTGGTCATCCTTGCGTTCTATCCGGCGGATTTCAATCCGGCCTGTGACGACACGTCCTGTGATCTGGACGAACTCGACCTCTTTACGATGCAGAAGGACGTGACGATCCTGGGCATCAGCCCGGATTCGGTGTATAGCCACCGGGCCTTCGCCGACCGCTACGGCCTGAAAGTCCCGCTCCTGTCCGACACTGACCACGATGTCGCCCGTGAGTACGGACTCGACTTTATCGACGATATCGGCCAGCAACTGATCGAGCGCGCTGTCGTCGTCATCGACCACGACGGCGACGTGCAGTACGCCTGGAGTACCGACAACCTCCAGCAACTCCCTCGTGTCGGGGAAATCAAGGACGCTATCGCCGACACCGGTGGCGACGACACCGCGTTCGCCCGCTACCGCGTCGGCCACGCCCACTACACTGAGGGACGGCGCGCGTTCACGTCGGCGATGGGGGCCTTCCGGGAGTCGGAGTGGATGGTCGCACAGGGCGACTTCCAGCAGGCACGCGAGGAGTTCGCCGACGCCGAAGACCACTTCGACACCGCTGTCCGGTTCGTCGACGACGAGTCCCTGAAACCGATCTACGAGGACACAAAGACGAAGGCGAACTCGCTGTGGCAGGCCAGCGACTGGCTCACACAGGCCGCTCGCGCCTACTCTAGCGGGGACGGTGCCGAGGGCCAGCAACTCCGGGACGACGCAGAGCGGCCGCTTGAAGCTGCCCGCGGCTACAAGGAACCACCCGACCCCGACGGTCCGTGGCCGCCAGATCTGGAGACACTGAAAAAAGAGACGGACAACGACCGGCCGACGTTCCTCACACAGGACGAGACCGCTGTGGATACCTCGCTCGACGTAGACATCGACGCAGAAGTCGAGCGGACAGACAACGAGCTGACAGAGACGGCGTCGTCGGCTACCGAGTCGCTGGAGTCGACGCCGTCATCTGAAGCCGCCGATGCGGCCGACGACATACGAGACACAGCCGACGATCCGACGGCAGAATCGACCGAGGGGACGACGACGGGGACAGCTACCCAGTCAACGAATCCACCGACCGCAACCAACGACGCGACCGCTCACGCGGACCAGTCGACAGCGGCGGAACCCGATGCCTCGTCGGTTGACGATGCCTCACCGGAGTCGGCACCGACGCCTGACGGCGAGGGTGAGCTTTCGGATGTCGACGACGCTGATATCGAGGAGATTCAGGCCGAACTGGCCGCCAGCGAAGCTGAGAACGAGCCGACGGACCCGCTGGACGAGGCCCCGACCGCGATGGTTGAAGAGCCTCCCGACACGGTCGGCAGCGCGGACGACGACACCTCGACACAGGACGCGTCGGACGGCGAGCAGTCGACCCCCGACGCGTCATCGGACGCCGCCACTGACTCCGAGACGGAGACTGACGACGCAGTCGAACTGGATCTGGCCGACCCGATGGCCGACGGTGACGGCGGCGACACGGGAGAATCAGCCGACCCCGAGCAAGCTGCCGATTCGGTCCCGGACGCGGCTGACGAGACATCCGACGCGGAGAGCGATAGAGACACGGGTGACGAACCCGAACCAGGCCCGTGACGCGACCTGCTCTCCGTCAGCGGACGCGGGCCTACTACGACGCCATCGACGGCGACGACTACGACCAGTTGGCCTCGCTGCTCGCCCCGTCGTTCGTCCACGACCGCCCCGACCGGACCATCGAAGGCCGGGACCGGTTCGTACAGTTCATGCGTGAGGAACGACCCCAGACAGACACCACGCATCCGCTCGACGGCCTTTACTGTCGCCAGAAAGACAGCGCGGTTGAGCCGGCCGACAGCGACGACGCGACGACGGCGGCAGTCATTGCTCGCGGCCGCTTGCTCGATGCTGAAGGCGAGTGCATCGTCGGGTTCGTCGATGTGTTCACCTTCGCTGGGGACGACATCGAGCGAATAGAGACGTACACGCGCTGAATCCTGCCCGTCGCGGAGTTGCTATTTTACTGTCCGGGCAGCGACAGCTGAACGCCGTACATCGACCCGTCGGTCTCGGTCCCGACGAGCGTGTCCATGGTCCACGGCGTTTCGCTGACCGCGTCGCGGAACTCCGACGGCGTGACCAGCAACAGGTCGGTCCACGGGCCGGCCAGCCCGTCGTACTCGACGCGGAAGGTCCGGTAAGCGACACCGGGCTGGGTGCGGTGGGCCGCGTCAGTCTCCGGCTCTGCCCGGTCGAGCGTGTCCATGTCGGCGA
Organism: Haloarcula marismortui ATCC 43049; assembly: GCF_000011085.1. Taxonomy (NCBI): domain Archaea; kingdom Methanobacteriati; phylum Methanobacteriota; class Halobacteria; order Halobacteriales; family Haloarculaceae; genus Haloarcula; species Haloarcula marismortui. The sequence continues at coordinate 2,496,752 of NC_006396.1, forward strand.
CGAGTCGGCCACCGGGCTGTGTCACCGCCGCCAGTTCGGTGAGCGTCGTCCGGAGGTCGGCCAGCGAACTGCCGAGGCCGAGTTGTTTGCCAAGGGCAACGACCGTCTCGAATCCGTTGCCCGGCGGCCGTCGGAGGTCGCCGACCACGGGACGCGTGACGCCGCGCTCGCGGGCAACCGCGACGGCTCCCGGACTCCGGTCGACGGCCAGCACGCTGTGGCCGCGCTCCTGTAGTGGAAGCGTGTGTCGCCCGACGCCACAGCCGGCGTCGAGGACACGGCCCGTCACCGCCGAGAACAGGTTCTGTTCGATGGGATGCCACGCCGATGGCGGCTCGAAGTAGCCCGAAAGATGTGCTTCAGTCAGATCGTCGTCGTCGCGGCGATAGCGGGGCCGTTCGGCGAGGTCCCCGCGGTGGAAGTCCAGTACCATCTGCCCGAAAGCGTCGTCCAGCATACTTCGGCGGTGCCGGCGAACGAATGTAATACTGTATTGAAATATGGTTTCGTGTAACACACCGCATACGGGAAAGCGGGACACCGGCCGAGCGCAACGGACCGCGGTGGCCTACTCTTTCTCGCCGGCTCCGACGGCGCTCTCACCGATTTTCTCGGAGCCCTCGATGACTTCCTGGCCGCCCATGTACGGGCGGAGCGGCTCGGGCACGGTGATGGTTCCGTCGTCGTTCTGGTAGTACTCCATGATGGCGACGAGGACACGCGGGACGGCGAGTCCGGAGCCGTTCAGCGTATGGAGGTAGTCGGCGGATTCGTGGCGTTCGGGGCGGTAGCGCAGGCCGGCGCGGCGCGCCTGGAAGTCCTCGAAGTTCGACACCGAGGAGACTTCGAGCCAGCGGCCGCCGCGGTCGGGACCGTCCTCCATGTCGTCGCCGGGTGCCCACACCTCGATGTCGTACTTTTTCGCCTGTGTAAAGCCCATGTCGCCGGTACACATGTCGAGCACGCGGTAGGGCAGTTCGAGGCGGTCGAGCACTTCGGCGGCCTCGTCAAGCAGGCTCTCAAGCCGGTCGTAGCTGTTCTCGGGCCGGACGAAGTTGACGAGTTCCACCTTGTGGAACTGGTGGACGCGGACGTACCCCCGCGTCTCGGTCCCGTGCTCGCCGGCCTCGCGGCGGAAGTTCGGCGAGAACGCCTGATGTTTGACCGGCAGGTCGTCATCAAGTAAAATTTCGCCGCGGTACATGTTGGTGACCGGCACCTCCGCCGTCGGGAGCAGCCACAGGTCATCGCTGTCGTAGTCGTCGTCCTGTCTGGCTCCGACGCGGTAGGCGTCCTCGGCGAACTTCGGAAGCTGGCCGGTCCCTTCCATCGAATCGGAGTTGACGGGAATCGGCGGAAGCACGTCGACGTACTCCTGTTCGCGGTGGACGTCCAGCATGAACTGGATGAGGGCGTGTTCCAAACGTGCCCCCTCGCCCTTGACGAACTGGTAGCCGCCGCCGGACACCTTCGCGCCGCGCTCGAAGTCGAGCAGGTCCAGATCCTCGCCGAGGTCGTAGTGGGGCACCACTTCGTCGGGCAGGTCCCGGAGGTCGTCGAACCCCTCGCGGTAGCGCTCGACGTTATCGGCCTCGCCCTCGCCGGTCGGGACCGACTCGTGGGGAATGTTCGGCAGTTCTAGCAGCGCCTCTTCCAACTGGGACTCCAGTTCGTCGGCGCGCTCCTCGATATCCTGCAGTTCGTCTTTGAGTTCCTGCGAGCGGTCGATGGCCTCCTGGGCCTCTTCGTCCTTGCCGTCCTGCTTGAGCTCGCCGATCTTGCTCGACACCTCGTTGCGCTCCTGTCGGAGCCCGTCGCCTTCGGCTTTCAGTTCCCGCCACTCCTCGTCTATGTCGAGGATTTCGTCGAGGTCGACGCCCGTGACGCCCTTCCGCTCGATAGCGTCACGGACCGTCTCGGGGTGCTCCCGGACGAACTGTCTCGATAACATGGCCGACGGTTCTCGACGGCAGAAATTAGTCGTGTCGGTCCCGCGGTGGGGCTGGCCCTGCCCGCCGACCCCTCCGTCGCCCTATGCCTCGCCGCCGACCTTGACGGCCAGCACCGGCACCGGCGAGGCCCGAACGACCGACTCGGTGACGCTGCCGATGAGTTCCCGAGATGGCCCGGTTCGCCCCTCCGTCGCCATCACGACGACGTCGATATCGTGGCGTTCGACGTAGTCTACGACTTCCTCGTGGGGAACGCCCTGCTTGACCGCCGTTGTCACCGTGTCGATGCCGGCGTCTTCGGCCTGCGCGCGCAGGTCGTCGACGGCCTGCTGGCCGGCGTCGGCGAGGCGGTCGAAGATGCTGCTGTCCTCGAACTCGGGAATCTGGTCGACTACCTGCTCGGTTTCGAGGACGTGCAGCGCGTACAGCCTCGCATCGTGGCGCTGTGCGAGGTCGATGGCGTGTTCGGCCGCGGTGGCGGACCCCTCGGAGCCGTCGGTCGGAACGAGTACGGCGTCGTACATACAGTGGTGTTTCTGATTCCGGGTAAATGGCTTTGCCCTTCCTTTTGCCTGACTGTCACGACAGCCACAGCATAACGGTTTTGCCCCCGCCGGTCACGAGGACGTGTATGGGAATCGGTGACGTTCACGAGGTGACGGTCGGGGACTGCATAGATGTCCACTACGTCGACGTCGGGATGTACGGCGTCGCCGAGTACGGGCCCGTCTACATAATCGACGCCGAGCGACCGGCGCTGGTCGACACCGGCACCGGCGCGCGACACGAAACCATCCTCTCGGCGATGGAGTCGGTCGGGATCGCGCCCGAGGATCTGGAAGTCATCGCGGCGACCCACGTCCATCTGGACCACGCCGGCGGAGCCGGCTACCTCGCCGAGGACTGCCCGAATGCGACGGTGTACGTCCACGAGTCAGGCAAGCGCCACCTCGTCGACCCCGAGCGGCTCTGGGAGGGGACCAAACACGCCGTCGGTGACCAGATCGAGTTCTACGGCAAGCCGATCCCGGTCGCCGAAGACCGTATCGAGACGCTAACTGACGGCGACGTGATCGACCTAGGTGACCACTCCCTCGAAACTCTGCACGCGCCGGGCCATGCGCCACATCAGGTCGTCTTCTACGACCCTGCCATCGACGGTGTGTTCACCGCCGACGCTGCCGGCATCTACAACCCGTCGACCGACGAGATGCACGTCACGACCCCGCCGGTCAACTTCACGCTCGACCAGGCGCTCGACGACGTGGCGATGATACAGGACCTCGACCCGGACATCCTCATGTTCGGCCACTTCGGTGCCGTCGAAACCGGCGATAAGCTGGAAACATACACCGAGATACTACCTGAATGGGTCGCCGAGGTCGAGCGAAAACGCGAGGAACTGGACGACGACGAGGCGGTCATCGATTACTTCGTCGAGCGGGCCGACACCGATACCTGGGGCGAGCGAAAGGGCCGCGCCGAGATGCGCCTGAACGTCCGCGGCGTCCTCGTGGCGCTCGATAACCGGGACGAATAGCCAAACGTCACAGAGGCCTGACACTGCGGTCCCAATGGAGCCCCCGTGTGCCGGTGAGTGAATGCGTTTATACGAGGGCGATGCGTTAGGCTGGACAGATGGAGGCCAACTGTGGCTGGTAGTTCGGGGCTACTGATTCCGCTTGTCGCCGGTATCATCGGGCTCGGTGTTCTTGCACAGGTCCTCGCAGCACGACTGCGGGTGCCTAGTATCATCTTCTACCTGCTGGTCGGTGTCATCATCGGCCAGCCCGGACTGAACATCATCGGTGACGGCACCTTCGGTGGAGCGCTGTCGGCAATCGTCGGCTTAGCGGTCGCAATCATCGTTTTCGAGGGGGCCTATCACCTCCGATTCGACCGGCTACGCGAGGCTCCGGCCGCGACGTTCAGACTCGTTACCGTCGGTGCGGCTATCGCACTCGTGGGCACCGCTATCGCCGTTAAGTTCGCGTTCAGCTCCGCGGCCGTCTCCTGGAACCTCGCGTTCCTGATCGGTGCGCTGCTGGTTGCGACCGGGCCGACCGTCATCACGCCAATCCTCGATGTCGTTCCGGTTCGAGACCGCGTTGCCGCCGCGCTGGAGACGGAGGGGATTGTCAACGACGTGACCGCGGCTATCATCGCCGTCGTCATCTTCGAGACGGTCAATCCGGTGGCGTCGAGCGAGGGACTGTTGCGGGCGTTCGCACTCCGGTTGGGAACGGGCCTGCTCGTCGGCCTCATCGTCGCCGGTGTGTTGTACTACCTCCTCCAGTACGTCGACCTCTCGCCCGGTGACGCACCGCGGAACTCCCGACTGCTCGTGCTCGCCGGGGCGCTCATCGCCTACGCGGGCGCGAACACGATAGCGACCGAGGCCGGTGTCGCCGCCGCCGCCACGGCGGGGATGGCGCTCGGGAACGTCGACCACCCGTACGAGGAGGACATCGAGGAGTTCAAAGGCGATATCACGCTGCTGGTGCTGTCGTTCGTGTTTATCGCACTGGCGGCGCAACTGGAACCCGCCTCGCTCATTGATGTCGGGCTAGCGGGCATCATCGTCGTCCTCGCCGTCGCCTTGTTCATCCGGCCGTTGCTGGTGTTCGTCTCGACCGTCGGTGACAGATTCACCACCAACGAGAAGCTGTTCGTCAGCTTTGTCGGGCCGCGTGGTATTATTCCGGCGTCTGTTGCCACGCTGTTTGCCGTCGAACTGAACGCCGCAGCCGAGGAGGTCACTGGGGCACAGGCTGAACTGCTGGGGACGCAGGCCGATATCCTGCTTGGCACTGTCTTTCTCGTTATCTTTGCGACCGCCCTGTTTGAGGGTGGACTGGCGCGATTCATCGCGGAAAAACTGGATGTGATACCAATGCGAGTCATCATCGTCGGCGGCGGACAGGTGGGCCGAGCGCTCGCCGCACGCCTCGAAGACCGGGGCGAGAACGTCGTCATCATCGAGCAGGAGGAAGAGAGCGTCGAACGAGCCCGCAACGAGGGGTACGCCGTCGAGATCGGCGACGGCACCGACACCGACACGTTGCGGTCGGCCGGGGCTGAAAACGCCAAAACCGTCGTCGCGGCGACCGGTGACGACGACGCGAACCTGCTGGTGTCACAGCTAGCGAGTTCGAAGTTCGGCGTCGAGCGGGTCATCGCCCGCGCGAACAATCCGGACAATGTTGAGGCCTTCGAGGACCTCGGCGTTCGCACCATCTCCTCGGCGATGGCGACGGCTTGGGCCATCGACAACCAGATCGAGCGCCCCGCTATCGCCCACTGGATGACCGATGTCGGTCGGAGCGGCGATGTGCAGGAGGTCGAGGTCAAGAACCAGGAACTCATCGGGAAGCCGATCCGCGATGTCGGGCCGATGCTGCCCGACGCCTGTCTGGTCGCGCTCGTCAGCGGGGAACTCCACGAAAACGCCGAAGTACCCACAGCAGACTATATCCTTGAGGAAGGCGACATGGTGACCCTGCTGGGCCGTCGAGAGTCCGTGCGCGACGGGATGAAGATGGTCAGCGGCGACTAGTCGTCGGTAAGATGGGCAACGTCTGATTCGTCGACGCCTGCTGTCCACGGCGACTCACCGCGGTCGCCGTCAGTTTTGTACGTCCCGCGAGCGCTCGCGATGTGATGGCCATCGGTGTCGTACACTTCTGCATCGACGACTGAGACGCTCCCGCCGTTTCGGATCACCTCCGCCTCAGTCCGTAAATCGGCGGTCGCTGGCGCGAGGTAATCGATCCGCATGTCGACCGTTGGCGAGACGGTGCCGGACTGTGAGATGACGGCCGCCCCGCCGACGGTGTCGACGAGCGAGTACGTGACGCCGCCATGTGCGATTATCGATTCGGGGTTTGAGGAGTGGCCGTCCTTTAGCGGGAGTTCGCCCGCCGCATAGCCATCGTCGACGGCCGTTATTTCCATCCCTAACTGCTTGACAAACGGGATGTCGTTGAACATCGATTTGAGACTCATGGCTATCCCCACGGAATCGAGTCTGATAAGCTTCCGAGAACGCACAACAACGGGTCAGGCGTGGTCGGTTTCTTAGGACACGTCCCGGTTAGTCGCCTGCCACTGTTCCGTCACGCTCTCGTCGCCCTCCGTGGCTTCTTCGGGGAGCAGATGCTCCGGACGACGCAAGTAGCTCGGTTTCTGTGCGAACGCTTCGATTCGCTCCCACTCTTCCGGTGTGATGTGACCGTCCATACAAAGTATATGTTATTGACACTACTTTAACCCTTACAATAAAACCTAAAATTAATTTATAGTGACTAGTCATCTACAATCCCGAACTGCCACTATCGCAGCGCGTACACCGAGAATGAGGATGCCGGTAGACTGTAGCGGCCTTGCTACCGGCCCCCGCTTCCTATCAGCATCCCTCTTTGCCCCCCTGATGACCTAATATGATTTTAGGCAGATATGTGGGTACTACTATATGTTTGCCGTAGCTACCGGATGCTATGCAACCACAGCGGGCGACGTACGTCAAGAAAGCCTGTGCCTACATCACCAGAAACGGGTCGGAACTGCTGGTGTTCGACGGGCCGGGGCACGACGGGCTACAGATACCGAAGGGAACCGTTGAACCAGGGGAAAAACCGCGGGTCGCCGTACAGCGAGAGGCTGTTGAGGAGAGCGGTCTCGCTTCATTCGAGCGCCTGCAACACATCGCCACCGACGTCTGGACGCGCCGCGAGTCGCCCCCGAAGCGGTACGTGCGGTCGTTCTACCACCTCCCCGTTCACGAGTCCCGGGACCACTGGGTCCACACCGTCACCGGGACGGGCGAGGAACGCGGCGCAGAGTTCGAGTTCTCGTGGGTCGACCTCCAGACCGATGCCACCTTCGCACTTGATCTTGACGACTATCTCCACTCCCTGACGAGTCCCGCTGAGGCGACGACAGCCGGCGATGTGGCTGCCGATTAACGACTTCTTCTCTCAAATATCGCTCGTGCAAGCGCCACAGCGGTCGCAAATGACGGATTCATAAGAACAGACTCGAAACCGACGGATTCGCAAACGTCGTGCTGGGGCAGAATACTGAAACCGCGCTGACAGCGGCTGCTCAGGGCAGTCGGAACTCGATAGCCGCGCCCTGACCGAAGCCGACACACTCTGTCGCCAGACCCAGCTCCGCGTCGCGGCGGTTCATTTCGTGGACGAGCGTCACTGGAAGGCGCGCGCCAGAGGCCCCGAGCGGGTGGCCGATGGCGATTGCGCCGCCGTTGACGTTGTAGATGTCGTCGTCGAAGCCGAGTTCGCGCTGGCAGTACAGACACTGGGAGGCGAAGGCCTCGTTGAGTTCCACGAGGTCGTAATCGTCCGTCTCGCGGTCCGTTCGTTCGGTGAGTTTGCGAACGGCGGGGACCGGACCGATACCCATCACAGTCGGGTCGACGCCGGCGACTTCGTGGGAGCCGATCTCCGCCAGCACGTCGAGTCCGCGGTCTTCCGCGAACTCACGGGAGGTGACCATCAGCCCCGCCGCACCGTCAGAAACCTGCGAGGCGTTGCCGGGCGTGACCGTCCCGTCCGACTTGAACACCGTCGGTAGCTGGGACAGCTTTTCGAGCGTGGTGTCGGGGCGGATACCCCCGTCTGCGTCGAGCTGTCCGTCCTCGGTCTCGATCGGGACGATTTCGTCGTCGAAGCGACCGGACTCCGTCGCGTCGGCGGCGCGCTGGTGGCTCCGGAGCGCGTACTCGTCTTGCTCCTGCCGGGCGACCTCCATCTCGCTGGCGACCTTTTCGGCGGTCATCCCCATCTGGAGCTCGCCGATGTTGTACTGCTCGGCCAGCCGCGGATGGACGTTGTGGGTGTTTTCGTCCATCTGCACGCGGGACATCGACTCCACACCGCCGGCGATGAGCACGTCGCGCTGGCCGGCCGCGATGGCGTCGGCGGCCCGCATCAGCGCTTCGGCGGAAGACGCACACCAGCGGTTAATCGTCGATGCGGGGACGCTCTCGCCGAGGTCCGACAACAGCGCGATGACGCGAGCCATGTTGTTGCCCTGTTCCCCGCGCTGCTGGGCACAGCCCCACAGCAGGTCGTCAACGTCCTCGGCCTCGACGCCGGTCGACGCGAGCAACTGGTTGATAAGCGGCACAGAGAGGTCTTCGCTCCGGACGCCGGCGAGTGCGCCGTCCTCCTTTCCCTGTGGCGTTCTGACTGCATCCACGATGACAGGTGTGGGCATGGACAACGGAACGTCTCGGCCTGTGTTAAATCCTGACAAACTCGACACAGTGGGGGAACCGTTGTCGGCCGACGGCCTGACCGCGGTCGAGCAGCCGTTTCACTCCCGCTCGAACCCCGGCGGGAGGCCGGCGTGTCTGAGCCCTTCCCGCTTGTCGATGTGGAACCGGTAGATGGTGACATCGTCGTCTTTGATTGCGTCCTCAAACACCTCCGGCCGCCACGCTCCGTCAAGCACCTCTGCAAGATCGGCCCACTCGGATTCGGGCACAGCTTCGATATTGCCCTGTAGCAGGACACTCTCCCAGTGGAACATCGATTCGACTTTGTACACGAGCACGGTCGCGTCCGCTGCCGCCTCGGTCAACCGTTGCTTGCGACTCGCCGACCCACCGATGAAGGTGAAATACAGCGAGCTGTCACCATCGTACCCGAACGACAGTGGAATCATGTACGGTCCGCTCTTGGTCGGCAGCCCCAGCACACCGACCCGCTGGTTCGACAGAAACGCCGCAATGTCGCTGTCGTCCATGTGCGTGAGTCCGGCCGCCTCGAGTGTGTCTATTGTCATATAGGTGTAACTTCGATCGAAACCTGCTTAATTAATTCGGCTATTCCTCGATACAGAGAACTCCCCGTCAGGACATTCCCGGTCACCGTTACTCCTCCTGTGTTGCACCCGGAGCGTGGCGCTTGATCCGCTCGATGGCGGCCACGGCTTTGTTGCGTTCGGCGTACCCCTCGCCGGAGTCAGCGATGATTTTGCCGTTGCGGTGTCGGAGCCGCCAGCGCCACTCCTCCCCTTTGTCCTCGTACACTTCGAACGCCGCGCTCCCGATAGCCAGCAAGTCGGCGTCGGCGGCGTAGGACTGGACCCGCTCGACGGCGTCCATCGCCTTCGACCGGTTCGCGTACCCCTCGCCGCTGTCGGCGATGAGTTCGCCGTTGTCGGCCCGCAGCCGCCAGCGCCACTCCTCGGCAGCGTCCTCATACACCTCGAAACGGTCATCGACCGCGGAGTCGGGTGCGAGTTCGCTGACTCGACGGGCCGCCCGCCGGGCGTTCGACCGGGAGCTGTATCCTTCGCCGCTGTCGGCGAGGATGTTACCGTTGCGGTGGAGCAAGCGCCAGCGGAACTCTCCGGCGGCGTCGGCGTACACCTCGTAGGCGACGGGGTCGACCCTGAGGTAGGCCGCGCCGGGGACGTGTGCGCGGACGCTCTGCAGCGCCCGTCGAACGTTGGACTTCGAGGCATACCCCTCGCCGCTGTCAGCGAGGATGTTGCCGTTGTCGTGGCGCAAGCGCCAGCGGAACTCCCCCGCCGAATCCTCGAACAGTTCGAACGTCGCGTCGCTCTCGGGGGCCGGCACGACCGGCACGTCCTCGGCGGTGTCGTCCTCGGTCGCGTCCTCGAAGAAGACGACGGCCCCGCCGGCGGCGTTGGACTGCACGCTGCGAAGCCCCTGCATCGCCTTCTGGCGCGAGGAGTACCCCTGCGCGCTGTCGGCGATGACGTTGGCGTTCCGGTGGCGGAGCCGCCAGCGGTACTTGCCCCCAGCGTCTTCGTACAGTTCGAATGTCGCCTTGCTGTCCATCGCAGCCGCGATGGTGGCGTGGGCCGCGGCGAGTTCCGCCTCGCTAGCCTCGGTCACGGTCGCCAGTTCCTCGCGGGCGGCCTCGCTGGTCGCTAACTGCTCGGCCAGCCTGTTGCGCTCGCGGGTCGCTCGGTCGGCGGTCTGGGACTGCTGTGTCGCTTCCCGGGACGCCCGGTCGGCCTCCTGTGTGGCTTGCTCGGCCACTTCAGTTGCGTCCTCTGCCGTTTGAACGGCTTTATCGTACGCTTCTTTCCGTCCAGTCAGCAACGGCGAGACGACCGCCCCGACAGCCATCAGCCCGAGGCCGACGATATACAGCGTCACTGCCGGGTTCCCCTCCGGGCCGGTCCAGTTCGAGGGGTAGAACGTGGTGAACCACACCATCGCGACCAGTCCGACCACAGCCCCGAGGTATGTGAGTATCAGCCCACGTCGTGTCAGCGGCAGTCTGATTGTCGGTCCCGCAAACAGCGAGATGAGACCAATCGCACCGAGGAGATAGCCGAACTGTCGGGGCGTGCTCCGCGACGCTGTCAAATAAAACAGAAGCAGGCCGACGATTCCGAGTACGATGCCGATGACAAACAGCCAGTACCCGTAGGCCTCGTCGTCGGTCGTCGGCTCGCCGATGCGGCTCCGATACACTGCGAGTAATGTGTTACCAGTTGCCATGTTTGAAACACACAGGGGTGGTATATTACCTTGGTGTCGGCCATCGGGGCTTCGAGTGACTTATACCGGTTGCGTGGTAACATCAGTGGGAATGAGCAATCCGGAACTGGATGTCGTTGAGTTTCTGCTGACGGCCACTATTTACAGCGAGCGGCGGGACCTTGAGCCGGACGACCTGCCGGCCTCGTACCGGTCCGTCTTCTGGAGCGACGGCGAGATCGAACGGCCGCTGTCGGTCACCAACTCAACCGCGAGCGAGGCCACCGGTGTCGAGCGGCCCTGGGCGGCCATCTCCGGCTTGATGTTCACCGACCGCGACGATTTCTCGGGGAGTATTTCCATGACGGACCGCGACCTCGCCGAGGAGTGGTTCCTCGAACGGGTCGACGCCTCGGACCTCGAAGACAACCCGGTCCTGGCGAAAGCCTTCGAGGACCAGGTCGAGGGCGCTGACTACGAGCGGGCCCGCCAACAGAACCGACCGTCGCGCGCCGACCGCGCGTTCATCGACGCTAAACTGGAGGAGGCGTTCGACACCGACGACGAGGACGACGAGGAGATGCTCGACCTGGTCGATGTGCGCGCCCCCGAAGAGGTGGAAATGACGCTTGCCGACCTGGTGTTGACCACTGACCAGGAAGACGAGATCCAGAAGATCGTCAAGGCCATCGAACACCGCGACTACCTTGCCCGGATCGGCCTGCGCGAGATCGGGAAACTCCTCTTTGTCGGCCCGCCGGGGACCGGCAAGACCAGCGTCGCCCGCGCGCTGGCGCATGACCTTGACCTCCCCTTTGTCGAAGTGAAGCTCTCGATGATCACCAGCCAGTACCTCGGCGAGACGGCCAAGAACGTCGAGAAGGTGTTCGAGGTCGCAAAGCGGCTTTCGCCGTGTATCCTCTTCATGGATGAGTTCGACTTCGTCGCCAAGACCCGCTCTTCCGACGAACACGCCGCGATCAAGCGCGCCGTCAACACCCTCCTCAAGAGCATCGACGAGATTTCACTTATTCAGGACGAGGTGTTGCTCATCGGCGCAACGAACCACCCTGACCAGCTCGACGCCGCCGCCTGGCGGCGCTTCGACGAAATCGTCAACTTCCCCAAGCCGGATAGCGGCATGCGCGCGGACATCCTCCGTATCGTCACCCAGCAGATGGAGATCGACGACTTCGACCCGGAGACACTGGCCGACCTCACCGAGGGGCTGACCGGCAGCGACCTTCGGCTCGTGCTCCGTGAGGCCGTGCTCAATGCTCTGACCGAGGAGCGGACGACGCTCACACAACAGGACCTCGAAGACGCCATCATCGACTTCGAGGAGCGGGACAACCTCAAGAACATGGACATGATGGACGGCGACGCCGACGCGCTGGTCGCCGGGAGCGGCGGCTTCTCCGGCGACGGCGGCAGCGACCACGACCACGACCACTGAGCGATTGCTTACCCGCTCAGGCACCCGTTCTGGCTATCGGTATGAGCGATTTACTTATCAATGCAGGAACCATTCGGTAGCCATGGCTGACGACAGCGTATTCACCGAGACAGACGACCCCGCCGAGTCGTGGGTTGACGTTCGCATGACTGACCCGCAGGAAGGCGAGTGGGACGTAGACGTGGTTATCGCCGAGAAGCAAGTCGAGTACGTCGACCTGCGCATCCGCCCGGAGTTACTTGAGGGATTCTTCGAGTGTCTGTTCGACGACCTCGCCGACGAACGCGCCCAGTCCCTGCTGGTGGCGACGATGGAGCGACAGGGCATCGACCCGGCGAACCTGTTCGATAGCCAGTAACGAAAGCGAGGGGCTTAGGCGGGTCGCACTCTGAAGGACCGGTAATGGAGGTCACGCTGCTTGGGACCGGCGACACGACGGGGACGCCGACTGTCCAGTGCGACTGTGACACGTGCGAACGGGCGCGCGACCCTGACGAGGAACTCCGGGCCAATGTTCGCGAGCGCGGCATCGACCCTACCGGCGGGGTCGAACGGTCGCGCTTCTCCGTCGCCGTAGAGAACGATACAACCGGCGAGTCGTTGCTGGTCGACCTGAGTCCGGACTTCCGTCACCAGTTCCTCCGCGAGTCGGTCCCGCTGCCGGACGCGGCTATCATTACGCACATTCACTTTGACCACCTCGATGGCCTCGGCAATGCCTACCGTTTGTTCGACGAACTGCCGGTCCACGCCGCCGACGAGACGGACCCGGTGACTGACGAGAGCGTCGCTGAGGCCGTCCGGAGCCGCTATGACTACCTTGACACGGTATCGGTCCACGCACAGACGCCGCTCGAGCCGTTCACCGTCGCCGGCTTCGAGGTGACGCTCGTCCCGGTCACGCACCCGCCGCTTCTGTGTTACGGCCTGCGCATCGAGGAACCACAGACCGGTGCAGTGCTGTCGATTTCCGGGGACACCTGTTATGACGTGCCCGACCGCTCGAAATCCGTGCTGACCGGGGCCGACCTCGCGCTCGTCGAGGGCATCGTTCACCCGGAGGCCTGCGAATACCACCCGAAAGGCGGCACGCACCACAACGAGGACGGCGTTCCGAGAACCTTCGGCACGAAACACATGACCCTGCCCGGCGCGCGGGACTTCGCTGCCGACATCGAGGCCGACGACTACCGTATCGTCCACACCGCGCACTACGTCCCCGCGGACAGGGCCTTCGCCGACGACATCGGACTCGACGGCGAGCAGTTCATGCTCTGACCCGGATTCGGCTGGGTGAAACGGACCGTAGATTATAGGCCATGGCAGCTAATGCCGTTGTATGGACAGGCGCGGCATCGCGGAGGTCGGTGGGCTGTCGCTGGCTGGCGGCGTCCTCGCAATCGCCGTCCAGCAGGGTATCGTGGGCAGTATCGACTGGGTGCTGGTGGTGGGACTGGTCACCTGTGTCGGTATCGCGGCCGCGGCGAACTATCAGGCCAGAACGAAACACGCGGCCAAAGTCGCTACCGAAGCACCGGCGGTGACCGAAGACAACTACGAACAGCACGGCCGCCCGACCGCTGGCGACGGCGGTTCCCCTCCCGATGACACCCCCTCGACGGACGACACCCGGTAGCGGTGACAACTTCTCGTGGCTATCCGAACCGATCCAGTCCCGACTGGCGACGCCCGCGTCCGTCGGGGTCTGCCCGCCACGGCGTCCGCTCGGCCCGGAGTGAGTCGCCGTCGACGGCCGGCGGGTCGGCTGCCTCGTGCCCACCGCAGTCCGGGCCGCAGTCGTCGCTTTCGCGGACAGCGCGGTCCTTCCACTGGCAGTACGGAATTCCGTCACTGTCGGGTGAACAGCGCTCACATGCGGGGTAGTCGAAACTCCGCCATCCCTTGCCGTACGCTCGCTCGGCCAGTTGCCGACGCGCGCGGGCCTTCTCCGAAGCGCCGACCATCCGCACGTCCGTCTGGACCGGCCGCTCCGCAAGGAGTTCGACGCCAGAGTCGTCGGTCGACAGTGGTGTCGCCTCTCGACGGACGTCTATCGTTCCGCTGTCGGCGTCGAACCGCCAGACGCCGACTTCCTCGGGAATCCGGTTGAGGTGCGCCCCGGTAACGTAGGACGCTGTCGCCAGTACGACGCGGTCGGCGAGCGCGAGCGACACGTCGGTCCGCAACTGTGATTCCAGATCGCCGGGGCGACTCAGGTCGGGCTTGTTCTCGATGGCGACGATTTCGCCGAACCAGTCGGGATATCGCGTCGTCTGTCGGACGTATGTCCGGCCACCCCGACGCTCGCGCTCGAAAAACCCTCGCTCGGCGGCCAGCTCGACGGCCCGCTCGGCGCGGTCGGGGTGACAGTCGAAGGCGTCCTTCCAGTACCGCGCCCGACCTGGGCCAACGTCGCTTTCGATGGCCGCCGTCGGCAGCCGTTCGGGAGTGATGGCCGCCCGCTCGTCGAGTTCAGGACCCGGCTCAACGACGACGGTGTCGAGGACGCGCCGGCCGTGGACAGCGCCGCCGAGCTGCCGGCTCACCAGACGGCCCTCGCGCTCAAGATGGGCACACAGCGCCAGTTCGAAGTCGAACTCCCGCACGACCGGAGGCAGGGCTGGGACGGGCAAAAGCCCCGCGCCCGGTTACCGGCTGGCGACGAAGAAACAGATCAGCGCCGCCAGCGCGAGGACCGGACTCTGTGAGAGTAGCGTCAGCAAGCCGAGGTAGACAGTTAGCACTCCCAGCAGGGAACGGCCGGTCAGGGGTGGATACGTCGGCCTGTACAGCTCGGGGTCGGCGTAGGGCGCAGGCTGGTACATTACAGTGAAACAATGGTCCCGAACGCCGATAAGTATAATCTGAATGATATTTCTGCGGGAGACACGCATCGGGGATCTCCTGAAAACGATTTCAGTCAGCGGAAAAACAGCGTACCCCCACAGGACCAACAGGTCGGCTCAGTGCCCGCAGTCCTGTCGCTCGAACTCGACCGGCTGGAGGTCGCCGTCCAGATAGGCGGTCAGTTCCGCTTCGGCCAGCGGAATCTGGACCGCGAGCCGCCACGGGTCGGTGGCTTCGACACTGGTGTACTGGTCGTCGACACACCAGGGCAGCGTCCAGTAAGGCCGACTCGACAGGTCGACGCCGTGGTCGTCGTAGAACGCTGCAACGCGGGAGTTATCGAGTAGCGTCAGCCCGACAGGCGAACAGAGTTCGTGGCGACACCGCTCGCAGACGAACTCGGCGCGGACCGACACGTCGAGACAGCAGTCGCCATCGCGGGATATCTCCGTCCCCATCCGACCGGCGCAGTCCGGGCAGACGCCGTCGGCGGCCAGACAGTGGAGGTGTCGCACCCGCTCGGCGAAGGCCGTCGCGACTTCCGCCGGTGTCCGGTCGACCAGACCGCCCGGCGGGAACGGGTACTCGCCGTGGGCCTTCCCGCAGTCCTCGCAGTCGATGGCGAACTGCTCGTCGGCGTACTCGGCCAGCAGACCGCCGCCACACCGCGTACAGGCCCCGGTCACCGGGAACGGGTCGATGTCGGGTGTCCGCGTGAACGTTCCTGCCCGCACCGCGCGGATGACCTGCGTCCCGGCGTACCGGAGGTCGTACCCGTCGGCTCCCTGGCTGACGAACTGGCCGGTGAGCTCCTGCAGGTGATAGTTGAACTGCCCGCTGTCGGCTAGCTCGACGGCGTCGAACAGCTCCGAGAAGCGAACTGGTCGGTCATCTGCGCGCCACAGCGCCTCCAGAATGTCCAGACGCGTCTCGCTTGCGATGACCGAGAACGCCGTCGCCGGGTCAATGTCGGCATCCGTTTCGGGGGACTCATCGACTCGCATCGTACGTTGACCTGTTCCTGCATAAACAAAAGCGTTCACAGAAACACAGTTACGTAATATCGGTGACAGAAGATGTCCACGATACACGATCGCTTCAGCGTTTCAGTCCCGCTCACTGAGCAGGGTTCGACCGGTTCGTCACGGGCGACAGCATGGGCTGATTGCTGCCCCCGACAGTATCGCAATGGCGATAGCCGGCGTAGCACCCGACTCGCACAGTCCGCTGCTCGCTCAGTGACGGGGTCGCGTCGCTATATCGGGGCCAATACCGAGCAATCCGGTGACGTTGCCGCGGTCAGCAGGGACCAAATCGGCGATTGAACCGGGGTCGGCGGGGCGCAAACAGTAGGTTTATCAGTTGCACGCGGCGAAACTCCACCAAGATTACTCTCGAAATGACATCGAACAAACAACCGGAGGTGAACATCGGACTCGTCGGGCACGTCGACCACGGAAAGACGACGCTCGTACAGGCATTGTCCGGCGAATGGACCGACCAGCACTCCGAGGAGATGAAGCGCGGTATCTCTATCCGACTCGGCTACGCCGACGCGACGTTCCGTCGCTGTCCGGAGGCCGAGGAGCCGGAGGCCTTTACCGTCGACGAGCACTGCGACGACCACGACGTCGACACCGACCACCTCCGGACGGTGTCGTTCGTGGACGCGCCCGGGCACGAGACGCTGATGGCAACCATGCTGTCCGGCGCGGCCATCATGGACGGGGCCGTCCTCGTCATCTCGGCGACCGAGCCCGTCCCGCAGGCCCAGACTGAGGAGCACCTGAGCGCGCTCGATATCATCGGCATCGACAACATCGTCATTGCCCAGAACAAGGTTGACCTTGTCGACGAGGAGCGGGCGATGCAGAACTACGAGCAGATTCAGGAGTTCGTCGAGGGCACCGTCGCCGAAGGCGCACCGGTTGTCCCCATCAGCGCGGGCCAGGAGGCCAACATCGACCTGCTTATCGAGGCTGTCCAGTCTGAGATTCCGACGCCGGAACGGGACCCGGACGAGGACGCCCGCATGATGGTCGCACGCTCGTTCGACATCAACCGTCCCGGTACGACCTGGGACGACCTGATGGGCGGCGTGCTTGGCGGGTCGCTCGTTGGCGGCCAACTGGACGCCGACGACGAGATCGAACTCCGTCCCGGCCGCGAGGTCGAGGAAGGCGGCAAGACGGAGTGGCAGCCCGTGACGACGACGGTCCGCTCGCTCCAGTCCGGCGGCGACTTCGTGGACACGGTCACGCCGGGTGGCCTGCTCGGCGTCGGGACCGGGCTCGACCCCGCAATCACCAAAGGCGACGCGCTCGCCGGACAGGTCGCCGGGCCGCCCGGGAGCCTCCCGCCGGTCCACGAGACGTTCACGATGGACGTGGACCTGCTGGAACGCATCGTCGGTGACGATGGCGGTGAGGTCGACGAAATCTCGACCGGCGAACCGCTCATGCTGACTATCGGCACCGCAACCACGGTCGGGTCGGTGACGAGCGCGCGCGACGACGAATGTGAAGTCGCGCTCAAGCGCCCGGTCTGTGCGGCGTCGGGCTCGAAGATCGCGATCAACCGCCGTGTCGGCGCTCGGTGGCGGCTCATCGGTGTCGGCACGCTGCGGTGATGATCGTGCTGGACACGAACGCGCTGATGATGCCGGTCGAATGTAACGTACGCCTGTTCGAGGAACTCGATAGGGTGCTGCCGGACGCGACGGACTACGTCGCGCCCGCTGCCGTCCGCGACGAACTGGCGAAACTGGCCGATGGGGCCGGCGCGGAAGCGACGGCCGCCTCTGTCGGGCAGGACCTGCTCGACCGGTGTGCGATTCGGGAGACGACGGCGGACTACGCGGACGACGCCGTCCTCGAACTGGCACAGACAGACGATGCGACACACGCGGTTACGAACGACAACCCCCTCAAACGACGCCTGCTGGACGCGGGCGTTCCAGTAATTAGTTTAAGGGGCCGGAACAAACTGGGTATCACTCAACCATAACACATGTATAAACGGGTACGCCTACGCGATACGGTCGAAGTCCCGCCACGCTTTCTGGCGGAGGTCAGTCCGGGGCTGGTCAAACGGCTCCTGCAAGAGAAGCTCGAAGGACGAATGGACGAAGACGTCGGCAGCGTCGTCTCCGTCATCGAGGTCCACGACATCGGCACCGGTGCCGTGCTGCCGAACAAGCCCGGCGTCTACTACGAGGCCGAGTTCGACGCCCTCACGTTCGACCCACAGATGCAGGAAGTGGTCGACGGCGAGGTCGTCGAGGTCGTCAACTTCGGGGCCTTCATCGGCATCGGGCCGGTCGATGGCCTGCTGCACGTCTCCCAGATATCCGACGAGTATCTGGCCTACGACGAGGAGAACCAGCAACTCGCCTCACGGGAGTCTAACCGGACGCTCACCGTCGGTGACGCCGTCCGGGCGCGTATCGTCACCAAGAGTATCGACGAGCGCAACCCGCGCGACTCCAAGATCGGCCTGACGGCGAAACAGGTCGGCCTGGGCAAGCACGGCTGGCTCCAGGAGGAGCGCGAGCGCCGTGAAGGCACGGCGGAAGCCGGTGATAGCTGATGGCGGACCGACTCGTCTGTCGCGACTGTCACCGCGTCCAGAGCGCGGAGATCGAAAGCCAGTGTGAGGCCTGCGGCGGCACCGCACTGACCGAGGACTGGGCCGGCTACGTCGTCATCGCGCACCCGGAGCGGTCCGACATCGCTGAGGAGATGGAAGTGACCGAGCCGGGCAAGTACGCGCTGAAAGTCCGCTAACGTGTCCGACGTCGTTCTCGAACTCCCGAGTGACTTGCGGCACGAACTGAAAGAGCCGCTCGGACGGATTTATACTGATACAGCGGCGCTGCTGGCCGACGCCGGTGACCCCATCATCGCCGTCGGCGACATGGTCACGTACCACCTCATCGAGGCCGGGCGGACGCCCGACCTCGCGCTAGTCGACGAACGGACCGAGCGCTCGGCCGTCGACGCGGACGTGGCAGCGGCAATCGACGGCTTCGACCGGACGCTCTCAGTCGACAACCCGGCTGCGACACTCACCGCAGACCTGCTTGCTGCACTCAGAGACGGTCTCGACAGCGACGAGACGACACTTCTGGATGTCGACGGCGAGGAGGACCTCGCTACGCTCCCTGCAGTGCTTGCCGCGCCTGCTGGTGCCAGTGTCGTGTACGGCCAACCGGACGAGGGAATGGTGCTGGCCGACTGCGACGACACAGCCCGGGACCGGGTCCGGTCGCTGCTGGAGCGGATGGACGGCGACGCCGAGCGAGCGATTGCACTCGTGTCGAACTAACTAGCAAAAGCGCGGACTGATTTTATTCCGGCCGAGGGACGCTGAGGTTCTGCATTTCTGTCTCACAGCGGCCACAGGAGACCGTCGAGCGCTCGCTACAGAGACGCTTCCCGCAGTCCGGGCATTCAAACAGCTGTTCGTCGTCGTCGCATGGGGCGGGGTCTGACCACGTTGGCATACTTGTGACTCATTAGCATTTGTCACGGCATAAACTTTGCTCATACCCAAACAAAAGACAACACCTGTCCAGAGAAAGTGAACGTATGGTCACTCAAGAACGTGGACGTGCCTGACCAGCGAGCGGTGAACGCGTCGCTTGAAGTAGTCAGTGACGGCCCAGCCCGCCCCGGTCGCGGCCTCGCGCCAGTCGCGGTCGGCGACGAGGACGCACCGCCCTGCGACGCGGGCGGCTTCGCCGAGCGCACCGGACACGAGCGGGGCCAGGTCACCTTCAATACGGGACTGACGACCGTAGGGGGCGTCGAAGACGACGGCATCGACGGTGTCGTCGGCCACTGGCAGTGCGGACGCGTCGGACCGGAACACCCCCCACTCGCCCGGGTCCGGGTACGACGCTCGCTCAGGGTGGCCGTCGCCGTCGAGTGCGTAGGCCAGGTTCTTGCGTGTCCCCGAGACCATCTTTTCCTGTGCGTCGCCGCCGACCACGTCGGCCCCGACCAGGCCCGCTTCCAGCAGGAGACCACCGGTGCCACACATCGGGTCCAGTATCGTTGCGTCCGGGCCGGCTCCGGCGATATTGACCAGCGCGCGGGCTTCGAGCGGGTCCATGCTGCCGGGCTGGAAGAACGGGCGGTCTGTCGGCTGTCGGCCGCCGAAGTCCCGCACGCTCTCGGCGGTAAGCCAGCCCAGCGCACAGCAGGCCTCGCCGGTCCCGCCCTCCTCGTCGCCGTCGGGGTCTGAGAGATAGGCATAGAGGACGTGGTCTGGGTCGTCAAGGTCGACGGCGAAGCCGCGGTCGGTGAGCACGCCGCCCAGCGTCCGTTCGGCCTGTTGGGTGTCGATACCGGTGCTTGCTCGCACGTCGACCGCACGCACGGCGACGCTCCCTTCGCGGTCGATGGTCGCGGCCGATAGCAGCGCGGCGGCGCTTTCGATGTCCGGGTCCGAGGTTCCGATCAGGTCACAGGCCCGGTGGGTGAACGCGAGGTGGCGAACGCGGTCGCTGATACCCCGTGCCGTCGCCAGTCCGGGGGCGAGCACGTCGACGGCGCTCGCGGCGCTTGCGGCTTCCCGCCGCGCGAACGCGTCGTCCTGCCCGCCAAGTTCGAGGACGTACACGCCCGAGCGGTGTGGGCGAGCGGCTATGAGCGTGCCGGTCGCGCCCGGGAACAAAACGCACAAGCGAGCGGCCGACGAACCCCGAGTATGCTCCAGTCCGGGTTCTCTAGCCTGACCGGCGGTGGTATCCTCGCGGTCCTCGTGACCGTCCTCGTCACCTGGCTCTTTTACGCTCTGACCCTCCACCTGGCTGCGACGTTCTTTATCGGCGACGTGCCGAGCCAACTCGCCGCAAAGGCGGCCCTCGCGCCGGCAATCGTCTCGCTCATCCTCCAGCGTTGGGGCGTCGAGTCCGGCGTCGTCTCGGCGGACCTCGGCGTCGCTGTCGTCCTGTTGCTCACTCTCGTTGCTGACGGGATCGCCATCAGCCTCTCCTATCGGTTGTCGACCCGCTCGACGGCCCCGCTCGTGGCGCTGCATCTGGCGTTTGCGGCGGTGCTTGGGTTCGCGCTGAACAACATTTTTATGTTCTTCTGACCCTCCGAGCCGGGACTGTGGTGGGAGTGTCTGCCGAATGCGGGCGCGGAGCGCGGCCTGCATACCGCGCCTTCGGCGCGGTTTCACTCCGAGCGCGGCCGCAGGCCGCGACTCGGAGGTCGTTTGTAGCGTAGATTTTTGCGAACCCGCTCCCCATAGCGCGCTCATAAAGCGCGCGAGGAGAGGGGGTGACGTAAAAAAGTACTATTCAACCAGCCGCTCTATCTCCGTCACGAGGATATCGCTCGCGCCCACGTCCTTGAGCGAGCTAATGGTCTCGAAGACAGCACGCTCCTCGACGACGGCGTGGACGGCGAGCTGGTCGGAACCGGCGATGTCCATCACGGTCGGACCGCCCATGCCCGGAAGCACGTCTTTCACGTCATCAAGGGCATCCTCGGGGGCGTTCATCATCAGATAGCGTTTGTCGTCGGCGGCGAGAACTGAGCCAAGTGCGGTGTCGACCTGCTTCACCTTCTCGTTGTCAGCGGTGTCTTCACGAGCGAACAGGCGGACGGAGCTTTCGAGCACCTCGTCGACGACAGCCAGCCGGTTCATCCGGAGCGTGGTCCCGGTCGAGGTGATATCGACGATACCGTCGGCGATATCGACGTGGGGAGTCAGTTCCGTCGCGCCGGACACCTCGGTCACGTCGACATCCACGTCGACCCGGTCGAAGTACCGGCGGGTGATTTTAGGGAACTCCGTGGCGATGCGGCCGTCCTCAAAGTCATAGACGGTCTCGATGTCGCTCTCTTCAGGCGCGGCAAGAACGAGGCGACAGCGGCCGAAATCGAGGTCCCGGAGTTCGACGAGGTCGTCGGTGTCAGACTCCCGGACCTGGTCGAGGCCGGTGATACCCACGTCGGCAGCACCGTCCGCGACGTACTCGGGGATGTCAGCGGCGCGGGCGTACAGGACGGTCACGTCCGGATCGACAGTATCGGCGTGCAGTTGGCGGTCGGCCCCGTCGACCAGATGGAGGCCGGCCCGTTCGAGCAGTTCCTCGCTTGGTTCGTGCAGGCGGCCCTTGTTGGGGACGGCGATTCGCATACGCCTACTGGCAGGCCACGGGGCAACTGTCTTTCCCCTCAGGCCGGGGTCTGTGAGCGAAGTCGTCACAGGCGGTCCCGGCGTGGGAGGACAACGAAGGTACCCGCAGCCAGCAGTGTCAGGCCAGCGAGACCGTAGAACGCGAGCGCAAACAGGTTCTGGTCGGCGAGCAGCCCGACAGCCGTCGAGCCCAGCGAGCTGATCGCGAAGAAGCCGGTCCGGAGCAGGCCCCAGCCGGTGCCTTCGGCGGTGTCAGGCAGCGTATCGACGATGTAGGCGTTTGCCAGCGGGCCGACACTCATCCGAACACCGATGACGCCGGAAACGATGGCCAGCGGCACGACGCCGCGGACGGACGGAATGAGCACGAGTGGAACGGTACTGACGAGCGCGACAGCGGTCAGAACACTTGGCGTTCCGTATCGGTCAGCGAGCCGGCCGGTGACTGTCTGTGAGAGCGCGCCACCGACGAACAGCACCGAGAGAAGCGCCCCAGCGGTTCCCTGTGAGAGGCCCCGAACCGTGACCAGATACGTGGTGAGGAATGCTGTCACGGCCTGGAAGGCGAACAGCATCAGTGTCTTGCCCGAAACCGACAGCACGAGCCGTCGGTTGCGAAAGCCGGTGAGAACCGTTCGGAGGTCCTGCCGGAGGCTCCGTTCGGACTCGCCGGTCGGACGGTCCGACACCGAGAGCCAGAGCGCGCCGGCGACAAGCATGAACAGCGGGGCGGCGCTGGCAAGTGCCAGCCGCCACCCGTACCGTGTGGTGACGAACGCGGCAATGGCGGGTAGTGCCGCCGCTCCGAGAGAGCCGGCCGCCATCACGACACCGAAGGCGGTCCCCTCGCGGGCATCAAATGTCCGCGAGAGGGCGGTCCCGCGGGTCGGGCCGTACAGCCCCGTCCCGAGCCCGAACGCGCCCGTTGCGATAAGGAACAGCGAGAACACCGGCGCGAAGAAGTAGCCCAGAAGCCCGACGCCCGACAGCAACGCCGCGGCTACCAGTAGTGTCCGCTCCCCGATCCGGTCGATCAGCACCCCGGCCGGAAACTGCACCGCCGCGTATGTGAGCCAGAGCACCGTGACCGCGAGTCCGGCCTCTGCGTTCGAGATGACGAATTCCTTGCGTATCGTCGGGAGGACCGCAGGAACCACAAACCGCATCCCGAGGACGAGAAACCAGCCGGCAGCAACGGCAAGCAGCATTCGGGCTGGGCTTCCGTGCCGCATGGCGTTGACTCGCTGTCGGAGTTGCTCTGCCGCCGCCATTCTCTTGCCCACCTGAACGCACCGGAGCCGAAAGACCCCTGCGGAACAGGCACTGCTGTCACTGCGACACCTGCCCATAGATGTGGCAACACGCCACACGACGGCGGCGTGGACCCGGCGAACTAAGGTCCGCGGTTGTGAAGCCACCGCCATGAGCGAACTTCTCGTCACCGGCGGACAGGTCCTCCGACCTGACCTGACCGTCGAGCGTGCGGACGTACTGGTTTCACAGGACAGCGGCGACATCGTGGCTGTCGACGACCCGGGCACACTGGACGGCGACGATGAACTCGACGCCAGCGACGGGCTGGTCATCCCCGGTCTGGTCAACGCGCACACCCACGTCGCGATGACACTGCTTCGCGGCCTCGCTGACGACAAGCCCCTCGACGCCTGGCTGCAGGAGGATGTCTGGCCCGTCGAAGCGGAACTGACCGCCGACGACATCCGCGCCGGGGCGGAACTCGGGCTGGTCGAGATGATACGGTCGGGGACGACGGCGCTGTCGGATATGTACTTCGAGGTCGAGGAGATCGCGGACGCAGTCGACCAGGCTGGGATGCGAGCAGTGCTTGGCTTTACTGCAGTCACCGTCGGCAAGGATGACGAGGCCGCGCGGTCTGACCTCGAAGAGAGCCTCGACGTGGCTCGGAAACTCGACGGTGCGGCTGATGGACGGGTTCGGACGACGTTCCAGCCACACTCGCTCACGACCGTCGGCGAGGAGTACCTGCGCGAGTTCGTCCCACAGGCGCTTGAGGACGACCTTTCGATCCACCTGCACGCCAACGAGACGCGCGATGAGGTGACGCCTATCGTCGACGAACACGGACAGCGCCCGCTCGCCTACGCCGACAATATCGGCCTGCTCGACGGCGACACGTACGTGGCCCACGGCGTCCACGTCGACGACAGTGAAATCGACCTGCTGGCCGAGACGGGTACCGGCGTTGCTCACTGCCCGGCCTCGAACATGAAACTCGCCAGCGGGATGGCCCCGGTACAGGACCTGCTGGACGCTGGCGTTACCGTGGGTATCGGCACCGACGGCGCGGCCTCGAACAACGACCTCGACATGTTCGACGAGATGCGCGACGCGGCGATGATCGGCAAACTCGCGGCCGACGACGCCAGCGCGGTCGATGCTGGCACTGTCGTCGAAATGGCGACCGCAAACGGTGCGGCCCTGCTGGGCTTCGACAGCGGCCGCATCGAGACCGGCGCGAACGCGGACCTGGCCGTCATCGACCTCGACGCCCCACACCTGACGCCGGCCCACGACCTCGTCTCGCACCTTGCCTATGCCGTCCACGGGAGCGACGTGCGCCACACGGTCTGTGACGGCGAGGTGCTCATGCGCGACCGCACTGTCGAGGTGTTCGACGAGCAGGCCGTCCGCGAACGGGCCAGCGAGCACGCGGCTTCGCTGGTCGAACGAGCCGGTGACTGAACCGGTGGAATAAACGCTGAGAGCTGGCTTTAAACTGTATAGCTATTCCTCAGTCGGTGTTGTCGACTCTGCAAACGGCCTGAACGGGTTGAACGAGAGGGGGTGTTTATCGCTCTCTCGGCGAACCAATTGGCTACGATGCGCACCAAACTCTTCGCACTGTACGCCGCTGTCGGACTGACATTGCTGGCCGTCGGTCCGGGACTGGCGGCCGCTGCGGACTCAGCCGGTAACACCGACGCAGGGAACACCCTCGCTGTCGGTGTCTCACAGGCTGACGACGGCAGCGCGACGGTATCGGTCACACAGAACGAGACGGGCGTCGAAAACGCCTCAGTTGCCGTGGAGACGGCTGACAACACCTCCTACGTCGGGACCGGAAACTACACGACCGACAGCAACGGGACGGTTGGACTGCCCGCCCCCGAGCAGAACGTGACGGTCGACGTGACGGCGACGGCCGACAATCACACTGCGACGACGACGGCGGACCTGACTGTCGCGCCGAACGCTACCAACGTGACCGAGTTCGACACCTTCGGACTCGAAGTGTCAGCCTACGTGAACGACCTGTTGAGCGACGAGAACCGGACCGGTGGTATCGGCCCGGCCGTGGCCAGTTTCGTGACGGCGAACAACCCCGGCAACGCGCCGGACCACGCTGGCCCGCCAGCACACGTCACTGGTGAGAACGAGTCCGACGACAACGAGACCCACCCCAGCGAACGACAGGGTCCGCCGGCGGACATCTTCGGTGACGACGAGAACGAGACTGAAAACGAGACAGACGACCGCCGCGGCCCGCCCAAGGACGCCGGACCGCCCGAAGACCGCGGTCCGGGCAGCGATGACGCGGAGAATGAAACGGACGACGAAAACGAGACGGACGACGACCGTCGTGGTCCGCCCGAAGACGCTGGGCCACCCGAGGACCGCGATGACGACGACGTGGAGAACGAGACTGAAGACGACGAGAACGAAACCGAGGAACCGGAAGACGAGACGGAAGAGCAAGACGAGTCAGAAGAGCAAGACGAGGACGACGATGCTGACGACGACACCGATAGCGACGACGATGACGACGGCGACCGCGGCCGACCGGACGACGCTGGCCCGCCGGACGAACGCGGTAACTGAACGGCTTCGGTAGCGTTTTAGGAACTCTCTTCCTCTGTTGTGACATGACGACGCCTATTTCGGAGCGACTTGATGACCTTGACGAGGCTCGCGATTCCGGCCGCCGAAAGATGGACTGGGCTATCCAGCATATGCCCATCTGCGGCGCGCTCCGTGAGCAGTTCGAGGCCGACCAGCCCTTTGCCGGCGAACGCATCGGCATGGCGATGCACGTCGAAGCCAAGACCGCTGTTCTCGCGGAAATCCTCGCGGTCGGTGGCGCGGAAGTCGCCATCACCGGCTGTAACCCGCTCTCGACGCACGACGACGTGAGTGCCGCACTCGACGCCGTCGACGGCATCACTTCCTACGCCGAGCGCGGCGTCGACGACGAGGAGTACTACGAGGCTATCGAGGCTGTCATCGGCCACAAGCCGACCATCACCGTCGACGACGGAATGGACCTCGTCGCGGCCATCCACGAGGACTATCCGGAACTCATCGACACTATCATCGGTGGGGCAGAGGAGACGACGACCGGCGTCCACCGACTGCGCGCGATGGACGATGACGGCGAACTCGACTATCCTGTGTTCGCTGTCAACGACACGCCGATGAAGCGCCTGTTCGACAACGTCCACGGCACCGGCGAATCCTCGCTGGCCTCGATTGCGATGACGACGAATCTCTCGTGGGCCGGCAAGACCGTCGTCGTCTCCGGGTACGGTGACTGCGGCAAAGGTGTCGCAAAGAAAGCCAGCGGTCAGAACGCCGACGTGATTGTGACCGAAGTCGAGCCCCGCCGCGCGCTCGAAGCGCACATGGAGGGCTACGACGTGAAGCCGATGGCCGAGGCGGCCGCTGAAGGTGACGTGTTCATCACCACCACTGGCAACCGCGATGTAATCGTCGAGGAGCACTTCGAAGCGATGCAGGACGGCGTCTTGCTCGCCAACGCCGGTCACTTCGACGTGGAGGTCGACCTCGATGCGCTGTCCGACCTCGCTGTCGACACCTACGAGGCCCGCAACGGCGTCCAGACCTACGAGATGGCCGACGGCCGCCGCCTGAACGTGCTTGCCGAGGGCCGACTGGTCAACCTTGCGACGCCCATCGCACTGGGCCACCCTGTCGAAGTGATGGACCAGAGCTTCGGCGTGCAGGCCGTCTGTGTCCGAGAACTGGTCGAAAACGGCGACGACTACGAGGCCGGTGTCCACGCTGTCCCGGACCGACTCGACAAGGAGGTCGCGGAAATCAAACTTGACGCCGAGGGTGTCGACTTCGATTCCCTGACTGATACCCAGGCCGAGTACATGGATTCCTGGCAGCACGGGACATAGCGAGATTCTGAGCGGTGCGAAGAATTTCGCACCGGAACGGGGAGCGAAGCGACCCGTGGCGGACATAGAGTGGTTCGAGCGGAGCGAGAACCACTAACACGCCGAACGGCGAAGCCGTGAGACGTAGGATGACCCCGAGCGTAGCGAAAGGTCGCCAAACTGCGAGCGGCGACCGATGGAATTGACACGCGATAACCGATCGGGTGGCTTTCTTGCGTTGTGGCTAAAATATCTGGTTTTCGTCACCACGATGATTAGTGTCGGCGCTGATGTCTCGGTATGGCTGTCCACGAAACCGCTCAGATTGAGAATGCGACACTGGGCACCGTCGAGATTCGAGAATACGTCACAATCCACGACGCCGACATAGACGACGGCGTCCAGATTTACGAGGGGGCCTCGATCAAGAAGGCGACCATCCACGGCCCGACTGATATCAACGCAAACGTCTACGTTGAGAACGCAACGCTCGGCAAGTCCGTTCAGATCGGGCCCAACGCCTCTATCGTCGGCGTAACCCACGACCTCACCGACGCGGGCATGGAGTTCCAGAACGACACGTTCGACGAAATCGTCCTCGAGAACGGGGCTTTCGTCGGCGCTGGCGCGGTGGTCCTCCCGGGTGTCACGGTCGGCGAAAACGCCGTCATCGGGGCTGGGACCACTGTAACTGAAGATGTCCCGCCCGAGACAGTGGTCCGGAGTGCCACGGAAACGGTACAGCGATCCCTCTGAGGTCGGCACAAAACACCGGCCTCCACTTCCCGGCAAACGGGTTGCCCACCGCGACCGATTGGCTGGGCGGGGATACTCGCTCCATACAGCCGCAAAACCGCCCGCTTCGCTGGTGCCGCCGATGCGTCGACTGGTCCTACTGGGTTACGTCGACAAAGACCGTCGACTGAATCCACGCAGACGGGTTCTCGGGGTCGCCGATATGGGCGACTGTATCCACGCCAACGTCGTACTCTTCGAATGTCGCTCGGATGCCCTCTTGTGAATTAGTGTCGTGCTCGTGCGTCATCAGTGTGCTCCGCGTCTCGTTTGGCAGTTACCTCGTCGGCAATGACTGCACCGGTCCAGTTCCCAGACTGAACCGAGTGCCGTCGCCGACCCGCGTGTCCTTACCACACTTGCACACTGGAGAGTGGCGGGCATCCGTCTATCTACTAGCTGTATTCACCTGCGTCCAGCGTTGGGCTATATGTATAGCCCCCGGTCTGGTCGCTCTCGCTGTCGGGAATTCGACACCGACCGTCTCGGTGACGGCAATTTTATTCGCTCCCATCCGAAAGGTGGTGGCAATGGAACCGCTCCACGCACGCTACCCCTTTCTAGCGCGGTCGCGGGAGGCCGTCGAAGCCGCGGCGGTGGATTTGGGCGAGATTGTCGCCACGGACGAGACGGTCACGGCGCGCGCGCTGGAGCGGGTCGAATCGGCAATCACAGACGGGACTGTTGGGGAGCCACATCGACGGACTCGCGTCGAACTGCTGTCGTACCCGGTCGCCCGTGTGCTGGTGTCGCTCGTCGACGTCCACATCTGCACCCGGAAGTACGCACAGGCTGAGGCTGAGGCGGCCTACGACCGGTTCACAGAGGAGTTTGCGACGACGACAGAGCTGAAATCGACCCAGCGCGAGACACTGGACCGAACAGAACTGCTCGGGGAGTTCGACCTTGCAAGCGCTGTCAGCGACGCTGGCGACGGGTACCGCGTCGAGGTTGGCGCGTATCTCGACCTGGCGGCCGACCAGCGGGGCGATTCCTGGCGGCTGGTCAATCGGCCACTGACTGACGGCGAGGTCAGGGTCACCGCCGAGGAACTGAACGTTCTGTTAAAACAGGCGATTCGCCATCGGGTCACTGACGGCCTGCCGTTCACCGTCCCGGACGCGATCGCTGACGAACTGACGGCGGAGGTCGAGCAGTTAGAGGAAGTGCTCTCGGAACTGGAACTCACCCGCGAGATCGACACTGTCGTTCCGGAACTGTTCCCGCCCTGCATGAAGTCCCTCCTCGATCAGGTGCAGAAGGGCGAACACCTCGAACACCACTCCCGGTTTGCTATTGCGACCTTCCTCGTCGGCATCGGAATGACGACGGACGAAATTGTCGACCTGTTCCAGGTCAACCCCGGTTTCGGCGAGGAAGCGACCCGCTATCAGGTCGACCACATCCGCGGGGATACCAGCCCGACGGAATACTCGACGCCGGCGTGTTCGACCATGCAGTCCTACGGCGACTGTGTCAACATGGACGACCTCTGTGAGGCGATTTCTCACCCGATGGGCTACTACGAACAGAAGTTAGACGACACCGACGAGGAGGAACTGGTTGACTGGCGCGAGGACGAGGGCGAGGAAGAAGCTGACGCCTAGAACTGCTGGCGTTCGAGCCAGAGGCCAGCAGCGGTCATAAACACGACGAACAGCCCAATTGCGCCGATGAGTGCATAGCCGCCCGTTGGCTCTACGGTTGACCCACTCAGATACATCTGTGAGGCGGTAACAGTTGCGCCGACGAACAGCACGACGGCGACCGCCGAGATGACGATTTGCAGGACCGTCTCCCGCTCGGTATCCATGCTCTGCGATTTCACAGGGCCGGCAAAAAGGGTATCGAAGCGCCGGAGCCCGCTGGCCGAGCCATTTAGGCCTGTGTAGCACCTACGTTTCAACTGGACACATTGGAAAATACAGCCGTGTCCGCACCTATGACGCTCATCGAGCCAACAGCCGACCGGCAGAGTACCGCACTTGCACCGGACCTCCGCTCCCTCCCGGACCGGGCCGCCCGCGCCTGGACCGAGCGCATGGCCGTTCGCCCACGAGCGGACAGCACGTATGCCGTGACGACGGAAAGCGACAGCACATACCTCGTCGACATCGCACAGCACGCCTGTTCCTGCCCGGACAACCGAATCCGCGGCGAGCACTGCAAACACCTCCGGCGCGTTGCCATCGAAATCACTGCACGGCGGGTCGCACCGCCCGGCAAGCAACGGGCGGTCTGTGACGCCTGTGGCACCGTTACCTTCGTCGCCGCGGACGCGGGAACGCCACACCTCTGTGGCAACTGCCGACTGGAAACCGGCGATATCGTGCGGGACCACGAGACGGACGACAGCCTCGTCGTTACGGCCGTCACCGACACGCCAGCCGACGACTGGACCATCGAGGCGACCGACGGGACAGTCGCCGACTACGACACCAACGACGGCTACCCGCCTGACGACCTCGTTGTGCTAGCGACGTATCTCTCCGACGCCGTCAGCGCGACTGAGCCACGAGAATACGCCTTTCCCCTGTCGCGGCTCCGCCGCGTCGAGGACGCCGAACTCGTCGGCAGTAAGACCCAGTAATCGAACGCCTGCGAACCGCTACTCCAGCATTGTCGCGGCTTCCTCTTTGTCGAGATCGCCGCGCTTGAAGGCCGACAGCACGTCCAGCACGCTCTGGTCGGGGCCGTCGTCGCCCACCTCGTCAAGCGTGACCTTCTCGGAGTTACCCACGAACTCGTCGAAGTCGGTCCCGTCGGAGAGGGCCTTCTCCTTCTTGACACGGTAGTTGCCGCCGTCGGTCGTGTGGAGGTCTGCCGGGTGGAAGAAGTACCAGTCCTCGCGGTCGAACCGGACGCCGATACGCGGCTTCGCGCCGAAGTTCCGGGCGAAAAACAGTAGCGCCTCGACCTCCTCGCCGGTGAGATAGATGGGGTCGCCGGCGCTGGATTTCGCCTCGATAGCGTAGAACGTCTCGCCGTCGCCCGAGAGCACGTCCGGCAGTTCCCGCTCGGTCGCGCTGCCGCTGGCTGGCGCGCGCATTACCGCAAAGCCCGCCTCGTCGAGTGCGTTGACCAGTTCGCGCTCGCGGCGGTCGCCCTTCGCGTTCGAGTTTGCCATTATCAGGTCGTGGAGCGTCGGGGGTAAAACCGTTCAGATACAGCCAGACCGTTCATTCCGTTCAAACGGGCGTCCATCGGTTTGACCTATCGCGGGGCATATACGCGCCAGTATCATCCCACGTCATGGAATGAGTCCGTACGTACCAGCGGAGACAGTAATGACAGTGGCGCGGAACGAGGGGCGACGCCGATGAGGCGGCGACGGTTCATCGCGACAGGCGCGGGCGTCGGAGTCGGTCTCTTCGCCGGCTGTTCCGGGTCGAGCGATTCCGGCGGGTCCGACGGAACCAGCGGTGACGGAACCAGCGACGGGGGCCCCACTGACGAGGACGCGATGACGAACGACGGTGGAACCGTCGGGACGTTCCGGTTGCTAATCAGCGACCAGCCGGCGGCTATCGGTGACTTCGATTCGCTCGACGTATCCTTCTCCAGAGCCCGCATCTTCCACGCGAAGGGCGACGAGGAGACGGACGAAGGCGACGACGCGACCGAGACCGAATCCACAGAAACGGCCACAGCAGAAGCAACCGGGACAGAGACGGCCGAAGCGACTGAGACAGCGGATGATGACGACACAGAGGATGAAACCGAAGCCGAAGGCGAGGACGAGGAAGCCGACGGAGGCGACAGCGGCTTCGAGGTTCGTGACCTCGACGGCGCAACCGTCGACCTTACCGAAGTCGTCGGGGACAAAGCCATCGGTGTCCTCGACGGCGAACTCGAAGCGGGCCGCTACAGCAAGATCGAACTGTACGCTGAATCCGTCGACGGGGTCGTCGACGGCGAGTCGGTCGACGTGAAGATTCCCAGCGAGAAGCTCCAGCTCACCAAGCCCTTCGAGGTCGTCGCCGGTGAATCGGTCGACTTCGTCTTCGACATCAACGTCGTCAAGAAGGGCAACGGCGGCTACAACCTCCTGCCGGTCATCTCGGAGAGCGGGGTCGCTGGCAAGGACGTTGATGTGGCGGAGGTTGGCAACGACGGTGCGGAAGACGGGGCTGACGATGCGGAAGGGGACAGCGACGATACCGACGATGACGAGGAGACCGAAGCCGAGACGACGGAGATTGACGAGACCGACCGCGACTCGGTGACGGAGTCGGACCAGCGCGGCAACGAAACGACGGCTGCCGAGTAGCGCTCAGTCTTCGATTCGCGACTCCAGTTCCTGTATGACCTCGTCGGTTGTGCCGCCGTCGCCGCGAACCGCCTGCGTGTAGCGCCTGTATTCCTTGGGGGACACCTCCACAGTCTTAGTTTCGCCTTTGTGCGAAATTTCCAGCTTCACGGTTCCGTGCGGGTCGTTGCGACGCCGGAAGCTTGCCATCGCCGTGAAGACGAACCAGAACGCCACGCACGTCCCGATAAAGTACGCCATCGTCGTCTCAAAGGCCAGTGTCTGCTCGCCGACCGTCCAGTTGTATGGATAGGCGGCCTGAAACAGTCCGATTCCGACCAGACAGAGGACCGCGCCGACGGCGACACCACTCTGTTCACGACGGCTTGAGGGAAGCACAGCGACGACACTCAGAAACATCGCGGGGATGCCAAGGCCACCCAGTGTCCCGCCGAGTTTCTCGGCGGCGTGGGGTTCAGTTGCGCCGACGACTGCCGACAGCGGGGTCGTCACCAGCAGTATCGCCACAACCACTGCCAGCGCGCCGACACCCCCCAGGGTCGCACCGGCAACGACGCGGCGAGGGTCGCGCCCCTCCCACCGCCGGTTGCTGTACGCGTCCCCGAGGTTCTCCATACCGGCCCGTTGGCACCCGGCCCACAAAACGGTACGTCAGACGCGCGTGCGACGCTGTGCGGCGGCCAGCGCGTCGTCGCCAGCAGCTGTCAACGTACCGAGATGGTCGCTGTCGACGCGTTCGAGCGAGGCGTCCGGAAGCTGCTGTGCGAGGGCGGTCCCCGTCGCCGGGGCAACGTTGGCGTCGTTTTGCCCCTGAAACACAGTAACCGGCACTGAAATGTCTTCGAGGGCAAACGGCCATGGCTGTGAGAGGAGTCGCTGCTCGCGGATGATCCCGCTTGGACCGCGTGCCATCGACGTGAGCATGTCCGCACGGACGACCCGGGCCACCTCGTCGGCTGTCAGGGCATCCGTTTCAGGCGTCTCCTCGGCAACGAACCCGACAGCGTAGGACGGATCCCGGCGGAGGGCGAACCATCGCTGCAGCCGGAAGAGTCGCCCGAGCGCCCACGGAGCGTGCCGGGACAGTGCCCCCACGAACTGCTGGACGCGCCCCGTCGCGCCGACTGACGGCGGGCCGCTGCTTCCCAGGAGTGCAACGCGCTGTATCTCGGGCAGTCGGTGACAGGTCAGCGCGAACGGGCCGCCGCCGGAAAAACCGATGGCTCCGGCCGTGTCGACATCGAGATGGGACAGGAGGTTCGCGGCGTCGTCCGGCCAGTCCTCGAACGTAACAGCTGCGTCTTCGGAGTTCCCGATGCCCGGCCGGTCCGGAGCGATGAGGTTGATGCCGCGTTCGCGAGCCGGCGCGGCGAGCAGCCGTGCGGCGACGTGTGATCCGGGGGTACCGTGACAAAAAAGGACCGGATAGCCGTCGGCGTCGCCGTAGGTGGCGTAGGCCAGCCGCCGACCGTCAGGGAGCGAGAGCGACTCGGTCTCGGAATCGTTCGGCAGCCAGTCGGTGGCCGGAATCGGCGGCGCGGACCCCATCCGTCGTTATTCGCTCTGGATGCGCGGCGCGAGCATATACGTGACCCGGCCCTGGCCTTCAGCGAAGCTGAAGTGCATCTTGACGGGGAACTCCTCACCGAGTTCCATCTCGACCTCGGCGTCTTTCGGGATGGCCTTGTTCATGTTCTTCAGGTAATCCAGCGAGAACAGGGAGTGGGCGTCCCCGGGCGTGAGGTCGATGAGGTCGTCGCGGGTGAGTTCGAGGTGGACATCGTCGGTGTCGCCCTCGGCGTCGACGTAGAACAGTTCATCGGTCGCGTCGACGCCCAGCGCGATGTGGTCGCTGACCATGTCCGCGGCGGTGACCGACCGGTCGATATCCTTCCCCTCGATGACGATATTCGCCGAGAGGTCGAGGTCCGGGAGGTCGGGCTCCTGCCGGATGGAGTCGGGGTCGATGAGCGCGAGCGTGTATTCGAGGCCGTCGATAGAGATGTGGAGTTTCCGCGTCTCCTCGTCCAGATCGAGGTGGACGAGCTGGCCGGCGTCGGCCATCCCGGCGATGTCTTCGAGGCGGGAGAGGTTGACGCCGATGAGTCCACCATCAGTCTCGTAGGACTCGAAGGCCGCCGCGTCGAGTCGCAGGTCGACCATTCCAACGTTTGCCGGGTCGACTGCCCGGATTTCCAGCCCGTCTTCTTCGAGGTGGATCTTGCACTCGTCCACCAGCACGCTCACAGAGTCGAGAGTCGCCTGGAGCGTGTCTGCGCTCACGATGGCGTTGAACATCTTGAACCGGACTATGCCCCCATCCATTAAAAAGTCCCTCATTGAAACCGCGTGCGCGCGAGCGACCGCGGACGAGAACGACAGTCGGCAGCGGCCCGTACTGTGCGTAATCAAGCCCAACCGGGAACAGACAGTGTGGCGCGCTCCGTCGTTGAACGGGTCAGGCTTCCGGTTCGAACACGTCGGGGTTTGCCGCCCCTTCGCGGTTGATGATGGCCATCGTGCCCTTGCGGGCGACCCGGGAGAGCGCGTGGTCGACCAGTTTGATGGGTCCAGGCACCTCGGCGTGGAGCGTGGCGATGGCACAGGACCCCGGCTTGACCGGCGTGGTCTGGACGTACCTGTTCGGCGGCCCGGCGATAGAGCCCTGCTGCCAGACCTCGTCCCAGACGGACCCGATGGGGTGGAAACTGGAGTCGAGGTTCGGGCCGCCGGTCACGAAGTACACCCGGGCTGTCTCACCCACCTGCATGCTCGGCGAACCGTGTCGGTCCGGCGTGATGGCGTACTTTTCGCCGTTCATCAGGACGTACGTCGGCTCTTCGGCCGCCATCGCCTCCATGTCGAAGTCGTGGTGCCCCTTCTCGCCGGTGTCGCCGGTAGTGTACAGTTCGTGTTGGCCGAAGTAGAACTCGTGGTCCACTTCGGGGAGCCCCTCTTTCGGCTCGACGAGTATCATCCCGAACATCCCCGAGGAGATGTGCATATCGAGGTTCGGGACGGCACAGTGGTAGATGAACGCGCCGGGGTAGGTAGCCTTGAACCGGAACGTCTTGGTCTGGCCCGGCGTGACCATCGACGCCTCAGCACCGCCACCGGGGCCGCGGACGGCGTGGAGGTCGATGTTGTGGGGCATCGAGTTCCCCTCCTCGTTCGTGATGGTGAGTTCGACGGTGTCGCCCCGGCGAACCCGAATCATCGGGCCGGGGATCTGGTCGCCGAACGTCATGTACGTGTAGGTGACGCCCGGCTCGATCTCTGCGACCTGCTCTTTGGTGGTCATCTCGACCGACACGGTCTTTGGCTCCGACCGGTCGATGGGGTCCGGGATCGCGGTCGGGTCCGCGGCAATACGGTCGACGTCGGTCTGTTGTGCGGCGTTCATAGCTGGCTCCTGTGGAGTCGTCTCCGCTTCGGTCGCTTGCTCTTTTGCGCCTGGCGCGCTGGCACAGCCCGCGAGTGCGGCCGTGCCGACGCCCAGGGCTTCTAACACCCGCCTCCGCGTCGCCGTCGGAATGGTTGACATGGGGAGGTCACTTCCTACAGATTGGACTCAGTGCGTGACCTGTATATATGGGGCCGGCAGATCTCAGCCGCTGAGACGCGTTCTTACGCGGTAAGAACGACAGTGAACGTGTTCGGGTCGGTGGTAAAGCATGGCGTCTAGAACCGGTAGCATATCTTAATTTCTAGATATGACAACCGACTGGCGACTGTCGTGCAGTAGCTCGGCCGGAAACTTCGAGTCGGCATCCATTTGAGCGCTGACCGTCTCCGTGATACTATGAATACGAGTTCGCCATATTTCGGCAGTCGAGACGCTCCCGGTGTGTGGTAACCATGTCGGGCAAAGACGACTACTACAACAGAGCGAAGCAGGAAGGGTACCGCGCGCGGTCGGCGTACAAACTGCAGCAGTTAGACGACACGGCCGGCCTCCTCGGCGAGGGGCGGACCGTCGTTGACCTCGGTGCTGCACCCGGCGGCTGGATGCAGGTCGCGGCCGAGCGCATCGGCGAACGCGGGACGCTTGTCGGCGTCGACCGCCAGACAATCGACGACTTGGAGGACCCCGAACCGACCGTCGAGTACGTCCGCGGCGACATGACCGAGGACAGCACGAAAGACGAGATCCGCGAGATCGTCGGGGAAAGCGACGGTAGCGGTGGCCCGGTCGACGTTGTCATCTCAGACATGGCTCCGAACATGACCGGGCAGTACGACCTCGACCACGCCCGGTCGGTCCATCTGGTCCGGCAGGCCTTCGAGGTCGCGACGGACCTGCTCGACGCCGGCGGGGACTTCTGTGCGAAGGTGTTCGACGGACAGGACCTCGATGACCTCATCGCCGACATCGAACCGGAGTTCGAGTACGTCCGCGAGGTCCGTCCCGACGCCTCGCGGGACTCCTCCTCGGAGCTGTATCTGGTGGCGAAACACCGCCTGACTGGGCCGGTCCGCGAGGGTGACATCGTCGAAGCCACTATCGAGGATATCGGTGAGGAGGGCGACGGTATCGCCAAGGTCGAGAACTTCACTGTGTTCGTCAGCGGCGTCGAGGACGGCGAAACGGTCGAGGTCCGAATCGATGACGTGAAACCACGGTACGCGTTCGCCGAACCGGTCGAATAAGCCGCTTCCAGTCGTTTTTAATCGGCGCTCGCCGGGGTCGTAACGACGTTGTTTCGCCGAGCAAAGCCGACGACAGCGTAGACGAACGGCGTGTCGAGAACGGCGATAGCGACTTTTAGCAGGTACTGGCCGACGATGAGTGCCAGCGCCTCGCTCGGCGGGACGCCCTGAAACAGGACGAAGCCGACGCCGATGAAGATGACCGTATCGATAAGCTGGCTGGTGGCTGTCGAGCCGATGTTCCGGAGCCAGAGCTTCTTGCCGTCTGTTTGGTCTCTGAGCCAGTGGAAGACGAACACATCCCAGTTTTGGCTTATGAGGTAGGCCGACAGGCTGGCGACGACGATGGCCGTGCTGGCCCCGAGGACGTTCCGGAAGGCTGCGAGGTCGACCGGCTGTGCCGCCTGCGGGAGGCCGGGCGCGAAGATGGTGCTCCAGACCAGCGCCAGCAGGACGAAGTTCATCGCGAAGCCGACGTTGACGACGACAGTCGCGGCCCGGCGGCCGTACAGCTCGGCGTAGCAGTCGGACGCGAAGAACGTCAGCGCGTACGCCAGCGCGGCCCCGGGCAGGACGAGCGTCGACCCCGCAAGCGGGAGCGAGAACGGCAGCGAGAACGCGAGTAGCTTCGAGGCCGTCACCTGTGAGGTGACCAGCGCTGTCACGAACAGCGCGACGAGACCGACGCGCACCGCCTCCGACCGCTCACTGGTCATCGTCGAGTCGTCCCTGGCGTTTATCGATGTCGTCGAGCATGTCAAGGGTCTTTCGTACCGAGGCGCGGATAGCCTCGCTCCGGTTGACGAACTTCCCGTCTTCGCCGACGTGCTTGTCGATGTCGTCCAGCAGTTCGGCCGGGACTTCGACGCTTATCTTGGGCATATCTGAGGAATATACCGGGCATAAGCTTAGCCACTGTGGTTTATTGACCGGACGTATCGACTCGCAGGCGATCTCCAGACACCACGAGGGCTACTGCACTCACGACAGGCCGGATGGCGGAAAAGCCCAGATTTCGGCCAGTAGAGGAGCGTCTCGCGGGGCTGCTATCGGGATTTCAGGTCGTTACGAGTAGCACTGCGCGTTCCACGACTGCGACCGCGGCGCGATAATCGTCGAGGTTCACGACTCGGCGCTGCACACAGCTATCAGTCAGCCGGTTCGCTTCGGCGGTTCGTCGTCCGCCGGCCGCCAAGCGTGTACACCCAGAGGATGCCGAGCCCAAGCATGTACGCCAGCGCTGTTGGAATGCCGACGATAAACATCGTGAAGATGCCGCTGGGCGAGAGAATTGCCGAGAGGGCGACGATAGCGATGACGACCTCCCGCCAGCGCTCGTACATCAGGCGGAACGGGATGATGCCGCCCTTGTGGAAGAGGAACATCGTCACCGGAATCTCAGCCAGCAGGCCGATGCCGATGGTGAGGAAGAACACGAGCCAACCGAAGTTGCTCACCCGGTAGGCGATGACCATGTTCGAGTTCAGCTGGTCGTAGGCGATCCAGGAGATTGTCGTCGGGGCCACGTAGAGGAACCCGAGCAGGCTTCCGCCGATGAGTGCGGCGAACAGCGTCCCGCCCCAGATGCCGAGGATATTGCGGTTCCCGATGACGAGGCCGCGCTCACGCATCGCCGGCCACGCGAAGTACAGCACCACGGGGATGACCGAGACAGCGCCGAGTATCGTCGAGAACTTGACGATAAACACGAGGTGCTCGACGGGGTGGAGCGTGACGATGCTCACGTCAGCGGCCATCTCCGGCGGGAGCCGGCTGACGAACGTCCGCTGTATC
Source organism: Haloarcula marismortui ATCC 43049 (assembly GCF_000011085.1). Taxonomy (NCBI): domain Archaea; kingdom Methanobacteriati; phylum Methanobacteriota; class Halobacteria; order Halobacteriales; family Haloarculaceae; genus Haloarcula; species Haloarcula marismortui. The sequence continues at coordinate 2,535,312 of NC_006396.1, forward strand.
GACCCGATGCCGCCCTGATAGAGGAACAGGAACGCGGCGGCGAGCACCGCCCCGAAGATGCCCAGAATCACGAACGCCCGGGAAGCCAGCGCACTGAGGATGAACTGGATGTCGTAGTAGTAGCCGCCGATCTCGTCTTCAGTGGTCTCGTCCTCGGTGAAGGCGTCGACCATGCCAGCGGTCGTCGAGGTGAACACGCCTGCGTCTTCCTCGTCCGCTTCGGCGGTCCCGTCGGCACCGTCGCCCTCGCCCTCCGGCTCTGGGTCGTCCTGGTGGGCCATGTCCCAGCGGTCGAGGACGGCCTGAGCTTTCTCCTTGTTGTCGTCCGCAAGAGCGCTGTCGGCGTGAGCAAGCGCCTCGTCCTCGGTCATCTCCTCGAACACTTCGGGGGGCGCGACCTCGACGGCCGAGGCATTGAGTTCCTCGATGTCGATGGCCGTCGGGTCGCCGACCCGACCGGGACCGGCTTTCTCTGAGAGGGCGGTCAGGACGTGGTAGTACAGAACAGCAACAGCACCGATGACGCCGAATACGGCGGCGAGAAGTACTGCTGTCCTCTCGACCGGCAGCCCGAACAGCGCCGGCGGCTGAATGTCGCCGGTGAGACGGTCGGACGGGAATACTTCGGCGAACTGCTGGATGTACTGGAATGCTGGCGTCGCCAAGACGTAGTACACCACACCGCCGCCCAGCACTGCACCGCCGAGAATCGTGTTCCAGTGCCCGCGGGCGACGTTCCACGTACTGACGAGGTCACCGGAGCGACGGACCAGCATCGCGAGCTTCGCCAGCGCGAGGCTGATACCGTAGAGGCCACACAGCGGCGCGGCCCACATAATCTGGGTGAAGGGGTCCGGCGGCGAGAACAGCGCGCCGAAGGCGAAAATCCCCATCACTGCGTAGCGCCACTTGTCCCGGAACGTCTCGTAGGGGACGATTTCGGTGTAGGAAAGCACCGTCATCACGAGCGGCAACTGGGCGGCGAGCCCGAAGGAGACGGCCAGCAGGAAGACGAACTGGAACCACTTGACGATGGAGTACTGCGGCGTGAAGCCTGCTTTGAAGGCATCTCCGGCGAGGAAGTTGAACATCAGCGGGAAGAACAGCTCGTAGGCGTAGGCGACACCGCCGAAAAACAGGCCCAGACTTATTGTGACAAACAGCGAACCCTTCCATGTCGGGATGTGCTCGGCCGGCCACCAGCCGCGCTGGCGAAGCCCGTCGCGGCCGAAGTAGATCAGCAGCGGCAACGACATGAGAATCCCGATGACGGCTCCGATTTTCACCTGCAGGAGGATCACGTCGAACGGCGTGACCGCGACGATGCTCGTGGCCTCCTGTGTGGTGAGGTCCATCTGCGAGTACAGGAGATCGGCACGCAGCGTGTCCCAGACGCCGTACTGCAGTCCCATGATCGTGCCGATCATCCCGATGACGAAGACGATGAACACCTTCTGGAGGTGCACCTGCGCCGAGCGAAGCATCGCGCCGAGCGTCGCGCGCCCGCTCTGGACCGTCTGGACGGTGTCCTCGTCGATAGCACTCGCCATCTTCTCTGTGCCTAGCCCAGTGGGCGTTATCAATTTATTCATCCCGGTGACGGCCACTGCTCGAAAAGAAAGTTTACAACACCCACCGTCTAAGCCCGGGACAGATGGAGGACGGTGACGCAGACGACGAGCGGCGCAGGCCCGATGAGCCGCCACTACCGTCCGATGACGAATCCGACGATTCGTCAATCCCCACCGACCCCGTGGCCGAGGCCGATGCCGATCGGGAGACGGACGACGTGACGGGTCCCGGTCCAGCGCCGGCCGGCGGTGACGAGGACGCTGTTGGCTCTCACGCTGCTCCAATCGAATCCGAATCCAGTGCGGGACTGTTCGACCGGGATGCGTCCGATATCTCCGCTGCTGTCCCGGCGGACGTTCCGACCGACTGGGGCAAGTCGACGCCGTCACCGGCTGGTGCCGGTGGTGCCGCGCCGACGACAGGCGGCGGGAACGCGCCCACCTACGACCCGGACGCCGACATCGTCGACGAGGGTGCCCCTGACGACGAGGAGATGCCGCTGGCCGACCACGTCGAGGAGATGGCGATGCGGCTGTTCGTCGTTGTCGGCGTGATGGCCGTCGTCGCCGTTATCGCCCTGCCGTACTCCGACGAACTCATCAACTTCCTGTGGTACTCCTTCCTCGATGGCCCGGCAAGCCAATGCGGTCAGGTCGCGACGAATGCCGATGGCAGTGTCGTCGAAGGGGCGGACTGTCCGAACGTGTACAACCCGCTCGCGCTGATTCTGGCGCGGCTGAAAGTGTCCTCGCTAGTCGGCTTTATCGTCGCCTTGCCGGTGTTCGTCTACCAGACGTACCTGTTCATGCGACCGGGGCTGTACCCCCGCGAGCGACGCTACTATCTGGCCGCGGTTCCGACAAGCCTCGTTCTCGCAGCTGTCGGCGTCGGCTTCGCGTACTTCGCCGTGTTGCGGGCGATGTTCGATTACTTCATTACCTACTCTGACCGCGCGGCCGACCTGGCCTTCGGCCTGAGCGAGACGTTCAACCTCATCATCCTGATGCTGGGGCTGTTCGCGCTCATCTTCCAGATTCCGCTGTTCGTGATGCTTGCAGTGATGATGGGCGTGACGACCCGCCAGTGGCTGCAGGACCGGCGGCTGTACTTCTGGGGTGGCTTCGCCGCTGTGGCGTTCCTGTTCAGCCCGGACCCGACCGGGATGGCCCCGCTGATGGTCGCCGTGACGATGATCGGCCTGTTCGAGGGCACCCTGCTGCTCCTTCGCTGGACCGGCAGCACGTCGCCGGTCCCGACGGCGGACGACCTCGCCGCTCGCCGCCCGGTCGCGTGGCTGACCGCCGGTATCGCCGGCTACGTCCTCAGCCCCGCGCCGGTCCCGACGGGCTACTACGAGCAACTGCCAGCCACAGTTACTGAGACGCTTGCAGCCGTCGGCCTCGGGAACGCCACGCCGATGCTTGTCGGCGGCGGGATGATCGTCCTGTTCGAGGCGCTGGCGTACGCGAACAAGAACTACTACGGCTCGGTCAAACTCTGGCGCGGGTTCCGGGCCGCCCGCCTGCCGGTGTGGGCCGTCGCCATCGTCGTCGGCTACCTCGGCAGCCCCGACCCGACGCTGTTCCGCCTCATCAACCAGTTCAGCCTCCCGAGAAACGCCGCAATCGCCGTCGCTGCCGGCCTCGTCCTCCTCTATGAGGGGACCATCGCCGTCGCGCGCTGGCGAAGCCGGGAGGAATAAAATGGGGACCCTCCTCGTCGCCCGGCACGGCGAGACGACGTGGAACCGCGACGGTCGTATTCAGGGGTGGGCCCCGAGTCGGCTGACCGACCAGGGACAGAAGCAGGCCACGGCGCTCGGAACGTGGCTCGATGAGCGCTACGGCGTCGACCGCGTCTTCGCGTCGGACCTCCGACGCACCCGCGAGACGGCCGCCGCAGCCAACGACGGCTACGGTGGCCTGCCCGACCCTGAGTTCGAGACTGACTGGCGTGAGCGCGGCTTCGGAACCATGCAGGGCCTGTACGCGGAGGAACTGCTCGATGAGTTTCCCGGCCACGACCGGGACGCGAGCGTCATCTCACTCGATGCGGCCCCGGAAGGCGGCGAGGGCATCCCGACCTTCCGCGGACGGGTCGAGTCGGCCTGGGACCGGGCAATCGCGACCACCGACGCCGGTGAAACGACGCTGGTGGTCACCCACGGCGGCGTCATCAAGGTCTTGCTGGCGAAACTCACCGATGTGGACCCAGACGCGGCGCTGGCCAAAAGCTCACAGCCGAACTGCGCGGCCAATGAAATTCGATTGGATGCGGGCAGTCCCGAACTGGTCAGCGAAGAGATGACCGGCTGGCGGACGTTGCTGGACTGAGAGCGGCTTGCTCAGTCGACGGACGGATAGTCCGCGTCGAAAACGTTGCTGACCACGTCTTCTTCGGCTGATTCTTCTGTTTCCGGACTTACGCTGCCGGTTTCGTACCCGTGGAGGTCAAGCGTCACGTGGTCGAAGCCGCAGTCCTCGATGTGATCACGGGCGGTGCGAACGAAGTCAGGGTCGAGCGCGGTTTCGAGTTCTTCTTCGCCGACCTCGATGCGGGCGAGGCCGTCGTGGTCGCGCACGCGAAACTGCTCGAAGCCCCACGTCCGCAGGAGTCGCTCGGCCTTCTCGACGCGGGAGAGGCGCTCCTCGGTCACTTCGAGACCGGTCGGAATCCGCGAGGAGAGACACGCCATCGAGGGCTTGTCGGCGACCGAGAGGTCGTACTCGCGGGCGATTTCCCGGACCTCGGATTTCTCGATGTCGTGTTCCAGCAGCGGGGAGTAGGCGTCCAGTTCCTCGACGGCGCGCAGGCCAGGGCGGTGGCCCTCGCCCGTGTCGGAGGCGTTCGTCCCGTCACACACGATGTCGATGCCGAGTTCGCGGGCGCGGTCGTACATCGCCCCCAGCCGCATCGACCGGCAGTGGTAACACCGCATGTCGTCGTTCTGCATGAACTCCTCGCTGTCGAGCTCGGAGAACTCCACGATTTCGTGACGGATGCCGATCTCCTCGGCGACGCGAGTCGCGTCCGTCAGCTCGGCAGCGGGGAGGGTTTCAGATTTGGCGGTACAGGCGATGGCGTCGTCGCCGAGGGCGTCGTAAGCCAGTGCGGCGACGACACTCGAATCGACCCCACCGGAGAAGGCGATAAGCACGCCGTCTCGCGACTTGAGGTCTTCGCGGGCGGCCGCTAGCTTCTCCGAAACAGCAGACATAGAATTTCTTTCTCGGTGGAGCGCAAAAACGCCTTCGCGTTCGGTGTTCGGCTGGCCGGGCCGAGCGGTGTCGACCGCCCACTCCGCCGCCGGAGCCGCTGGCAACGGGTTTTTTCTCGCTGGCGTCGAATGGGCGGGCAGATGGAGCTCGAATCGGTTCCGGGCGTCGGGGCGAAGACAGCCGCGGCGCTCCGGGAACTAGACGATCCGGAGGCGGCACTCCGGGACGGCGACGTGGCGTCGCTCGCACGCGCACCGGGAATCAGCGAGGGCCGGGCCGCCCGCATCGCTCGCGGTGCGATCCGGGCCGAACACGACGACCCCGGTGGGTTCACCGCGACGAAACGCGCCCGAGAGATCCACGAGGATGCACTGGCCCTGTTGACCGAGCGGACAGTGACCGACTACGCCGCGAAGCGACTGGAGACGATCTATCCCAGCGGCGTCCGCAGCCGTATCGAGGAAGTCCGCTCGTTCGCCGAGTCGGCGATGACCCGCAAGCCTGACCCGGCAGTTCTCGACGCCCTCTCGGCCGTTGAGCCGCTGGCTGAACCCGGCGACGTGCGGGTCCGGGACCGCTGTCTGGCGACCCGCGACGCCGAGCGCTACGCCGACGCGCAGGCCGCGATTCCGGAGGTCAGTGTCGAGGTCGTCGACGACGCCCGCCAGCTGGCCGAACTCGCCCGCTCGTACTCGACGGTCGTCGCGCTGGACGAGGCCTTCGCCGGCGTCGATATCGAGGGCGACGTACGGGTGGAGCCAAACGCGCTCGAAGAGCCCGAATCGGTCGTCCCAGAACGCGTGCTCACCTTCTTCGCCCGCAACCGCGACCGGATACGGGCCGCCGCCGAGGTCCACCGCGTCGCCGACCTCGACGCGCCGTGTGACCTTGAGACGCTCCTGTCGGCGCTTGCCCAGCTTGATGCGGACGGCAGCGTCAGCGGCGACGAGGAACTCGACCGGCTCGCCACTGCTGTCGACGACCTCGACGCGGCGGTGTCGACAGCCGAGAGCGTCGCCAACGACCACCTCCGCGAGGCCATCGAGGAGCAGGACGTGACCATCGAGGGGACGGACCTGCTGTCGCTGGTCGAGCGCGGCGCGGGTGTCGACTCGCTGCTCCAGCGGGAACTGGCCGACGAGTACGCCGCCGCCGTCGGGAAGGCCCGCGACCACCTCGTCGACGCGCTGGCGCTCCGGGACATGGAGGCGACGGCGCGCCGGGCGTTCCCCGACGAGCCCGCCTATCCCGTCGAACACAGCGAGGATGTCGTTGCCCGTCTCCGCGAGGAACTGACCGCCGCACGCGACCAGCGCGCGACCCGCCGGAAGCGGGAACTCGCCGACGACCTCGCCGAGATGCGCGACGACGCCGCGGCGCTGGTCGACGCCGCGCTGGAACTCGACGTAGAGCTGGCGATTGCCCGCTTTGCCGACGATTTCGATTGCACGATGCCAGCGCTGACCGAGTCTGAGGGCGTCGCCATCGAGGGCGGGCGCTCCCCGCTGCTGGATGTCCCCTTCGAAGCCGTCGAGCCCGTCGATTACGCTGTCGAGGGTGTGACGGTCCTCTCGGGGGTCAACAGCGGCGGCAAGACATCGACGCTGGACCTCGTGGCGCTGGTAACGACCCTAGCCCACATGGGCCTGCCCGTTCCGGCGGAGTCGGCCCGCGTCGGCCGGGTCTCCGAACTCCACTACCACGCCAAGACCCAGGGGACGCTGGATGCCGGCGCGTTTGAGGCCACGTTGCGGGAGTTCGGCGACCTCGTCGCGGATGTCGACTACCGTTCGGGGCCAGCGGGGGCCGAGACGGATGGAGACAGCGGGGTGACTTCGGACGACCCAGCGGCCGGGACCGACGACCGCCCGGTGATGGTGCTTGTCGACGAACTCGAATCGATCACTGAGCCCGGTGCCAGCGCGAAGATTATGGCAGGCATCCTCGAAGCGCTGGGCGAACGGCAGGCCACGGCCATCTTCGTCTCACACCTCGCACGCGACATCCGCGCGGCCGCTGAAACCGATATTAGCATCGACGGCATCGAGGCGAAGGGGCTGGAAGACGGCGAACTACGGGTTGAGCGCTCCCCGGTCAAAGGGAAGCTCGCCCGCTCGACGCCGGAACTCATCGTCGAGAAGCTCGCCGACGACGGTGCCGACGATGCCGATGGGTTCTACAGTGATCTACTCGGGAAGTTCGAGTAGCGACTGCCCGAGACGCACTGACCTGTCACTGTGGGTGAAGCTGTGGCAAATGGTTAAGTGGGCCGCGAAGCTCGGTGAAAGTGATGAGTGACGACCCCGAGGACCGGATGCTCGGCTGGGACGAGTCCGTCTTTCGGGACGAACACGTCTTCGAAATCGACTGGCTCCCGGAAACGTTCAAACACCGGGATACCCAGATGGAGACGCTGAAGTACGCGCTCCGGCCGGCCGTCCGCGGGTCGCGCCCGCTCAACGTCATCGCCCGCGGACCGCCCGGGACGGGGAAGACGACGGCCGTCCAGATCCTGTTCGACGAACTCACCGCCCAGACGGATGTCAAAACTGTCCGGGTGAACTGCCAGATGGACTCGACGCGCTATGCCGTCTTTTCCCGCCTGTTCGCCGAGATATTCGACTACGAGCCGCCGTCCTCGGGTATTTCGTTCAAGAAGCTGTTCTCCCAGATAACCGACAAACTGGTCGAGGAAGACGAGGTACTCGTCGTCGCGCTGGACGACGTGAACTACCTGTTCTACGAGAGCGAGGCCAGCGACACACTGTACTCACTGCTGCGTGCCCACGAGGCTCACTCGGGCGCGAAAATCGGCGTCATCTGTGTCTCCTCGGACCTCGAACTGGATACCATCGACGCCCTCGATACACGCGTCCAGTCCGTATTTCGCCCGGAGGAGGTGTATTTCAACCCGTACGGACAGGCCGAAATCGCAGATATCCTGGGCGAGCGTGCCGACCGGGGGTTCAACGAGGGTGTCGTCGGCCCCACGGTGCTTGACCGCGTCGCCGAACTGACCGAAGAACAGGGCGGGGACCTCCGGGTCGGTATCGACCTCCTGCGCCGGGCCGGGATGAACGCCGAAATGCGCGCCTCCCGTTCCGTCGAAACCGAGGACGTCGAGGCAGCCTACGACAAGTCAAAATACGTTCACCTCTCCCGCCGGCTGCGGGAGCTGTCGGACTCGGAGACCGCGCTCGTGGAGGTCATCGCCGCTCACGACGGCCAGCAGGCCGGCGATATCTACGACGCCTTCTCAGAGCAGACGGACCTGGGCTACACCCGGTACTCCGAAATTATCAACAAACTCGACCAGCTGGACATCATCGACGCCGACTACACTAACGTCGAGGGACGAGGCCGCTCGCGGGAGTTGACGCTCAACTACGACGCCGACGCGGTGCTGGAACGGCTGTAAGACACTGTATTGGTTTGTTTACGCCGGTGGAAAACCCGCCCCCTGTTTGGAGACAACTGATAGCTTTCCGGACTCTGTCTGGGGTTATGACTGTTATAGATTCTTTGCTAGGAGTTAGTGGCACTATTCCGAAAGATAATTCAACATCTAACTATCTATTTTGAACAGATGAAAAGACGAAATTATATTGCCAGCCTGGGGAGCGGTCTCACGCTGCTGGCCGGGTGTGCTACGGGAGAAGGGAGCGGTGAGGGCGAGACGAACTCGACAGCGACGGAGACGGAAACCGCCACCGACACGCCGACACCGACGCCGACACCGGAGCCTGACCCGAAAGCAGTCATCACCGATGCAGGGTTGATCCGAGAACGGGGCCGGTACACCGATCTGGCACGGAGTATTACTGGCGTTGGCCTTGGCGGCGAGGCTATTGTCGGGATGGAATACAACCTCCCGGTCAAAGACGGTGCCGTATCGGCTATTGCTCAGGCAACAGTGTACGACGACGCCGGCACCCAGATCACCCAGTCGTCGATGGATGTCGACAGAGTTGTACAGGACGAATCGGAGTTCATCTCACGGCAGGGGTGGTTCGCGGTCGAAACAGATGACTGGACCACCGGGAGCCACACGATAGAACTGGTCATCAACGCCACAAACTACGGGACAACCAGTGACCCAATGTCCGTCGAGTTTGATGTCGTTAAGCCACTGGGTCCCGAGGATGTCGAACTTGAACTGGTCGAGAAACCGACGACCATCAGGGTAAACAAGGAGTTTGACCTGACGTACAACATCCGGAATGTGAGTGACAGGGACTCGAGCCTCGTCGTGGACACAGTATTCATCGATCATCAAGAGCTAGAAGGAATTGAACTCGAACGGGACATCACTGGGAACATCCCGAAGGGTGGCCGGGAGCAGTTCGACGAAGCAGACCTCTCATTCAGAGTGGCCGGCGAGTTCACATACCAGATTCCGGAACTCGACGTAGAGTTCCCGTTCACGATTAAACCGCCGAAATAGCACGCCTCACTCCATCTTCTCGAACGTCGTCTCGGCCCACTGGACGGCGTAGTCAGCGCCGTACTCCAGATAGGCCTCGGTGTCGAGTGCGGCAAACGGCGCGGGCAGGTCGAGGCCGTGCTTGACGCCGCTGCAGGCGAGTTCGGCGGCCGCGGCGAACTCCGTCTGGCCCTGTGCAATCTCGCTGGGGAGGTCTTCGAGGCGGGGTTGCAGGCGCTCGCCGGCGTCGTCCCACGCCGCGTACAGATCTGGATAGTCGTCGGCCCAGTCGCCGAACTCCGCGCGGGTCTGGAGCCCGAGGTACGCCGTGTACACCGCCGCTGCGAGCTGGTATCGGGCGTTCGCATCGAGGTGGTCCTCTGTGGCAGCCACGAACTCCGGGTACTGTTCGCCGAAAAAGCCCAGAAAGTGCTCGGGTTCGTCGAGGCTGACCTCGACGAGCGCCTCCGCGACGAGAAACGAGACGAAGTCGTCCGGCGAGGTCTCCAGCCGCGGTTTGACGAACACGCAGGGCGGAACCGTCTGGCGCGTCCAGGCGACGCCGCCGTCGCCGGGCATCCCGATGGTGAGGTCATTCCCGATGTACTCCTGTAGCACCTCTGGCGCTGTGGTCGGGAGCCACGCACCGTCGTAGGAAATCTGGTCGAGGCTGTCGGTCACCAGCAGGAGTTCCTCGGCGACTGCAGGGTCCAGTGTCTCGAAGTCACGGTCGCAGTTCAGTACGAGCGTCTCGGGGGCGTAGGCCGCACGTACTGCCGGCAGATCGCCGGTCAGTGAACGGTCGGTGAACATCTACGCCGAGAACAGGACGAGGTTGATGATGATGCCGACCGACAGTAGTGCCGACACGCCGATTGTTCCGAGGACGATTTTTGTGGCCTTGCTCATGCCAATGAGTATCTCGGGCCAGACATTAAAACTTGAGAAACGATTTTCGGGGTCCACAGTGAGTGTCGAGTATGCGCCGCGAACGCACTTCGACGGGCACCGCCTGGGAACAGCAGGTTGGCTACTCGCGGGCGATACGCACTGGCGATACCGTCCGTGTCGCCGGCACCATCGCAACGGATGACGGCGGGGAGGTCGTCGCGCCGGGTGACCCGTACGAACAGACGAAACACGCCTTCGGTATTGTTTCGGACGCACTGGCAGCCCTTGATGCCGCTATCGAGGACGTGGTCCAGACCCGGATGTATGTCACCGACATCGACGATCAGGAACGGGTCGGCGAGGCCCACAGCGAGTTCTTCGGCGACGTTCGTCCCGTGGCGACGATGGTCGAAGTGAGCGGGCTGGCCACACCAGAGGCCGCTGTCGAGGTCGAAGCCGTCGCAGAAGTCGAGTAAGGCGCTGGGCGACTCTCTCCGCGATTACTTGTCAGTCCTGCCGACACCCGCGCGGCGGGCGACGGCACGCCACTTCCCGGAGCGGAACCGACCGACATTGACAGCGGCTTTTAAGTAGAAATCGCCGATCAGCGCGGCGAAGATAGCCGGCAGGCCGAGTCCCAGCCCCGGAGAGAACGAAACGCCGATGACGGGGATCGGTATGACGAACGCCGTCGGCAATGCGAGCGCGGCGACCGGGAGGCGGTAGCAGTAGCTTGCAAGCACGGTCCCGTACAGCGGCCACCGGGTGTCACCAGCACCCCGAAGGCTTCCGCGCATCGTCCGTGACATCGAGAAGCCAGCGACGAGCAGTCCGAAGACGCGGACAAACGTCGCCGCCAAGTCCGGGTAGGCGGTCCCGAACAGGGACACGATGGGGCGGGCGAACACCACGAGGAGCAGCGCGACGGCCAACTGGACCGCGAGTGCGACACCGAGCGACTGCCAGCCGTACGCCGTCGCTTCCTTCGGGTCGTCCGCGCCCAACGACTGTCCGACCAGCGTCGACGCAGCGGTCGCATAGCCCCACGCCGGCATCAGCGCGAGCAGCATGACTCGGCGGCCGATGGCGTAGGCCGCGAGCGTCGGCGTGCCGAGCACGCCGAGAATGAACAGAAACGGGAACCGACCGAACGTCTGGAGCAGGCGCATTCCCGACAGCGGGAGCGCAACACGGACGAGTTCGGTCAGCAGGCCGAGGTCGAACTGCTTGCCACCGAGCGGGAGCGCCGTCGCGTACCGACCGGAGGCCAACAGTCCGAAGAAGATGACTGCAGCGAGCGTGTTCGCTGCGACAGTCCCCCACGCAGCCCCCGCGATTCCCATCGGTGCAATCGGTCCGAAGCCGAATATCAACACGCCGTTGAGCACGACGTTCGTCGGCACGGTCAGCAACCGGACGTACATCGGCGTCCGCGTGTCGGCGCTCCCCGCGAGGGCACGAGCAGCGACCATACTCCAGAACCGCGGCACCATCGACAGCATCACAATCGCGAGATACGTCGCGCCGTACTGTATTGCGGCCGGGTCATCGGAGAGAACGTCGAGCAGCGCAGTCGGATACACCCACGCGACAGCAGTCAGTGGCAACGATAGCACGATTGCAAGCCACAGCGACTGCTTGACGGCTAGATTTGCCCGGTCCGGCTGGCCGCTCCCCTGCAGGCGGGAGACGACGCTAATTGTGCCAGAGGAGACTGCGAGTGCAAGTCCGAACCCCACGAAGTAGTACTGAAATCCCAGTTCGAGACCGGCCAGCGCGGCGTCGCCAAGTGCCAGACCGACCATCAGAAAGTCCGCGAGCCGCAGCAGGATTCGTAGGCCGCCCGTGACCATCACCGGCGCGGCCAGGTCCGTCGCCTCAATGGCCCGGTCCCGGTCGACAGCATCCAATCTGGAGAGCGCGACCGGGACGGTGCGTACCAGCCGGCGGAGGGCGTCGCCGAGCACAGTTGTGCCACGGCGAGCAGGCAAACGTAGCTTACGACTTCGATACCCCGTAGGATTGCACACAGCGCTTATCTACGCAAATCCCTTTCTATGGCTATGGATCAATCCGCCTCTAGACGGTCGTTTTTGACCGGTGTCGGGGCTGCTGCCACCGCCGGGCTTGCCGGGTGTACAGGCCTCGGATTCGGGGACCAGACGTTGACGATGATCGACTGGGGGTACGTCTACAGTAACGACGTCATCGAAGCCTTCGAGGAGCGCCACGGGGTGACGGTGGAGCGACAGGCCGCACAGGGGTCGGCCGAGACGCTCGCGCAGTTGCGGGCCGGACGAGCCGATTACGACCTGGTGCCGCTTGGCAACTACGCGGTGACGCCGGCGATGGAAGAGGGCTACCTCCAGCCGCTCGACCTCGACCAGGTGCCGGCATACGACGACGTGTTCGACTTCCTGAAAGCGGATTACTTCGAACAGGACGGCGAAGTGTACGGGATTCCCCGGAGCTTCGGCCAGACGCCGCTCGCCGTCAATACTGACATCGTCGAGCAGGACGTCACCGCGCTGGCTGACCTCTGGACCGAACCGCTCGCCGGCGTCGTCGGTGGTCGCGACGACGCGCGGCTACAGGTCCTGTACCGAAACGCCGCGAAAGGCGAGCCGCTCAACCCGACACGTGCCGACGACGTGGACTTCGATTCGCTCCGGACCGACCTCATCGACCGACTGGAACTGACTTCCGGGCTCTGGAACAACGGAGGCGAGTCAGAACAACTGCTCCGCAGTGAGGAGGTCGGTGTCCAGCCGGTCTGGAACTACGTCATCCAGTCGATGCAGTCCGACGGTATTCCCGTCGAGCGGGTCTACCCCGCTGAGGGAACGAAAGCGTGGTTCATCCAGCACTGTATCCGAGACGGTGCGGAGAACCCCGAGCTGGCACACACCTTTATTCAGGAGTGGCACACGCAGATGGGCTACAAGTCGCTGATGGAACCGAGCAATATCGCCGTCCCGAACGAGCAGGTATTCTCTGAACAGGACGTCGAGAAGGCGGCGTACGGACTCGACGACCCGGACCAGTTCATCTACGAGGAACCGAAACCCCAGCCGCTCATTGAACAGTACACTGAGACGTGGAACCGGGCAAAGACGGAGGCTGATCTGTAGTGAATGCGCTCGCTGTCGACGGTCTCGGCAAGACCTTCGACGGAGCGCCTGCCGTCGACGATATCTCGCTGACTGTCGAGCAGGGGGAGTTTTTCTCGCTCATCGGACCGTCCGGCTGCGGCAAGACGACGACGCTCCGGATGCTTGCTGGCCTCCTTACGCCGGACTCGGGACAGGTGCTGCTCAATGGACAGGACGTGACGGACCGACCCGCCCGCGAGCGAGCGACGAACATGGTGTTTCAGGACCTCGTCCTGTTCCCCCATATGAGCGTCGCGGAGAACGTCGGCTACGGGCTGGCCCGAAGTGGTGTTACAGAGCCGGAGCGCGGACAGCGCGTTGAGGACGCTCTGGCACTGGTCAATCTGGCGGGATTCGGCGACCGTGACCCGTCTGACCTCTCTGGCGGCCAGCGCCAGCGGGTCGCACTGGCCCGGGCGCTGGTCAACGACCCGGCGATACTGCTGCTTGACGAACCGCTTGCGTCACTCGACCGGGCGCTTCGGGAAGATATGCAGGCGGAGTTCCGCCGGATACAGCGCGACAGCGACACGACCTTTCTGTACGTCACACACGATCAAGAGAGCGCGATGAGTATGTCCGACAGAGTCGCCGTGATGCGGGACGGACGCATCGTCAACGTTGGCCCGCCTCGCCAGCTGTACACGGACCCACAGACCCGGTTCGTCGCGTCGTTTCTCGGTGACGCCACGTTGCTAGACGGCGACGTTATCCGCCGCGAGGGTCCCGACGTTGTTGTCCAGACCGGTGCTGGACCACTTCGGGCCGACGCAGACGCAGCGAGCTACGCCGTGGGCGACACGGTGACGGTCGCAGTCCGACCGGAAGCAGTGACGCTCGGCGGCGGCGACCTGACCGGCACCGTCACCGACGTCGCGTACAAGGGCTTCTACGAGGAAGCGACCGTCGATTGCAGCGGTGCGGAACTGGTCGTCCGACGCGAACGCAACACGGCGGCACCGGACACCGCAGCATCCGCTGACGGCGGCACAGACCTCCCGTTCCGCGTCGGCGAGACCGTCGAACTGGGCGTGAGCCGGGCTGTTCTCGTCAGAGATGAGCGTCGCTAACACACCCGGTCGGCTCCGGGACTGGCTCGTTGCTGGCAGCCCGCTCCTGCTGGCACTGGCACTGGGCGTGTTTCCGCTCCTGACGCTGTTCGTCGAGAGCATCGGCCCCGGCCTCGGCGGCGAGAACTACGCGGAGGTGCTGTCGCCCCTGTACCGCGGCGCACTGCTGTACTCTATCGGCGTCGGTGTCGGCGTCACTGCTGTCTGTCTCGTCGTTGCGTATCCGATTACGTACTGGATTGCCCACCGGTGTCCGGACCGGTACCGGCTCATCGCGCTGGTCTCAGTGACGCTGCCGCTGTGGCTCAATTACGTAGTGCTCAACTACGCTTGGGTGTGGATTCTGGCCCGGGGCGGCGTGGTGAACCGAATCCTCGTCGGGACAGGCCTCCTCGATTCGTCTCTTGACCTCCTGTACAACAATATCTCGATGGGGATCGGGTTCGTGTACATCTACCTTCCGTACGTCGTCCTGACGATGTATGTCTCGATGGAGCGGCTCGATTACCAGCTCATTGAGGCCGCACGAGACCTCGGCGCGAGTGATGTCCGGGTGTTTCTCGACATCGTGCTCCCGCGAACGCTTCCCGGCGCGGCGGCGGCGACGCTCATCGTCTACGCACGCATCGCCGGGGCGTTTGCGACCCCGGAAATACTCGGCAGTCCCGGGAACGTCATGATTGCACGGCTCGTCGTTCAGGCGTTTCGGCAGTACACGAACTACGGGTTCGCGGCGGCGCTATCGTTCGTGTTCCTGCTGCTGGTGCTTGGAACGCTCGGGCTCGGGGCGCTTTCGCCGCGAGTCAGACGGGAGTTACGACAATGGTGAGCCGCGTCACGCGGCTGGCTGAACGCGGGGCTGGCCGGCTCCCGGGCATCGTTGTTGCGCTGACGCTCGTGTTTCTGTACACCCCTGTTCTCGTCATCGGGTATCTGTCGCTCTCACCGGCCGGCCAGCCGACGATTCCCATTGACGCGTTCTCGCTGCGGTGGTACACCGCAGTTCTGACTGACACACGGTTCATCCGGGCGCTACTGACGAGCCTCGGCATCGGCGTCGTCACAGCTACTGGTGGGACTGCGCTGGGGCTGGCCGGCGCATACGTGATCGTTCGGAGTCAGCTCCCTCAGCTTGCCCGTCGAAGCATTGCCGTGATTATCGCCCTGCCGCTGTTCGTTCCAACAGTTGTTGTTGCGTTCGGTATCGGGCGCGCCAGTGCGCTCGTCGGCCTCGGCTACGGCTACCTTCCGGTCATCCTCGGCCATCTGTTCTGGGTACTCCCGTTCACGACGTTCCTCATCGCCGCCCGCTACGCGGAGCTAGACAACCGTCTTTCGGCTGCGGCCCGCGACCTCGGTGCCGACGACCGGACTGTGTTCCGGACGATCACAGTCCCGCTGTTGTGGCCGGCACTGATGGCGAGTGTACTGTTCGCGTTCGCGCTCTCGTTCAACGAGTTCCTCATCACGTTCTTCCTCGCCGGGTCGAGCGTGACGACGGTCCCGCTGGAGATATTCGGCAAGGTCAGAATCGGTGCCACGGCCTTCCTGAACGCGGCGAGCGTGCTCGTTATCGTTGTCAGCGCTGTGGCGGCCGGCGTGGCCTCGACGCTGCGCCGTCCTGTGTGAGCGGTTCCAGCCCCCAGTCGGCTCCCCGAACCGGCGGCACGCTTTTGTCACCGAGCACCGAGCGCCGAAGTGATGCCAGCTATCGAAGTCGGTGAAACGTTCACCGAAACTCGGACGTTTCGACCCGAAGATGTCGACCAGTTCACCGCTCTCTCCGGAGACGACCAGCCCCGCCACACGGAACCCGATGGGGACGGCCGGCGGATGGTTCAGGGGTTGCTCACCGCGTCACTGCTGACCAGTATCGGCGGCGACCTCGAAGTGCTTGCCTCGCGGATGGACCTGCAGTTCCAGCGCCCGGTGTACACCGGTGAGACGCTGGTCTGTGAACTAACAGTTGTGAGCGCTGACCCGCATACCGATGGTGGCGTCGCTCTTGTGGGCGATGTGGCTGTCCGGCGAGTCAATCGCGACGATAACTCTGGTCAGGCTGACACAGCCGCCCCGAACTCGGCAGATAGTGCTCCCGCCGGAACCGTCGTGCTTGAAGCGACCGTCGAAGGACTAATCAGGGAATGAGCTGTTCGCCGTCGTCATCGTAGATCGTGATGGCGTCGACCGGACAGGTCCGGGCCGCGAACTTCGCGTCCAGTTCGGCGTCGTCTGGGACCTCCCGAACAAACACGTCCTCGTCCTGTTCCTCACTGTCCGCCAGCACCGCTTTGCCGGCGTCCTCGTCGCGCTCGAAGGCGTCCCACTCCGCGACACACTGGAACATCCCGATACAGGTGTCATAGTCATATTCGACTCGCATACCCTGTGTTGGCCGCTCGCGGGCAAAGGCGTTCCCCTCGGTGCTCGATGCGCCAGCGGACCGACGCGGTTGCAGTGCGACAGTTTAAATCGGGGCAGGACCCAAGCGGGGTGTAATGGACGTTGCGGACCTGCCGGGCGTGCCCGAGTGGCTCCCGGACCACCTGCGCGACGACGGCATCGAAGAGCTGTACCCGCCACAGGCCGAGGCCGTCGAGGCCGGCGTCACCGAGGGGGAGAATCTGGTCGCGTCGATTCCGACGGCGAGCGGAAAGACCCTCATCGCCGAGCTAGCGATGCTTTCATCGGTTGCTCGCGGCGGGAAAGCGCTGTACATCGTTCCACTGCGAGCGCTGGCCAGCGAGAAGCAGGCCGACTTTGAGGAGTTCGAACAGTACGGCCTCGACATCGGTGTCTCGACGGGGAACTACGAATCCGAGGGTGGGTGGCTCGCGGACAAGGACATCGTTGTCGCCACCAGCGAGAAAGTGGACTCGCTGGTCCGCAACGACGCCCCCTGGATAGAGGACCTCACCTGCGTCGTCACCGACGAGGTCCATCTGGTCGACGATGGGGAGCGAGGGCCGACACTGGAGGTGACGCTGGCGAAACTCCGGCGGCTCAACCCCGACCTGCAGACCGTCGCGCTGTCGGCGACCATCGGCAACGCCGAGGCGCTGGCGACGTGGCTCGATGCGGGGCTCGTCGACTCTGATTGGCGGCCTATCGACCTCCAGAAGGGGGTCCACTACGGGCAGGCGCTGCACCTCGAAGACGGGAGCCAACAGCGGCTTTCGGTACAAAACAACGAGAAGCAGACGGCGGCTATCGTCCGCGATACGCTGGAAGACGACGGGTCGACGCTGGTGTTTGTCAACTCCCGGCGTAACGCCGAGGCGGCAGCGGGCCGGCTAGCGAACACGGTTCGGCCCCACCTCAGTACCGAGGAACGGGACCAGCTGGCCGACATTGCCGAGGAAATTCGGGATGTGAGCGACACGGAGACGAGCGACGACCTCGCGGACGCCGTCGCGGACGGGGCGGCGTTCCACCACGCCGGACTCTCCCGGGGCCACCGCGAACTCGTCGAGGACGCCTTCCGAGACCGGCTGGTGAAGGTCGTCTGTGCGACGCCGACGCTCGCGGCCGGCGTCAACACGCCCTCCCGGCGCGTTGTGGTCCGCGACTGGCGGCGCTACGACGGCTCGGCGGGTGGGATGGCCCCGCTGTCCGTGCTCGAAGTCCATCAGATGATGGGGCGGGCTGGCCGCCCGGGGCTCGACCCCTACGGCGAGGCGGTCCTCATCGCGTCCAGCCACGACGAAGTGGACGAACTGTTCGAGCGCTACGTCTGGGCCGACCCGGAGCCGGTCCGGTCGAAACTCGCGGCCGAACCGGCACTGCGGACTCACATCCTCGCGACGGTCGCCTCTGGCTTCGCACGCTCCCGCAAGGGACTGCTCGAGTTCCTCGAACAGACGCTGTACGCCAGCCAGACCGACGACAGCGGCCAGCTCGAACGCGTCGTCGACGACGTGCTCACGTACCTCCAGCGCAATGACTTCTTAGAAATCGAAGCTGGCGAACTCGACGCTACCTCGCTGGGCCACACCGTCTCGCGGCTCTATCTGGACCCGATGAGCGCCGCGGAAATCGTCGACGGCTTGCGCGACTGGGAGCGGGGAGCAAGCGACAGCACGTCGGCGAGCGGGTCGCCGGCTGACGCGCAAGCGGAGCCGCCGGCTAACAGCGGCTTCACGACCGCTAGTGAACTGGCCGAGGACGCTGACGAGAGCGACGCCGACAGGGACCCGGACGATATCTCCGCGCTGGGCCTGTACCATCTCGTCTCGCGGACGCCGGATATGTACCAGCTGTATCTCCGCTCGGGCGACCGCGAGGAGTACGAGATGGAGCTGTTCGAGCGCGAAGAAGAGTTGCTCGGTCCCACGCCATCGGAGTTCGAGGAGGGCCGCTTCGAGGACTGGCTCTCGGCGCTGAAGACCGCCCGCCTGCTCGAAGACTGGGCCACGGAGGTCGACGAGGCGACCATCACGGACCGGTACGGCGTCGGCCCGGGCGACATCCGCGGGAAGGTCGAAACTGCCCAGTGGCTGCTGGGGGCCGCCGAATCGCTGGCCAGCGAGGTCGATCTGGACGCCGCACGCGCCATCAGCGAGGCCCGCATCCGCGTCGAACACGGCGTGCGCGAGGAACTGGTTGACCTGGCCGGCGTCCGCGGCGTCGGCCGCAAGCGCGCCCGCCGGCTGTTTCAGGCCGGTATCACCGACCGCGCACAGCTCCGGGACGCGGACAAAGCCGTCGTGCTGGCGGCGCTTCGAGGCCGCCGGAAGACGGCCGAGAACGTCCTCGAAAACGCCGGCCACCGTGACCCGTCGATGGAAGGCGTCGAGCCCGCGCCCGACGTGTCTGTCGACCTCAACGATGGTGCAGACGGGGACGCAAGCGCCGAATCGACAGCCAACGACGACCAGGCCAGTCTGGGTGATTTCTGATGCGGGTCGTCGAAGGCACTGCTGAAATCGACGACGTGGGCACCTTCGTCGAGACGCTCAGTGCAATCGGTGACCGCTACGGCGTCACGGTGCAGGCGTTCGACGCCCGCTACGTCGTGGACCGCCCCCATCTTCAACTGGCTGTCGAACTCGCGACCCGGGCTCACGACCGGGGCGACGCCATCGCCGAGGATTTCGGCGTCGAGATACTGCTGTACGCGGCCGGCCGCCGCCAGATAAACCGCGCGCTGACGATGGGCGTCAGCGAGGGGGCCTGTCCCGTCGTCGCGGTCATCGTCGACCACGAACGGACGGATACTCACGTAGGAAAAAGCGAACAGAACGGTATTGAGGCAGCTGAAGACGACGTTCGTGAGGAGCTTACCGCGATGTCCACCTTAGGCGAGTACGACCCCGACCGCATCCGGTCGTTTTTCGACGTGACGGACACTGAGCTCGCTGCGACAGCCGGCGACCTTCCCGACGCCGTTCGGGAGCGTGTGGCGTTGCTCCCGGTCGAGAAGTAACGGCAGTATTTTTGCCGACGGATGTGTTAGTTATACACATGAACCCACAGCGGACGGCACGGCAGCGGGCCAGTGAGCGCGCCCGCCGGGTTGCGGCAACGGTCGACCGCACCACCGGTGCGGCCGCGTATCCGGTCCGCGTGGAGGAACTGGCAGACGAATACGGCAGCGCCGACCCGCCCGTCGAGGACTTCTCAGCCGCAATCGAGCACTGCACCGACGGCGAGTTCGACTCGCCGACGGAAGTCCGGGCGGCAATTCAGCAGGTGACACCACCGAACAGCGCCCGTAGCGAGGCGACATTCGACGAGCGCGAGCATTCGTGACCGCGTTGGAGACGCCGGTGTCTATCGGTGGCGTCGAGGTACCCAACCGGCTGTATCGCGCACCGGTACTGGAGTGTGCAGGTAACGGTGAGACCGCCGTCAACACACTCATCGACGAACTTGAACCGACGGCAGCCTCCGGTGTTGGCCTCCTCTTTCAAGGGGCAAGCATCGTCACCGACCGCGGCGGCTGTGCCGCGCCGAACATGACGCGAGTCCACGACCCGGCCTTCGTCGAGCGCCTCGAACGGCTTACCGGGACGATTCACGACCACGGCGGTCGCATCTTCCTCCAACTGGCCCACGGTGGCCTCCGGAGTATGGCGACGTGGCACGCCGAGTACCGCCGTCAGCATCCGGACCAGCGCCAGCTCGCCGTCAGCCGCCCGCCGTGGCAGCTCCAGATGCTTGACCGGCTTGGCCTGATTTCGCTCCAGCCGGATGTGCTCTCGACAGAGGAGGTATGGGCCCTGGCCGAGCAGTTCGGGCGCTGTGCCGGCTACGCCGTCGAGGCGGGATACGACGGCATCCACCTTTCTGCGGCGAACATGAGCCTTATCCAGCAGTTCCTCTCGCCGTTTTACAACCGTCGGAACGACCAGTTCCGGGACGGCGTCCGCTTCCTCGAAGCAATCCACGACGCCGTTCGGGAACACGCCGGCGACGTGCCGCTGGTCACGAAGGTCCCAGCTGAGACCGCTGCGCCGAGTTTCGTTCGACGGCATCTCACTCGGAGGGATGGCGTGGCTATCGCGACGCGAGCGGCGGCTATCGGCTATGACGGCCTTGTTCCGGTCGAGGTGTCCCCGTTCTGGGACATGAGCATTGTCCGTGGTGCGTTTCCGGACCGGGCCTGGGACGCGAGTGACCTGCAGGACGACTACGCAGCAGTCTTCGGCGGCCGACTACGAGCGCGTGCCATTCAGTTGCTTAATCGCCTGCAAGCCCGCCGTTTCAGCCGCGACCCGGGCTGGAACGCCGACTTCTGTCGAGCGCTGCGCGAGCGTGTGGACGTACCGGTTCTGCTGGAGGGCGGTCTTCGAACGCGTGCCGACTGTGACCGGTATCTCGGAGCGACTGGAGCGACCCCCGCCGCTGACGCGGTTGGGATGGCCCGCCCGTTCTACGCCGAACCCCGACTCGGCGCCCGCCTGCTTGACGGCGCAGACGCGCTGTGTGAGAGCTGTAACAACTGTACCATCCCGCAGGTCACCGGCGAACCGGGCCGCTGTCGAACGCCGGCCATCGTCCGCGAGCAAGCCCGACTCCGGCGGGACGGCGCCTACGAGCGAACTGAGTGACCGGCCCCCGATACTGCCGCCACCGTCACTGAGCCGATACAAAGGCTCATACGCGCTCGGTCCCGAACGAGTGCCGATGACTACAGGGATTTCGTCCGAACGCGTCAAGCTGTCCGTCGACGGCGAGGACGTTGACATTCACTACCGGACCGGTGGCGAGGGGCCGCCGATGGTGTTTCTCCACGGTATCGGGCTGGACGCCGCGACCGTCTCGTGGCGACACGCGCTGCCCGCACTCGCGCCGGAGCGAACGGTGTATGCGCTTGACCTGCCGGGCCACGGCGACAGTGACAAGCCTGACCGCACGTATACGACTGACTACTATCTTGAGACGCTGTCCGAGTTTCTCGACGCACTCGCCATTGAGGAACCCGCGCTAGCTGGCCTCTCGATGGGCGGCGCAGTTGCGCTCGGCCACGCGCTTGACGGCGGCCCCGTCGAACGGCTGGTGTTAGTCGACAGCTACGGGCTGGGTGCCGACGCCTACTGGCGAACGGCGGCCAGCAGTGTCTTACAGACGCCGATACTCGGCAATATGCTCTGGCAGGGCGTGGGGTCGTCCCAATCAGCTATCCGGAACAGCCTCCGAAGCATGGGTCCCGGTGAGCCGCCCCAGCAACTGGTCGAGGATGTCGATAGCGCTGTCGACCGACAGACCGTCCGGGCGATGCGGCGCTGGCAGCGCAGCGAGTTCCGATGGTCTGGCTTCCGGACGGACTACTCCGACCGGTTAGCAGAACTAGACGTGCCGACGATGCTGATTCACGGGGCCGTCGACCCACTGCTCCCCCGTCGATGGTCCGAGCAGGCTGCTGGGACAGTCACTGACAGCACGCTGAAAATCTTCGAGAACTGCGGGCACTGTCCGCCGCGGGAACATCCCGACCGTTTCAACCGGGCCGTTCGAGCGTTCTGCTGACTACTCTGGCAGGTCATCGATGAGGACGACCGCTTCGCCGTCGATGACAACTTCGTCGTCTGCGAGGACGCGCGTGGTCAGCCGGTACTGTTCGTCGCCGAGGTCTTCGACGATCTCACATTCGGCGGTGAGGCGGTCGCCGATACGGACTGGGTTGTGGAACTCCAGATCCTGTGAGAGATAGATCGTCAGCCCTGGCAGGCGTGCCAGCGCTGCGCTGATGAGGCTTCCGACGAGCGTCCCGTGGGCGATACGGCCGCGGAAGCGCGTCTGCTCCGCGAACTCGTCGTCAAGATGGAGCGGGTTCGTGTCGCCGCTCGCGGCGGCGAACTGCTGTACGTCGTGCTCCGAGATCGTTTTCGTGAAATCGACGTGGTCACCGACGCCGAGGCGGCCAGGGTGCTCCTCAGAAATCGAGACGTGCCATTCCGGGAGGTCTTCGTCCGGTTCGATACGTTCTGCGGGCGTTACGCCGTTCTCCTCCTCCTGCTGGACGCCGAACGCGGCGAACGCTGCCCGGTTAGCTGCGACGACGCTGTTGAACATATGTGACGATGTTTCAGTCCATGTGTCTAACAGCGGGTTTCGTGGCGATTCAGAACTCATCTGTTCTGGTAATTTATTGGTCGGAGTATTAAACCTTGGTGTTGGTTTCGCTTCAGCTGTCGGTAAACGCCGTCTAACGGGCGTCAGACGCGTATTTGGGGTTCCAGTTATCGGTGCTGCAGGGCGTAGCACGCCCATCGACGCCCCTTAACCGCTAATACCATTCTCTACCATTCAATGGTACTCAGTGGTTTTCTGCGGAAGGTTTATATTGTTGAGGAGAGTACATGTAGATGACCGATGGCCGACGAGGATGATGGCCTGATGTGGCCTCCGATGTTCAAGGGGATGCAACAGGCGAGCGAGAATGCGATGGAACAGCAACAGCAGCTGATGAAACAGATGTTCGCCAGCGGTGGCATGCCGAGTTTCGATATGAATCAGCTCGGTGCTATGAGCCAGATGGCGACGTTCAAGACCCGCGTGCAAAGCGGGGGTCGGATCAGTATCCCCGATGCGGAGCGAGAGGCGCTGGGCATCGATGAAGGTGATATCGTTCAAGCCGTCGTCCTCCCGGTCACTAACAACAACAACGAGTAACCCAACAATGGTAGACTACACAACCCCCGTCACGACAGCCTTCGAGATGCAGCGCGCAACGATTGAACAGAGCCAGAAGGCGCTCGAACAGAGCGTTTCCTTCCAGCAAAACGTCAACAGCGCGGTTATCGACAGCCTCGACACACAGGAGTCGGCGCAGCGCCGCGGTGTCGAGCTTCAGCAGACCGCGTTCCACAGCTACCTCGACGCGATGGCGTCGACGATGCCCGGCATGACCGAAACTGTCGAGCAGATCCGCGAGACCGTCGACGAGCAGTTCGACTTCCTGCTCGAGAACCACGCCGAGGTCTTCGACAACATGGAAACTGAACTCGAAGAGGGCGTCGACACCTACGACGAGATGACCGACGAGTACGTCACGGCCGTCAACGATCAGGTCGATATGCTCGTCGAGGCCCACGAGGAACTCGAAGCGCAGTCCGTTGAGGCTGCCGAACAGTTCGGCGAGCAGCTCGAAGAAGTGCAGGAGCAAGTCGAAGAGATTCAGGAGCAGGTCGAGGAAGTGCAGGCCGAAGCCGCCGACGCTGTCGACGTCGAAGCGTAAGTACGACAGTCGGTTTTTTTGTGCGCCCGCCGCCGAGGTACTATTATGAGTAATACAAACAACATTCAGGAGGAATGGACGGAGATGGTTGAGGAGATGAACAACGCGGTCGCTGACTCGATGGAGCAGAACATGAAGGCCCAGGCGGCCTTCGTGGAGTCGTGGGCCGATGCCGTCGAAGATACGATCCCGGAGCAGGATGACCTTGCCGACGGGATGGACGGCTACAACCGCGCCTACGAGGAGTGGATGGACGCCGCAGAGCAGATGGTCGAACGCTCGACCGATGCCGCACAGGGCGAGGACGTCGACCCGGCCGAGTTCCGTGACATCTGGCTGCAGTCCGCAAACGAGGCGTTCAAGCACGTCATGGGCACCTCGGCCTTTGCGGCCGCCAACGGCCAGCTCGTCGAGTCGATGATGGAGATGCAACAGGAAGCGGACGACCTGAGCCAGGACACGCTGGAACAGCTCGGCTTCCCAACGCGCAACGACGTCGACGAAATCGCTGAGCGGCTCATCGAGCTTGAGCGCCGCCAGCACGCGGTCGAACAGAAGCTTGACCGCGTTCTCGAACACTTAGAAGAATAACCATGTCCAGCAACCCCTTCAATCCGTTCGAGGCCGCGCTCAACTGGCAGCGAAAGACGCTGGAGAACATGACCGACGCCGCTGAGACCAGTCAGGTCGCCGATGAGCGACTGGAGCTGATGGAGTCCGTCGACGTCGGCCAGACGCCCAGTAACGTCGTCTACGAGGAGAACAAGCTCGAACTCCTCCACTACGACGCCGAAGCCGCTGGCATTGAGGTGCCGGACGAGGAGAAGGAAGACGTTCCGATACTCATCGTTTACGCGCTCATCAACCGACCGTACATCCTTGATCTGCAGGAGGAGCGGTCAGTCGTCCGACGCCTGCTTGAGGCGGGCCATGACGTGTATCTCATCGACTGGAACGAGCCGTCGCGGCTTGACCAGCACCTCACTCTCGATGACTACGTTAACCGCTACATGGACAACTGCGTCGACGTGGTCCGCGACCGCTCCGGGCAGGACGCGATCAACATCCTCGGCTACTGTATGGGCGGCACGATGTCGGTGATGTACACCGCACTCCACAAGGAGAAGGTCAACACCCTGGGCCTGATGGCCGCCGGACTGTGCTTCGACCACACTGGCGGCGTCCTCGAAGAGTGGGGCTCCGAGGAGTACTACTCCCCGCAGGATGTCGTCGACACGTTCGGCAACGTCCCCGCGGATATGCTCGACATCGGCTTCGCGCTGATGGACCCCGTCGAAAACTACGTCACGAAGTACATCCGGTTCGCGGAGAACATGGAGAACGAGGGCTTCGTCGAGAACTTCGGCCGCATGGAGCAGTGGCTCGGTGACGGCATCGACGTGGCCGGCGAGGCCTACGTCCAGTTCCTCGAAGACGTGTACCAGGACAACAAGCTCTACAAGAACGAACTGGAACTCGACGGCAAGCACGTCGACCTGGACAACATCGACATGCCTGTCCTCCAGCTCATGGGTGAGTACGACCACCTCATCCCGCCGGAGGCCTCCAAGCCGTTCAACGATGTCATCGCCAGCGACGACACGCGAACCATCGAGTTCTCGACGGGCCACATCGGTCTCTCCGTCTCGTCGTCGACCCACGCTGACCTCTGGCCCGAGGTCGCCGAGTGGTACTCCGAGCGCAGCACGGGGAGCGAGGAAGTCGATATCGAGGTCGAGTCCCCCGAAGCGGCCGAAGACGACGCGGTAGACCAGTCGGAACTCACCGACATCGACGTTGACGCGACCGACGATGTCGATGCCGACGCTACCGAAGACGATGCGACCGACGAACCCGCTGACGTGGATAGCGTCTCCGGTATCGGCCCGACCTACGCCGAACGGCTGCACGACGCCGGCATTCACAGCGTCGCGGACCTGGCCGAGTACGACGCGGCCGACCTGGCCGACATCGCCGAAACCACCGAATCCCGAGCACAGGACTGGCTCGATCAACTGTAATTCGGCGCCCCTTTTCTGTTTCCCGCTGCACGACCAGCCATGCGCGTCTCGGTCATCGGCGGCTCGACGGTCACTGACGAACAGTACCAACAGGCACGTGAGGTCGGGCAACTGCTCGGTGAGCATGGCCACGAAGTCGTCTGTGGCGGCCTCACCGGTGTGATGGAAGCAGTCTGCCGGGGTGCGAGCGAGGCCGGCGGTCACACTATCGGTATTTTACCCGGCGAGCGTACCGCGGCAGCGAACGACTACGTCCAGACAGCTATTGCGACGGGGCTGGGCAACGCCCGCAACGTCCTCGTCGTGATGAACGGTGCGGCCGTCATCGCCGTCGACGGCGGCACCGGAACGCTCTCGGAACTCGGCCACGCCCTCGACATAGACCGGCCGGTCGCTGGGCTCGGAACACACCGCTTCGACAGCCCGGTCGGCGACGCTATCGAACACGTCGACACCCCTGCCGAGGCTGTCGCATACGTTGAGTCTGCCGTGCAGTAGCCGCTGTTTCAGTCGAGTAGCCGCCGCAGTATCGCCGCAACAATGAGGTTCCCAACGCCAAGCAGCCTGACCCGACGACGGGCCCCGTCCTGTGGCGTGAACTCCACCGACAGCACCCAGCGATAGCCCAGCTGCGCCATCGACAGTAACAGCCCCGGAACGAGCAGATGAAGCGCGCCCGCTAGTGCTGTTCCGACCCACAGCAACCGCCGTTCGGTCCGTGTCAGGTCCATACCGACTCAAAGGGATACGTCGGTTTGACCGTGGCGTCTACTTCGTGATAGTAGGATTCTTAGGAGCGAGACGGCGTTCACCGCGGCTACGCTATCGTCATAGCGTCGTTATCCACCTATACTGAAAACAAAAATAGAGAATCGCACCGATTCTTCACGAGGTCGACGGGCGAGGCAGGCATCCGCGGCCGAAGGCCGCGGTTCTCGGAATCGCCGCAAAGCGGCGATTCCGCCTTTTTCGCCAATGTGGCTTGCCTCGCGGGTCACTTCGTTCCCCGCTCGGCGTGCCGAGGTTTCTTCGAAACCTCGCTTACATCATGCCGCCCATACCGCCGCCCATGCCGCCCATGCCGCCGCCCATTCCGCCGGGCGCGCCGCCTGGGCCGCCGGGTCCGCCTTCGTCCTCGTCGTCGTCGCCCTGGCCACCCTTGAGGTCGCCAGCAGCGATGACGTCGTCGATGCGGAGGATCATGACGGCTGCTTCGGTTGCGCTTTCGACAGCCTGGGTCTTGACACGGAGGGGCTCGACGACGCCGTCCTCTTCCATGTCGACGACCTCACCGGTGTAGGCGTCAAGCCCGGAGGTGACTGCGCCACCGTCGTGCTTGCTGCGGAGGTCGACCAGCGAGTCGATCGGGTCGAGACCGGCGTTCTCCGCGAGGGTGCGCGGGATGACGTCGATGGCGTCGGCGAAGGCCTCGACGGCGAGCTGTTCGCGCCCACCGACGGAGTCGGCGTGGTCGCGCAGGCCGAGTGCGAGCTGCGTCTCGGGGGCACCGCCGCCGGGCAGGACCTTGCCGTCCTCCAGCGTGGCGGCGACGACGCCAAGCGAGTCCTCGATGGCGCGCTCGACTTCGTCGACGACGTGTTCGGTGCCGCCGCGGAGAATCATCGTGACAGCGCGGGCGTCCTCGACGTCCTCGACGAAGATGCGCTCGTCGCCAGCGATGTCCTTCTGGGCAACGGAGCCGGCGAAGCCGAGGTCGTCGGCTTCGATGTCGTCGATGTTCGAGATGATGCGCGCGCCGGTCGAGCGCGAGAGCGCCTCGATGTCGGACTTCTTTGCGCGGCGAACAGCGAGGATGCCTTCCTGTGCGAGGTAGTGCTGGGCCATGTCGTCGATGCCCTTCTGGCAGAAGACGACGTCAGCACCGGCCTCGGCGAGCTGGTCGACCATTTCCTTGAGCTGTTCCTCTTCCTGGTCGAGGAACTGCTGGAGCTGGTCGGGGTCGGTGACGTTGACTTCGGTGTCGAGTTCCGTTTCCGGAACCTCGATGGCCGTGTCGAGCAGGGCCACGTCGGCGTCCTCGACGGCGAACGGCATGTTGTCGTGGACGCGTTCCTTGTCGACGATGACGCCTTCGACGAGTTCGGACTCATCGGTTGCGCCGCCGACGACGGTTTCGATCTGGATGTTGTCGGTGTCAACGCTGCCGTCGTCGTCGACGACGGACTGTGCGGCGCGGACGACGAGCTCGGCGAGGACGTCCTTGGAGGACTCCGCGCCCTTGCCGGTCATCGCGGTCGCGGCGACCTTCTCGAGGGTCTCCGTGTCGTCGGCGTCGACGTCGATGGCGTTGTCTTCGAGGATTTCCTTGGCTTTCTCGGCGGCCTGGCGGTACCCCTGGGCCAGGATGCTGGCGTGGATGTCCTGGTCGAGGAGTTCCTCGGCCTTCGAGAGGAGTTCGCCGGCCATGACGACCGCCGTGGTCGTGCCGTCGCCCACTTCGTCTTCCTGGGTCTGGGCGACCTCGACGATCATGTTGGCGGCGGGGTGCTCGATGTCCATCTCGTCGAGGATGGTGACGCCGTCATTCGTGACGACGACCGAGCCCGAGTTGTCGACGAGCATCTTGTCCATGCCCTTCGGACCCAGAGTCGTCCGAACGGCCTCGGCGACGGCCGTCCCGGCCGTGATGTTCATCGACTGCGCGTCCTTTCCGGATGTCCGCTGGGACTCCTCGGAAAGTACAATCATGGGCTGGTTGCCCATCTGCTGTTGAGCCATAGTCAAACGATGATTGAATGTGCTTCTATATAAAAGCCACGGTGACCGTCGGTGTATCGCCCTATTACACGCCATACTCGACGGTGTGACACCGTGTAACGTGGGTGGTTTATATACCCGTTTATTGCCGCTTAGCGGCCCATTCCGAACCGACGGTGGCGTAGTTCCGGCGTAATCTGGATGCGAGAGATGTCCTGCCCGGTCCGGTACCAGACGAACGCCGCCCTTGTGAACAGTTCACGACACTCGATGCGGACTTCCCGGGGATTGCCATCGGTCCGCTCGTGGATATCTTCGATTGCGGCCCGGGTGAACAGGTTCGGGGCCTGCCCCTCGTAGGGTTCGTCTCGGAAGTACGCCAGCGAGCGGGCGGCGTACTCAGCTACGTCGTCCGGCGAAAACGGGTCGATACCCTCATAATATCGCAGCCGGGAGTCGAGTGTCCCGCGAATCTCCGCCACCCGCCGTTTCCCTTCCGGTGTGCCGGTGAGGAACAGCCGAACGCCGGCGTCGCCGGCCACCTGCAGCGGCGACAGCAGGTCCGCCTCAAGCACTTCAATTTCGTCGACGACCAGTAAGAGCGTCTTGCCGTCCTCGCGCACGCGACGAACGATTTCGTGAACAGCGTCTTTCGCTTCAGCGGTCGCCCACGGAATTCCGTCACGAACCTGCGAGTAGTTACGCTGGTCAATGGAATAGCCCGCGGCGTAGGCGGCTGTCAGAACCGTCTGGTAGAGTTTCCGGGGCGTCGTCTCACGGGGGTTGTCCAGATGCGTGATGACAAAGCCCTCGTGTTTCGAGAGGTCCCGCAGCACGATTTCTCGGAAGGCGGTCTTTCCGGTGCCGTAGGGACTCACTAACCCGATGTGCTGGTCCTGCAGGAGCCAGGACGTGACCTGATTCAGCATCTCGGTGTCGTGGCGGACGTACAGCGGTTCGGGCATATGGTCCAGCCCGGCTTCCTCAGTAAACGGGAGGTCTGTCACTGTGTCGGCCGTGCCGCCCAGCGCCTCGCCAAAGGCCAGCAGCCGCTGTTCGACCTCCTGTAGCTGGTCCAATAGCACGCCGGCAGCGGCGCTCTCGGCACGTTCTTCTTCTTCGGACCGGAGCGATTCGAGGCGGTCCATTACCTCCGAGACCGACTGTCCCGCGCCGCTAGAACCCGGTTGCTCTGTGTCGTCCACCACGGCTATCTCTCTCAGCCTTACCCGTCCGGCGCGTTATATGTTACGCCCCGAATTTCGAGGAAGATAACGTGACCTGTCCGTCCTACCTAGAACGGCAGTGGAAACGGAACCGAGCCGTAGGCGTATCCTTCCATGCTGCCGTCCGGTCGAGCGCGGAACACGATAGTCGGCGAGTACCCCACGTCTGGCTGTTCGCCGTAGACCCGATGCCAGTCGTCGTCCGGGAAGGAACTGCAGTCCACCACGAGGACCGCACCGGGGTGGGCCGCTAGCTGGTCGCGTGTCTTCGCATCGCCGGACGCCTTCACCGCGCCGACGGCGGTGTCGACCTGCCGTCGGGACGGCGGCCGCGGGCGAGTGACCTCAACGAGCGTGTCTTCGACCCGGAAATCGACGGAGTGGCCGGAGTCCAGTTCGACCTCGGGCCTGATGTCGTTGCCCGCATCGACGAGCAGTTTGGCGACGTTGAACTCGCCCATCGTCGCCCGCATCCGCGAGAGGTCAAAGCCCTCGCTGGTCCCGAGTTTGCTCGCCATCGTGTAGCGGTAGTCGTCGAGTTCGCCGGTCGCGAGGAAGTCGTCGTAGAACGCCAGCCCGTCCGCCCGGTCGGCGTCCGGGAAGCCGCCGGCGTGGTCCCGGAAGAACGTCCGCGTCGACTCCCGGCCGTCTTTCGAGAGGAACACAGGCAGGAAAAAGTGCGCCAGCGTCTCGTACTCGGTGAGCCACGGGTCTTCGACCTCCAACTGTGCGAACAGTTCACGCTGGACCCACTCGCTGATTTCGTCTGGGACCTCGTCGAACGTGTACTTCTCCGTCCGCCACAGCGTCTCCGGGGTTTCGGTGTTACCGACCCAGTACGCCCGCTGGCCGTTCCAGCAAAACAGCGCCAGGTCGCCGTTATCCATCTCCAGCCGGCGCGCAGCCCACCCCTCTGGCGGAGCGAACCACGGCCCGTTCATCGTCGCACCGAAGGTGTTCTGCAACGGTGACAGCAGGTCTGTCCGGACCCGCTTCTCGCTCCATCGCTCGTTCGACCGCCGCAGGCGTAAGGGACCAGCCACAGGGTCGTGTAGACGGTCAGTGGTCTTGGGCGTTCCGCCCTATCGGAACGCCCTCGTTCGGCCCGCTCGACTGCTCTGTCGCCTGTATGGTGCGGTTTCTGGAACCACCGTTACATTGATAATCACTAGCAGCCAAGATTTATCGTGGTAACCTATGTCGATGGGAGCGTACGACGACGACGAACACGAACGCCGTGAGCGTAAGAACAGCGAGGTCGAACTGTCGGAAGACGACGACCGGAGTACATACCACGGGAGCGTCGACTACGACGGTGACGAGTCGACAGAAGAGCTGCTCGACCAGTTCAAGCAGATTAACTCCGACTGACTGCGGTCGTTCTCGACCGGTAGCGCAATAGTCCGACAGAGACGGCTGTCACGGCAGTCACGGCTATCACATGGCCGACCAGCGCCGCGAGCAGCACCGGCTGGTCCAGCACGAACGGCACGAGCACGAGTTGGAGGACGCCAAAGCCCCATATCTCTAAGTCGGCTCGCATGAACACCCGTGCCGTCTCTGGGTCGAACCGGTAGCGAGCCGACCGCCACAGGCCCGTGACGCTGGCCCACCAGCCCGTCCCGATGCGGTAACTCACGTCCCAGAGGATGAGCAGCGTTAGATACACGACCAGTACCGGTGGCTCCGGCCCGAACAGCCGGCCCAGTAGCGGCATCGAGCTAACCTGTGGGTCGAAGACGAACAGATGGGTGAGTAGCGCGATGTATGCGAGGACGGACAACACGACTTCGACGTTCGAGGCGAACAGCAGTGCACGGTAGGTCGGCGGCACGTCGATACGCCGGATGAGCGTGCTAATGCGGAGCATCTCTGCGCTCCCGATGGTGGCGACGAACACGACGACCGTGCCGGCGATTGCGGCGCTCCAGACCTCGTAGTACCACGACAGGGCGATGATGGCAACCTCGAAGATGAGGAGCTGAATCGCCATCGCTGCCCACGTCGGCAGCCGGATTCCCGGCAGCGCGCCGATGATGCTCTCGTACACCCACGTCTCGCCGTAGTCGGGACGGGCGCTATCCCCGCTCATCTGCCCGCACCACCCGTAGCTGCGGCCGCCCGTGCTGCGTTTCGACTCCGTGGCTCGCTGAGGGCTAGCTTGACCGCATCCCCGAACGATGTCGGGGCAACGGCGAACTGTGCCTGTGCAGCCTCGGTGTCTGCGACCACTGGCGTCTTCAGCCCGTGGATGAGCGGCCGGGCGACGCTTGATGGCACGTCGGTCATGAGGGCGACCCAGTACGCCGACAGCTTCGGTGTCAACACCGGTATCGGCACGATTGTCGGCTCACCGGACCCCATGAGCCGGCCCGTTCGCTTCAGGATCTCTGCGTATGTCAGTACCTCCGGCCCCCCGATCTCGTAGGTTTCGCCGGCTGTTTCCGGCTTGTCGAGCACGTCGACCAGGTACGCGATGACGTCGTCGATAGCGATCGGATGACAGTCTGTCCGCACCCAGCGCGGTGTCAGCATCACGGGCAATCGCGTCGTTAGCTCGCGTATCATCCGAAAGCTCGCCGAGCCCGCGCCGATGATGATGGCCGCCCGGAACGTCGTCAGGTCGTACGCTCCTTCTCGGAGAATAAACTC
Source organism: Haloarcula marismortui ATCC 43049 (assembly GCF_000011085.1). Classification (NCBI taxonomy): domain Archaea; kingdom Methanobacteriati; phylum Methanobacteriota; class Halobacteria; order Halobacteriales; family Haloarculaceae; genus Haloarcula; species Haloarcula marismortui. The sequence goes on from NC_006396.1 coordinate 2,567,937, forward strand.
GACCTCACGGCGTGACCGGAGGTGCTCGGACAGCGTCTCGTCCTCCTCGCCGAGGCCGCCGAGGTAGACGACCCGGTCGACACCGGCCTCGTCAGCTGCCCGACGGAAGTTCCGCGCCGCCCGCCGGTCCCGCTCGGCGTAGTCGCTCCCGGCACGCATTGAATGGACCAGGTAGTACGCGGCGTTGACGCCGTCAAGGCCGGCGTCGAAACTGCCCGCGTCGAGCAGGTCACCTGTCGCCACGTCGACGCCGTCGGGTGGGTCGTACTCGCTCGGATCGCGAACGAGCGCCCGGACGCTGTGGCCGGCCGCGAGGAGCGCCGGGACGAGATGGCTCCCGACGAACCCCGTCGCACCGGTCACGAGCACATGCATACCCTTCCTGCAGAACGGAACGGGGTTAAAACCGCCGTCTGATTGTTCGGAGCCGTGTCGGACCGCTTGCTCGTTTCAGGACTGTCGAACGAGCGGTTCGTACCAGTCGCGGTTGTCGCGGTACCAGTCGATGAACTTCGCGACGCCCTCCCGAATGGTGTGGTCCGGGTCGTAGCCGAGCAGTTCCTCGGCACGGTCGGTCGCGGCGTGGGTGTGTTCGGCGTCGGCGTCGTGGCGTTCCTCGTAGACCAGATCGAGGTCCGGGTCGATCTGGTCGCGGATCTCCGTCGCGAGCGTCTTGATCTCGATGTTGTCCGTCGACCCGATGTTCACGGCCTTCCCGTCGGCGGCGTCTTCATGCAGCAGCGTCATGTTCGCGTCGATGACATCTTCGATGTAGGTGAAATCGCGTGTTTGCGTGCCATCGCCGTAGATGACCGGGGGCTCGCCGTTGTGGCACCGGGAGACGAAGTTCGAGATCGCCATGTTCGGGCGCATCCGGGGGCCGTAGACGGTGAAATAGCGAAGAGCTACCGTAGAGAGGTCGTACACTTCGCTGTAGGCGCAGGCGTACCGTTCGGCGGCGAGCTTCGACGCGCCGTAGGGCGAGACGGGTGTCGTGGGATGTTGCTCGTCGTAGGGCAGGTACTGTGGCTTCCCGTAGACGGAGGAGGAGGAAGCCATCACGAACCGTTCGATGCCCTCGTCGCGGCAGGCATCGAGGAGGTTCAGCGTGCCGTTGACGTTGACCTCGTCGTACTTGCGGGGGTTCTTGACGCTTGGGCGGACGCCGGCCTGGGCGGCCTGATGGTAGACGTAGTCGGCGTCGGCGACGAGATCTGTGACAAGCTCCGCGTCACGTACATCGCCCTCGATGAACTCGTAGCTCCCGTCGCTGTTCCGGGCGGCCTCCTGTCCGGCATCGACGTTGTGTTGTTTGATATCTAGATCGTAGAACGGGTCGCGGTTGTCCAGCACGACGACATCGTGGCCGTCGGCGGCGAACCGCTGTGCCAGGTGACCGCCGATGAACCCGGCACCCCCTGTGACCAGTATTTGCATTATCTGGATGGTGCCCATCGGACGACAAAAGTATGCCGAGAGTTACTCGGCTGAACTGTTCGAAGGGGCCAGCTACCTTGAAGTGTATACAGTGCATAAAATTCGAATAATGGCCTCCAGAGCCTGCGACGGGTGCGATACGAACGTTTCGATAGCTGGCGGCATCGCCAACATCTGGTCGCAGGAGTCCAGACCGACCGAAGGCATCGTCCTCGAACTCGGCGACGATACGGAGCATTTCCTCTGTTATGACTGCATCGACCGGCTGCCCGACGACCGGGACGTGACTGCGGCGGACGTGGCCGCTCTCTCCGCACAGACTGACAACTGATCGTTGTTTCCTGTCTGGGTTACTGCGAACCGGGCGCTGTCGCTTTTCGAGTAGTCTGATAAAACAAAGTGTCAGATGTGGTCGCCCGAAGGCGACCGGAAATCTGCCTTAGTTGCGGACGACGTTCGTCGCGCGGGGGCCTTTGTCGGCCTGTTCGATGTCGAATTCGATCTCCTCGCCTTCTTCGAGGTCAGGGCCGCCAACGTCTTCCATGTGGAAGAAAACGTCATCGTCCGCGTCCTCAGTCGAGATGAAACCGTAACCGCCTGTGTCGTTGAAGAAATCAACCTTACCGTTTGCCATTGCAAATATACGTACAGGGGGTATATGTATAAGAGTTCCGAGAGTACAGGTGACATGACCGTGTGCCTGTGAACACGACCCACCCCCGTCATCTCGGGTAGCTGCTGACACACATCCGGTGACAGGAAAGGTTTAGGCCGCCTCGTCCGTTGCTTTCTCGCGTGTACCCCGCGCGGATTACCGACGAGTTCCCAGCCCCGTCTTACCGGGGCAACCAGAAGCAGGCTCTGGCTGACATCCGTGCGGCCTTCGAGCGCGGCAAGGACGTTGTCCTCGTTCGCGCCCCGACCGGCAGCGGCAAATCGTTGCTCGCCCGGGCCATCGCCGGGTGTGCTCGAACCGCCGGCGAGGCCGCCGCCGAACAGGTCATCGACGCCTACTACACCACGCCACAGGTCTCGCAACTGGATGACGTGGCCGAGGACGCCCTGCTGGAGGACCTCTGTGTCATCCGGGGGAAGAACAACTACGACTGCATCCTTCCCGGTGAGACTGACACGCCGGTGAATCAGGCCCCGTGCGTGCGCGAACGGAAGTTTGATTGTCAGGTCAAGCACCGCTGCCCGTACTTCTCGGACCGTGCCATCGCCTCGAACCGGCGCATCGCCGCGATGACACTCGCGTATTTCATGCAGACCGCCGGCAGCGACGTGTTCGGCAAGCGCGACGTGGTCGTCATCGACGAGGCCCACGGTCTGGGCGAATGGGCGGAGATGTACGCCACCATCGACCTCTCGCCGCAGTCCATCCCGATGTGGAACGATATCGACGTGCCTGACATCGACGGGCTGGACGAGGCTGTCGCCTTCACCGAGCGCGTCGAACACCTCGCCGAACGCCGCGTGAAGGAACTACGAAAAAAGGCGGAACTCACCGGCGAGGAAGTCGCCGAGCGGGACTCGCTGAACACGCTCCGGCAGGACCTCGGGTGGTTCCGCGAGGACTACACCGACACCGAGAGCGCGACCACGTGGGTCGTCGACCAGGCCGACGGCGAGCACGCACCGGTGACAATCAAGCCGATGAATCCGGAGCGGTACCTCAAACACACCGTCTGGGACCGTGGCAATCGCTTTGCCCTGTTGTCGGCGACCATTCTCAACAAGGAGGCGTTCTGCGCCAACGTCGGTCTTGACCCAAGCAACGTCGCACTCGTGGAGGTCGGACACACCTTCCCCGTCGAGAACCGGCCACTGTACGACGTCGCTCAGGGCAAAATGACCTACGAGCACCGCGACGACACGCTGCCAGACATCGCTCGCACTATCGTGCGTATCATGGCCCGGCACACGGACGAGAAGGGGCTAATCCACTGCCACTCGTATGCTATTCAGGAGCAACTGAAGGAGTTGCTTGATGACTTCGGCGTCGGCGCTCGCGTCCGCACCCATGATAAAGAAGGCCGAGACGGGGCGCTGTCCGCCTGGAAGCGCAGCGACAACCCCGACGTGTTCCTCTCGGTGAAGATGGAAGAAGCCCTCGACCTCGAAGGCGACCTCTGTCGCTGGCAGGTGCTGTGCAAGGCCCCCTACCCCAACACTCGCGACTCTCGCGTCGCCCGACGGCTCGAAGACGACCAGTGGGGTTGGTATTATCGGACGGCACTGCGGACGGTCATCCAGGCCTGTGGCCGGGTCGTCCGCGCGCCCGACGACCACGGTGCGACCTACCTCGCGGACACGTCGCTACTTGACCTCTTTGAGCGCGCTGACCACGACATGCCCGACTGGTTCCGCGCGCAGGTCGACCGCCTTTCACAGCCAGATTTGCCGCGGTTTGCGCCGGACCAGGCGCTCTCGGCGCTCAGTTCGGGCACGAAGCGCCGGCACGACCGCTCCCGCTCGCGGTCCGGGGACGGAAACCACCCGCTTTCGGACGTGTGGGATTAGAAGAAGGCGAAGGCTAATCCATAGACCACTGACGACCCGACCATCAGGCCGACGAGAATGATGGCGATAATCTGCTGTCTGTTCATGCCCCTTCTTGACTACTAGCCCAATTATGCGTTACGACCGTGTGTGGTACTCGCCGCTCTGGCCGGGACTGTTTGAGTAAAAACGCCCTACTGTATCTTAGCGTCCACGACGACGTGGGCGACGCCCTCGCTATACTCCTTGACGCGCCGAGTGTCCAGAACTTCGACGGCTCGGTTGGCCTCGCCGGCGGCCGCTTCCAGCCGTTCTATCGGGCGGTCGAACACGAGCGAATTCGGTGTCGCTTCGTGCATATGGAGGACGCCGCCGGGTGTGAGCGCGTCGAGCGCGCTATCGAGGTACTCGTGTGATTCGTAGTAGCCCATCACGACTCGGTCGGCGCGTCCCTCGCTGGCGAAGCCCGGCACAACGTCTCGACAGTCGGCCCGATACGGCTGCACCCGCTCGTCCACATCGTTCAACATGACGTTCTCGACCAGAAAGCGAAACGACGTGGGATTGCGCTCGACGGCGGTGACGTGCGCGCCGGCGCGGGCCATCGGGAGGGTGAAGTAGCCGATGCCGGCGAACATATCCAGTACGCGCTCGCCGCCCTCTCTCGCGGCTTCACCGCTCGCCCGTTCCGAGGGCCGGGTCCCCCGCCCCTCGCTGACGATTTCACCCATCCGCGCCCGCTCGGCCTTGTTGCCGGGCGAGAACATCACTTCCGCGAGGTCCATCGCGTAGCGCGTGCCGTGTTCGGTGTGGACCGTCTCTGTGTCGCCGTCACCGGCGATGACCTTGACGCTAGGTTCGCGGTGTTCCCCGGAGATGCCGTGGCGAGCCAGCACCGTCTCGGCCTCGCCGTGGAGGGCCAGCAGGGCGTCACCGACCTCCGCCGGTCGGGGGCTGTCGCCGATGTCGACGAGCACGACGGAGCCGAGCACGGCCCAGGAACTCGGGGCGGCGGCGATTTCCGTGTCGGTCCAGCCTCGCTCTCGGAGGTGGTCATCGAGCGTTCGGAGGCGGCGCTTCCCGACCTGCCGGACGACCTCCCGGAACTGCGTCTCCTGTGGCGGGGCAGTCACCGGAACTGCGACGCTGTCCGCGGTCCACTCGGTGACGCTTCTGGTGTCGTCGTAGACGCCCTCCGCTCCCAGGGACTCGATAGCAACCTGCGAACGGGGTTTGTGGACAACGACAGCTAGCTGCTGGTCGTCCGCTGTCTCCGTGTCCTCACTCATCGGTATCCGCGTCGGCGGCAGGGAGAATGTGCAACCCCGCATGACTTTTCAGCACCGGCACCTCGTCGGCGTCGATGTCGAGATAGTCCGGCCGGGGGACGGTCTTGCTCTCGAAGGTTTCGGGGTCGAGGACCTGAACGGCTCTCTCGTCCTCGATTGCGACGAGAGTCGTCTGCTGTCCGTCTTCACGGAACCCCAGCCGGCGGGCGTCGGGCGTTTCGCCCGCCTCGAAACTCGCTTCGTAGTCCTCACCGGTCGCCAGACGGACGCCCTTGAGGTTCCCCTGAACCGAGCGGACCAGCACCGGCCCGTCGCCGTCCTCCGGGTCGATGACCTCGCCCTGTCGGTAGCGGGGCAGGCGGACGGCGTAGGTCATCCGGTACAGCTCCTGCCCGTCCTCGTCCTCGGAGATGAGACGCCGTGAGTCGGAGTACGAGCCGCCGAGTTGGGCGGTGATTCGCTTGGCGATGCCCAGCCCCATCTGATTGGTCGAGATTTTCATGTCCAGTCCGTCATCGACGGACTTGGTCTCGGTGATGAAGGCGTTGCGGTCGCCGGTCTCTTCGCGGGCGGCGACGTACTCCTGTGCGATTTCTTCAGCGCGCTCTCGCTCGTCGTCGGTCGGGTCGCGGCCGTCGGCCCGCACCTGCACGATACTGGCGAAGGAACCGCCAGCGATTTTCCCACAGCGCTTGCACGTCTGCCGGGAGATGCGAACAGGGACGGTGACCTCCTCGGTGACCGGCGTCCCGCGGATGACGCCGGAGAACTCCGCGTGCATCCGGATGTTGTTCTTGTCGAGTTGCTCGGGAGCGACCTGCCAGGCAACCGACTGGGCGTCGACGTGGATACCGAGCGCCTCGCTGACCTGCTCGACGGCGATATCGGTGTAGTCCTCCGCGCCGATGTCGACCCAGCGGTTCCCCTTGTGGACCGCGCCACACCGTGAACAGACCCGCACCTGGATGGTGTCGGGGGCGTCCACCAGGTCGAACTCCTCGAAGTAGCAGGCGTCACAGAGGACGTGCTCGGAGTTGCGCTGACCGCCGGCACCCGCAAGCTCCGGGCGCTCGTCAGTGCCCTCTGGTATCTCGTCACCGCAGCGTGGACAGAACTCTCCCGACCGGCTCATTACCGGTCTTACTGTACTGACCCGTTTAAGCCGTGTGTTCCGCCACCGCGGCCGGCCGCCGCCGGCAGGCCCGGGACTGCTCTCAATTACTTGCCCGTGAGAGTTGGCGCTGCAACATCGGCGTCGACGGCATCACGCCAACTGTGTTGGGGTTCCCAGTTCAACAGCCCTTGGGCCTTTGCCGTCGAGAGCGCTGACTGGTCGTCGTCCAGCTTACACTCCGCGGGAAGGTCACCCCACTGCTCTTCCACGAGGGCAGCCGTCGGCCGACCGACGTAGTTCTCGGCGGCGGCGACGTTGAACGCTTCGTGCCCACCGATGTCGGCATCGAGCGCTGCCGCGACGGCTGTCGCCACGTCGCGCACGTCGACATACGACCAGCAGTTACCCGCACCGTCGGCGAGGTCGCCCGTGGCCACGTCCCGGCAGTTGTACTCGCCGGGGTACTGAATCCACGACGGCCGTATCGAAGCAACGTCGACGCCGTCGCGCCGGGTGACCATCTTCGCCACCTCTTCGCCGGCGACCTTCGACGTGCCGTACGGGTCCTCCGGCGCGGTCGGATGGGATTCGTCTATCGGGAGATACGCCGGGAGTGGCGTCTCTTCGGCGAAGGCCAGCCCGTAGGCGCTCTCGGAGGACGCCCAGACGACATCTGCGCCAGCGCGGCCTGCGGCGTCAATGACGTTGTACGTCGCCGAAACGTTGGTGTCGAACACCCGCGTGCCCGCGTGACGCTCCGGCGCTGGGAGCGCGGCCCAGTGGACGACGGCGTCTGGGTCAACTTCGCTGAAGAGGTCCCGGACCTCCACTCCTTCAGTCACGTCGACGGCTTTGAAATCAATGTACTCCCGCGTCGGAATCTCCCAGCCGGGGTGGTCACGGTCCACGCAGACGACGTGATACTCGCCGGCGAGGTGGTCACAAATCCAGCGCCCGGACCGCCCGCGCCCGCCAGTGACGACGACTGTGTCGGTCATGCATCCGATTGTTGCCCGGAGAGTAAATGCGTGTGGACCGTTGGCCCGCTGACGGTCCACTGGCCCCTGCCGTGTGGCACTTTCTCACGATAGCGAGGTTTTAGAGTGTCGACCGTCTATCAAGGGTATGGAGTGGCAAACAGACTGGGGGCTCCGTGGCCGGATGGCCCTGACGATGTTCCTGCTGTTCGCGCTGTACATCGTCTTCCTTGGAGCGCTCACGCTGTATTTCAGCAACCTCGCGCTTATCGTTGTCGTCATGGGACTGTTCCTCGGTGCGCAGTTTTTCTTCAGCGACAAGCTCGCCCTGTACTCGATGGGAGCCCGGACGGTCGAACCGGAGGAATATCCGGAACTTCACCGGACCGTCGACCGCCTGGCTCAGCAGGCCGACCTCCCGAAGCCCAAGGTCGCCGTCGCCGACTCGCGGGTGCCCAACGCCTTCGCCACCGGCCGGTCGAAAGACAGCTCGGCTGTCTGCGTGACGACAGGCATCATGGACACGCTGGACCAGGACGAACTGGAGGGGGTCATCGCCCACGAACTGGCCCACATCAAGAACCGCGACGTGATGGTGATGACCATCGCGTCGTTCCTCTCGACTATCGCCTTCCTCATCGTCCGGTGGGGCTGGCTGTTCAGCGGCGGCCGCGAGCGCGGTGGCCAGCAGGTGCCCGTCATCGTCGCCATCCTCATCTCGCTGGTCGTCTGGGTCATCTCGTTCCTCCTGATCCGGACGCTCAGCCGCTACCGCGAGTATGCCGCCGACCGCGGCGGCGCGATGATTACCGGCAAGCCCGCCGCCCTTGCGAACGCACTGATGAAAATCGACGGTCGGATGGACAAGGTCCCCAAAGAGGATATGCGCGACCAGGCTGAAATGAACGCGTTCTTCATCATCCCGATTAACGTCGGGTGGATCGGCCGTCTGGCCAGCACTCACCCCTCGACCGAGAAGCGCATCGACCGCCTGCAGGACCTCGAACGCGAACTCGAAAGTCGGTAACGTCTGTTTATTATCTGATTTGCCGGCAGTCGTCTACGCGATAGTGTGGATTCTCACCGTGACAGCTATACAGAGCCAGAAAGCCCCGGCTGTCTGAACTCGGGGGACTCGCTGCGCGCTTCACTCACTCCGTTCGTTCCAGTGCTTACGTCGTCCGCCGTCGTTCAGCCAGCCGCCCCTTTCAGTCCCTCCTGTGGCTGATTGAGCAGCCGAAACGGGTGGGACTGAAAGGGGCGAGTCGCTGGGCGTACGAGGCGACGTAAGCACCGCAACGTAGTGAGGAGCGCAGCGAGTCGCAGTAGCCCAGCGACTCGGGGCTTTCTGGCTGTTAGAACAGTTGTCCCTGTCTTCGTACGCAACCACAGCAACTAGTCGAGACACAAACCACCTTGGTCTCCGGCCCGTAGGGGCTCGCATATGGGACTGCTCGACGGACTCAAGAGCGTCCTCGGGGTGAAAGCCGAGGCCGACGCGACACGGGACGCCGACCCGGACGACCTGTTCGGGATGAGTACCGCCTACATCACGATGGAGGCCGATCTGGGGTACGAACCGACCGGCGAGGCGGCGCTGTGTTTCGCCGACGTCGACAGTACGGACTTTCAGGACGCTATCGACGAGGTCGAATCCATTCTCGACGCCGGAATGGTCGAGACGGGCACCCGGGCGACCTTCGAGACCGACGACCACGGCTATCAGTGGGTCGTGCTGCACGACAACGACTTCGAGGACCTGCTCACGTCGATCCACTTCGCGGCGGACACGCTCGTCGAACGGCGCTACGGCTCCCGCCTGCTCGCGGCGCTGTTCTCGTTCGAGGACGCGCGCAGCGATCAGACCGTCTACTGGGTGTACTCCTTCCGCCGGGGCGCGTACTACCCGTTCGCGCCGGACCCACACGACAGCCACGAGCGCAACACCTCCGCAGAGTTCAAACTGGACAGTAACCTCAGCGACGAAATCACCGTCGAGGACGACAAGGAGTACTGGTATCCGCTGTGGCCGGATCGTCCCGGCTACCACCCCTGGGAGTGACATGGCCGACGGCAGCGTCGCTGTCGGTGACCACGTCCGGCCGACCGAGGCCGGCCGCGACAGCCGCGTTCCCGCCGGTGTCTACCGCGTCGTCGGTACGGACGAAGACGCTGTGACGCTACTGGTGGTCGGCGACGCGGCCGGCCGTCGGGTCCACACCGGCGAGATAGTGACAGTCGCTTGCGAGGAACTCGACACGTTCGAGCTCGCCGAGAACCCGGACGCAAGTCGCTCACTTGCCACACGCATTCTCTCACAGCTTGCCGGCCTCCGGTGGTCGCTCTGGCTGTTTTGGCGCTCAATCCGCTCCAAGCCGATTTCCGGCACGACTGCGATTACGCTCCTCCTCGTCGGCACGTTCGGCGAAGGGATACTGCCGGTGTCCGAGACGGTGCTGACTGTACTCGTTCTGCTGGGGACGCTGTTGCTCGTCTATCTCGGTCGAGCGGGTCCGGCCTGAATCCGTTTCCACCGCCCACCGACCCTCCTTCCCATCTAAAACTCCCGATACCATCTCGAAGCGTCCCGCTTCCGTCCGACACTTTCACTTTCACTCTGGTGTTAACGAGGCTTTATACCCCCGGACGCACAAGGCATGTCTATGTCCGCAAGTGAGGACCTCGAAGAGCTGCCGGGTGTCGGTCCGGCGACAGCAGAGAAACTCGAAGACAACGGCTACGACTCCTATCAGGGAATTGCAGTCGCCTCCCCCGGCGAACTGTCGAATACGGCCGACATCGGCGAGTCGTCGGCGGCAGATATCATTCAGGCTGCCCGCGAAGCGGCCGACATCGGTGGTTTCGAAACCGGGTCGACGGTGCTCGAACGCCGTGAGCAGATCGGGAAGCTCTCCTGGGGCGTCGACGAGGTCGACGACCTGCTCGGCGGCGGCGTCGAGACCCAGTCCATCACCGAGGTGTACGGTGAGTTCGGCGCGGGGAAGTCCCAGGTAACGCACCAGCTCGCAGTCAACGTCCAGCTTCCGGCCGAACACGGCGGGCTGGAGGGCAGCGCTATCTTCGTCGACTCCGAGGACACGTTCCGACCTGAGCGTATCGAACAGATGGTCAAGGGCCTCGCCGACGAGGTACTGGCAGATACGATGGTCCTCCACGGCATTGTCGAAGAGGAGGCCGACGCAGACCCAACCGACGAGGCGCTACTTGACGACCTCGTTGCCTCTGTGCTGGAGAAAATCCACGTCGCGAAGGCGTTCAACTCCAATCACCAAATCCTGCTGGCCGAGAAGGCACAGGAAATCGCCAGCGAGAGTCAGGAAGAGGAGTTCCCCGTTCGCCTGCTCGCCGTCGACTCGCTGACCGCTCACTTCCGCGCTGAGTACGTCGGTCGTGGCGAACTTGCCGACCGCCAGCAGAAGCTCAACAAGCACCTCCACGACCTGATGCGGGTCGGCGACCTCAACAACACCGCCGTCGTCGTCACGAACCAGGTCGCCTCCAACCCTGACTCCTTCTTCGGCGACCCGACCCAGCCCATCGGTGGCAACATCCTCGGCCACACCTCCACGTTCCGGATGTACCTCCGGAAGTCCAAGGGGAACAAGCGTATCGTCAAGCTCGTCGACGCGCCGAACCTCCCGGACGGCGAGGGTGTCATGCGTGTCGAAGAAGACGGCCTGCTGAACGAGTAGCCCGGACCTAGCAGTAGCGGCCATCGTTGACCCACGATTGCAGACCATTTTTGCGGCAGTCTCTGACACCTGCTACAGCCGTCATCCGGACTGGTATGTGGACTGCTCCCTCGCCTCGAACCCCTTCGTTTCATCTCGAACCGGCTTCCGTCTGCCGTCTTGCGCCCGTCAGACGCACCGTGGTGAATGTGAAACTTCGACACCCTAACCGCAGGACGGCGGTACATCTCCTGTCGAAACAGAGGGGTAGCAGTCGGGAACCGACAGACGGCTGTCTGGTCGTCGATGGTTGCGGAGGGTAAACCGTCGACTGGAGATTTTAGTCTCAAACTGTCGTTGCTCGGACGGTGCGAAAAGCAGGTGAGTGGCGGTAAACTTAGTCGCCGACCTGTTCTGTCGTGCCTGTGCGTCGGCGCTCCAACGCCTCGCTGTCAGTCCCCGGCAGATTTCATACCGGTCTCTTCGAGGTCCGCACCGCCGACCGACGAGCGCAGGGCGTCCATCCCGTCGTCGCGGTCGATGCCGAAGTTGTCTCGGTACAGTTCCTGCACGCGGTCGTACTCCTCGTCGCTGAGCGGCGGCGTGTCGGGCGCGCCGGCCCACTCGTCGATGTCGGCGTTCGTCCGGAACGTCGGGGTGACCGACGCCACTTCGTCGTTGTAGAGGAGCCACTGGATGGCGGCTTGGCCCATCGTGCGTGCCCCGTCACGTTCGAGGAACCGGATTTCCTCGACCTTCTCCCAGCCGGTCTCGTACCACTCGCTCGGTCGGTGCGAGCGGTGGTCGCCCTTACCGAGTTCTGTCTCGGGGGTCACCTGCTCGTTCAGCAGCCCAGAGGAGTGAGGGACGCGAGCCAGCACCGACGTGTCGGCGTTCTGCTCGCGGATGGTGTCGATGAAGTGCTGTCCGGGGGTCTGTTCGAAGAGGTTAAACACGGTCTGGAGCGCGTCGAACTCGTTTGCGACTGCGGCGTCGCCCTCGGCGAGCCAGCCGATAGAGGGGCCAAGCGCCCAGCCGATGGCGTCGACCTTCCCCTCCTCGCGGAGTTCGTCGAGCGCTTCCAGCACGTCCTCGTCGACCTCGTCGACGTTGGCGTTGTGGAGCATCAGGAGCTCGACGTGGTCCATGCCAAGGCGGTCGAGCGAGCGGTCAACAGCAGTGTGCACCCATTCGGGCGTGACCTTCTTCGGGAGTTCGCCGTGGCCGGCCTGTGGATTATTGTAGAAGTCGTACCCGATTTTCGTCGAGACGGTAACTTCGTCGCGGTGTTCCGCCAGCGCTTCGCCGATTATCTCTTCGCTGTCGCCGTGGCCGTATACGTCGCCGGTGTCGAAGAACGTCACGTCCTCGTCGAGCGCGTGCTGGACCATGTCGATAGCATCGTCGCGAGTACGGTCGCCCCACCAGTCCGTGCCGACGACCCAGGCACCGAACCCGACTTCTGAGACTTCGACGCCGGAGTTTCCGAGTGTCGCGTATTCCATACGCGTTTTAGCGGCGCTGTCCACTTAGCCGTCTTGGTTTGCGGTGTCGGACCGCGTCCGAATCCGGAGCTGCGGGGTCGCAATGTCGTCAAGCAACTCGACTGCACCGTACTCTCGACGGACCCACCAGTACAGCCCGGCCCCGCCGACGGCGAGCAGTGGCAGGGCGACGAGGCCCCCTTCGGGACCAAACCCACCGCCGGTCACAAGTTTGGGGCCGGTCGCGGTCGTCGAGAGCAGGGCGACACCCATCCGAAGGCCGCTGACAGGGAAGCCAAGCAGTGCCAGCGTGTAGTTCCAGGCGACGTGGAAGCCGCTGGCGACTCCGAGTCGACCGGTCAGGACGTAACACGCACCGAGCAGGAGGCCGTAGAGGGTGATGTTGGCCACGCTGAGCAGCGACGCGCTGGGGTTCGTCCAGTGGAGGACGCCGAACAGTCCACCCGTCAGTGCCGTTGCGACAATAATTGCGCGCCGCTTCCCGATCCAGCCGGCGAGTCCCTCAGCCGCGTTCGTCAGGAGATATCCACGGACGAGCACTTCCTCGGCAGTCGCCTGAACGAGGAAGAACGCTCCCAGAAGGAGGACGGCGACCGGCGGTCCGAACGCGGTTAGCGGGAGTGGCCCGCTGTCGATGGTTGTCAGAGCGACGCTGACCTCGACGAACCCGACGGCCAGTTCAGCGAGCAGGACGAGCGCGGGAAGCCCCGCCCCGAGCAGGAGGCCGAAGGCCGCGTCGCGCCACCACTGGCGGTCGAATCCCAACCCGTAATCCGGGAGCGTCCGCCGGTCGAGTAGATAGCCGATTACGACGGCGACGACGGTTCCAACAGCAAAGAGCGTAATCTGGCGCACGACTGCGACCGTCGGCGTCACACGCACTCCTGACGACACCACTGCGATCATCCCTGAGAGGAGGACGAGGCCGAACCCGGCGAGAAACAGCCACAGCGTGACCCGCCACGGCGCCCGCAGCCGGCGCTCCGCGGGATTGACAATGTAGCGCCGTATCTCCATGATGAAGTCCGACCTGACCATGTCGTGGTCTGGAACGGCGGCGTCTTAATTGTGGCTTGCCTGCTGTGCTCTGTGGGACACAGTCCCGTGACACGAGTGTAACTGGGTAGGTTTCACGTAACGGAAACCCCTATCTGCCCGCGAAGCCACGTACTCGACATGACGAAGCGTCACGTGTCGCTGCCACCGCTCGCCGAAGAGGGGCTCAGGGCGTTTATCGACGAGGTCGATGAACGCCTCTCCGGTGACGAGGACACCTGCGATGTTGTCACCGACGTGTTGGTCGATCTCCACGGCGACCGGGACGCCTACGAGCGCTGGCAGGACGGCGCGGATATCTCCCCGGCCGAGCGGGTCCGGCTTCAGGGGTATGACCCCTGTAACACGACCCTCGAAAGCGAGTACTACGCCGAGAAAGACGAGGAGCGGTTCAAACGCTCGAAACACCTCCAGTGGCTCTGGCGGCAGTTCGACGCGACGCCGATGGCGGACAACGTCGAGTTCGCGCTCCGGTTCCGGCGGATGCTCGCCGACCACCTCTTTGACTCCTGTGGCGAGGGCTGTCGCTTCTTCAAGGGCATCACGTTCACCTACGGCCACAACATCGAGGTTGGTGACAACGTCGTGGTCCACGACGACGTCCACCTGGACGACCGCGGGAGACTCACTATCGGCAACCGCGTCTCTATCTCCGATGACACCCACGTCTACAGCCACGACCACGACGCCGTCGACCAGACCCACGTCGACAATTACCACACCATCATCGAAGACGATGTGCGCCTGACCTACGACTCGATGGTCCGGGCCGGCGTGAAGGTCGGCGAAAACGCTATCCTCGCGGCGAAGTCCATCGCCGGCAAAGATATCCCCGCCCATCACGTTGCTGCCGGCACACCGGCGAAGTCGCTGACAGTCAAGGACGGCTGGGAGTCCGTCGCAGAGCCGATTGAGGGGGCGAACGTCGACCGCCGCGCCGAGCGGCAACTGTCGGCTGACTTGCCCGACAATCTGGAGCAGTTCGACGAGTTCCAGCGCGACCTCTCGCCGCCGGACCACGAGTAGGCACCGACAGCACGTCTCTCTTCTCCGCAACCGAAGTCCTTTCTCGCAAACCGACCAACAATGGCTATGCGAAGTGTCGCTATCAACGTCGGAGCCAACACGAACGAGCCCGGCTTTCGCGGTCCGTTGTTTCCTGACGGCTCTTTTGAGTACATCCCGATTCCCGAATCGAAACCGACCAGTGAGCCCGTGCCGACATACGGCGACCTCGACCTGCGGACCGACGTATCCGCGGTGGCCGACCAGCCGGTCCACTTCGACCCGGAGTTCCCGGAGGCCGGCGGCGAACGCTACACGTACGGTGACGAACACGGAGTGAAGGCTGGGCCGCTCTCGGAGCTGTCGGGCGATGACTATCTGTTTTTTTACGCGACGCTGTCGGTGGCCGATGAGTGTCCGGCCTGGGCGTCGCCGGAGTGGGGTGCCCACGTCATCGGTCACTTCCAACTCGCTCGTGACGCGGTGACCGGCGACGAGTACCGGGACCTCCCGTCCGAGGAACAGGCACAGTTCGCCTCGAACGCCCATGTGAAACGCGACCCCTTCGACGCTCGCGTTCTCATTCGCGGCAACGCCGACGAGTCACAGCTGTATGACACAGTCGTCCCGTTGTCGGCACCGAGCGGGGGCACCGACGCGAACGAACTGGTCACCGAACTGTCGTCCGACTCGGGGAAAGGCCCGTGGTGGCGACGACCGATGCGGTTCGACGAGGCCGGTACGGAGCGACTGCTTGAACTGGCCGATAGCCACCCCAGCGCTATCGAACGCTGACGCAGCCGAATGAGTTATCACCGGTGAAAATAGAATGTGAAAGCATATGTCCAGACGGACTCAGATAGCTGATATGCGTCTCTCTAGTGGGGTCCCCGGCTTCGACGAACTCATTGAGGGGGGGTTACTCCCGAATCGTCTTTACGTGGTCAGCGGCCCGCCGGGCAGCGGGAAGACAACCTTCTGTTCACAGTTCATTACACAGGGCGTCAAGGAGGGCGAGACGTGCCTGTACGTGACGATGCACGAGACCAAGACGGAGCTGATGCAGGACATGGCCGGCTACGACTTCGGCTTCGACCGGGCCATGCAGTCTGATGCCATCCAGTTCCTCAACCTCGTCACCGAGAGCGGGAAGCGAACTATCACGCAGTTCGGCAACGAGGGCGGCCTGACGAATCGACTCGTCGCCTACATTAGACAGAACGACATCCAGCGGGTCGTCATCGACTCGACGATGCTGTTACAGCATTTCATGGCCGACGTTGAAGACGAGATTACGGGCTTTCTTTCTGCGCTGAAACAGACCGACGCGACGACACTGCTCATTTCCGAGATGACTGACCCGTCCTCCTACAGCGACGAGCACTACCTCGCCCACGGCGTCGTCTTCTTCCATAACTTCCTCGAAAACGGGAGCATGACCCGCGGCGTTCAGGTTATCAAGATGCGGGGCACCGCTATCGACTGTGACATCCGCGAAATCTCCTTTTCTGACGCCGGACTGCAGGTTCACACTGACCGGAAAGTGGAGACATGAGTCGTTACGAGCGTGAGTTTGGCACCGACTGGGACACTCTCGACAAAGACGAGGCTACCGACCGGGCCTACGCCATCGGCGTCGCCGAGCGCCTCGGGGAGTACAACCGCGAGGAACTCGAAGCCATCTACGCCGAGATGAACTCGGCGTATCACAAGAGCATGGTCGAACTCGCGTACGACGAAGGGCGCAACGAAGCGAAGGAAGCGGCGGAGACGACCAACGCCGACCGGGACGCCCTCTGGGCAGACCTCATCAACGGCGAGAAGACGTACATCGACGAAAGAGAGGTGCCGACTGGCGGCCGCGACGGCCTGCCGTCGGCGCTTGATTCCTCGGAGCTGCTGGACAGGCAGTCAGTCGACAGCACTGACGCTGTCGACAGGCCGGACTTTCTCGACAGGTAGGCGCTCCAGCATGTGCACTCACCGCCCGAACAGCGCTGCTGCTCGCCTATGTAAAAACGAAGGAGACGGAAAATCCGTCCAGAGCTGGGGTGACTGCAGGCCGCTTTTGACCGTTAGAAGGAGACTTCGTCCGGTCCGTCTTCGCCCATGCAGATCGGGTCGCGGTCGGAGTAGCCCTTCCGGCCGATGGCCTTGCTCGACACGCCCGAGAACGCCGCGAACTCGGCGTCTTCTGCGCTTTCGAAGGTTTCCGGAGCCGACCGGCTGAGTGCGTCGCCCAGCCGTTCGGTGCCGTTTGGCAGTTCGAGTTCCATATCGCCGTCGCCCTCGATGATTTCTTCGGCTGAAACCGGGTAGTCGTACGATTGGAAGGCGTCCGTTGCGTTGCTTAGCATTCGCATATCTATCGAAAGTTCATGGTTCCTAATAAACCTTCACTATAGATAATCATAATATCCCTTAATGCGTATAAGGAACCAACGTTTCGTGTGCCCACGACTCATGATTCGACCAGAAGCGGCTTCCTGCTGGGGATTGTGTGAACCGTATGGTCGTCGCTGATTTGCACGTACACACGACCCGCTCCGACGGGACGCTCTCCTTCGACGAGGTCCCGGCCGCTGCGAGACGAGCGGGCGTCGAGGTTGTCGCCGTCACGGACCACGACCGACTCCAGCCTGCACTCGACGGCCCCGCCACCCAGCGGGACGGTGTGACGCTGCTCCACGGTATCGAACTCCGCGTCGAAACCGAGACCCAGCGACTGGACCTGCTGGGCTACGGCGTCGACCCGACCGACGAACTCCGGACCGAATGTGCGCGCATCCAGCGGAACCGCCGGGAGCGCGGCGCGCGCATCATCGAGTGCGTCGAAGACCGCTTGGGCGTCTCGCTGCCCGTCGAACCGCGCGACGGCCTTGGTCGGCCCCACATCGCCCGCGGAATCGCCGAGGTGTCGGACCACACCTTCCAGTCCGCGTTCGACGAACTCATCGGCGACGACTGTCCCTGTTACGTCCCACGGGAGGTCCCGTCCTTCGAGCGCGGCTGTGCAGTCCTCTCGGACGCGTGCGGGCTGGTCGGCCTCGCCCATCCGTTTCGATACCCCGATACGGCGGCCGCGCTGTCCAAGTGTGCGTCGCTCGATGCCGTCGAACGGTGGTACCCGTACGGCCGCGCTGTCGACGACAGCCTCGTCGACGATGCTATCGAGCGATATGACCTCGTCCCGACGGGCGGCAGTGACGCCCACGGCGAGACGCTGGGTGACACTGGTCTGGACTCGCCCGCGTGGGACCGAGTCGAAACGGCGCTCAACGTCTGACAACCGGCAGACGGAACCCGAGGGTTCAATGTCATCCGGGTCTACCATTCAGGTATGCAGTGTCACTACTGCGACCGTGAAGCCGACATCGCCGTCGAGAACGACGGTGTCAAGGTCGGTGTCTGCAAGACACACTTCCGTGAACAGATGGCGGAACTGGAAGACGCCGACTGGCTCGAAGACCTCGACGAAGAACTCGATATCGACCGACGCGAGTGACCGACACTCCGTCTCTCTGCTTTTGTTATGACGTGTCTTCCGTGTCACCACTGTGGCTCGCCCTGACTAACCGTTAAGGACTGCCCGCCGTACATGGCAACTATGGAGAAAGTCAGCCTTGACGCCGTCGAATCGCGAATGGGGCCGGCGTCGGTCAAGCGGGCGCTCGCCGGTCCACTCGGCACCGACAATATCGCGTTGAATCACTACGAACTGGCACCCGGCGAGTCCTTCGGCTTCGGGTATCACCGCCATCCGGACCAGGAGGAAGTGTTTCTCGTTCAGTCGGGCACAGCGACGTTCGAGACAGAGGACGGCGACGTACGCGTCGGAGCGGGCGAGGCCATCCGCTTCGCTCCCGGCGAGTGGCAACGCGGGCACAACGAGGGCGACGAGCGCGTCGTTGCGCTTGCGCTCGGCGCACCACAGGAGATGGGTGACACGGATATGCTCCGGCACTGCGAGGAGTGTGGCGGTCGCACGCACAACTACGTCGAAATGACGGCCAACCGGGACGCGCTCGTAACACGGTGTGCGGAATGTGACGCCGAGACCGGTCGGTTCACCTGACCGGTAACCGCTCCTTCGGCGGGTTAGTCGTCAGCAGCGGTGGTCGCACCGGTCACGCCACCCGCGTGACGCGCGGCGAACTCGGTGAAGTTGTCGAACAGCCGCTTGGCCTCGCAGGCGGCGCGGTAGTTCTCCTCTGTGACGCCGTCAAGTACCGCGTCAATGCGCTCGTCGGCGAGCTGCTCATCCTTGCCTTTCGTCACCGTTTTGGCTGTTTCGGGGTCGTACTCGGGATGGAACTGCACCGAGAAGACGTTCTCTTTCCGGAACCCGTGGATGCCGTAGTCGTTCTCGGCGAACGTGGTCGCGCCCGGCGGCACCTCGGCGACGCGGTCCGAGTGCGTCGTGAAGACGGTAAAGGACTCGTCGACGCCAGCAAGCAGTTCGTTCTCGCCGTCGTGCTCGACCGTCCGGTAGCCGATCTCGTACTCGTCCATCGGTTCGACGGTGCCGCCGAGTGCGTGTGCGAGCAACTGGTGGCCGAAACAGACGCCCAGGAACGCGATATCACGGTCGATTGCCGCATCCACCCAGGATTCGAGGTCCCGAATCCAGGGCTCGTCCCAGTAGACGGACGCGCGGCTGCCGGTGACCAGACAGCCGTCGAACGCGAAGGTGTCGGGCAGTTCGCGCTCGGTCACGTCGTATTCCACGAGGTCGGCGTCGAGTTCCCGCCGGAAGTTCCGACGATTGTCGTCGCCGTCGTGGGCCGCGTTCAGCAGGGCGATTCGTGGCCTCATTACAAGTACGCAGCGGCTCAAATCGTAAAAACATGCGTACCGACGGCAGTGATTGCCGCTCACAGTGACGGGGACGCCGGCGTCGAAGTGCACGCTGGTACAGCGACTCTTGGGAACGAGTGAACTCTCAAAACTGTCTCGCTACGGGCCGCTGACGACTGTGATATGTGCGTTACGTCTGGTCCGCTTCCGGGTTGTTCGTCCGCCGATAGGAGCCCACCATCTTCCACAGCGTGTCGTTGAAGTCGTCGTTGTTGGCTTCGCTCTCGATCTGCCGGTACAGGTTTTCCGAGACTTCGATACGGGGCATCGGGTGTGTATAGAGAGCGGGAGTAAATAAATCTCCGCTGACACGGAATCGAGTAAAAGCTTCAACGAGCCCCTCTAGGGGCCGTATAACCATTTGGCACCGAAAGAGACGAACCAGGCCATCCAGATGCAGAAGACGGCCAGCCACGTCCCGTACTGGACTGTCGGGTCGGGAATCAGAACGTACGCCACAATAAGTAAAACCGCGATGCTCGCTGCGGCCGTGGCGTCCCAGCGGTCCAGTGCGGGCGGTTCGACCATCGGGGACTACTGTGAGATACCGTAGGTATCGTTGTCCCAGTCGTTGATGCCGGTGTCGTAGACCGCCTGTTCGCGCTCGATGGCGTCGATGCGCTCGCGGTCGGTGGCGTCGAGTTCCCAGTCGAACAGGTCGAAATTCTGGCGGACGTGTTCGGGCGAGGAAGACTTCGGTAGCACGACCACGTTGTTCTCAACCGCCCACTTCAGGACGATCTGAGCTGGCGACCTGTCGTATTTCTCGCTCAGGTCCTGAATAATATCGTCAGCGAACACCTTCGTCCGACCCAGCGGCGCGGCCGCCTCGACGACAGTGTCGGTGTCGCGGCAGAACTCGACGACCTGGTCCTGTGTGTTCCAGGGATGGTACTCGATCTGGTTGACAGCGATTGGCACGTCGGCGACGTGCTGGGCGGCCCCGAGCTGGTACGCGCTGAAGTTCGAGACGCCGACGTTTCGGATCTTCCCCTGATCGTGGAGCGTCGCCATGGCGTTCATCGTCTCACGGATGGAAGTCGCGGGGTTGGGCCAGTGGACGAGATACAGATCGAGGTAGTCGGTCCCGAGGCGGTCGAGCGACGCCTCGCAGGCCTCGATGACGGATTCGTAGTCGAGGTGTTTCGGCAGCACCTTCGAGGTGAGGAACACGTCCTCGCGGTCGTAGTCGGCCAGGGCCTCGCCGATTTCGCTCTCGTTCTTGTAGCCCTCGGCGGTGTCGACGTGGGCGTAGCCTACATTGAGCCCGGCCCGAACGGACTTCTGTACGGTGTCGCCGTCGATGTCCCACGTCCCGACGCCGACCATCGGCAGTTCGTCGCCACTCGGGAGTGTCGCTGTTGGGGGTGTCACATCCGTGTCTCACTCGCCGCAGTCAAAACCGTTTCGCGCACATCGCGGTATGGCACACACCCGTTCGTCGCTCACTCGGGACCGGCGACGTCGACCGGTTCGCCGGTGTCCGCGCTGCGGGCCAGCGCGTCCATGACGCGCATGTTCCCCAGTGTCTCAGCTTGGTCGATGGGCGGCGTTTCGCCGTTCTCGATGGTGTCCGCGAACGCCTCGACCTGCAACTGGTAGTGGTCGACCGGGTCGAACGTCTCTGTGACTTCGCGGCCGTCGACACTGTACGTCAGCGAGACGGACTGGTCGTGGTCTGGGCCGAAGCAGTCCTTCGCTTCGAGCCAGCCGCCGTCGGCCTCGACCCGGTAGGACTCCCGTCTCGGCCCGTCGAACCCACAGGAAATCGAGGCGACCCGTCCGTCGTCGTACGAGAGGACGCCGCTGAGGTTCGTGTCAACGCCACTGTCCCGCGAGTCCCGACTGTGCGCGAACGCCCGGTCCGGCTCGCCGAGAAAGCCCCGGGCCGCACTGACGGCGTAACAGCCCACGTCCATCAGGCTCCCACCGGCCAGCTTCGGGTCCAGACGGATGTCCTCGCGGTCTGAGAGCGCGAACTTGAACGACGCATCGACAGTGTGCACCTCGCCCAGTTCGTTTTCGACGATGTCTCTGGCCCGCTGGGTCCGCGGGTGGAACTGATACATGAACGCCTCCATCAGCGTGACGCCCTGTTTGGCACAGTAGTCGAAGAGGTCCACTGCCCCGGCCGTGTCGACGGTCAGTGGCTTCTCACAGAGTACGTCAAGCCCGTGGTCGGCGGCCCGCTGGCTCCACTCGGCATGGAGCGCGTTCGGAAGCGGGTTGTAAACTGCGTCGATGTCCGCCTCGGCGAACATCGTTTCGTAGTCGCCGAAGGCACTGTCGATACCCAGCGTTTCGGCCACCTCGCTGGCACGGTCTCGGCTTCTGGAGCTGATTGCCGCAACCGTGTGGTCCGACTTCTGGATACCCGGAATCACGTCCTCGCGTGCGATTTTTGCCGTTGAAATAACCCCAAAGCGCATACCGATACCCGACGCCCCGCTGATAAACAACTACCGACCTTTCGGCTCCGACTCGACACTGACACCCTGTTCGGACGCGGCGGCCAGTTCGTCCGCTGGCGGCTCGCGTCTGTCGGGCACGAGTTCGGTGGCTACCTCGCGTGCACGCTCGAAGTGGGCCGTTGCACTGCCACACGCGGCCCCGGGCGTTTCTCGTTTTGATTCCTCGCTGCCTTCACGTCGCTTCTGTCGCCCCGCCTCACGGTGTGTATCGACCAGTTCGACGGCGATGTCTGCGAGCGCTTGCCGGAGCGACGCCCGGTCGCCATCGAAGCGGCGGTCACGGCCCCAGTCCAGTTCGTACGCCGTCCGGTAGCGGTCGAGGGCGTCTTCCCAGTGTGTAGCCCGCGCTGCCGGGTCTGTCGTGGCTCTGGCCGCGCTCGCAGCCACCTGTGCCGCGTCGACTGGGGCTGACAGGAGTTCGGCGTATTCCGCTTCGATTGCGCTTCGAGCGTCCGCAATAGTTTCTGTGGGTGGCTCCGGTGCCGTTACCGCTAGCGCTCGTTCGTACTCGGTCTTTGCCTGTGCGTACGCGTCCGCAGCCCGTTCGTACGCCCGGTTCTCCCATGCACGTCGGGCCGTGTCGCGGTGCTGTTCGGCCGCGCTGACGTGGCGTCGGCGCTGGCAGGTGTCTATCTGTGCTTGCGTTGACTGGCAGCGTTCGTCGATACTCGCTGTCGCTTCCAGCGCTTCGACTCGCCCTCGCCCGTTGTCGAGCGCTTCCTGTGCGGCCGTGATATGCGTCGCTGCTGTCTCGAGGTCTGTCGCCTCCAGTGCCGTCACAGCAGCCTCGACCTGCGACTCGGCCCGGTCAAGCTCGGTTAGCGTGCGCGTCCAGACCTGTGTGGCTTCGTCGACGAACTCCCGAACTGGCGTCAGGTCGCCCTTGCATTCGAACGCCCAGCAGTCTTCGTCGACGGTAACGATTTCGAGTGTCGACGTGCGGAGCCCCGACGTACAGCGCACGGCCACGATGTCTTCGTAGGGGAGCGAGATTGTCCGGTCACCGTCGTCGTCGCCAACGACGAACATGACGCGGCCGTTCGTTGCGAGCAGATACGCTCGGTAGTCGCCAGCCGGCGTGAGCCCCTCGTTGTTCCCCTGGGCAGCGACGACGCCGGACTGACTGTTATACGCAAGATATCGCGGCGTCTCCGTCTCCCGAAAGTACTGCCCTAGCGGCTGCTGAAGCCGGCGCGTGCGTCCGAACAGCCCGTCGGTGTTCACTCGGTCGAATATTTCCGGTCGACCCGAGGAGCGTATATCGGTAACAGTTTCCACAGTCCACCCCGTTCGTGACAGTATATTCAAATAATTCGTCGGAGAAATAAATCCTTTGGCCGACAACAGCGCTCAAGCCGGCTGGTTCGACCCCAGCCTTGCGACGGTGTCAGTACGGCTGGCTTCGGTCCGTCGGCTGACGCTGCGGGCTCCCGCTCGTCAGGTCGGCGGTGCACTGCCGGCAGAACTGGTAGTCCTGCTCGTTCCTCACCCCGCAGTGGGGACAGTCGATGGATGTAGTGCTGTCGTCGGTGGCGCTGCCACGGCGCGGTTCAGTATCGCCCTGACCGGTCGCACCGGCTGGGTCACCCCGGTGCCGGTACGCGTACAGCATAGTCAGGACGTGGAGCCCCACGAGAAGCGCGATTGCGCCGTAGAGCCACTCGCTCACCATCATATGTAACGATACGTGAACGTACTACTTGAGGGTTGTGCCGAGTTACCAATGGGCGGCAATTTCGGCGAGTTCGGAATCATCCCCCTGTGACTACCTGGCGAGCAGACGGGTGCGCTGTGGGCTAGCATTCAAATACGACCACGCAGCCACGGGAACTCATGCCCGTTCACACGCTCGGTGGTCCCTGATGGGTCGTCGGACACTCGTGGCTGTCGCCCGTCCCGACGGCCGCTACGACTGCCGGCTCGCACACTGGGGCGCTGACGCTGACCCCATTGCACAGTCTCGACCGCTCGGGAACGACTGGACGCCCGCTGCCGTCCTCGCTGCCATCGATGCTACCCACGAGCAGCTAGTCGTGCTTGACGGGTCGGTCCGGACCTACGCTGTCTGCTGGCTCGACCCGACGCTATCGGCCATCGACGATATCGCCCTCGCTCGCACTGCCGACCCTGAGTCGTTCCGGCAGTGGTGGGTCGACCGGAAGGACGCGGCCTGTCGCGCCCTCGACAGTGAAGGCTGTGACCCGGCGGCCGTCCGGCGTGCCCTGCTCGCGTCGCTCCGAAACCGGGCTTCGTCCGTCCACTGCCCCGACGACGCGTCCTTTTTACGCGGGGACCGCTAACCGCCATCCGTGACTGCCGTCGAGACGCTGACGTACCCCGACCCCGCCGACGCACTGGACCTTGCGTCGCGCAACGCCGACCGCGGCGCGCTGGTGACGCTCGTCGGGACCTGTACGGTCGAATACGAGGGACGAGCAGCCAGTTCACTGGGTCCCGGCGACCGCCACGTGATGCTCAAGCCCGATGGGGCTGCGCTGGTCCACACCGACGAGGGCCAGCAGCCGGTGAACTGGCAGCCGCCGGGGTGTGAGCACAGCATCAGCGTCGACGACGACTCGCTGGTCGTCCGCTCCACGCGGTCGACCCCCGAGGAGTTGCTCGAAGTGACTTTTGAGACAGTCGCCCACGCCGCCGCCTTCGACGTGACCGACTCGAAAGACCTCGCGCTCACCGGGACCGAGGCCGACCTGAAAGACCGTATCCTCGACGAGCCGGGGCTGGTCGAGGCGGGCTTTACGCCGCTTGCGACCGAACGCGAGACACCTGCTGGCGCGGTCGACATCTACGGCGAGGACGCCGACGGTCGGACGACGATACTCGAACTCAAGCGCCGGCGCGTGGGGCCCGACGCAGTCGGCCAGCTGGGGCGGTACGTCGATGCGTTAGAACGCGACTTGCACGCCGACACTGAAGTCCGGGGTATCCTCGTCGCTCCGTCGGTGACCGACCGGGCGCGTCAGTTACTCGCGGAAAAGGGATTAGAGTTCGTCTCGCTGGAGCCGCCGTAACCGATCTTTTTCCCTTTCGCACGGAGCTGTCAGTCGTGTCCCGTACTGATTGCCGCAGTCGCCACATAACCAGATGACGAAGCTACTCGTCTACAGTGACCGTTCCATCGGTGTCGACGACCACACGATAGCCGCTGTAGTCGAACGCCACGTGCCCGCTGGTGTTCGAATCGGCGATGCACGCCGTCAGTGCATCCGGATTGATACTGTCGGCCAGTGGCGGGAGCGTCTCGACCGGCTGTCTCTCCGCGGTTGCCACGGCACGAACGACTGCCGTGACGATGGACTGGTCGGTGCCGTGGACTTCTATAACAGTTGGTGATCTTCCAGACACGGTTCTCTGACCTCATGCTGAACTTGTTCTGCAGGTGTAAAGTTCAGTGTGGCTAGTATAGTAAACGCCGAACCACGATACATGACAACATTCATCATGAGATGTCAACTACACCTGTGTATGTCCCGACAGCTTGGCGACAGCCGGGCGGTAACCCGTGTGGAGTTTGCCCTCTCTGATGGGTCGTATCCCTTTGTGTCGGTGTCTGAAGCCGAATCGTGTGCAGTAATTCTTGAAAAATGCCTCCCGCAGACGGACGACATGTACGCGGAGTTTTTTTCAGTCGAGGGTGCTCGCCCCAGCCAGCTTGTCGAGCGCATCGAGGACACCAACGACGGTGAGGCGCGGGTGCTTGAGCGCACCGGCGACGGTGGGCTCGTCGAAATCGACGTACGAGATAACTGTCCCGTTGTCTCGCTTGCGGATATCGGGGCGGTACCACGGACTGTCCGGAGTGTCGATGGCCAGGGGACTATCGTAGCTGATGTCCCGGGTCAAATCGAGACGGGGTCGGTTATCGATTCGTTCCTGACGGCCCATCCGGAGGCCGAACTCGCGGCGAAGAAACAGCGTGAGTCTATCGTTCCGCTGTTCGGGTTCCAGAACTACGCGTCCCACTCCGAATCACTGACCGACCGCCAGCAGGAAGTTCTTGCGACGGCCCACGAAGCGGGGTATTACAGCTGGCCCCGTGAGGCGACGGCCGCGGACCTGGCTGACCTCCTCGATATCTCGGAGCCCACGCTCCACAAGCACCTGCGGGCTGCCGAACAGAAACTCGTCGCGACCATGTTCGCCTGCCCGCACGACGAATAACGCTGCTGACAGCGACAGTTGACCGCTGCTGTTATTCGATCCGGTCCTGCAAGTCCGCGAGCGCGTTCATCGCCTCTATCGGCGTCATCGTCGCGACATCAAGCGACGCTAACTGCTGTGCCACTGACTCCGGCAATTCATCCTCGGCGGCGGCTCCATTCGTCTGAAATACCTCCTGCGCGTGGTCATCCGATGTCGCCTCACCGGCCGGGGCCGACGCTGCTCCGTTCTCCGTCGGACCAGTCGTCTCCGTGGCGGTTGAATCCGTCTCGGAGTCAGCTCTTGTCCCCGGTCTAGGTTCGCTCGCCACCTCCGTCTCTCTCGTCGCTTCGACGCCCGTATCGGCCGTCTCGGCATCCGCCAGAAGGTCCCGCGACCGCTCGACAACGGAGTCGGGGACGCCGGCCATGCTCGCCACCTCGACACCGTAGGAGGCCGCCGCGGGACCGGGCGCGAGTTCGTGGTCGAAGCGAACGTCGCCGTCCTCGCGGCTGGTCTCGAAGTGGCGGTTGGTTGCGCCGGACAGCGCCGCGGCGACGGCGGTCAGGTCGTGATGATGGGTCGCAAACAGCGTGTACGCGCCGACCTCGTCGTGGAGATACTCGGTCACGGCGCGGGCGATAGCAAGCCCGTCGGCCGTCGACGTGCCGCGGCCGACCTCGTCCAGCAGGACCAGCGAGTTTTCCGTCGCCGCGTCCAGAATCGTCGCCAGTTCGGTCATCTCGATCATGAACGTCGAGCGGCCGCCGGCGATGTCGTCGCTGGCCCCAACGCGGGTGAACACGCGGTCGAGAATCGGGAGGTCGGCCGCTTTCGCAGGGACGAAACTGCCCGACTGTGCGAGCAGGCAAATCAATGCGACCTGCCGCATATACGTCGACTTCCCGCTCATGTTCGGCCCCGTGACGACGGCGAGGAAGGGCTGTATATCGTCCGCGGTGACACCGTCGTCGCTTCCGTCTCTGCTCGCTGGGACTGGCCCGCTCCCCAGATGCGTATCGTTAGGGATGAAGGCATCCTCGGTCCGCTCGACGACCGGATGGCGGCCGGCGGTGACGTCAATGCCGTCGCTGCCGACGGTGGGTCGGCAGTAGTCGTACTGCGCCGCAACCTCGGCGAACGAAACCAGCACGTCCAGTCGGGCGAGGCGGTCGGCAAGCGCCTGCACGCGCTCGGCCTCGTCGGCCACCTCGTCCCGGACTGCACAGAACAGGTCGTACTCCAGGTCGTCGGCCGCGCTCTCGGCCCGTAGAATCTCGTCCTCGCGCTCTTTGAGCGCTGGCGTGTAGTAGCGCTCGCTGTTTTTCAGCGTCTGGCGTCGCTGGTAGTCCTCGGGGACAGCATCGAGGTTGGCGTTTGTCACCTCGATGTAGTAGCCGTGGACGGAGGTATGCCCGACCTTCAGCGAGTCAATGCCGGTGCGCTCGCGCTCGCTCGCTTCCAGTTCGTCGATCCATTCCTTGCCGGACTGCTCGGTCGAGCGCAGTCGGTCCAGTTCCTCGTCGTAGCCTTCGCGAATGACGCCGCCCTCGGTCACCTGCTGTGGCGGGTCCGGGCGAATCGCCGCCTCAATTTCCTCGCGGGTCTCGGCCAGCGGGTCCAGCGTCGCGTGCAGGTCCGCGAGCAGGCGGGCATCGGCGTCGGCGAGGTGGTCACGGATATCCGGCACGACCGACAGCGTGGCGGCCAGCGACCGGAGGTCACGGGCGTTTGCCCGGCCCCGAGAGACTCGCGAGATGAGGCGTTCGAGGTCGTACACCTCTGCCAGAAGGGCAGATAGCTCCTCTCTGGTGGCGGGGTCGCGCTGGAGTTCCGCGACCGCGCCGTGGCGGGCCTCAATGCGGTCAGCGTCGAGTAGTGGCCGGCGGAGCCAGTCGGTCAGCTTCCGCCGCCCCAGCGCACACGCCGTTTCATCGACTGTATCGACCAGCGTGCGGTTCTCGTGGCCCCGGACTGAGCGCCGCTTGAACAGTTCGAGGCTCTCGACAGCCACGGCGTCAAGTAGCATATACTCCCGCGGGTCGTACCGCGTGAGGTGATTGAGGTAGTCGAGCGTGCCGGCGGGGTCCACGTCCGGGTCGACCGGTTCGCCGTCGGGGCCGACTGCCCCGCTGCTGCCCCGAGTGTACTCTGCGTAGGCCAGCAGGCCGCCGCAGGCCCGGATCTCCGCGCCGCCGGCGAGCAGGCGCTCCGGTGGGCCGAAGTACTGCCCCACGCGGTCCTCGGCGCGGTCCTGGGCGAAGGCGTCCGCGTCGTAGCGCGTCACCAGACAGGCCGGCCCGAAGACGGCGTCCCGGTCCACGTCGACGTCCGGCCCGACGATGGCTTCGGCGGGGCCGAACCGGCTGAGTTCGTCGGCAACGGCGCTTTCCGAGCCGACACTGGTCGCGTAGCAGTCGCCGGTCGAGATATCCAGTAGCGCCAGCCCGTATCGCTCGCCCGCGGTCAGAGCCGCGACATAGTTGTTGTCTGCCCCGCCCAGCAGTTCGCTCTCAGTGAGCGTGCCGGGGGTGACGATTCGCGTCACCGCGCGTTCGACCACGCCGCTGACCTCGTCGGGGTCCTCGACCTGGTCGGCGATGGCGACCCGATAGCCCGCGTCCAGCAGCGTCTCGACGTAGGATTCGGCGTTGTCAATTGGGATGCCGGCCATCGGGTACTCACCGGTCGAATCTTCGCGCTGAGTCAGCGTGATCTCACACAGCCGGGCGACCCGTTTCGCGGCCGCACAGAAGGCCTCGTAGAAGTCCCCGACCTGAAAGAGGACCAAGGCGTCGTCGTACTGCCGGCACAGCTCGTAGTACTGTGCCATCATCGGCGTCAGGTCCTCTTCGAGCTCGGCCATCTGCTCGGGCGGGCCAAGCGCAGCGTCCATATCGATGGGCAACAGCCGACACCTGATAGGCGCTCCGCTCTCTCCCGCCATGTGTGGTGTCGACCGGCCACTGATTTTTATGCCACCGGAGAGACGTAGCCTGTATGTCACGTCGCGCCAACTACGCGCTCTGTGAGTTCCAGCAGCACCTCGGTCCGGCGGCGGACTCGCTCGACGTTCCCTGGGCTGAATACACCGGGAATTCGACTGATCCGGTTTCCTTCAACATCCCCACCTCATCGTCGGCGGACCCGTACGTCGAGATGCAGGTGTTCGACGTCGAGGATTTCAACCACGAAATCGTGGTCAACGGCGAACCGCTGTCAGGGTTCGATATCGCGCCCGACGAGGGGTGGCAGCTCTGGATGGATACGATTGCGCCCGAGCGACTCCACCTCGGCGAGAACACGATTCAGTTCCGGCGGAACACCGACTCGAAGGACGCTTTCGTCGTCGGGTCGGTTACGGTCCACTGGACTGAGCCCGTCGAATGAATATATAAACAGATCGACGCTGTTCTGGTGAGGCGTGCCAACAGCTACCACTACTAACGGCTAGTGCCCCTTCTGTCGGGTGATTTCACCTGTTCTGGCCTGGGCAACCGGTGACCGGCGAGCGCCCTATAACCCCTACTTTTATATAGAACCACATGCAATCTTCGCTTGATTATGAGCCAACGCCAGATGCAGGGCCAGCCGATGATCATCCTGGGAGAGGACTCCCAGCGGATGAAGGACAAGTCTGCACAGGAACACAACATCTCGGCCGCTCGCGCGGTCGCCGAGTCAGTACGCTCGACGCTCGGCCCGAAGGGGATGGACAAGATGCTCGTCTCCTCGATGGGTGACGTCACCGTCACGAACGACGGCGTCACCATCCTCTCGGAGATGGACATCGACAACCCGACAGCCTCGATGATTGTCGAGGTTGCCGAGACACAGGAAGACGAGGCTGGTGACGGCACCACCTCCGCCGTCGCCATCGCAGGCGAACTCCTCAAGAACGCCGAGGACCTCCTCGAACAGGACATTCACCCGACGGCGATCATCAAAGGGTTCAACATGGCCGCCACGCAGGCCAAGGACGAACTCGACGACATCGCTACGGAAGTCGACCCCGACGACGAGGAACTGCTGAAGAAGGTCGCCGAAACCTCGATGACGGGCAAGGGCGCGGAGCTCAACAAGGAGCTACTCGCCCAGATCATCGTCGACGCGGTCAACGCCGTGACCGTCGAGGCCGAGGACGGCTCCGTCATTGCCGACCTTGAGTACCTCAACATCGAGACCCAGACCGGCAGCTCCGCCGGCAACTCCGAGCTCCTCGAAGGCGCGGTCATCGACAAGGACCCGGTCCACGAAGAGATGGCAACCGAGGCAGAGGACGCCGACGTCCTCCTCGTCGACACGGCCATCGAACTCGACGAGACCGAAGTCGACGCGCAGCTCTCTGTCGACGACCCGAGCCAGCTCCAGAACTTCCTCGACAAGGAAGAAGAGCAGCTCAAGCAGATGGTCGACCAGATCGCCGACACCGGCGCTGATGTCGTCTTCTGCCAGAAGGGCATCGACGACATGGCCCAGCACTACCTCGCCGAGAAGGGTATTCTGGCCGTCCGCCGCGCCAAGAAGTCCGACATCGAGTTCCTCAAAGAGGTTCTGGGTGCCCGCATCGTCTCCGATCTCGACTCCGCGAGCGCGGAAGACCTGGGTCACGGCTCTGTCACCCGCGACGACGCCGAAGGCCTGTTCTACGTCGAGGGCAGCGGCGACGGAGCCCACGGCGTCACGCTCCTGCTCCGTGGTTCGACCGACCACGTCGTCGACGAACTCGAACGCGGCGTCACGGACGCGCTCGATGTCGTCGCGTCCACGGTTGCCAACGGCAGCGTCCTCGGTGGCGGCGGCGCACCTGAAGTCGAAGTCGCCCGCCGGCTCCGCGACTACGCCGACAGCGTCGAAGGCCGCGAACAGCTCGCTATCGAGTCCTTCGCCGACGCGCTGGAGATCATCCCGCGCACCCTCGCCGAGAACGCTGGTCTCGACAGCATCGACACGCTCGTCGACCTGCGCGCCGCCCACGAGGACGGCGATGTCAGCGCCGGCCTGAACGTCTTCTCCGGTGACGTCGAGAACACGCTCGACACCGGCGTCGTCGAGCCAGCCCACGCCAAGCGACAGGCGATTTCCTCGGCTGCAGAGGCCGCGAACCTGGTCCTCAAGATCGATGACATCATCGCTGCCGGCGAGCTTTCGACCTCCGGCGGCGACGAAGGCGGCCCCGGCGGCCCCGGTGGCGCCCCTGGCGGCATGGGCGGCATGGGTGGCGGCATGGGCGGCATGATGTAGGAGACGGGCGGAGCGAAGTCTCCGAACGAGCGAACGGAACGGACGAAGTCCGTGAGCAAAGCGAGGGGCCGAACGAAGTGAGGGCCCTCGAATAGTGAGTGGCGAAAGCCGCGAACCGCGAGGTTCTGAGCAACGCGAAGAACCTCGTATACGCGAGCGGGAACGCAGTAACCCGCGAGCACTGTAGCTGACCGGAAGAAGACTTTTCGAACGAACGCCGAAGCAGCCCCGCTGGGTGTGCTTTGACCGCTAACAGACTGCCCTGCGGACGATATTCTTGACCGACGACAGTCCAATTCCACACAGCTACGGATAGGTCGTGACACCGCCGATATCGAGACGTGAAACCGGAGAAACAGTTAGGTGTGTCTCTGCGAAGTTTCGATTG
Source organism: Haloarcula marismortui ATCC 43049 (assembly GCF_000011085.1). Lineage (NCBI taxonomy): Archaea > Methanobacteriati > Methanobacteriota > Halobacteria > Halobacteriales > Haloarculaceae > Haloarcula > Haloarcula marismortui. Next base: position 2,599,632 of record NC_006396.1, read on the forward strand.
TCCCGGTCCGTTTGGTGGGACGGACTGGTGACAGCGGGTGGGGGCCTCTCTTCGTTTTAGCGGTCACTCGACAGTGTCCAGCCGCCGCCCCAATCATTCAGGGCGTGTTGTCCGGTTTCGGTGGCGTCGGTCTTCGAACACCACGTCCGTCGTTCCCAGGTCGCTGTAGCGGAGAATCTCGGTCACTCGGTAGGTATCCGTTCCGTTGTCGACTGTGTACTGGAGCGCGTAGCTCCGGACGATGCCGTTGGGCGTCACGGTCGCTGAGAGGGAGACGTTCGTCACACGGTCGACGGGACGAGTGGCAACCGCGCTGCCGTCGGCCGACCCGGTTCCTTTGATGCGATACAACGACACGCCGTACAGTTGCTTGATGACCTCGTCGCCGGGGCGGATGGATGTGATGTTGGTGGCGGAAAGCAACGCTATGAGACGCCCGTTGAACGTGGGTTCGAAGAACAGTGCAGCCCGGGGTGAGCGGGGCGGGCCACCGATACCGCGGCTGTCCGCGACTACTTCCGTCGATGTCGACCCGTTGACGGTCGTCCGTCTGAGCGCACGACCGTCCCGCCAGGTGCTGTGTATCTCACGCGCTGTCACACTCTGTCCGGATATCGTTCGGGTGGCCGTGTACGACTCGTAGCCCGCGCTGATGCTGGCACGGGTCCGGACGCGCCTGTGCAGGCCGCTGCCGTTCATGACGGTCCTGGTGTGGTGGACTCGATAGGAGGTGTTCGAAAGCCGCCTGACGTGGGCGCGGCCGAGCGCGGTGGCGTTGACGACGCGGTCGCCGACGACGCCCGGGGCGCGTTGTGCCGCACTCGTTGGTGCGTCTGCAGTCGGGACCGGGGCTGGTGTCACCGTCTCCCTGGCGGCCGCGTTGTCCCCGAACAGACCGGTACATCCGGCGCTCAGCAGACAGAGACAGACCACAGCAATCGCCACCCCGCGACGCATGTTGGTGACTCGTTGTGTGGCGATATAACCCCTGTGACGGCGGAGGGCTAAATATCGTTGAGTGTCAACATACTGTATGCAGACGCTGCTTCTCGGCGCGGACGCGGTTGAGGACCACGCGACGATGCCGGCAGTCATCGACGCGGTTGCCGCGGCCTTCGCCGCCGATGCCAGGGAGAACACCATCATGCCGGCCAAGTCCTACATCGACCTGCCGCAGTACAACGGCGACTTCCGGTCGATGCCGGCCTACGTCAACGCTGAAACGTGGGACGCCGCCGCGGTCAAGTGGGTCAACGTCCATCTGGACAACCCCCGCGACCACGACTTGCCGACCGTCCTCGGGACGCTCATCTACTCGGACCCCGAGACGGCGTTCCCACTGGCCGTGATGGACGGTACAGTCCTGACGCGCCTGCGGACCGGGGCGGCGGCCGCCGTCGCCACCGACCACCTCGCTGTCGCCGACGCGGACTCCCTTGGTCTGGTCGGGGCCGGCACGCAGGCGTACACGCAACTGGACGCTATTTCGGCGGTCCGGAACATCGAGACGGTGGTCGTCGCCGACCGGGACACGGAGAAACAGCAGGCGTTCGTCGACACGTTCACCGACCGGTTCGACGTGCGGGCGGGCAGCATTGAGGACGCCGCCGGCTGTGATGTGCTGTCGACGATTACGCCCGTCGAGTCGCCTATCGTCGACCGGAAGTGGCTCGGCGAGCGCACACACGTCAACGCCATCGGGGCCGACGCCGCCGGCAAGCAGGAACACAGCGAACGCACGCTCCTCGACGCGAAACTCGTCATCGACAACTACGAGCAGTGTACCCACTCCGGTGAAATCAACGTCCCGTGGGGCGAGGGTACCCTGACCGATACCGACCTCCACGGGGAACTCGGCGACATCGTCGCGGGCACGCTCTCGGGGCGGACAGACGACGACGGAATCACGCTTTTTGACTCGACGGGGCTGGCTATCCAGGACGTCGCGGCCGCACACGTCGTCTATGAGAACGCGAGCGACGATGGCGACGGAACGGCGTTCTCACTCGTCGACACCGAGACCTCCTGATTACGGCGAAGGCGTGAGCATGTCGGTCACTTTTGAGATGCCCCAGACGATGACGATAAACGGCAGGAGCGGCATCAATAGGACGAGCAGGCCGAGGAACACTCCCCAACCGAACACGTCCATCCCTTCGTCGCGGTGGGGCCGCGACCCTGGCGTGACCGATCGGAGCGGTGCCGGCAGTCGTCCGCTGTCTTCCGTCTCGTCGTCAGGTGATGCTGCCATACTGTCTCTTTCGCTGAAACGTGTATAAGCCTAGGCCCGGCGGCTACATGGCACCGGCGACGCCGCTGCCGATGGCAGCCCCGCAGTTGTCACAGGCGACGAGGTAGAACCGTTTCGAGGCCGTAAAGAAGCCCGTCGTCGACTCCATGTCGAGGAACTCCACGTCGTCCGGGTCGGCCATCTCCGCTTCGCATTCCGGGCAGTGCACCATCAGGCTGCACCTCCGTTGGACTTTGCGCCGGCGACGCCGCTACCGATAGTAACGCCACAGGCCGCGCAGTTGGCAGTGTAGAAGCGCTTGGAGGCTTTGATAAACCCGGTGGTCGCGTCCACTTCGACGAACTCGATGTCGTCGGCCGTTTCGAGCGAGGTCTCACAATCAGGGCAGTGTACCATACATTCCTGACACCTGCCGAGTCCGGCAAAAATCTTGTGTGGGTAGCAGCGCTTCCGGTCGGCGTGCTGGCGACGATATCTGCTCGACACGCGGCACATCGGCGTATCGCTGACGCCGTTACAGAGACCGGTCGCCACTATCGATAATATCTGCGTACACCGCTCATGCCGACTCGAACGCTCTCGTTTCGTCTGGCCTGACCGGAACTGGCTGAAGCTGGAGCGTTCAGCACAGTTCCTGAACTGATTTGCCTGAACAGCCTTTGCACGTCGAAACGCCCGAAACAGTGACAATCTCCCGCATGCAATGATCTGCCCACCGGGAACGCACCATGGGTAGCAAACCTGTCTTAGTCGTCACGGCCGACGGGCTGGATACCGCCACTCTTGAATCTGCCCTCGCTGACACACCGGCTTCGATCACGTACCTGTCGGACCTCACGGACCTCTTTGATACGCTCACCCATTCGGTGTTCCACGCGCTCGTACTGCCCGAAACAGTCGATGGCCAGTCCGGAACCGATATCGCGTACGGCGTCAGGACGCTGTTTCCCGACCTGCCGGTAATCATTGTTGGCGAGGACCCGGAAGCAGTCCCGGATACCCTCGAGGTGACGGCCGTTGAGCCGTCGGCACGTCTCGAAGACGCCGTCGCCGAGGCCGTCCGGGATAGCCTCGGTGCCGAGCCACCGACTGTCGCTGGACGCCCACCGTCCCCGATGGAGACGCTGTTACTCTCCCTGTTCAACGAACTGCCGGACCACCTGTATGCGAAAGACGATCAGGCCCGACACGTCCTGCTGGGCCGGGGGTTCAACGAGCCAACCGACCGGCTCGGGCTCACCGACGTCGAAGTCCCGGAACTGGCCGAGGAACACGCGAGAGCGGCCCTGCGTGATGAGATGGACGTTATCGAGGAGGAAACAGACCGGGTCGAAGTGGAGGAGTTCCTCGACCTTGATGCGTCGTACGTTCGCACCCGAAAGATGCCGTGGTACGATTCCACTGGCGACGTTCAGGGTATCATCGGACACACTCAAGATATCACTGACCGAAAGCTCCGCGAGCACGCGTTTCGCCGCCAGAACGAACGGATGGTGAAAGTCGCACTCGTGGCGTCTCATGAGCTTCGAAACGAACTGCAGATCGCGTACGGGCGACTCGAAGAGCTGGCTGACTGCGACGGTCCGACCGCCGACATTGCCGAGTCGCTGTCCCAGATTTCTGCGATTATTGATACCGTCGTTGAACTCTCTACGAGTGACCCGAATGGCCCGGTCCAGCACGCCGAGATCGAACAGGTCCCGAAGCGAGAACACGTGTGGCTCTCCCGTCTCAGTCGAGAGGTGTGGGACACGCTCGCTGACAGTGAGGCATGCCTGACTTTCGATGGGGACACCCGTATTGTCGCCGATCAGGAGTCTGCCGGACTGTTGCTCCAGATACTGTTCCAGAACGCGCTTGAACACGCCGGACCGTCGGTCACCGTCACCGTCGGCCTGACGGCAGACGGCTTCTTCGTCGCAGATGACGGCCCGGGCATCGATGTCGAACCACCGGAACGGGTGTTCGATGCGGGTCACACTGCTGTCGCAGAGAACACTGGATTCGGACTCTATGTCGCCCGACGGGTCGCCGCTGACCAGGGGTGGACGGTCACAGCAGCGGAGAGCGAGTCGGGCGGTGCCCGATTCGATATCGGAAACGTCGACTGTCCCGAATAGCGGGCGGTCAGTCGACCCTGGCGACGCTACCGCTCTGTAAGCAGGCAGCGCTCCGGACTCACACCCGTTGGCCTGTGCGTTCGTGCGGCGGACCCTGATACCCTCCCGAAGGGAAAGGTATAGCACGGTCGCTGCCGGATGTTCCGATATCATGACCACGACCGGTGAGGAACGCGAGCGGGGGTTCGATCATACGGAGATCGAGCCCCGGTGGCAGCGCACGTGGGACGAGGCCGACGTGTTCCGGATCGACGACGACGAGACCGACCCGGAGTACGTGCTGGCGATGTTCCCCTACACGTCCGGAAGCCTCCACATGGGCCACGTCCGGAACTACACAATCACGGATGCTTACGCCCGCTTCGAGCGGATGCGCGGCGAGAGCGTCCTCCACCCGATGGGGTGGGACTCCTTCGGCCTCCCGGCTGAGAACGCCGCCGAGGAACGCGACACCAACCCGCGGGACTGGACGATGCAGTGCATCGACTCGATGCGTGACCAGCTCACGGAGATGGGCTTTGGCTACGACTGGGACCGCGAACTCGCGACCTGTGAACCCGACTACTACCAGTGGAACCAGTGGCTGTTCAAACAGTTCCGCGAGGAAGGGCTGGTCGAGCGTCAGGCCGCCGAGCTGAACTGGTGTCCCTCCTGTGAGACTGTCCTCGCCGACGAGCAGGTCGAGGGCGAGGAAGAACTGTGCTGGCGCTGTGACACGCCCATCGAGGCCCGCGAGATGGACCAGTGGTTCTTCACTATCACCGACTACGCCGAGGAACTGCTCGAGGACTTAGACGACCTCGAGGGCTGGCCGAACAACGTCCGGGAGATGCAGCGTAACTGGATCGGCAAGCAAGAGGGGGCGAGCGTCGCCTTCGAGGTCGGCGACTACGGCGAGGTCGACATCTTCACGACCCGTCTGGACACCATCCACGGGGCGACGTTCTTCTCGCTGGCTCCCGGTCATCCCGTCGCGCAGGAGATCGCCCAACAGAACGACGAGGTTGCGGAGTACATCGAGACGGCAGAGCAGGCCGACGAGGACGAGCTGGACGTAACTTCCGGCGTGTTCACCGGCGAGTACGCGACCAATCCCGCTACTGGCGAGGAGATTCCTGTCTACGTCGCCGACTACGTGCTGACCGACGTGGGAACCGGAGCGCTGTACGCCGTGCCAGCCCACGACGAGCGCGACCACGAGTTTGCCACACACCACGACATCGACATCGTGCAGGTCGTCGAACCGACCGACGACGCGGACGCTGACCCCGAAGACATCGACGTGCAGGAAGCAGCCTACCCCGAGGACGGCCTGCTGGTCAACAGCGGCGAGTTCGACGGGCTGGCGAGCGCCGAGGCCCGCGACCGCTTCGTCGAGGAGTTCGACGGCGAACACAGGACGGAGTACAACCTCCGCGACTGGGGTATCTCCCGCCAGCGCTACTGGGGCACGCCAATTCCGATGATTCACTGCGACGACTGTGGCTACGTCGAGGTCCCCGACGAGGATCTCCCCGTCGAACTGCCGGAGTTCGTCCACACGACTGGGAACCCGCTGGACGCCGCTGAGGAGTGGAAGCAGGTTGATTGTCCGGACTGCGGTGCCGACGCGGTGCGGGAGACGGACACGATGGACACCTTCGTCGACTCCTCGTGGTACTTCCTGCGGTACACCTCGCCGGAGATGGATGAGGCTCCCTTCGACGCCGAGCGGGCCAGCGACTGGATGCCGGTCGACCAGTACGTCGGCGGTATCGAACACGCCGTGATGCACCTGCTGTACGCCCGCTTCTTCACGAAAGTGCTTGACGACCTCGACATGGTTGATGGCGTCCGCGAACCCTTCACCAACCTCACGAACCAGGGGATGGTGCTTGGCGAGGACGGCAACAAGATGTCGAAGAGTCTGGATAACGGCGTCTCACCCCAGCGCATCATCGAGGAGTACGGCGCGGACACGGCCCGACTGTTCATCATGGAGGCCGCCCAGCCAGAGAAGGAGTTCGCTTGGAGTCCTGAAGGTGTACAGTCCGCCCACAGCTTCCTCCAGAACGTGTACACGCTGGTTTCGGCCTACGCGGAGGGTGAGGCGGGGACCGCCACTGACACGGAGAATGGGGCCGACATCGCGGACTACGTCGCCCGCGAAATCGACGCGACGGCAGCGAACGCGACGGCGGAGTTCGAGGACTTTCGGTTCAACCACGCGTTGCAGGCTGTCCGGGAACTGGTGTCGCTGCTGCGCCGGTATCAGGAGGCGACCACCCCCGATGCTGACACCTTCGAGCGCGGGCTGGCGACGGCGGCGAAACTGCTCGCCCCGGTTGCTCCCCACGCCGCAGAGGAGATGTGGGCCGAACTGGGCCATGACGACCTCATCGCCGAGGCCGAGTGGCCGGCCGCCGACGCCCCCGCCGACTACGAGATGGAGCGCCGGCTGGTCGAAAACACTCGCGAAGACATCCGCGACATCGTCGAGACGGTCGGTATCGAGGACCCGCAGACCATCACGCTCGCGATCGCACCGGGGTGGAAACACCGCGTCCTCGACCTCGCCCGGAACGCTGACGGCAACGTCGTCGGGACCGTCATGCAGGACGAGGACCTGCGCGAGCAGGGCGAGGCGGCCGCGGACTTCGCCAAGGAACTGGCCGGCCGCGCACAATCGCTCGACGAGCAACTCCCGCCCGAGCGCGAACAGGCAGCGCTCGAACGGGCCGCGTGGCTCATCGAACGGGAGTTCGGCGCTGACGTGGTCGTGCAGGGACCCGAGGAGGCGGACCCCGACCTCGTCGGCAAATCCGGTCCCGGCCGACCGGCCATCGATATCGAAGAATAGCTCGCAGTCGTCCGATTTTCGTCTGTCGCGGCCTACTCGGCGCTAACTAGCCCAGTGTCGACGAGGTCTTCGAAGACGCTCGCCGCGTGGCCGTCGGGACCGACTCGTTCGTACACGGCGACGACGCGCTCCCGTGCGATAACGTACGTCGTCCGCTGGCTCCGTCCGTCGACGAGTGGCACGTCGAACGCTTCACACAGTCGCCCTTCGGGGTCGGCCAGCAGGTCGAAACTGATGTCGTTCGCTTCAGCAAAGTCGCGGTGGCTCTCGACGCCGTCGGTCGAGACGCCGTACACTGAGACGCCCGTGTCTTCGAACCGCTGTGCGTGCTCCTCGAACTGTTCTGTCTCCGTCGTACAGCCCGGCGTGTCGTCCGCCGGATAGAAGTACAGCACTGTTGGCTGCTCGAAGTTGGGCTGGACCGCGTCGCCGTGCTGGTTCGTCGCCCTGATCGTCGGTACGTCGGTACCGGGTTCGAGTACCATCGTCAGTTTACAGGGATATCTGTCCCGTCGTCGTCCTCGTTGTGTCCAACCTTCGCCAGCCGCACAGTGAGAACGCCGCTGTCGTAGCTCGCGGTGGTCTCACCGTCGTCGACGGCTTCGGGGAGGCGAACCGACCGGCTCAGCGACTGCTGACGGCGCTCGCGCTGGACGTACTGGCCGTCGGTTGATTCCCGCTCCTGGCTTGATGTGGCGCTGATGGTGAGCTTGCGGTCCTCGACAAGCTGGACGTCGATGTCCTCGCTGTCGTAGCCGGGCAGGTCCGCGTGGACGAGGAAGGCGTCGCCCTTGTCGAGGACGTCGACCGGGATAGCGCCCATGTCGACGCCGAACTGCTCTCCCAGCATATCGAACGCGCGCTCGATTTCGCTGAACGGATCGCGGTCAGACATACACGGGGGTACACGGGCCCGGGACTTAACGCTTGAAGCGGGGCCGGCGGTGTTTCGCCGGCTCAGTTGACGACCGTCTTGGAGTCATATGACCCGAGCCGGCGGACCCACCCCTTCCCGGCGATGTCCTCGATATCAGCGAGAGCCTCCTGCGTGCGCTGCTCGTAGAGACCGGCCGAGATGTCGATGTGGAAGACGTAGTCCCCGAGCCGCTCACCGCTGGGCCGGGACTCGACGCGGGTGAGGTTGATGTCGCGGTCTGCGAACGGCTCCAGCAGTTCAAGCAGGAGGCCGGGGTAGTCGACGTCGGGATAGACAATAAAGGAGGTCTTGCCGCCGGCCTCGCTGCGCTCGCTCTTCGAGGCGACGACGACGAAGCGGGTGGCGTTCGAGGACCGGTCCTGAATGTCCTCGGCGAGCACTTTCAGTTCGGTGCCGTTGGTCGCGTTCTCGGGGTGGCCGATAGCGGCGATGTCAGCGTCGCCACGGGCGCGTTCGACGCCGCGGGCCGTCGACGCGACGGCCTCGACATTGACCCCGGGGTAGTGCTCGTCGAGCCAGCCGCGACACTGAGCCAGCGCCTGTGCATGGCTGGCTACCAGTGAGAACGAGTCGTCCTGTGCGAGCAGGGCGTGGCGGATCGGCGTGATAACCTCCTCGACGACGGCAACGTCGTACTCCGCGAAGGCGTCGAGCGATTCGGTGACAGAGCCCTCGATGCTGTTTTCGACGGGGACGACGCCGCGCTCGGCCTCGCCGTTGGCGACGGCCTCGACGATGGCGGTCACTGACTCGGAGAAGGAGATATCGTCGTCGGTGACTGCCTGTGCGGCGCGGTGTGAGTAGGTCCCCTCAGGACCTAAGGTAACAGTGGTCATACCCGGGGTACAGCGGTGGGAACCAAAAGAACCGTGGTCATCGGCAAGCGCTGTGTCGCCGCAGTGTGCCGTGATTCAGGACAACCGCGCCAGCTCCTCGTCAGTGAGGTCGATGGCGCTTGCAGCCACGTTCTGTTCGAGGTGGTCGAGACTGCTGGTTCCGGGAATCGGGAGTGTCACGTCCGAGTGCCCCAGCAGCCACGCCAACGCGATCTGGTAGGGCGTGGCGTCGTGGCGCTGGGCTATCTCATCGATACCGTCGACGCCGCCGAGGTCGCCAGCGCCGAGCGGGAACCACGGGATGAACCCGATGCCGTAGCGCTCGCAGGCTTCCAGCACGTCCTCGTCGTCGCGGTGGCTGAGGTTGTACTGGTTCTGGACCGTCACGATGTCGACGATGTCTCGGGCGCGGTCAAGTTGTTCGACGGAGACGTTCGAGACGCCGATGTGGCGGATCAACCCTTCATCCTTCATCTCGGCGAGCGCGTGAATCGAATCTTCGAACGGCGTGTCGGGGTCCGGTCGGTGGTACTGGTACAGGTCGATAGGGTCCATCTGCAGGCGGTCCCGCGAGCACAACTGGGCGTTGCGCAGGTAGTCCGGGTCGCCGTGTGCCAGCCAGTCCGCGTCGGTGTTACGGAGCAGGCCGCCCTTCGTCGCGATGACGAGGTCCTCGCGTTCGGTGTCGAGCGCTTCGCCGATGAGCCGCTCCGAGACGCCCGGCCCGTACGAATCCGCCGTGTCGATGAAGTCAACACCGAGTTCCACCGCCCGCTTCAGTACGGCGTGAGCGTCCGTCTCGTTGTCTGGCTCGCCGATGACATCATCACCCGTGAGCCGCATCGCGCCGAAGCCGAGCCGGTGGACCGTGAGTTCGCCACCGATATCGAACGTCTCACTCTCGTTTGTAACCATGTGAACACGGTTGTCCGCACGCCTGAAAATAGCCGCGTCGGCGCAGGTCGTCGGTGTCGACACCTCACGTAGCCCGCTCACTCGCTGCTACGGTGGAACAGCGCAAGGTGAACGAGGAGGTAGCGTGAGGCGTAAAAAACCGTCACGCTGGCGACAAAGGCAAACAGCGAGACGGCCGCAACTGACAGCCCGAACCCGGAGGCGACGAACGGGTTTCGACCCGTGAACGCGATGTATGCGGACACTGCGTCACCGCCGCCCAGACCCACAGCGAACAGGCAAAGCGAGAGGACAATCGCCAGGCCGCCGGTTCCGAGGCCGACGTACCGCGCGAAGTCCTCGGCGTTGAGCGCCGCGTGCGCCTGTCGCTCGGTCAGCGGGGCGAGCCGGACCCGGTAGAGAACTGACCCGACGAGTAATGTCGCACCGAACAACTGGAGGAATCCGCCGAATACCCCGAGCAACAGCACTTTCGGCGAGGCGAGGTCGGGGTTAATCGATGGCAGAAACGCCGCGGTGCTGTCCGGATACAGCCCGTAGACCGGGAGTAACAGTGCCAGCGCGCCAAGCAGGGCGCTCTGGAGCGCGAGCGTCCGCGGGACAGTCTGTCTGAGATACGAGTGGCGTTCATAGCGGAGTCGCTCGTACGTCGACCCCGAAATGATTGCCTGGGCGATAGTGTCGTCGGGCTGTGAATCAGTAGACATATGTTACCGGTTCCTATTTACCGACAGTTTACTCAATCCACAATATAACCCTTTTGCACGGCGCAAAATTATGACTCTCTGATAATAAACGGTATCAGAGTTGTGTTAAAACATAATGGCCCTTCGCGAACCAGCCCAGAACGTTCTCAGCGCGTGTGAACCGCTTCGCCGCGTGCTGCTGCGGCCGCCTCGTGGACCGCTTCGGAGAGTGTCGGGTGCGTGTGGATCGTCCCGGCGATGTCTTCCAGCCGCGCGCCCATCTCGATGCCCAGCCCGAGTTCGGCGATGAGTTCAGACGCCTCCGGACCAACGATCTGTGCCCCGAGCAGGAACTCCTCGTCGGCATCAGCGACGACGCGGACGAACCCTTCCTTCTCGTTGACCGTGAGCGCACGGCCGTTGGCTCGGACCGGCATCTGTCCAATGACCGGCTCGAAGCCCGCCGCCTCGGCCTCCGACTCAGTCATCCCGACGGTCGCGATTTCGGGGTCGGTGAATACCGCGGCGGGAATCGCCTGGTGGTCGAACGCGGCTGGCTCACCGGCGGCGGCTCTCGCGGCAACCTCGCCCTCAGCCATCGCCTTGTGGGCCAGCATCGGTTCTCCGGCCACGTCACCGACTGCAAACACCGACTCAAACGCCGTTCGGCACTGGTCGTCGGTCGGAATGACGCCGTTCTCGTCCGTCTGGAGGTCGATGTTATCCAGCGCGAGTGTATCCGTGACCGGCTCGCGGCCGACCGCGACAAGACATTTCTCGGCGTTGTACTCAGTGACCACCTCGTCTTCGTCAACGGTCTGGACGCGAATGCCCTCGTCTGTCTCCTCCCAGTTGTCGGCCGCCTCGCCGAAGTTGAAATCGATACCCAGCTCCTCGGCGCGGTCCCGAACGACCGTCGCGATGTCGTCTTCGTAGCCGGGCAACACGTCATCAAGCATTTCGACGACGGTGACCTCCGCACCAAGCTTTGCGAACACCGTCGAGAGCTCCATGCCGATATAGCCCGCGCCGACGACGAGCAGCTTCTCCGGGACCGATTCGAGTGCAAGCGCGTCCTTCGATGAGAGGATGTGCTCGCCGTCGAATTCGAAGCCCGGGACCGCCATCGGTCGGCTCCCCGTCGCAACGATGGCGTGTTCGAACGACAGCGATTCGGAGCCCTGTCCCTCACCGCCGTGGGCAACCCGGACCGTCCCGTCGTCGACGAACTCGGCGGTCCCCTCCACCAGATTGACGCCGGCGTTCTTACACAGCGATTCGACGCCCCGTGTCAGCCGTGTGACGACGCCGTCTTTCCACTCGGTCATTCCGGCCATGTCGACGGCCGGGTCCGCGAATACGCCCATCGACTCGGCCTGCCGGGCGTCGTGGGCGACATCCGAGGCCGAGATGAGTGCTTTCGAGGGGATACAGCCGTGGTTCAGACAGGTCCCGCCGTAGGCATCCCGCTCGACAAGCGTCGTGTCTAGTCCCAGTTGCGCACCCCGGATCGCAGCGACGTAGCCGCCCGGACCGCCGCCGATAACAAGCAGTTCCGTTCCCGTAGTGACATCTCCAACGACCATAGCGGTGCCTCGTCCGGGTCCGTGAAAAGCTATCGCCCTTCAGCTCGCTGTCGTCTCTCACCTGCGCCGTCGGTACAGGTAGTACCCGATGACCGGCACTGACACCGCAAACGCCGCGAGCAGTGTCGCCCCCACGGCGTGGGCGATGCCGGCGAGCGCATACAGCGGTGTGGGGGTCCAGTCCCCGTCGGTCTGCCGGAGGTGTCGACTGTCGAGAAAGAGGCCGACCGTGAGAAGCAGGCTGAACAGCACACCCGCCCAACTGGCGAGGACGGTCAGGGCAAACGCGCCGAGGAACGTTCCGAGACTCCCCTCACCGGCCGACCCCGACGAAATGACTAGTTCCATCCCGACTCGGGAGAGGGCAACACAGCCCGGAGCCAGCACAAACAGCGTGGCTAACCCGTACCAGACCCACGTGTCTCTTGTGGAGGGCATCACGAGCCCTGTCGTTCCAGTGACTGGTCTGGTTTTCGGTTGCGAACCCGGGCAGTCACTCCAGCAGGAGTCGCGTCGGGTCCGACAGATACTCCTTGAGCGTGTTGACGAAGCGCGCCGCGTCGGCGCCGTCGATGACACGGTGGTCGATTGCCAGCGAGAGCGGGAGCGTAGGTTTCGCGACGACTTCGCCGTCTTCGGCCACCGGCCGCTCTTTCAGCGCCCCGATACCGAGAATCGCCGTCTCGGGGACGTTGATGATCGGACTGGCGTACTCGCCGCCGATGACGCCGAAGTTCGTGACGGTGAACGTCCCGCCCTGCATCTCTGATCGCTCGATGTCTCGCTCTCTGGCCCGCCCGACGAGGTCGTTGACCTCGCCGGCGAGTTCGACCAGCCCCTTCCCGTCCACGTCGTTAACGACCGGGACGACAAGCCCGTGGTCGGTTGCCGCCGCCACGCCGATGTTGTGGGCATCCCTGTAGACGATTTCCTCGTTTTCGGTGTCAAGCGCCGTGTTGAGCACCGGGTGCTTGTCCAGCGCCGCGGCGACGCATTTCACCACAAACGGTGTGTACGTCAGCGTGACATCGCGCTCCTCGGCGAGTGGCGCGAGTCGCTCACGGGCCTCGACGAGGCCGGACACGACTACCTGATCGTGGTGGGTCGCGTGGGGCACTTCTCGACGCGAGCGCGCCATCTGCTCGCCGATAGACCGGCGGACGCCACGGTACGGTTCGCGGCGCTCGCCGTCGCCTGTCTCGACGGCTGTCGTTTCGGCCCCAGCGCCGCCCGCCTCGGCTGCCGTTCCCGCCGCACCACCTTCGGCGCTGACAGCTTCGGCATCAGCCGCCTGTGCAGCCTGCTGGGCCTCCGCGTACGTCCGGACGGCGGCCTCGTCGACGTAGGGCTGACCGTCCCGCGTCTGGTCGGTCGGGACGGCGTCGATATTCACGTCGAGTTCGCGGGCGGCCTTTCTGGTGGCCGGCGTCGCCAGCGTCTGGTCGCGACTGGCGGCTTCCTGTCCGTCGCCGGAGACGCTTTTGACGGCTGACTTGACAGCGGTCCCGTCGTCTGTGTCGCCCGCGTCGACCTGTGAAACCGCTGCGGTCGGACTGTCCCCGTCGTCGGACGCCTTCGAAACGACCGACGTAGGGCTGTCGTCACTGGCAGTCGCCTCGTCGGCCGATGCTGTGGCCGCCTCGACATCCCCCTCTGTGACACGGCCGCCCGGTCCGCTTCCGTCGACGGCCGCGATGTCGACGCCCTTCTCACGGGCGAGTCGACGGACGCTCGGCGAGGCGAACACGCGGCCATCAGCCGTACTTGTGCTTGCACCCGACTGCTCGTCAGCCGCTGCGGCTTCGCTCGCAGCGCTGTCTGCCTCCTCTGTGTCGGCTCCTGCCGATTCGGCTTCGTCTGTATCGCTGGCCGCCGCGTCGGCCGTTTCGGCGTCGCCCTCTTCGGCAATGGTGATGAGCACCTCGCCGGTCTGCACCATCTCGCCGACCTCGGCGTGCAGTTCCTGCACGACGCCGTCGACCGGCGACGGCACGTCGACGGCGGCCTTGTCGGTTTCCACCTCCGCGAGGACCTGGTCCTCGGTGACGGCGTCGCCCGGCGAGACGCGCCAGGTCAGCACCTCACCCTCTGCGACCCCTTCACCGAGGTCTGGGAGATTGAACTCGAACATGCGTCAGAACTCCACTGCCTCTCTGATACCGTCTTTGATGCGGGCGGGTTCGGGGAGGTAGTAGTCCTCTAACGCGTACAGCGGGTACGGCACGTCGAAGCCAGTCACCCGCGTAACGGGGGCCTCCTGATACAGCAGGACTTCCTCCTGAATGGTGGCGATGATTTCGCCGGCCAGCCCGCCGGTTTTGGGCGCTTCGTGGACAACGGTCGCTCGCCCGGTCTTTTTGAACGACTCGACGATGGTATCGGTGTCCATCGGCGATAGCGTTCGCAGGTCGATCACTTCGGCGTCGATGCCCTCCTCGGCCAGTTCCTCGGCGGCTTCGACCGTCGGCCGGGTCATCGCGCCCCATGTGAACACGGACACGTCAGCCCCTTCGCGGCGGACCTTCGCCTCGCCAAGCTCGACGGTGTAGGGGTCGTCGGGGACCTCCTCGCGGAACGACCGGTAGATGAGCTTCGGTTCGAGGAAGATAACGGGGTCCGGGTCACGGATAGCCGCCGTCAGCAGCCCCTTCGTCTCCTTTGGCGTCGACGGGACGACCACCTTTAGCCCCGCCTCGTGGACGTAAAACGCCTCCTTGGACTCGGAGTGGTGCTCCGGCGCACGGATGCCGCCGCCGTACGGTGCGCGAACGGTGAGCGGGCAATTGTATCGGCCGCGGCTCCTGTTCCGAAGCCGGGCGGCGTGACTGACAATCTGGTCGAACGCGGGGTACATGAACCCGGAGAACTGCATCTCCGGCACCGGCCGGAGCCCGTAGGCGGCCATGCCGATAGCCGTCCCGACGATGCCGGCCTCCGCGAGCGGTGTGTCGATGACCCGGTCGTCACCGAACTCCTCGTGGAGCCCCTGTGTCGCTCGGAAGACACCGCCGTTTTTCCCGACATCTTCACCCATCACGACCACGTCTTCGTCCCGTTCCATCTCGCCGTAGAGCCCGTCACGGACGGCCTGTACGAGCGTCAAACTCTGTGTGTTCGCGTCCTGTGTGCTCATTCCAGTAGCACCTCGTCGCCGTGTCGCGCGCGCAGTTCTTCGAGGTAGTCCAGTTGCTGTTCGAGTCGCTGTGGCATCTCCGCGTACACGTCCGCGAACATCTCCTCCGGTTTCGGTCGCTCCGTCGCCTCAGCCTCGTCGATGGCCGTAGCCACCTCATCCTGAACCGATTCGTCGATGGCGTCGACCCGCTCGTCGTCGAGCAGGCCCCGGTCCCGGAGGAACGCCTCCATCCGCGGAATGGGGTCTTTCTGCTTCCAGCGTTCGACCTCGCTGTCGTCGCGGTACACCGACGGGTCGTCAGCAGTCGTGTGTGCGCCAAAGCGGTACTGAACCGCCTCGATCATCGTCGGGCGGAGTTCACCCGCTGGTGGGTCGTGCGCCTTGTCGACGGCCTCGCGGGTCACCTGATACACCGCCAGCGGGTCCATTCCGTCGACCTGGACGCCGTCGAAGCCGTAGGCGTTGGCCTTCTGGGCGAGCGTCTCGCTGGCCGACTGGCGCTCCCGTGGCACCGAAATCGCCCACTGGTTGTTGTTACAGAAAAACACCGCTGGCACATCGAACACGCCAGCGAAGTTCAGGCCTTCGTGAAAGTCGCCCTCGGAGGTCGCACCGTCACCGAAGTACACGAGGGCAGCGGTGTCATCGCCCTTGAGTTTCGATGCCCACGCGGCCCCGGTCGCGTGCGGAATCTGCGTCGCAATTGGGACCGCAAACGAGAACGCCTGAACGTCTTCCGGCGGCGAATTACCCGACTCCGACCCCATCCAGTACAACAGGTCGTCCGACAGGGGCCATCCCTTGACGTACATTGCGAGATGTTCCCGGTAGCTCGGGAACGCCCAGTCGCCGTCTCGCAGCGCGAAGGCGCTGCCGACCTGCGAGGCTTCCTGTCCCGACATGGGGGGGTACGTTCCCATCCGGCCCTGTCGTTGCAAACTCACCGCCCGCTGGTCGAAGTGCCGGCCGAGTTTGAGATACCGGTACATCTCCACCAGTTCGTCGTCCGAGAGGTCCGGGACGGTTGCGCCGTCGACCACTGTCCCGTCTTCATCGAGAATCTGTACCCTGTCCGTGGGGTCGCGTTGGAGGACACTCATAGAAACCGCCTCCGTCGAAGTGGCATACGACGACTGTTCACTCGCACTACGTTTAGAGCTTTCGCGGCGCTGAAAAATATCTCCGATGTGGGTATTACTGCTAATATGAGTGTTTTAGCGACTCTAAGGCTGTTTTAATTCTACCCAATTTATCAGCGATAACTCCGATGTATCAGTCGTTCGCACGCACTTCCGCCCGCGCCTCGTCGGCACTTCGCCCCTCGCGCAGGACGCTCTCGACAAACAGTTCGCCGGCACGATAGGACGACCGGACCATCGGTCCCGAGGCACAGTACAGGAAGTCGAACTCCGCTTCAGCGACCTGCTGCCAGGTGTCGAAGGCGTCCGGATGAACGTACTCTGAGACCTCCAGATGTGACCGGGAGGGCTGGAGGTACTGGCCGAACGTGACCACGTCGACGCCGGCCTGCCGGAGGTCCGACAGCGTCTGGTACACTTCGTGAGCGTACTCGCCGACGCCCAGCATCAGGCTGGTCTTGCTGTAGCAGTCGCTTTCGCGGTTGACCTGCCGAAGCACTGAGAGGGACTGCTCGTAGCCCGCCCGGCGGTCCCGGACCGGCCACTGGAGCCGGTCGACCGTCTCGATGTTGTGCGCGATGACGTCCGGGTCGGCGTCGATGATTTTCCGTACAAGGTCCGGCTCACCCTGAAAATCGGGGATGAGACACTCGACCAGAATCGACGGGTCACGCTCTTTGATGGCCCGGATCGTCTCGGCGAAGTGGCTCGCGCCCTGGTCGGGCAGGTCGTCGCGGTCGACGCTGGTCAGTACCACGTAGTCCAGCCCGATCTCCGCGACGGCGTCGGCCACCTGCTGTGGCTCGTCGGGGTCCAGCGGGTCCATCCCGCCCGTCTCCACGTCACAGAAGTTACAGCCCCGCGAACAGCGGTCGCCCATCAACATGAACGTCGCCGTTCCCGGTCCGTCGCGCCCGCTCCAGCACTCCCCGAGGTTGGGGCAGTTGGCTTCCTCACAGACCGTATTGAGGTTTCGGTCCCGGAGCGTCTGCTTGATATCGGTGAACCGCTCGCCCGACGGTGGCCGCATCTTCAGCCAGTCAGGCTTGCGCGAACGACTCATTACCGGCAGTTAGGTTGGGTCGGTCAAAAACGTGCGGGGGTCATGTCCTCTGTCACACCCCTTGTTGAAGGCCAGTCGGGCGGTCAGGCGGCTCAGCCGAACCGACCGCCACCTGCGTACTCAGGGATATCAACGCTACTGCCCGCGTGCCCACCTCAGGCACGGCAGACAGCAAGCATATGTGCGGACATATCCACGACAGTTCGGTCCGTCCGGAGTTCGTCTACGAGCGCCTGAACACCGGCCCGCTCGTGTGCCGACAGGTCGGCAGCGGTCTCTCGGAGCGATGGAGCGGCGAGTACTGACGCCAGCCCCTCCAGTCCGACCAGCGTCTCGATGGTCACTCCGCCCGCCTCTAACAGTGCCTCGAACTCATCGGCGCGGAAAAAATGGGTCTCGGTGAACGCCGCGTCGTGACCGAGCTGCGCCACGAACGAACGGTCGTAGTCGCCCGTTTCGGCGAGTTCGTCCGCATTGGCGAGGTGCTCCGACCTGCCGACCAGCGAGAGCACCAGCCAGTTGAGCCGCCCCATGACGGAGGCGAACACCGGACTCCCGGCTTTCGTCACCCGGTGCAGCTCCCGCACGGCGGCTGCCCGTTCGTCAGCGTCGAGTATATGCGAAAGCGGCCCACCCAGACACAGCGTCGCGTCGAATACGTCCCGGTCAAACCCGAGGTCGCGCACGTCGCCCGCCTCGACGGCCACCCGCTCTTCGTACCCGTGCTCGGCGATTTTCTCCTGTGCGATAGCTCGCTGGCCCTTGCTGGGGTCGACAAGCGTGACATCGTATCCCTGTTCGGCCAGCCAGACGGCGTACCGGCCAGCACCGCCGCCCACGTCGAGAACGTGTCCCGTGTCGGGGAGGTTCGCTTCGAGCTGTGCAACGGTCCCCGACCACTCCAACTGCCCGTGTAGCGTGGCTGTCAGGCGGTCCCACTCGCTCTCGTCGTTCTCGTCGTAATAGTCCTCGGGGTCACTGATAGGCACACCTGCGCACTATCAGCCAGCTGAGTTAATTTTTTGCCAGGTGTGCTGGACACTCACACCGATGAACTGCACAGCGAAGCCAGAGAATGCATCCGCTTTTCACATACGTTCGCTCCCCCATAGAAACGCCTTTGCCGTCGCGGAACCGCGACTGTGACGTGTCATCCAGAACCGACAGCGAGCCGACTGTGGCGGTCGCGGAGGTGCTCCCCGAGTTTGCCGACGCCTTCCCGTTCGAGGAGTTCAACCGGATGCAGTCGGCGGCCCTGCCGGCCCTGCTGAACCGCGACGACAACGTCGTCGTCAGCGCGCCGACGGCCAGCGGGAAGACCGCGCTGGCGGAACTGGCCATCTGCAAGACGCTCGCCGAGGACGGGACCGCGCTCTTTCTCGCACCGCTGCGCGCGCTCACCAACGAGAAGGAAAGCGAATGGGAGCGGTTCGAGGAGATGGGCTACTCCGTCTACGTCGTCACCGGTGAACGGGACCTGAACCCCCGCCGCGCCGAGCGGGCCGATATCCTCGTGATGACGCCGGAGAAGGCCGACTCGGCCACCCGGAAACACGAGACCAGCCGCTATTCGTTCATCACTGACGTGGACTGCTGTGTCATCGACGAGGTCCACCTGCTGGACTCGGACCGCCGGGGGGCGGTGCTCGAAGTCACCGTCTCGCGGCTCCGCCGGCTCTGTGACCCGCGCGTCGTGGCGTTGTCGGCGACGATGCCGAACATCGACGACGTGGCCGACTGGCTTGATGCTCCCGACGAGACGACCTTTGCTTTCGGCGAGAAGTACCGACCGGTCCCACTCAACGCCGACGTGAAGACCTACTCCCACGGCGAGAACGCCTTTGCCGACAAGTACCGTCGGCTGTACCGGGCACTTGACCTCGCCGAGCCACACATCCGGGAGGAGGGCCAGGCGCTCGTGTTCGTCTCCTCCCGTCAGGACACGGTCCAGGCCGCGAAGAAGGCCCGTGACGAAATTGTCGAGCGAGATATTCCGATGGGCGCACGCGGGGACTACGACTTTCACAACGACGCCGCCGACCTCTCGAACGATACGCTTCGCCAGTCCGTGCTCGACGGCGTAGGCTTTCACCACGCCGGCCTCGCGCGCGAGGACAAAAATAGGGTTGAGCAGTGGTTCAAAGAGGGCAAGATTCAGCTTCTCTTCTCGACCTCGACGCTGGCATGGGGCGTGAACCTCCCCGCCCGCTGTGTCGTCATCCGCGATACCAAGCTCCACGACCCGCTCGAAGGCGAGGTCGATATGAGCCCGCTTGATGTGCTCCAGATGCTCGGTCGCGCGGGCCGGCCGGGCTATGACGACATGGGCTACGCCTGGGTCGTCTGTGACCGCTCGGACGCTGACAAGTACCGCCGCCTCCTCCGGGATGGCAAGGAAATCGAGTCCCGATTGGCGGCTGAACTCGACGCCCACCTGAACGCCGAAATCGCGCTGGGCACCATCGACGACGTGGACGACGTGATGGACTGGCTCGCCACGACATTTTACTACGCCCGCTCGCAGTCGGCCCCTGACAAGTACGATGCCGGCAGCGACCTCCGAAACCGGGTCAGCGACACCCTCTCGGCGCTCGTCGACGAGGGCTTTGTCGAGCAAGAGGGCCTCAACGTTGAGCCAACACGGCTCGGCCAGCTCGCCTCGAAGTTCTACCTCCGGCTCTCGACCGCACGCCGGTTCGCGGACGTCGCCGAACGCTGTCAAGACGCCGCCGACCCGGACTCCGCTGTCTCCGTGGATGCTGACGACCTGCTGACCGCGGTGGCCGGCGCAACCGAGTTCGACAGTGTCAGCGCCCGTTCCGACGAAGAGGACGCTGTCCACGCAGTTCTCGGGGACAGTGTCGACGACAGCCTCGACGCCGGCCAGCGAAAGGTGCTGGCCATCCTCCGCTCGGGTATGACCGGGACGACGCCGACAGAACTCAAAAGCGACGCGTGGGTCATCCGCCAAAACGCCCTGCGCCTGCTCGCGGCGATGCGGGAGTTCGTCGACACGCTCGGCCCGGCCCGCTACGCAAACCTCGCGTGTCGGGTCGAGGCCCGCGTCGAACACGGCATCAGCGCCGACGCTGTTGGGCTGACGGCCATCGATGGTGTTGCCAGCGGCCGCGCGGGCAAGCTCGCCGCGGCGGGGCTCACGTCCCCCGCTGACGTGGTCGAAGCCGGCGAAGACGGCCTCGTCCGTGCCGGGCTCTCAGATGGTGTTGCCGAGCAAGTGCTTGCCAACGCGCGGGACCTCCCCGTCGTTTCCATCGACTGGGGCGATTTTCCCGAGACAATCGCGCCCGGCGACAACGATATGCGGGAGGTAACGGTCGAAAACACCGGCGGCAGCGCCCGCGCGGGCCTTCGGGTCACGGTTAACGGGCGTGAGATGACCGCCAAACCGTCGTATCTCGGCCAGGCCACGCTTCCGGTTGCTGTCTTCGGCGCGGATGCCGACGAACTTACCTTCACCGTCGAGGTCGCGTTCCCCGCGCTGCCGCTCCCGACAATTACCGAAACCCGGTCAGTGCTTGTCCGATAACCGCCGTTTCGGCTGTTGGGCTGAAACGCGCTCAGAACGCTCGATAAAATTTATAAACACTTTTCGAAGCGTTATATGCTTCTGTGAAAAATCGCTGAAAGGTGCTGAAATCCGGTTAATATTCCGAAAAGAGCACGAATTCTCCCCAAGGGTCTGGCGTTTATATGGGGGTATGGGTTCTTACGAAGAACTGAGGAAGCCCACAATGTCCAGTGCATCGCCCTTCCGTTCCCCGATGGAAGCCGCCCCCAGTAGCGTCGCCCTCCGATCACTCACTCGTCCCCTGCAATTCATCGCGTTCTGGCTGGCTATCGTCACGCCGCTGGCATACCCGCCGCTGCTGCTGGGCGGACTGGACAGTCAGAGCTTCCTCATCTTCGTGGGTGTCGTTGCCCTCAACGTCTTCGGCCTCCTCGCGGGCCGCGGATACGGTGACCCCGCCTGACCTGGCCGGGTCTTCCTCCCCCTCCACGTGGCAGTTCCGGTACACAGTTTTGTGGTTCTTGAATCGCTGCACACCGTCCTAACACCAGCCCGGTCTTTGGTTCAGTTCTGCATCCGAGAGCCATTACCAACCATTTCTGAGTCCGTCCTCTCTCCACCGTCGCACAGACCTATACCGGGTTGTTACACACCGCCTAACAGTACCTGTCGCAGCGATGCAGCGTCGTCCGCGGTCTCGTGCACCATCGAGAGGTCCGTCTCGTCGCCATCGCCGCGGAACCCGACAGTCGTCATCCCGGCGGCGACGGCGGCCCGTGCGCCCGCGGTAGAGTCTTCGACGGCCCAGCAGTCCTCCGGTGCGACGCCCAGCTCCGCCGCACCACGTTCGTAGATGTCCGGCTCCGGTTTGCCGGGGCCGTCGATGTCGCCGGCGCTGATAGCGACGTCGAACTTCGAGAGAAGGTCGAAGCGCTCGTCGGCCACGTCGATCCAGGCCCACGGTGCAGAGGTCGTCAGCGCCAGCGCCACGCCGGCGTCCCGCAGGTCGTTGAGCAGGTCGTGTGCCCCATCAAGAAAGGTCGCCTCGTCACCGTAAATCCGCTCGCCGTGCTCCTCGAACAGTCCCTCGAACACCTCACGACTGATTTCGAGGTCGTACTCGGCGTTCAGGTCCGGATACACCTCTCGGTAATTTCGACCGGTAATCGCGGACAGCGGGATGTCGTCGTTCGGCGCGGCCGTCGGAAGGATATCCTCGCGCTGGGCACGGACCCAGTGATCCTCGGACTGGACGAGCACGCCGTCCATATCGAAACAGACCGCAGCAGGCGGGACACTCATTGCCTCCCTGTCGCTTGGCGACGGCTTTGGCTGTTGCGACTCCGGCAGCGACGACCGCGCTACGAAGCTCCGTCCACCGACTGAGGGTTTAAATACTGGTATATGGGCAGGTCCGTCTATGCACGACGGAACCCGTGTGATAGCTGGCGAGTGTACGACTGTCTTCGAGGGACCGCGCGAGCGAGAGCAGCGCGGCGATGTCCTCGTCGTCGTTAAACCGGACAACACTGTTCTCGTTCACGACGCTGAGGGGTATCAGCCCGTTGCGTGGCTCACGCGCGCCGAAAGCGTCACCATCGACAGCGGAACGGTGACCGCCCGTGACGGTGACGAACTCCTCCGGGTTGTCACTCACGACGAACACGGCAGTGCCCGCTATCCGGCCTCGAACGCCGGCGTTCCGGTACGTGACTGCCCAGACTGCGCCGGGACCTTGGTTCGCGCTCGAAGCGAAGTCACCTGTACCGGCTGTGACGCCGCCTACGGGATTCCGAGCGATGCCGCGGTCACCGGCGGCCGTTGCGGAGACTGCGGACTCCCCACGCTTCGGGTGGAACGCGGGCGGGCGTTCGAACTGTGTCTCGACCGCGGCTGTGACTCACTGGACGACGCTGTCACTGCGGCCTTTGACCGCGAGTGGGACTGTCCCAACTGCGACGGTGACCTGTTGGTCCTCCGCCGCGGCGGCCTGCTCGCCGGCTGTGAGCACTACCCCGACTGTGACACTGGCTTCTCGATGCCGTCCGGCGTCGTCGTCGGTAACTGTGACTGTGGCCTGCCGCTGTTCGAAACCGCTGGCGGCACGCGCTGTTTGGACAGTTCTTGCGAAAAACAGGGGTGAGAGCTGGGTCTCCACACCCGCCCCATCCGGTTTCGCTGACGGCTCGGACCCGTAGGGGCTTTGTCGCCGCGGGAGCCACGTCAGGGCATGGAACTGACGCTTGAGGGCGATGTCGTGCGGGCCGGCTACGAGGCGCGCGAGCGCTTCTACGACTCGCGCGGATACGGCAAGGTTCGTAACGGCGACATCGACCTGGCTCCGGTGGAGGCCGCACACCTCCTCTACCGCGGGGATATCGAGAGCATCGACGGCATGGATTTCCGGGGGTTCCTCGGGTCGGCGGCCGTCTCTGAGGTCGATTTCGCTGTCTACAAAGACCTGCGGGACCGCGGCTTCTATCTCACGCCGGCCCGCGAGGGATGGGTCGACGACGCTGCGGGCGCGGATTTCGTCGTCTATCCGCGCGGGAAGGGGCCGTGGGACAACGAGGTCGCCTACCGCGTCAGGATAATTGGCGAACGCGATACGGCTGTGGCCACTGATCTGGGCGGCTGCGTGCTGGCGGTCGTCGACGAGGAGAGCGAAGTGACGTACCTCGATACCGACCGACGCGAGGTCTCCGGGACCAGCGACGCCGCCGTCCCAGCGACGGCGGGTGAACTGCTTGGAGAGCGGGTGGTGTGCTGGGAACCGCCGGCGGAACTGTACGAACAGGCGTTCTACGGGCAGCAACTGGGTGACGACGGCGCGGTTCAGCTCTCGCTCGTAGAGGCTGCGTACCTCACACAGGAAGGGATGCTTACAGTCGAGGGCGGAGCTGACGCTGTCGTCGAGCGAGGCCGCGAGGTCGAGGGCGACCGCTTCGACCGCCGGCTGGCCGTCTATACGGCGCTGCGAGCGAGCGGCGTTGCGCCAAAGACCGGCTTCAAATTCGGCGCGGACTTCCGGACCTACGCCGACGTCGAAAGTGCCGAGAACCTTGGGCACTCAGAGCTACTGGTGCGAGTACTGCCGGCTGACCACCGCTTCGAACCGCGGGACCTCGCGCTGGACGTGCGGCTGGCCCACGGCGTCCGGAAGACGATGGTGTTTGCGCTCACGACAGACGGCGGCGACGAGATTGAATGGGTGGCCGTCGAGCGGCTAACGCCCTGAATCGGTCGAACATTGCAGCGCTAGACTCCCGCTCGTTTACTGGCTCGGACAGCGCACCGAAACGAACCCTTTTTGCGCCGACCGGAACCAAAGCACCTGTAACGTGGCTCACCGCGAGCCGACCACATCCATGACAACGGACGACTCCCACCACGACGACGCATCGCCCGACGAGGACCGCCGCCAGTCGGGCGGAACGTGGCGGGAGCCTGACGCCCGCTCCGGCGGCGAACCAGTGCTACCGGACGGCGGTACTGAGGCTGAAGGGGCCGACGAGGCGACGCTCGACCCGTGGGGCTCTTCGACTATTGCCGACTACCGTAAGCTGTTCGAGCAGTTCGGCATCGAGGAGTTCGACGAGGTGCTTCCCGAAGTTCCCAACCCCCACTACCTGATGCGGCGCGGCGTCATCTTCGGCCACCGGGACTACCGACCGGTCGCCGACGCAATGCGCAACGACGACCCCTTCGCCGCGCTGTCGGGGTTCATGCCGACCGGCGACCCCCACATCGGCCACAAGCTCGTCTTCGACGAGATCATCTGGCATCAACAGCAGGGCGGGGACGCGTACGCACTCATCGCGGACCTCGAAGCCCACAGCGCCCGCGGGCTGTCGTGGGACGAAATCGACGAGCACGCGACGAACTACCTGCTGTCCCTGCTCGCGCTGGGATTCGACCCCGACGAGGGGACGCTGTACCGTCAGTCCGACAACCGCGAGGTACAGGACTTGGCGTTCGAACTCGGCGCAGAGGCAAACTTCTCGGAGTTGCAGGCCATCTACGACTTCGATGGCGAGACCGACATCTCCCACATGCAGTCGGTCGTCACGCAGATGGCCGATATCCTCTATCCGCAACTGGACGAGCCCAAGCCGACGGTCATCCCCGTCGGCCCGGACCAGGACCCGCACATGCGGCTGGCCCG
Organism: Haloarcula marismortui ATCC 43049; assembly: GCF_000011085.1. Taxonomy (NCBI): domain Archaea; kingdom Methanobacteriati; phylum Methanobacteriota; class Halobacteria; order Halobacteriales; family Haloarculaceae; genus Haloarcula; species Haloarcula marismortui. The sequence goes on from NC_006396.1 coordinate 2,624,834, forward strand.
AGACCTCGCCGCGCGGATGCGGTACTTCGGCGTGACGGAGGCGTTCGCCAGTTTCGAAGCCGACGGGGTTGAGCGGACACTGCTCCGCCAGGCCTACGACGCCCGCGAGGAGTACGCCGAGGACGCCGACCGACCACGGTGTGGCGAGGCTGCCGACTGGCTGCGCGACCATCAGCCAGCGCCCGCCGACGCCCGCGAGTCCATCGTCGCGAAACTCGACGAGGCCGGAAAGGAACCGCTCCGACCGCGGATTCGGTTCCTCGACCGCAACGCCACCGACGCGGCCTTCGAGGCCCTCATCGAAGCCATCGACGGGGAGAAACGGGTGTACGACGAGCACATCGACACCTTCGATCTGGACCACGCCGAGGCTGAGGAGCTGGCTCGCCAGGTCGAACTCGACAACGGCGGCTACGGCTTCCAGCCGCCGTCCTCGATCTACCACCGGTTCATGACCGGCCTCACCGGCGGCAAGATGTCCTCGTCGATTCCAGCCTCCCACATCTCGCTGCTGGACGACCCGGAGGACGGCTACGACAAGGTAAAATCGGCGACTACCGGCGGTCGCTCCACGGCCGAGGAACAGCGGGAGAAAGGCGGCAAAGCCGACGAGTGCCCGGTGTATGAACTGTACGCGTATCTGCTCTCGGGCGACGACGACGAGTTCGCCAAAGAGGTCTACGACGAGTGCGTCGGCGGCGAACGCCTCTGTGGCGGCTGCAAAGAACAGGCCGCCGAGCTGATGGAGCAGTTCCTCGAAGAGCATCAGGAGAAACGCGCTGAGTGGGAAGACAGGCTCGAGGAACTCGACATCGACCTCGACTCCGACCGCGCGCCGACGAGCGCGGACTGAGAACCGGGCCGCCACACATGTTTCGTGTCGAGACGAGCACACGCATAACGTTTATATCCGCCAGTCACAACCGCTCAGACATGGTATCCGAATCCCACTGCGCCGGCGTCGCTTGCCAGCTGTCCGCTCGTTCGGGGTTCGGCTTCTTTTTTGCTGCCTGACCGCGTGTGGACTCTGACGGCGTCGAGAGGCGTGGTCGGACGAAACCGCGAGCAGGAAGTGAGAACCGTTAACTGAGCGACCCGCGGTTATCCCCACAAGACCGAGACACCCGTATGAAACGACCACAGGCACAGGTGGCCGTCCTGCAGGCCGCCGACGCACAGGAAGACAGGCGTATCGACGACGTGGCTGCGGAGGCTGACCTCAAGCCGGAAGCGGCCACCAGAGCGGCGTTCGAACTCGAAGCCGACGGACTGCTTGCCGTCTCCGAGGAGACGCTGGAACACTACGAACTCACCGAGGAAGGCGACCAGTACGTCCGCGAGAGTCTGCCCGAACAGGACCTTTACGAGGCAGCTATCGACGCCGGCGCAGCTGATGGTCCGGTCCAGATGGGGCAGGTCATCGGCGCGTCCGGCCTCGAAGGCGGCGCGGTCGACATCGCGCTCTCGAACTACGCCCGCAAGGCTTACGGTGAGATCGACAGCGGCGAAATCACGGCCAACCAAGATGCCGACCCCGGGTCCGACCCCGAGATGCTGGCACTGGAGGCCGTCGCAGACGGGCGTGTCGAGGACGCCGATGCGGACGCGCTCGAGCAGTTGGAACGGCGTGGGCTCCTCGACGTGCGTGAGGAAACCGTCCGCTCGGTCCAGCTCACCGACGACGGTGTCACCGCGCTGATGGAGGGCGTCGAAGCCGCCGAGACCGTCGACCAGCTCACCCCCGAGATGCTCACCAGCGGCGAGTGGGAGGATGTTGCCTTTACCGAGTACAACGTCGAGGCCGACGCCGAGGACGTGAGCCACGGCAAGGAGCACATCCTCCGCCAGACGGCCAACCGCGTGAAGGACACGCTCGTCGGCATGGGGTTTTCCGAGATGGAAGGCCCCCACGCCGACGCCCAGTTCTGGATCAACGATTGCCTGTTCATGCCACAGGACCACCCGGCCCGGACCCACTGGGACCAGTTCGCCCTAGAGGAGCCCGAGGAGATCGGTCACCTCCCACCGGACCTCGTCGAACGGGTCCGCTCGGCCCACAAGGAGGGTGTCGGCCCCGACGGCGAGGGGTACCACTCGCCGTGGACCGAGGACATCGCCCGCGGGATGGACCTGCGCGGCCACACCACCTCGCTCTCGATGCGGTACCTCTCGGGCCATCAGGTCGGCGAACTTGACCCGCCCGAACGCTACTTCAGCGTCGAGAAGGTGTACCGCAACGACACGCTCGACCCGACCCACCTGCTCGAGTTCTTCCAGATTGAAGGCTGGGTGATGGCCGAGGACCTCTCCGTGCGGGACCTGATGGGGACGTTTACGGAGTTCTACGAGCAGTTCGGCATCACCGACCTGGAGTTCAAGCCCCACTACAACCCCTACACGGAGCCGAGCTTCGAACTGTTCGGCACCCACCCCGAGACCGGCGAGGTCGTTGAGGTTGGCAACTCCGGTATCTTCCGCGACGAGGTACTCACGCCGCTGGGCGTCGACTGCGACGTGATGGCGTGGGGCCTCTCGCTCGAACGACTACTCATGCTCATGTACGGCTTCGAGGACATCCGCGACGTGCACGGGACGCTGTGTGACCTTGAACTACTGCGGGAGACGGAGGTGATTCGCTGATGCCGGTCGTCGACGTCGACCCCGACGAACTGCGGTATCTGACCGGCCACAGCGAGAAAGACGACGACGAACTCAAATCGGACCTGTTCAACCTCGGCCTCGAATTCGAGGGCTGGACCGAGGACGACGAGTTCCAACTGGAGTTCGCGCCGGACCGACTGGACCGCCTCTCCGTCGAGGGGGTCGCCCGGTCGCTGCGGTATCACTACGGCGACGACCGCGGGGTGGAGATTCCCAACACGAACAGCGCTGACTGGACAATTGAGGTCGAGGACCAGCCCGACGAGCGCCCGTATGTCACCGGTGCTATCGTCCGCGGTCTGGATATGGACGAGGCCGCGCTGGAGTCACTTATCCAGCTGCAGGAGAAGCTCCACGCGACGATGGGGCGCAAGCGGGCGAAAGGCGCGATCGGGGTCCACGACCTCACCATGCTGAAAGGCGACTCGGTCACGGACGAGACGGGGAAGTCTATCACCTACACCAGCGCCGACCCGGACGAGGCGACGTTCGTTCCGCTGGACGCCGACGCAGAGATGACCCCCAGCGAGGTCATGGCGTCTCACGAAACCGGCCAGACCTACGGTGACCTCGTGGCCGACTTCGACCGCGTCCCGGCAATCTACGACGCAATCGGCCTGTTCTCGTTCCCGCCGGTCATCAACGGCCGCCGGACCGAGGTCAGCGTCGACTCCCGGGACCTGTTCATCGAGATGACCGGGACCAACCAGTGGACCATCGACCACATGTGCAACATCGTCTGCTACGCGCTCGCCGCCCGCGGCGGCCAGGTCGAAAAGGTCGACGTGTCCTACGCTGATGACGCGCCCGGGGAGTACGCCGGCAAGACGCTGGAACGACCGGACTTCTCGGTCCGGACGAAGACGGTCACGCACGACCGTATCGAGTCCATCCTCGGCGTCTCACTGGACAGCCGCGAGGTCGTCGACTACGCCGAGCGCGCCGGCCTCGATGCGACCGAGACTGAATCTGACGACGGTGTGGCATACGACGTTGAGGTCCCGCCGTACCGCGTCGATGTCATCCACCCGCTGGACATCATTGACGACATCGGCCGGGCGCTCGGATTCAACAGCCTCGAACCGACGTACCCCGACGTGTCGACGGTCGGCGGTCGGCATGAACGGTCTCGGCTTGAGGACGCCGCCCGCGACGCGCTCGTCGGCCTGGGCTTCGAGGACCTGCTGAACTTCCACATGACAAACGAGGTCGAGAACTTCGAGCGGATGAACCTCTCAACGCCGGAGGCCGAAGACGGAAACGACGCAGACACTGTCGGTCTGGCTGACCCGGTCACCATTCAGGAGCCATACAGCGAGGACTACACCATCCTTCGGACGTGGGCGCTTCCCTCTATCATGATGGTGTTGGAGAACAACACCCACCGGAGCTACCCGCAGGACCTCGCCGAAATCGGGCTGGCCGCCGGTCTCGACGACTCGGAGAACACCGGCGTCGCCGAACACCGCACTGTTGCCGCCGCGCTCGCGCGCACAGACGCCTCATACGAGGACGCGAAGGCCCGACTGCAGGCGCTCGCCGACGCCTTCGACAAGGACCTCGAAACGCCACCAACCACGCATCCGTCGTTCATCGGCGGCCGCGCCGCCGAAGTGGTTCTCGACGGGGAGTCGGTCGGCGTCATCGGCGAGATTCATCCGAAAGTGCTTGTCGAACACGATCTGGAGCTGCCGGTCGCAGCATTCGAGTTCCGGCTGGACGCGCTGGCGTAAGTCCGGCTGAGCCGGCGCAGCGCTCCCTCGGCTCTACTTGTCGCTCGGATACACGTACTCTACGTCCCTCGGCTTCCCGGTTTCTTCTTCGTCGGTTTCGATGACGATGGTCGATGAGAGCTTGTTGAACAGCCGCAGCCCCTCCTTCTCGTAGGCCAGCCAGCCGACGAGGATATCGAGGGGCAGCAGGAACGCCTTGCCGAAGCTCTCGATGGCCGCTGTCACGTAGTCGATGGCTTCGCCGCGTTCGTCCGTGACGGCGATACTCATCACTATTTTTCCGACCGACTGCCCTTGCCGGCCTTCCAAGACCGTCCAGTACACGAAAAGGCCGAGTCCGTTCAGGCCGGTGAACGGAGTGGTACCCGAGAGGCCACCGGCCAGGAGAGAGAACACGCCAGCGGCCTCGCCAAGTGCGGAGAGGACGGCACCGACGAGCAGGATGTCGAGGAGCCACGCGAGAAAGCGGTCGTCCCAGGACGCGATGTGCAGCGTACGGCGGGTGTCGGCCATGTCGGCGGTTCGCTGCAACTGTAGTTCAAGACTCGCCAGCTACAGGTCTGCACCGACGGCGTCCTCGACCGAGTCGAAGCCGTCTTCGGCGAGCAAGTCACGCAGTCCCGAATTGATTTCGCGGGCGATTGACGGACCGCGATAGACCAAGCCGGTGTACAACTGGACGAGTGAGGCCCCGGCGCGGATCTTCCGGTATGCGCCCTCCGCTGTCGAGACGCCACCGACGCCGACGACGGGCACGTCGACACGCTCGGCGACGAACCGTACCATCTCAGTCGCCTGATTTTCGATTGGCTTCCCCGAGAGGCCGCCCGTCTCGACCGCGTTCGGCGAGCGCAGACTGGCGGGCCGTTCCGTCGTCGTGTTGGTCGCGACGACGCCGTCTAGGTCGAGTTCAGTCACCAGATCAAGTGCATCCTCAACTGCCGGCTCGGGGAGGTCCGGCGAGAGCTTCACGAGCAGCGGGGCCGCGCCAGCGTCCTGTAGCTCACTGAGGATCGCTTCCATCGCGTCGCGGTTCTGCAACTCCTCGAACCCTTCGGAGTTGGGGCAGGAGACGTTGACGACAAAGAAGTCCCCGCCTTCGGCGACGTGTTCGTACGTGGTCCGGTAGTCGTCTGGGGCCTCATTCGTTCCGACGTGTTCCGTCTTGGCGATGTTGACGCCGACCGGGAACGGGGCGTCGACGTTTTTCAACCGCTCGCCGATGACGATGGCCCCGTCGTTGTTCAGTCCCATCCGGTTGATGATGGCCTCATCTGCTTTGAGCCGGAACATCCGCGGGCGGGCGTTCCCCGCCTGTGGCTCGGCCGTGACACCGCCGACCTCGGCGAAGCCGAAGCCGAGCGATGCCAGGGTTTCGGGGATGGTCGCGTTCTTGTCGAATCCAGCGGCGACGCCGACTGGATTGTCGAAAGTGTGGCCAAACGCCTCCACGGCGAGTCGCTCGTCAGCGACGGTGTAGCGGTCGGCCATCACGTCGGCGACACGTGTGCCGTCGACTGTCTCTAGCAGTCGGTGGACACTCTTATTGGCGGTTTCTGCTGGCAGCGAAAACAGGAATGGTTTCGCGATATCGTAGGGTCTCATTGTGTGGGTGGTCCGGTTGGTTCAAAGAACGGTGGTGACCGACCGAGATCGAGCGTCGGCCCAAACAGCCCCGCCCAGTGGCACTGTGTCACCGTCGATGGTGCCTCAAAAGTCGTGTTCGACCTCTTCAGGGTCTGCTTTCTGGATAATAATCTTGTTGTCACGGACGCGAACGAACACCTCATCACCGATCTCCATCCCAGCGACGGCTAGCTCGTCTTCATGAATGTTGATATGTACGTTGTGGTACTCGCCGTCCTCATCTTTGGCGCCACTCGGGCTAAGCTTCTTCTTTCGCACCATCGCGCTATCCTACTCCGCACTTCACCGCAGGATACACTTAAGTCTACCGTGCCGCCGGTCGCTGGCTGGCGGTTTTGTGGACGCGCGTGACGATTTTAGTCCGAATATCTGGCCTGAACTGGCCGGTCTGGGGGGTCGCAACAGCGCGTGATGGCCTCAGTATATAAAAGGACCCCCTGACGGAGGGCGGATTGGGGGGTATATTTATGTTCTGCCATGTGCTGAATTGGCATGGAGCGGTGAAATCCATGGCACCCGACAGTGACAAGCGCAACTTCGCACTGCGCGAAGACGGTGACGAATCGAGCGTCTTCTCGGGCGGAACACCTCGACAGGCTGCACTGAAAGCAGCACGTCGACTTGAGCCGGCCGACGGTGAAGAGCAGGCTGACCCTGAGGAGATACGACTACGGGAGAAGGGGACTCACAAGGTCCACATCTATGAGGCGTGGGCATGGGTCGAGGAGGCACCTGACGACAAACCCGACTGGATGCCCGGCGATATCACGAAAGGGAACGTCTCGAAGCAGGGCGTCGAACACCTAGACGAGATCTAGGTCGCATTCCCGACATTTTCGGTGGCCGTCTGTGTCGTCTAATTCTAACTGCGCGCTCACGTGCGCGCGAGCGAGAACCGTCTATCATAGTCACTGCTGTTCCGTGACCCGTACTCTCCGTCTGTACACGTGTGGGATACTCACACCCGTGTAATCACGTCTCGCAGGCGACCTCCTTCGACGGCGTTAAGTGTGGCTCACCCATCGGAATGAAATGCGAACGCGGTCAGGGGCGATGCCCCCCGAACGAACGCACTCGTTCCGACGCCCTTAAGTGTAACAGGGCGTTCGGAATGAACGCAAAGGTCGCTCGCGTCGTGTGGTTCGACGCGATACCAATCCGACGCCCTTAAGTGTAACAGGGTGCTCGGAATGAACGCGAACGACGTTCGGTCGGGGACATCGAACCCCTGCCGACACGGACCAGGCGGGACCGACTCGCCAACGAAACTCGAAGCCTTTATGGTGGCTTCGAGACAACAATCAGGTCCGAAGAAATGAGGATTCCACCCCTGCGGTCCGCCGTCAAGATGGGATCTGATGTTAGCCCTGATAGTTCGGTGACACTCGGTCGACGGGTGTCCTCGAACACCCTTCGATAGCGACCACACCCATTATATGGGTGTGATCCCGCCTAACCCCCCGGCATTGTGCCGGGATACATTCCGGTTGATCCTGCCGGAGGCCATTGCTATCGGAGTCCGATTTAGCCATGCTAGTCGCACGGGCTTAGACCCGTGGCATATAGCTCAGTAACACGTGGCCAAACTACCCTACAGACCGCGATAACCTCGGGAAACTGAGGCCAATAGCGGATATAACTCTCATGTTGGAGTGCCGAGAGTTAGAAACGTTCCGGCGCTGTAGGATGTGGCTGCGGCCGATTAGGTAGATGGTGGGGTAACGGCCCACCATGCCGATAATCGGTACGGGTTGTGAGAGCAAGAACCCGGAGACGGTATCTGAGACAAGATACCGGGCCCTACGGGGCGCAGCAGGCGCGAAACCTTTACACTGCACGACAGTGCGATAGGGGGACTCCGAGTGCGAGGGCATATAGCCCTCGCTTTTCTGTACCGTAAGGTGGTACAGGAACAAGGACTGGGCAAGACCGGTGCCAGCCGCCGCGGTAATACCGGCAGTCCGAGTGATGGCCGATATTATTGGGCCTAAAGCGTCCGTAGCCGGCCGGACAAGTCCGTTGGGAAATCGACGCGCTCAACGCGTCGGCGTCCAGCGGAAACTGTCCGGCTTGGGGCCGGAAGACCTGAGGGGTACGTCCGGGGTAGGAGTGAAATCCTGTAATCCTGGACGGACCACCAATGGGGAAACCACCTCAGGAAGACGGACCCGACGGTGAGGGACGAAAGCTAGGGTCTCGAACCGGATTAGATACCCGGGTAGTCCTAGCTGTAAACGATGCTCGCTAGGTGTGCCGTAGGCTACGAGCCTGCGCTGCGCCCTAGGGAAGCCGAGAAGCGAGCCGCCTGGGAAGTACGTCTGCAAGGATGAAACTTAAAGGAATTGGCGGGGGAGCACCACAACCGGAGGAGCCTGCGGTTTAATTGGACTCAACGCCGGACATCTCACCGGTCCCGACAGTAGTAATGACAGTCAGGTTGACGACTTTACTCGACGCTACTGAGAGGAGGTGCATGGCCGCCGTCAGCTCGTACCGTGAGGCGTCCTGTTAAGTCAGGCAACGAGCGAGACCCGCACTTCTAGTTGCCAGCAATACCCTTGAGGTAGTTGGGTACACTAGGAGGACTGCCGCTGCTAAAGCGGAGGAAGGAACGGGCAACGGTAGGTCAGTATGCCCCGAATGGACCGGGCAACACGCGGGCTACAATGGCTATGACAGTGGGATGCAACGCCGAGAGGCGACGCTAATCTCCAAACGTAGTCGTAGTTCGGATTGCGGGCTGAAACCCGCCCGCATGAAGCTGGATTCGGTAGTAATCGCGTGTCAGAAGCGCGCGGTGAATACGTCCCTGCTCCTTGCACACACCGCCCGTCAAAGCACCCGAGTGGGGTCCGGATGAGGCCGTCATGCGACGGTCGAATCTGGGCTCCGCAAGGGGGCTTAAGTCGTAACAAGGTAGCCGTAGAGGAATCTGTGGCTGGATCACCTCCTACTGACCGGGATTGGGGCTCTGCCCCAACCCACCTTTCGGTGTTCGAGAACTCCGCCGACCGGGCACCTATGAACTATCAGGGCTGACAACCGTGCGGATCTGCCGGGCCCATAGCTCAGCGGGAGAGCGCCGCCTTTGCAAGGCGGAGGCCCTGGGTTCAAATCCCAGTGGGTCCATACGACGTGCCTGCCCCGAACCGTGCCGCTTAAGTGTGGGACGGCGATGGAATATGGTACGACGACAGATGCACCAGGCCGGGTAAAACCGAGCCTGGGAAGGGTCGATTCGCCCACCATCTCCACCTTGGGGGCGAGTATGAAACCGTGTGTACGTGCGATCCAGGCGTCCACTGGACTCGTTCAGTTGAACGAGTCACAACGACGTTGGCTACTATGCCAGCTGGTGGATTGCTCGGCTCAGGCGCTGATGAAGGACGTGCCAAGCTGCGATAAGCTGTGGGGAGCCGCACGGAGGCGAAGAACCACAGATTTCCGAATGAGAATCTCTCTAACAATTGCTTCGCGCAATGAGGAACCCCGAGAACTGAAACATCTCAGTATCGGGAGGAACAGAAAACGCAACGTGATGTCGTTAGTAACCGCGAGTGAACGCGATACAGCCCAAACCGAAGCCCTCACGGGCAATGTGGTGTCAGGGCTACCTCTCATCAGCCGACCGTCTTCACGAAGTCTCTTGGAATAGAGCGTGATACAGGGTGACAACCCCGTACTGAAGACCAGTACGCTGTGCGGTAGTGCCAGAGTAGCGGGGGTTGGATATCCCTCGCGAATAACGCAGGCATCGACTGCGAAGGCTAAACACAACCTGAGACCGATAGTGAACAAGTAGTGTGAACGAACGCTGCAAAGTACCCTCAGAAGGGAGGCGAAATAGAGCATGAAATCAGTTGGCGATCGAGCGACAGGGCATACAAGGTCCCTTGACGAATGACCGAGACGCGAGTCTCCAGTAAGACTCACGGGAAGCCGATGTTCTGTCGTACGTTTTGAAAAACGAGCCAGGGAGTGTGTCTGTATGGCAAGTCTAACCGGAGTATCCGGGGAGGCACAGGGAAACCGACATGGCCGCAGGGCTTTGCCCGAGGGCCGCCGTCTTCAAGGGCGGGGAGCCATGTGGACACGACCCGAATCCGGACGATCTACGCATGGACAAGATGAAGCGTGCCGAAAGGCACGTGGAAGTCTGTTAGAGTTGGTGTCCTACAATACCCTCTCGTGATCTATGTGTAGGGGTGAAAGGCCCATCGAGTCCGGCAACAGCTGGTTCCAATCGAAACATGTCGAAGCATGACCTCCGCCGAGGTAGTCTGTGAGGTAGAGCGACCGATTGGTGTGTCCGCCTCCGAGAGGAGTCGGCACACCTGTCAAACTCCAAACTTACAGACGCTGTTTGACGCGGGGATTCCGGTGCGCGGGGTAAGCCTGTGTACCAGGAGGGGAACAACCCAGAGATAGGTTAAGGTCCCCAAGTGTGGATTAAGTGTAATCCTCTGAAGGTGGTCTCGAGCCCTAGACAGCCGGGAGGTGAGCTTAGAAGCAGCTACCCTCTAAGAAAAGCGTAACAGCTTACCGGCCGAGGTTTGAGGCGCCCAAAATGATCGGGACTCAAATCCACCACCGAGACCTGTCCGTACCACTCATACTGGTAATCGAGTAGATTGGCGCTCTAATTGGATGGAAGCAGGGGCGAGAGCTCCTGTGGACCGATTAGTGACGAAAATCCTGGCCATAGTAGCAGCGATAGTCGGGTGAGAACCCCGACGGCCTAATGGATAAGGGTTCCTCAGCACTGCTGATCAGCTGAGGGTTAGCCGGTCCTAAGTCTCACCGCAACTCGACTGAGACGAAATGGGAAACAGGTTAATATTCCTGTGCCATCATGCAGTGAAAGTTGACGCCCTGGGGTCGATCACGCCGGGCATTCGCCCGGTCGAACCGTCCAACTCCGTGGAAGCCGTAATGGCAGGAAGCGGACGAACGGCGGCATAGGGAAACGTGATTCAACCTGGGGCCCATGAAAAGACGAGCATGATGTCCGTACCGAGAACCGACACAGGTGTCCATGGCGGCGAAAGCCAAGGCCTGTCGGGAGCAACCAACGTTAGGGAATTCGGCAAGTTAGTCCCGTACCTTCGGAAGAAGGGATGCCTGCTCCGGAACGGAGCAGGTCGCAGTGACTCGGAAGCTCGGACTGTCTAGTAACAACATAGGTGACCGCAAATCCGCAAGGACTCGTACGGTCACTGAATCCTGCCCAGTGCAGGTATCTGAACACCTCGTACAAGAGGACGAAGGACCTGTCAACGGCGGGGGTAACTATGACCCTCTTAAGGTAGCGTAGTACCTTGCCGCATCAGTAGCGGCTTGCATGAATGGATTAACCAGAGCTTCACTGTCCCAACGTTGGGCCCGGTGAACTGTACATTCCAGTGCGGAGTCTGGAGACACCCAGGGGGAAGCGAAGACCCTATGGAGCTTTACTGCAGGCTGTCGCTGAGACGTGGTCGCCGATGTGCAGCATAGGTAGGAGTCGTTACAGAGGTACCCGCGCTAGCGGGCCACCCAGACAACAGTGAAATACTACCCGTCGGTGACTGCGACTCTCACTCCGGGAGGAGGACACCGATAGCCGGGCAGTTTGACTGGGGCGGTACGCGCTCGAAAAGATATCGAGCGCGCCCTATGGTCATCTCAGCCGGGACAGAGACCCGGCGAAGAGTGCAAGAGCAAAAGATGACTTGACAGTGTTCTTCCCAACGAGGAACGCTGACGCGAAAGCGTGGTCTAGCGAACCAATTAGCCTGCTTGATGCGGGCAATTGATGACAGAAAAGCTACCCTAGGGATAACAGAGTCGTCACTCGCAAGAGCACATATCGACCGAGTGGCTTGCTACCTCGATGTCGGTTCCCTCCATCCTGCCCGTGCAGAAGCGGGCAAGGGTGAGGTTGTTCGCCTATTAAAGGAGGTCGTGAGCTGGGTTTAGACCGTCGTGAGACAGGTCGGCTGCTATCTACTGGGTGTGTAATGGTGTCTGACAAGAACGACCGTATAGTACGAGAGGAACTACGGTTGGTGGCCACTGGTGTACCGGTTGTTCGAGAGAGCACGTGCCGGGTAGCCACGCCACACGGGGTAAGAGCTGAACGCATCTAAGCTCGAAACCCACTTGGAAAAGAGACACCGCCGAGGTCCCGCGTACAAGACGCGGTCGATAGACTCGGGGTGTGCGCGTCGAGGTAACGAGACGTTAAGCCCACGAGCACTAACAGACCAAAGCCATCATTCATACGCACTGTGACTCATTCACCGACGATTTAACTCGTCGCTGAACGAGTCCAGGCGCAAACTGGATCGCACGTAATCACACGGTGGAAGAGTTAATCGAGACTGGTACTATCGCGGTTCGATTCCGTGACTCGACGTTAGGCGGCCACAGCGGTGGGGTTGCCTCCCGTACCCATCCCGAACACGGAAGATAAGCCCACCAGCGTTCCAGGGAGTACTGGAGTGCGCGAGCCTCTGGGAAATCCGGTTCGCCGCCACCACTCATACCTTTCATAGCCCACTCAGGAGAGACATCTCTCCCGAGTGGGCTTTCCGTATTTATAAGCAGTGCGTAACTACCTAATTGAGCCGAGAAACAATGGCATGACTCGCGAAGTCAAACTGAACGAACTCACGGCGCTTCTTGAAACGGCAACGTACCCGCTGTCGGTCGCGACTGCTCGGGAGGAGTTCGACGATGTACGGCTCGTGCACGCAGACGGTACTGAACCGTTAGCTGCGGTGCTGGATCGGATCGATGACGAGCAGTTCGAGTCTACCGACGAGGCGCAATCGTCAATCTACAATACTATCCCGGTCGAAGGGGTTGGCGAGCCGGGCCAGTCAGAGGGCGAGGGCTGATCGAATTCGCTACGCTTAAACGACCGAGTTGACTACCACTATCTGCGCCAAGGTGGCAGAGTCTGGCCTAACGCAGCGGCCTGCAGAGCCGCCCATCGCCGGTTCAAATCCGGCCCTTGGCTTCTCAGTTGCTTACGCCCCCAATAAATCCCGGTGAGCTACCCGGTTTCTGCCTTTTTGTGTGGGTCGACGTTATGAACTGTTGCTCGAAAACGGTTAAAAACAGGAACACGATTCTAGCGAAAGATACAGTGTTGGCAGGCTGTCTATCAAGTCTGTTTTCGACGGGCAACAACCGACGTAGCGGGATCGCACGAAGTAACGATGTAGCTACAAACTGTTTCCCGGGACATTCGAACGCTGGAGCTAGCGGCGATGAGGGCGGTGAAGAAAGAGATATGTCGCTGCTGACCTGGTATCAACCCTTATTTGTCGGCACCAGTATTACAGTTGCAATGTGGTTGTTGGGTCAGAAAACGCGGCGGACAGTCGTCGACAACCACGAACTGCTACTGATTTGTCTGGTTGCTATCGCTGCAGTTGGGGGATATCTCACGTATACGGGGCACGTTGCTCCAGGAACGGACACAACCACGCGGCAGGTGTCGTCGTGGCAATCGTCTGGCTCGTTCTCCCACAACGCGACAGTTCGCAACGGGACCTCAGCGTTTCCAGAGGGTGAAGTGCTTGAGGACAGATCCGTGTACCTCCAGCGGGTCGCTCCCGTACTGGACGGAGCGTTCACCTACACGTACAGTGCCAGCAACGAAAGTGACCTCACCGCTTCAGCTGACGTGTTCGTTCAGTATCGGTCCGTTGAATCGACGCAAAACGGAGCTCTCGTCTACTGGGAAGTCGAACGACCGCTGACACAGGGCACTGTGCAATCGCTGGCCGCGGGCGAACATATGGCGGTTCCGCTCTCGCTGAATGTCAGTCGCGCAGCTGAAGCCGTTCGACGTATCGATTCCGAACACGGCCAGACATCCGGTCGACTTAAGATAGCGGTGGTCTCTCAGGTAACTCTCTCGGGGACACGTAACGGGCAGTCAGTCGACACGGCTCGCACGTACCGCTCTGGACCCTCGGTGGCCAGTGCTCCCGCTTGGTTGCCTTGGCGGCGCTACTCCCTCGTCTACGGGCGCACGACCGACTATTTCACACTTACTGACGCCGAGCGCCGATGGCTCGTATACAAGTCCACTCGCGAGGAGTTTGATGAATGGATAACCGTTGGCCGAGATGATCCAGTCGACGACGTCTGGACGACTTCCGTCGATTCGCTCGTCTGGCTCGTGGATATCGCAATAGACACCGATGAACGTATCATTGAGTCAAATAGCGATTCTGATTTCCTCGTGTACACTGGTGACCGATTGTTTCGGTACGACCCTCCGCCAGAACCCAGAACTGATTCCACTATGGGCAACAGTGACGCTGAAACATCGGACTGACCGAGTTATTTTATTGCTCTTTGGTGCCGTCGTCGTCGGCTTGCGGTTCAAGCATCGCATCGAGTTCAGGGACCAGTCGGTACCCGGTCACCGTGCCGACTGCAGCGGAGAACGCGAGTGCAACACCCAGCTGTGTGACTGAGCCGAAGCCAGCGCTCGAAACCGCTGACACGACAAGAATTGTGAGCACAATCCCGGCAAGACCGATCGCTGCTTCGCGGATAGCGACGCGGCGGAATCGGTAACGGCGGTCACTCGGTTGTGTCTGGAGTACCGGGAGGACGTCATGATATCGCGTCTGGACGAGGTAGTTTGTCACTACCGCGAGCAGGCCAGCGATGAACGCCCATGGGCCCCAGCTAACTCCGAATGCCGGATCGAAACCGAGGGTGAATCCACTCGGCTCGGCTGACTGCTGGCTTTCGGGTGTCGGCGGTACAGGTTCGGCCCCGCCGCCGGCCACAGTTTCGGGTTCTTCTTCGCTGTCAGTGGGCGTCTCAGTCGGCTCCTCGGTCGATGCCCCGACGCCACCGCCGCCACCGCTTTCTCCGCCAGCGGGCGTTTCAGCCGGCTCGTCAGTTGTTATCGCAACCTCTGGGCTGTCGGTACTCTCCTCGCCAGTGTCGCCGCTATCGCTTACGTTGGTACCACCGTCACCAACACTGCCTGCATCTGTGCCGTCCCCATCGCCGGTGCCACCGCCGTCACTTGACCCGGTGTCACCACCACCGCTGCCCCCTGCACCAGTATTACCGCCTGCATCACCCCCGCTACCACCACTTCCGCTGTCACCATTGCCACCATTACCTCCACCAGTGCCTGACTCGGCATCTGGAATTTCCATGGTGTACGTCACTTTCTCAGAGAGGGATGCCGGGCTGTCGGCGCTTGTCGTCACGGTGAATCCGAGCGTTGCCTGCTCGCCCGGGTCAAGCGTAAGCGTGTTACTCGCCTCATCGACCGACTCGCGTGCGCCTGCATCTGTGTTCCTGTAGATGCCCAACCACTCGCTATCGTGCACGATCCGGATCGCCGCCTCCTCGTCGCTACCGTTGACTCCCGCAAAGCCGACAACAAACACGTCGTCGAATACAGTCTCAGTGCTAAAAAAAACGTCAACGGATATAATAAGCTCGCCGTTGCTGTCAAACGATGCGTAGCGGTCGCCGTTGGGCGTGTCAGCTGGGGCCAGCGCAACCCCGGTGTCCTCCGCTGGGGCGAGTTCGTCAACGGGTTCGGAGAGTGGGACCGCAGCCGTGGACATGACTGTCCCGCAGACGATGAACACGAGCCCAAGGGCGAAGTACCATTTCATATTCTGGCTGGAGGTAGCGACTTACCCGGACAGTGATAGCCTTCACATTTCAGTGATAAGCCGGACTGGTTACTACGCGCTACTGTAGTCGTCCCGCCGTGCTGCGAAGACAATCGATTTTATATCGTCAATGTCTGCGTCAGTATTGTTCCGAAGATCAACAACAATTGTAAGAGTGATCTCAGTACCGGCGGCTAAGTCGACAGCGTTGTCACCTTCGCTATCGCTATCGACGATTGATCTTCCGTCCGTGCCCGTAGTTTCAATATCTAGTGCACTCCCAACAAGACCGCTTGCACTTGCGCCTTCTTCGTACTCGGTCTCATCAGGATTCACCGAAAGACCGACATCCTTGTTGCTGTCATTACTGACTTTGAGGGCATTCTTGAATGTGGTCGTCGCATTTTTGTTGAGGTTGGTCTGCTTAATCTCGATAACAGACGTATCTGACCCTTCTGGGGTCGTAGATATGATACCGTTAGTGTCCTCAGGGGTTCCACCGTTAGTCGTACCTAGCTTATTCGCCTCGAAACTCAGCAGCGCACTTGAATCATCAGAGGTCTCTATATTGACTGATCGCGTCGCTTCAACTGAGGAGAACGCGCCGGAGCCAAACGCGCCGCCGACAGTCGCACTGAGTGTCCCGAGCCCGAGCAGGACACTTCGTCGATTTACTCTCATCGGTTATGCTACAAAACGCTATCCGACCAATTACTATTGACGCGCCTGAGCGGGGTTAATGCCGCCCATTAACGCCTCAGGCACGGCTATAACCCCACTCAAGCAGTATAATAGTAAGTCCCCGGAAACTGTTGTAACTGGTACGGCACCGTCATAACGTGCTGACTAACATATGAATCGCAGAAACGTACTTACGGGACTTGGTGGACTGGCAATCAGTGGTGGGGCGCTCTTCGGAACAGGTGCATTCACGAGCGTTAGCGCAGAGCGTACGGTCGAGGTGAACGTCATCACCGAGAACGACACCGGGGCCAGTGAGGACGTCTCGGACCTCATCGCGGAGGAATTTGTGGACGTTCGTGTTGATGTTGGCAAGTACAATTCGGTGTATGTGAACGATGATAGCACAGACCCTATAGACCTCGAACCGACTGGTGATGGGAATACCCCGGCTCAACAGGTCAGCCTCATCGCGAACAACGATCCGACGATCGTTTTCGGCGCACAGAGCAGTGGCTTGCTCAACAACGCAACGACGAGCTATGAGAATCTCTTCATCGTCGATAACAGAGAAGGGGACACCTCGCAGGACTTTAACGTCGAACTCAGCCTCTCCGAGAACGGCACCGGCTCGTGGCTCGACATTGGCGGTGGCGATACCGTTGGTGGGAATGGCACAGGCAATAGTGACCTCGAACCGATCGCTGCTGGTACCTACTCCGACGGCTCGAGCCTGCAAAAATTTGGAGCCACTGTCGACACCAGCGGTGTTTCCGAAAACACTGGCGGCGCTGACGACACTGACACGCTGACGATCAAGATTGAACAGGATTCGTCGTAACGATTCGGAACCTCACTGAGCGTTGAATCAACCACGACGCCAGATTGAACACGTGCTTCCGAGCGAGTCAGTACCCATACGACGCCTTCGCCGGTCGTATTGAGTTCTGACTGAACCAGTATCAATTCGCTCGGTGTTCAATGAATCGTAGTTCGATAGTAAATTGGCTCAAAGATACCCCATCTCGTGAAGAAATATATCGTGACTTCAACTGATGACAGTAGCATAAGCACGGCTAGAGCTAAATCAAAAGTGCCAAAATAAACAAATTTACTACGGCTTCCCACGCTAGACCAACTTTCAGACCACGGTCAAGTACCACTACTTTCGAAGCTATCGATTGTAAATTCTACCCGATTGGTATTCAATATACATACAACTTTGTTATCATTGACATTCCAGAAGACTTTTTATATTATGGAACAGTTTATGGACAACGGCAGTGGGTGGGAAGCAAAGCAACCAGACAGGGGCTGGTGACGCGATTACACGGGATGAAGTATTTGACTTACTCAGTAATCACCGCCGGCGATACGCGCTACACGTAGCGAAGCAGACAGACGGTGACTCAGAGCTATCAGACATTGCTGAACAGGTGGCGGCGTGGGAAAACGGGAAACCACAGAGTGAGATCACGTCCAGTGAGCGCCATCGCGTGTACACGTCAATGCAACAGACGCATCTGCCCGCGATGGACCGCGCGGGCGTGATCGAATACGATAATGGAACAGTCACACTGACCGAACAGGCAGCGGACCTCGACGTGTACATGGATGTCGTGCCGGAGGACTCCATCCCGTGGGGACAGTACTACCTCGGGCTGGCAGTGCTGTCGGGTGCTATCGTCGGCGCTGCCGGACTGAATGTGTTCCCAGCCAGCATTCCTGACCTCGCGTGGGCTGGTCTCGTCGTCATGCTGTTTCTCTGTTCCGGGCTGTATCACGTCTGGCAGAGCCAGCAACTCCGCCTTGGATCGGGCGAGACGCCCCCGGATGTTGAAATATGAGCAAGAAGTGGACTCGCCGGAGTGCACTCGCACTGATCGGTAGCGGTGCCGGACTCCTTACGTGGGGAACTGGTGGGTTCACAGACGTGACTGCTGACCGTCAGGTGAATATTAATACGACCGCCGACGACAATGGTGATCCTACTGATAACCCATTGCTCGGCATCACTACGCACGATGGTCAGGTCGTGTTTGAAACTGAAACCCGTAAGCTAGTCACGTTGACGAACAATATCGGGCCGAAACTCGATACGGTAAAGGCGAACGTTCAAAATAAAGCTCAATTGGACTTTGACGTGGAAATCGACAGCGTTCCGAACTCGCTCGATGACGAGTCCGGCACAGTGACTGCGACAGTCACTGGATCGGGAAGCAACTGCATCAAGGAGACGGGACAGATTGAATTGAAAATTTCTGCGTTATCAACCTCCACTGACTCGGCTCCTGAAATCACAGCGACCCGTAGCATATCGCTTTCCTGTGTGAACTGTCTCAATTTTGAACAACCGGAAACCGTCACACCGTCGGGTTTCATCCCTGACACGGGGAGCCAGTTCGGCCTCCGCGACGAGTTCGATCCAAAATCAATGCTCTCCTACGGGTGGGAAAGTGAGCAGACTGATACAACCAGAGAGCGAGGCGAGCTTCAGGCTACTGAGGAGGATACACTTGCACACTTTACGACTAATATTCCTACTGCATACGACGCTTCTGAGGATCCGTACTGGGAAATAGACCTGCCGAATGGCTGGTACGATGTGACGATGCACTGCCGGGACCCGTCCTATTCGGATCAGGAGTACTCGTTTGATGTTGTTGGCGGCGCTGAGACTGTCAAACTACGGGATCGAGCGTTTGATTACGGAAGCAAAGAGCGTCCTACCAAAGCCGAAACATACAGTTTCCCTGTTGAAGTAAATAACAACGAAGAGCTGCAAATCACTCCACCAGACGGGACATTCAACCCGAAAATCTCCTGGCTTCGGTTTGAATCGCGCGAAGACGAACCTAAACCGACGGTAAATCTCTCCGCCAAAGGGGCCTCAAATAAACGCGGAATCTCACAGAATCAGGATTACTATTTCAAGATTACAAACAATCACGACGCCCCTATTGACCTAACTGCTGTCCGGGTTGACTTTGCTCGGACCGTATATGCTGGAGAATACATAGAACCGGACTTGTTTGGCAGAATATACGGCGACAACTACGAGATAGAAATTTCCGTCGGTGAGGATCTGTCATTTAACGATGGTACATCAGTCAACGCTGACTATAGAGATGCCCTCAGAAATCAGTGGTATGATGATATTGGTGAAAAAGCGGCATTAAAGGCCACCCGCCGCGGAGGTCAATTAGTCGCAAATGAAGAAGCAGAGTTGGGACTATTTGGATTCAGGAGACAAACAGAATGGGGCACCGATCTACTTGATATGAAAGGTGCGGATGTCCATATTACACTCTGGTATAAGAAGGAAGGAAACAATACTGAATATAGCACTACATCAGCTGTCTTTAGTAGTGAAACGTAGGAGATGCTTGACGAGGCCATACTCACTTGACATAATAAATACAGCGATCCAACCGGACGAATCCCCCTACATTGGAAGCGCAAAAAATAAATACGACTACTTGATGTTTTGTATTTGTATATAGACCCTATTTACACAACATATCAATGTGTAAAACCGTCGTGGCAACTACTACTGGAGTATCTAAAAACCAAACAATACAAGAACGGAAAAGTCTAATATCGGGATCACTTCAACAGCAGTAGTTCCGTATTGCCTGTATCAAAAGAAAGTGGAATGAGATGACAGCAACCCTTTTTTCAGCGTCTGTCCGCTCCGCTCTCAATCGCTGGTTTGTGCTAGTACTACTCGTTACACTTACGCTAACGCTTGCCGGCGGCTACGTCACGTACGACAGCCATGTTGACGGAGCAGAAACGGTTACTGAACAACAGACCGTCGGCACGTGGACGGTGGAAAGCGGGTTCGAACACGGCGCCACAGTCTCGCGTGATACCGAGGTTTTCAGTGCGGGTGAGCGACTTCGCAACCGGTCGCTGTATTTCACGACGGCATCACCCGAACTCGATGGCACGTACACGGTTTCACACGACAACACTGAGGGGAACGCGGCAGTGACCTCGACGAACCTGTCACTGGTCATCCGCGCTGTTGAGGAGCGAAACGGGAATCAGGTGGTCCACTGGCAGACACGCGACTCGCTCGACACACTCGATGCCGTCGAGATAGCAGACGGCGAGACGGCAACAACCACAGTTAGCGTGGATATCCCGACAATCCTCAACCGTACCGAAGCAATACAGAACGATCTGGGGGCTGCCCCCGGACAGACAGAGGTCCTCCTTGTCGCCGATACGACCGTCGAGTCGTCGGTCAACGGAGAGACGTTCACGGATACCCGCACCGACCGCATCGAAATTGTGCCCGGACGGAGTGTCTACCGCGTTAGCACTACCACAGCCGGAGAGACCCCCTACGACGCGACCGAGCAAGTGACTCGGACCATCGAACCGACACGGCTGGAACTGTACGGCGGGCCTGTACTCTGTGTGTTCGGACTGTTTTGTATGGCCTTCCTCGGGACAGCACGCTGGCGTGGCTGGCTTGCAGTCACCGACCGCGAGCGAGTGCGCAACGAGTTCGAGCGTGCACGTAACGATTTCGACGAGTGGATCTCGACGGCACGAATCCCGGATGCCGACGACCGGACACCTGTCCCGACGGACTCGCTGGTAGATCTTGTTGACATTGCTATCGATAGTGACAGGCGCGTCCTCGAAGACGGCGATCAGTATGCAGTCCTCGTTGATAGTGAAATCTACACGTACACGGCGCCACCGACTGTCGACCCGCTCGCGTCACCATCGACACGCGATACTGAGCCCACCGTGGAAGACAGAGAAGGAGCGACGGCGTCGCTTTCAAGCCTGCTTTTCACCGACTCGACTGATAATGCTGATGTGACACATCCTGATGAAAACGAGCCGTCCGATTCAAACGACGGATGACGCCGTTGATCGGTCACTTTTTGCAATTGTTGATTGCTCCGGTATAGCTTGTGCTGCTTATGGCACTCTGTGGCCACGGAGGGGATAGATCCTGATAGCGGGAGACACTGCTCCTGGCTGCCACAAACGATGGTTCGGAACGCAGTATCCCGTGACGACAGGGTGGTTGCGTCACTCCCATCGACTCAGCAACACCGATTTATATTCTGCTAGTCTACATCGCGTAGCAACAGACTGGTATGCTCCGAACGTATGTGGCGAGAGGGCTGACAATCGCCGGGTTTGTGTTGGTTCTGGCACTCATCGTAGGTGCACTGGTTGGGCAGCCGGTACTTTTGAGCTTTGTCGTGTCCGGAAGTATGTCGCCAACGATTCAGGAAGGCGACGGCTTCGTTGCGATTCCGGAGCAGGTTGCGGGCGACATTGAACAGGGCGATGTCATCGTGTTCCAGTCACAGGAGATTCGTGGTGGGGAGTTGACGACACACCGAGTTGTCGGTGAAACTGAGCAAGGATACATTACCAGGGGGGATGCGAACCCGTTCACGGATCAGGATGGGGCCGAACCCCCAGTGACTGAAAGCCAGATCGTCGCGGTCGCATGGCAACCCAGTGGACAGGTGGTGACAATCCCGAATTTCGGCACGGCCATCCTTGCCGGCCGCGTCGTCGTCACAAACGTTCTGACTGCGGCTACGACGGTCCTTGGAGTTGAGCAGGCAGCCGAGTCTTGGCAGGCAGGCTCGGTGATGTTGGTCTCCGGCGTGATACTGTTTGCAATAAGCATCGGTAGTGGGATCGTGAACGGGTCTTCGCGCGAACGAGCCCGTTCGCGTGGGCAGGATACCTTCGACCCACGGTACGCCGCGCTCTTTCTGACCGCAATCATCATTGTGCCAGCCAACATCGCAATGGTGGCTCCGAGCTCGACCCATCAGATTCCGGCGGGTGAGATCGCAACTGGGAATAACATCGCCCCTGGTGAGCCGGTTGAAGCTACGCTTGTAGCCAACAACGAAGACGCACTGGTGACAATGCTCGTCGTGTTTAACGCGTCCGGTCAGACGACAATCGAGAGCCGGTGGCTCGATGTCCCAGGCGGCGAAACGGACTCAACAGCGTTGTATGCACCCGCACCGCCACGAGGCGAACAGAAGGTTGTAACCGTCTCTGAGCATCGCTACATCGTTTTGCTTCCCCCCACCGTTATTATCGCGATGCATGACATTCATCCACTGGTGGCATTAGGTGTAATTAATGCGGCGCTCACCGTGGCTGTACTGGCATTCGTCATTGGGTTGCTCGGGACAAGCAAACGACGTGTCCGCGACACCGACCGAGACATCCCGCTGTATCTGCGAATAAAGCGTAGATTGTTGTGACTGGACAATTCGATTGTTCAACGCAACGCAGCGTACTTGGTGGCGCATCGTTCAAACACGTCGCAAACGGTAGCCGTAGTAGCCGTGGTTCCTCCGGGGAAATCGACCGCACGGCAGGCCTGTTCCGGTCGGCCATACCACTGCCCGTCTCGGTTACTCTGTTTCGACAGGGATTGTGTGGACCTGCCGGAGCGGTTCGATGTGGCTTTTCGCTGTCTCGTCCAGTGGAAAGGTCCCGTGGATGTCGGCTGGAACTTGGCCGTGGACGACACGCCCGAACGGCGCGGCGGCGGTGGGATACACCTGTTCGGCCAACCGAGCGACGGGGGCCGCGACATCGAGCCCCTCCAGCGCTTCCTTCACAGCCGCTTCGCCGACGTGGACGGACTCCTCTTCAATCAGGATGAACGCGAACGGGAGGTCGTCAAACTGTGCCTGGAGGAACGCCTGAATCGCATCGGATTCCCAGGGAACAGGCGTGATATCCGTGGCACAGCGGGTTACCGTCTCGGCAGCGCGCCGGAACAGGTCGGTACTGCCGTCGTAGACGAGAAGCGACTGAGTCACATTCTCAGTATGTGTTTGGGCCGTTTGAACGTTGTGTAGTGTCACAACGGCTTATGCTTCTACACCTCGATGCTTCTGTATGGACGCACGGGACGAACCGACAGCCAGACTCGGCCGACGACTCGAAACGGCACTGGAGGGCGCGCTTGCCGATAGCGTCTCGTGGACGGTCACCACTGACGGCCCAGTCATCGCTCGACTACCTGACCGCGAGTTCGCGTTTGAACGGGCCGATAGCCCGAACGGACACCGGTGGACGGTCGTGTTACGCGCGGACGGGTCGGTCGTGAGCAAGTTCGGGCAGTTCGAGACAATCGATGATGTCGTTGAGACAGTTGAATCGCTCGTCCACTCAGACGTCCGGTACACGGTTTGCTGTGACGGCTAACTGTCTCAGCGCCGGAGCCACCCGTCAAGCGAATCCAGTGGCTCCGTTTCAATCAACGGACACACCGCCCGTGGGTAATCTCTATACGAACCCCGCACCAACGAACGGGTGTATGAGTCTGCTCAAGAACAAGCACCTCCTCAACGGGATTGTCTCACTGGGAATCAGTGTCGCTATCACTGTCTGGCTGGCCGACGACGAAGATGCGCCGTGGAGCCTGACTGATATGGCTCTGGCCGTTGCCATTTCGTCGTTCCTCTCCGGATTTTTCACCAGCTACTTCGCCGACTGACGGTCGGGCGACTCCGCGTAACGGGGGAACACCGATACCCTTCCGGCCCGTGCTCCCAGTATGGACGAGCCAGAACCCGTCGACGACTGGCCTCACCGCCCGTTTTCGCCAGCGGAAGCCAGTGCCCTACTGGATGACATTGACGGCGCTGTCGCGGTCTGGGTGATGCACCACGACAACGACGTTCGGTCGGCTGTCGTTCTCGATGACGCTCCCGAGGACGCGGTCATCGACATCGTCGTTGAAACCGACGCCGCCTTCGAGATGTACAGTTACACGAGCGGCGTGTGGATGGATTACGGCACCCAGCGGAAAGACGATTCGGACGCCCCGTCGATGGCAGGGACGCTCGACAGCTACGATGTTCTCGCTGGCGAGTCTGAGACAGCCTGACCAGTGCGGTTCATCGACACCGTCGTTGCTGGGGCGAAACGGCCCGTGCCACCCGCGTACCGATACGCTCGAAAAGTAATCATTAAACGGCGCGGCGACTGACCCTCCTGATATGCAACGACGAGCCGCGGCGGCGTACTTCGCGTTCTTCCTCGTTATCAGTGTTGCTGCGTACGCCTACATCGGCGTCGCGGAGAGTCAGCGGCCGGCGGTGTCGCTCGACGCTGACGCCGAACTGACCAACGAGAGTACGTTCACTGTCGACGGAACGGAATACACAGCCACAAACATCCACATGTCCGGCGGTGGCGGTGGCGGCCACGGCGGTGGTGGCGGCAGTATGGCAGCTGACCTCTCGTGGACGAATGAATCGTCACAGTATACTGCAACAGTAGAGCACAACTCCACGACGACCTACCAGAACGACACCTACCGCGTACACACTGACAGCAACGAGAGTACGGTGACCCTCGAAGAAGAACTCAACGTCAGTGCGCTCCTCGCCGAGGACTCCTCGGTCAAGAACACGCTTGCGACCCAGAACGGGACCGAGTACGTGGTCTACCAGTCGAACAACACGCAAGTCCCGCTGAGTGAGTGGCTCCCTGAGCCTGAGACAGTGACGTTCACGACCGGTGATACCTACCCGTACGCGACCGACAGCGGCACACAGGAAACCACAATCTCCGAAGTGACCGCCGACGGCGCGACGCTCGAATGGTTCGCCCCGCGCGAGAACACGGTCGAACTCTCGGAGGGTGGGAACGTCACGCTGAACGAGCAGCAGTTCTTCACGCACTTCCCCGATCATAGCACCGTCCAGATCGTCCCGATTCAGCAGTACGGCCAGTACCAGGCGACGCTCGACCAGCAGGACTACTTCCACGAGCGCAAGAACGGCTTCTGGGGCGTCTCGATTCTCTCTGGCATCGCTGCTGTGCTGATGCTAGGGATGGCGTATATGCCTGTCCGCGGATAACAACGACATCTATTTTCGGCTTTTTCGACGACCGGCTTACGCGTCGGCTGCCCAGCTGATGTACGCCAGTCCGACACCGATCACACCCATCAGAACCGCCGCAAGCATCTGTACAATCGCCGCTGTCATTGACGCGTGCGTCTGCCACGGTGTGCCGGCAACCGCCGCGAGCGTAGCGACGACGAGCAATACACCGACAGTGACACCTAGCGGGCGCAACGGCTGTGTGAGGACGCGCTGAAGTGTACTGGCACTTCCATTCATATTAATAACATTTACTGTCTCGGTGGTAAATGAACTGGTCTCGGACTATGCACTGTCGCGCTGCCTTTATTCATAACACACCAGGCTGGGAGGGCATTGAACCACCTCTACTTCGCTCACTGCCTTCGCTCGTGGCGTACTTCAACGCCCTCCTGTTGTTGCCACTGCTCACTGTCGTTCGCAGGGCAACGAGCCGGGAGGGAGTTGAACCGGAGGAAGACGTGCTCACTCCGTTGCGCGCGACTGGCAGGGTTCAACCCCTCCACAGTGTTCCCACTATTCACTGTCGGTCATAGGGTAACGGGCCGGGAGGGAGTTGAACCAGAGGAAGACATGCTCGCTCACATTCGTTCGCTGTGCGTGCCTTCCAGGGTTCAACTCCTTCCTGCCGGTTCACTCACCGACTCGCAGTGCTCGTCGGTTCGTTGCACGGGCCGGGAGGGAGTTGAACCCCCGACCATCTGGTTAAAAGCCAGACGCTCTGCCTAACTGAGCTACCGGCCCTCGCTATTCGCTCGGGGGAGCGGCGATTAAGGCCTTACGGTCCGTCGTCGAAGTACGACTCGATAGCCTCACTGATGACTTCCCCGGGGGACGCCCCATCGAGTGCGGCCTGCCGGCGGAGTCGACAGTAGGCGTCGCGGTCGAGTTGCGTTCGTATCTCGCCCAGTGCGTACCCGTTTCTGGCGAGCGCCGCGTCTACGGACGCGCCGTCGTTGACACTGCTGGCAACGGATCGGATCTGGCGGACGGTGAGGTCGTGGTCGAGGGCGGCCCACGCAAGCAGGAGGCGAGACTCGCCTGAGACTCTGGCGATGTGTTTGGCCGCCGTTGGCGCGATATGCCCCATAGCGACGTGAATACGGACGGATCGAGGGAGGTCGTGGACGCGGGACCACTTCCGGATGAACGAGACCGAGGCTTCGCCACCGGCCCGTTCGGCAGCGGCCTTGTAGGACCCTTCGCCGCGAACTAGGGCTGCACACGCGGCCGCGCCGCGCAGAATAAAGACGTTGTCGTCGCCGCCGGCGGTGTTCTCGGAGAATTTCTTGACTGTCTTGGCGGCGAGTTCGAGGCTCTCGGGGTCGTCGGGATCGAACTCGATGGCCTCCTCGGGTCGCTGTCCCGTGAGTGCTGGGTCTCCGCGGATGACCGGCTTCCCGACCGGTGATTCGCGGTCGGTCGATGGAACGTAGTTATCGGGCCCCTCTGGCATCGATTTGTCTTTAGGAAGCACCGCACAAAAGTACCCCGTACAGGGGTGTCAGTCGTCGGATGCGCTCTCGCTTTCGCGTTCTTCGCTCATGTGCTCCCAGATTTCTGTGCAGCCACAGCCGTCCTCGACATTGTCGAGGTGGTCTGTCGTTGGCTCTTCGCGCTCGGCATCGTCGTCGTGGGTCTGTTGTGCGTTCGTCATCGTTTCTCTCACAGCGACGACCAGCGTGGCCGCCACGGGATGTCGTACTCCTCTGTAATATCCCCACTATCTTAAGGACGGACTCTGCTGTAAGCTTGGCCCGCACTGCGACTTACAGGCAACATATGTGTGTATCTCGGACAGAGCCCAACAAATAGCGGGTCAGTATCGTGAGACACTCACCGCATGACTGCGGCGGATTCGACTCGACCCGGTGATACTTGCACCCGCCGATGCCCTCAGGTGTTTCGAGAATCTAATGAGATGTAATGACGACTGACGTTCACCAGCTCGACGACGGAGCCTGGATTTCCGTCAACGACTCGCGGGAAGTGAACGTCTCGGACCTGTGGTTGTTGGCTCGAAGCGACTTCTGTGGGTGTGAGACGACGGATTTGCTCGCTGAGGGGTTCGTGGAAGTGGGCGTTGATTATCTCGATATCCAGGCGCGAATAGCCGGTCAGTGTATCGCCTGCGGTGAAAGCGGTGTGACCGACTGGCTGACGGTCGGCCGCGTCGTAGACCCAGACTCCGGCGAGTTCCACGGTGTCGTCCACGAGAGCGTCCATTTCCCGGCGAAGCGAACCCGGCTCGCCAGTCCCAAAGAATAGGCAACAGTTGCTTGTTTCGGGGAGTGGGGGAGACGGTTGACGGCAAAGTGTGTTCTATAAGTCAGTGAGACTTGTGGAAAAACACATTAGCTATGCCCACGAAAGTCGAGAATTGGAAGGACGAGGTTTACGGTAACGAGATCCGGGAGCACTTGATGGAGTTCGCAGAGCAGGGCTGGGATGCCATCCCGGAAGACGAACACGACGCCTGGTTCGAGCGCTTCAAGTGGTGGGGCCTGTACCACCAGCGCTCCGGCCAGGAGTCGTATTTCATGATGCGTATCGGGACACCAAACGGCGTCATCAAGCCCGGCCAGCTTGAAGTTATCGGCGAAGTCGCAAAGGAGTACGCAACTGGTCCCGTCGATAATCCGGAGTTCGGCGAGGCCTACTGTGACTGGACGACCCGTCAGAGCATCCAGCTCCACTGGATCAAACTGGAGGACATCCCGGAAATCTTCGAGAAGCTCGAAGCCGTCGGCCTGGGCACCCAGCAGGCCTGTGGTGACTCCTGGCGGAACATCGTCGGCTGCCCGGTTGCCGGCAAGGACAAGCACGAGCACGTCGACGCCTGGCCCGTTGCCGAGGACCTCCACGAGACGTTCAAGGGCAACGACGACTACTCGAACCTCCCGCGCAAGTGGAAGGTCGCCATCGCCGGCTGTGACGAGGGCTGTGGCCAGGGCGACATCAACGACCTCGCTTTCGAGCCCGCTGAGAAGGACGGCGAACTCGGCTTCAATGTCCGTATCGGCGGCGGCCTCTCCCGCAAGGAACCGCGTCTCGCCCGCGATATCGACGTGTGGGTCCCGCCGGAGCAGGCCGCTGACGTGGCCCACGGCATGTCTTCGCTCTTCCGTGACTACGGTGACCGCGAGGACCGCTTCAACGCTCGCATCAAGTTCCTCATGGACGAGTGGGGGCCCGAGAAGATGCGTTCGGTCCTGCAGGAGGAGTACGTCGACTTCGAACTCCCGACTGCGGGCGAGGATATGCGCGACCAGTACAGCTACAACACCGGGTCCCAGGACGGACACAACGACCACGTCGGGATTCACGAGCAGAACGACGGCAACTACTACATCGGCCTGAACGTGCTGGTCGGCCGCATGGGTGCCGACGACGTGCTCGAACTCGCCGAACTCGCCGACGAGTACGGCTCCGGCGAGGTCCGACTGACCCAGCGTCAGAACATAATCGTCACCGACGTCCCCGAGGAGAACCTCGACGCGTTCACCAGCGAACCCCTGCTGGAGAACTACTCCCCGGACCCGTCGCCGTTCATGCGCGGTTCCATCGCCTGCACGGGCACGGAGTACTGCTCGCTCTCTATCGTCGAGACGAAGAACCGCCAAGTGCGGTACGCCCGCTGGCTCAAGGACAACGTCGAACTGCCCGAGGACCACAAGGACTTCCACATCCACCTCTCGGGCTGTACGGCCTCCTGCGCCCAGCCCCAGATCGCCGACGTGTCCCTGCGCGGGATGAAGACCCGCAAGGACGGCGAACCGGTCGAGGCGCTCGATATCGGTCTCGGCGGCGGCCTCGGCGACGACCCGCGCTTCGCTGACTGGGTGGAGATGCGCGTCCCGGCCGACGAAGTCCCCGGCGCGATCAAGAACCTCGTCAACAACTTCGAGGACGCCCGCGAGGGCGGCGAGACCTTCCGTGACTTCGTTGCGGACCGCGACGAGGAGACGCTGGCCGACATGGTCGAACCCGAGGAGACGGACTACCACGACCCGTATATGCACAACACGAAGATGACGTGGTACCCCTACGCAGAAGACGACGATATGCAGTCCTCGCCCGCGCCGACTGACGGCTCTGGTGAGCCCCTGCCCTCCGACGACTAAGACGCACTGCTGAGCACTCCCGGTTCGGTTTTTGCGAATCGTGCGGTTGCTCGCTTTCTCTACTACCTTTCAAACATAGTGTTGGCCGGGAGCGCGCTCCGTCGCGCGACCCGGGGAAGGGCAGGCTCGCTCGAATACACAAAATCAGTAGCTGCTGCTGCTGTTGCGCATACCGCGAGCGAAGCGAGCGGTTTCACGCGAATCGCAACGCGATTCGCGCTTTTTTCATCGACGTTTTTCAAGGAGTGGTTCGCGCGAAGCGCGAACCCGACGCCGAAAAAGGTCGTTGGTAAGCCTTATTCACGGCACTGGCGTACCTGTTGGTGGCAGCGGGAGGCCGGCTCCCGTGGCGCAAGCCATGAGGAAAGTCCCCCCACCTGTCGGACAGGTGACCGGGCGCAAGCCCGGGGCGGGAGACCGTCGGCTCTGGAACAGCAACGACACGTCGTCGCCGGACCGATGAGGTGTGCGAATCCCGAGCGAGGCTGGTCGTGCCCCACCAGACGGTGCGGCACGCGGCCAAAGCGAGGGAGAGCTAACCCACCGAGGGCAGTCGCGACCCGGTGACTCCGGGGCGCGCGTTCGTGGACCACAGTTGTGCTCCACACGTGGGCCGTCTGAGACGCCCCACGCATTCCGTGGGCCATCTTCGATGCCCCACGCTTCCGGCGACGGACCGATGGAACGGCGAAACCTCACCGGTGCAAGGCCGCGTCGACAGGTAGTCCGACGCCGCGCGCAAGCGCTGGACGTGGCCGCTCAGCCGAATGCTGGCCCGAACAGAAGGGGGCTTACTCCCCGCAGCCATACGAGCCTTCGAGCGGCGGGTCCGATGGTTACAAGCCCGCGCCGGCCACAGGCCAGAGTATGACCGCAGCCGACCTTATCGACGCAGTTCGTGACGACCAGCAGACGGAACTCTCCCGACTGGGCTCCTCGAAGACGCTGTACGCCGACACCCGCGGCGAGATGGAACCGGACGTGGTACTGGCGGCGGCGGCCGCCCGCGAGCAGGCGGCCCACGAGACGTTCGATGCCTGGAGCGACGACGCGAACGACGACGCGGCAGCGCTGTTTGTCGACGCGGCGACCGAAACGGCCGAGCGCGGTGACAGCACTGATGCCGAACCGGTCGACCGAACGCCGGCGATGCACGACGTACTCGACGACCTCGACGGGACCGTCGAGCGCCTTGGCGGCTTCGTCGGCTGGACGCTCGTTGACAAGAAAGTAAAGGAGCAGTACACCGGCTTCTTCACCGGCCAGGCGGACCCACAGACCGCGAGTACGTTCCGCAGCGCCGGCAGCGACGTGGTGGCCCTCCGCGACGAGGCCGCTGAACTACTTGATGCTGTCTGCGAGGATGACGATGACTGGGACGCCGCGGAGGCGGCTGCTATCGACGTAATCTCGACGGCCTACGACGAGTACTTCGAGACGCTCGAAGACCTCGGCGTGAACCCGAAACCGGTCTGCTGAGGGCGCGTTTCGCTCTGGCTGCTGGCCGTTGGGACGACGCCTCATACTGTTGGCCGTACCGTCGTGACGACATTCGTCACTGCGACATTTTTTACTCGTGTACAGCTGACAGTCTCAGTCGTGGCCACCGACGCTGTCGCCGCTGTCGGGTCGTCGGTTGTCGGCTTCGCCCTGACCAGGCTGTGATGTCGCCCATTCCGCTCGCTCTGGTTCCCGACCGAGGAGGCGGTCGGCCAGCCCGCCGAGCCACTTGTACGCGACGTTGACGTAGAGGCCAACGAGAAACGGGACACCGGTGACGAGCTGTGTCGCCCCCAGGCTAGACGAGCCGATGGCGAGGCTGCCGAACTGATACACGCCAGCGGCAAGGAGCCACGCTGCGGGAATCCGCAGCCCTATCTCGGCGAGCTTTTCGAAATCGGCCCACTCGTCGTACTCGTCAAGCGATGTCATCAGTTTGGTGAACACATACCCCAGTGCACCAAGCGTCGCGTACAGGAACACGGCCAGCGGAACAGTGACACCGGAGCCGTCACCGCCGACTGTCTCAGTGAGGACGCCACGGCCGAACAGACCCGCTGCCATCGCGACGCCGACCACGGTAAAGACGAAAAACACGCCGATAACTGCCCAGTTTCCGATTGACCAGCGGCTTGTGGCGAGTACGTCCTCGCTTTCGCTCGATAGCTCCGTATCTGCCTCTCCCATATCAAATACTTAACAGTAAAAGAGTATAAAATGAACTGACTGTTCAGAACCTGGATAGTGCCGTATCGGCTGCTTACTTCCGGTACTACCGAATCAAAATACGAGGGCGTGATAAATATCTCAACTTTACAATACAAGCATACCAGCCCCACATTCACGTGAACCACGCGGCTCAAGTCCATCCAGCCCGATGTGTAGGTAATGAGCGACACCGGCGGCCCCCTCTCTATCGACCGACCAGATGTCGACCGCGAGTTCCGTGTCGACGCCCCGTTCGACCCCGCGGGCGACCAGCCCGAGGCCATCGAACAGCTGGCGTCGGGCTATCGTCAGGGGATGGACCGGCAGACACTGCTCGGTGTGACCGGCTCTGGGAAGACAAACACCGTCTCGTGGGTCGTCGAGGAGATCCAGCAGCCGACCCTCGTTATCGCTCACAACAAGACCCTTGCAGCACAACTGTACGAGGAGTTCCGCGAGCTGTTCCCGGACAACGCCGTCGAGTACTTCGTCTCCTACTACGACTACTACCAGCCCGAGGCCTACGTCGAGCAGACGGACACGTTCATCGACAAGGACGCCTCAATCAACGACGAAATCGACCGCCTGCGCCACTCCGCGACGCGCTCGCTGCTCACCCGAGACGACGTCATCGTCGTCGCGTCGGTGTCGGCCATCTACGGGCTCGGTGACCCGCGAAACTACATCGACATGTCCCTCTCGCTCGAAGTGGGACAGGAGATCGAACGCGACGAACTGCTCGGTCAGCTGGTCGACCTGAACTACGAGCGCAACGACGTGGACTTCACGCAGGGGACCTTCCGCGTGCGCGGGGACACGCTCGAAATCTACCCGATGTACGCCCGCTACGCCCTTCGCGTGGAGTTCTGGGGCGACGAGATCGACCGGATGCTGAAAGTCGACCCGCTGGAGGGTGAGGTCAAAAGCGAGGAGCCAGCCGCGCTGTTGCACCCGGCGGAGCACTACTCGATTCCGGAACAGCGGCTCCAGCGGGCCATCGACGAAATTGAGAAACTGCTGGACCAGCGTATCAGTTACTTCGAGCGCCAGGGCAACCACGTCGCCGCACAGCGCATCGAGGAGCGGACCACGTTCGACATCGAGATGATGCAGGAGACGGGCTACTGCTCGGGCATCGAGAACTACTCGGTCCACCTCTCGGACCGCGAGACAGGCGAGGCCCCCTACACCCTGCTGGATTACTTCCCCGACGACTTTCTCACCGTTGTCGACGAGTCCCACCAGACGCTCCCCCAGATCCGCGGCCAGTTCGAGGGTGACAAGAGCCGCAAGGAGAGCCTCGTCGAGAACGGCTTCCGCCTGCCGACGGCCTTCGACAACCGCCCGCTCACCTTCGAGGAGTTCGAGGAGAAAACTGACCAGACACTGTACGTGAGCGCCACGCCGGGCGACTACGAGCGCGACCACAGCGACCAGGTCGTCGAGCAGATTGTCCGCCCGACACACCTCGTCGACCCGGCTGTCGAAATCGCCTCGGCGACGGGGCAAGTCGAGGACCTGTTAGAACGCATCGATGACCGCGTCGACCGCGACGAACGGGTACTGGTGACCACACTCACGAAACGCATGGCTGAGGACCTCACGGAGTATCTCGAAGAGTCCGGCGTGAATGTCGCCTACATGCACGACGAGACGGACACGCTGGAACGGCACGAACTCATCCGCTCGCTCAGGCTGGGCGACATCGACGTGCTGGTCGGCATCAACCTGCTCCGGGAAGGACTGGACATTCCGGAGGTCTCACTCGTGGCGATTCTCGATGCCGATCAAGAGGGGTTCCTGCGCTCGGAGACGACGCTCGTCCAGACGATGGGCCGGGCCGCCCGGAACGTCAACGGCGAGGTGGTGCTGTACGCAGACGAGCGCAGCAACGCCATGCAGTCGGCCATTCAAGAGACTCAGCGCCGCCGGCGCATCCAGCAGCAGTACAACGAGGACCACGGCTTCGAGCCGACCACCATCGAGAAGGAAGTCGGCGAGACGAACCTGCCCGGGAGCAAGACCGAGACCGGCGGCATTTCGAGTGACGGCGCGAGTGACGCCGACGAGGCCACCCGCCAGATCGAACAGCTGGAAGAACGGATGCAGGAGGCCGCGGACAATCTGGAGTTCGAACTGGCGGCGGACATCAGAGACCGTATCCGGGAACTGCGCGAGGAGTTCGACCTCGACGGCGGCGACGACAGCGACGGCGTGCCGGCACCCGGTCCCGAGTTCTGATTTCTCGGTTCACGGCGCCCCCGATACTGGGTAACCGATTTGTACCCAGATGCGAAATGGTACGTATCTCGATGGTAGCGCTGTCGGGGTTGGACTATGTTCGAGTACATCCGTTCCGTGGGTCGTGGCTTCTCGTCGACTGGACTCGTTGTCGCCGGCCTCGGCTTCTTCCTGACCCGGTTCACGGTCACGCTGGCGGTTAGCGACGGCACGATGGCGTTCGTCTTCAGTGGCGTGTTGCCACTGGTGCTCGGTCTGGGGCTGTCCGCGTTCGGTGTCGCTCTTGCCGTTGGTGAGTTCGAACACGCCTTCGTTCGGACGGTCACGCTATGGTGTCTCGCAGGCACTGGCGCGATGTTCGTTCTCGTTCTTGTGACACTGATTGGTAACGGCAGCATGGGGCCGCTGTCAACCGCGGGGAGCCGGTCGTACCTGTCGAACTTCCTCATTGGGGGCGGTGTCGGCGGCGCACTCACTGGCGTCTACGCCGGGCGGTCGAACCGACAGCAACGCGAACTCGAACAGCAGGCTGCCAGGCTGGACCTGGTCAACCGCATCCTTCGAGATAGGGTCCTGAACGCGCTGACGGTCATCCGGGGTCGGGTAGAGATTGCGGAATCACGGGACGGTGTCAGCACGGCCGACATCCTGTCAGTCATCGACGACCGTTCGGCCGGCGTCCAGCAGGTCGTCGAGAACATGAAACACATCACCCACGGCGGGGCCGACCTGTCGCTAGACGCTGTCCCCGTGGTCCCATGCGTGGAGTCGGGCGTCGACGCCGTCCGCGAGACACACCCGTCGGCCGACTACGACCTGCGGGCCGACGTGCCCCCGGACCTGCAGGTGCGGGCCAACACGATGCTTGACAACCTCGTCGCGCATCTGGTCGAGAACGCGGTCGTCTACAATGACAGCGACAGCCCTCGCGTCGAGGTTGGGGTCACCGCCACCGAGGACACTGTCGCCATCAGCGTCAGCGACAACGGCCCGGGACTGCCCGAGCGACAACTCGACTTGCTTGCCCGCGGTGAAATCGGTTCCTACGAGGACCGCTCGACCGGCTTCGGGCTGGACCTCGTTCGCTTGCTCGTCCGGAGCTACGGTGGGCGGACGGCGGCCACCGTCACGGATGACGGAACGACAGTCACGCTGACACTGCTGCGTGTCTCGGCCGAAGACGGCGTCGTGAAGGCTACGCCCGAGGATGTGCTGGGACTCTCGCCACGCCGCCTGAGCGTGGCTGTCGGGGTGTCGCTCGTCGCTGCCGTCGTCATGGGCGTCCCGATGCAGGTCCTCTCCGGGGGCGTCCCAGTCGTCGGGGCGCTGTACGGCGTCGAGAACGCGCTGGTCGGCTGGCTCACACACGGGTTCCACAGCATCGTCTTCGGACTGGTGTACGCTGCCTTGGTCCGAACCGCGCCAGCCCATCTCTCCGACCGGCTCCGATACTACGGAATCGCCCTCGGCTGGTCGCTCGCACTCTGGTTTGTGGCAGCCGGGCTCGTCATGCCGGTGTGGCTCTCGCTTGTCGGTATCGAGGCGAGCCTCCCGAACCTCAGCGCAGCGGCGCTGCTGTCCCATCTCCTCTGGGGTGGCTCTCTCGCCGCGCTCTACCACTACGGCTGCCGTGTCTGGCCTCCCTGACCCGCGTATGTGACCACCGTCGGTCGCCGAACCCTGCTATCATCCGCACTTGGACTAATACAACCAAAATTGTTTTACGCGCTACTGTAGTTGTATAGCGTGATGTCCCGCGTCTCGCTCCCACACGATGCGAAGGCCGGTCCCACCAAGCCGGAGGTCCGGGCCGTCCTCGCCAGCAAACTCGCTCTCACCGGGTCCGACCACTTTGCGGAGGTCGGTTCCTGTACCGGTGCCGTCACCATCACGGCGGCGCGCCGGGCCGGGCGTGTCACTGCGCTCGAACGCAAGGGGAATCGACTCGACGTGACTCGCAAGAACCTCGCCGCCAACGACGTTGACGCTGATGTCGAATTGCGCGAGGCCGAGGCCCCGGAGGGCTTGCCGGACGACGCCGACGTCCTCTTCCTCGGCGGGTCACGCAACTATGAAGCCATTCTCGACCACGCGGTCGAAACCGGCGTCGACCGAATCGTGATGAACGTCTCGCGGCTCGAAGTCGCCGGCGCGGCGACAGAGGCCTTTCGCGAGCGCGACATTCTGGAAGAGGTTGTCCAGTTTCAGGTGAGCCACGGCTACGAACTCGCCGGCGCGACGAGCTTCAACTCGGAGAACCCGGTGTATATGCTCGTCGGCAGCGCCAGCGAGGACGTTGCCGCCGACGGCGGGTCACCGACTGAGACTGAGGCGACCGACGGAGGCCAGCGATGACACTCTACGGCATCGGCCTCGGTCCTGGTCAGCCCGACCTGGTAACCGTCCGTGGGAAGCGCGCGCTGGAATCCGCCGACGTGGTGTACTCGCCGGGGCGGCTCTCGCGGTCGGTCGCGACCAAGCACGTCCCCGAGGAGCGCATCGGCGACCTCGACTTCCCGATGACACGCGACGAGGAGAAACTCCGGGCGGCCTGGAAGGAAGCCGCCGCCGAAATCGCGCCGACCGCCCGCGACGGCGATGCCGCCTTCGTCACGCTTGGAGACCCGAACGTCTACTCGACCTTTGGCCATCTCCGGCGGACGCTCGCGGCGTTTCACCCCGAAGTCGACCTCGAAGTGGTGCCCGGCGTCAGCGCTATGTCGGCGTTTGCGACCGCACTTGGCGTCGAAATCACCGCCGGGTCGAGCTTGGCGCTGCGTGAGGCCGACCGCGGCGCGTCGCCGACCGGCCCCGACCGGATGATTCTGTTCAAGGTGACCGACGCGCCGGCCACTCACGAAGGGCTGGTTGAGGCCGGCTACGACGTGGTGTACGGCCGCCGGCTGTTCATGGAACAGGGCGAGACGGTCGTGACCGACGACCCGACCGATATCGATGAGCGAGACTACTACACGCTAGCTTACGCCGAGAAGCCCGAGACGCGCGTCGAGCAGGCGACCGACGCCTTCCTCGAAGCGGCCGACGAGAGCGGTGTCGTGACCGACGGCGGCGAGAACGGGTCCGGGGAAGTAGTGCGACAGGAGCGCTCTGCAGCCGCCCTTTGCGGCGACGAGGTGCAGCATGACTGACGAGACTGACGAGACGGACCCACAGACGGCAATCGACTCTGTCGCTGGGAACCGAGACGACCGCGTCTACGAGTACAGTGCCGGCGACGACCAGGAGGGCATTCCCTTCGTCGGAGCCGGGCCGGGCAACCCCCGGCTGCTGACCGTCGCTGGCCGGGAATTGCTGGCTGACGCCGACCTCGTGGTCCACGCCGGCTCGCTCGTCAACAGCGAACTGCTGGAGGAGTACTGCGAGGACGCCGAAACGGTGTCCTCTATCGGCAAGGACCTCGAAGAGCTGATTCCGCTGATGCGGGACGCCTACGAGGCCGGCGACACCGTTGTCCGCCTTCACAGCGGCGACCCTGCCATCTACGGCGCGGCTCTGGAGCAGATGGACGCGCTCGAACACGAGGGCGTCCCGACCTACATCGTCCCCGGCGTCACCTCTGCCTTCGCCGCCAGCGCGACGATGCGAACCCAGTTGACACTGAACGAGGTCGCCAACCACGTCGCCTTTACGCGCCCGCAGGGCAAGACGCTGGACGAGGACGAGGACCACATCTCCGAGTTCGTCGGTATGGGCGATGTCACGACCTGCATCTATCTGGGGACCCACGCTGTCAGCGAGACGATGGACCGGCTGCTCGAAGACGGCCACGACCCCGAAACACCAGTGGCGGCCATCTACCACGCGTCCTGGCCCGACGAGGACGTCATCGAGGGAACGATAGCCACCATCGGCGAGAAGCTGGAGGACGCGGGCTATCGCGCTTCCGCAATGGTCGTCATCGGTGATGCTGTCGGCGGCGAGGACTACGAGCGGTCGTTCCTCTACGGCGACTGGGCGAATCGCGGGAGCGACGCGGATTCACAGGAGGCTGATGACTGATGAGCACCGACACAGACGACGACTCCGGTTCGCATGGTTGCAAAGCACCCGACTCAGACGGCGAAGTAGCAGAGAATATTGCCATCGTGGCCTTCGAGCGGAAGATGGACACGGCCGAGGACATCGTCGACGGTATCGGCGACCGCTACGAGTCCATCGATATCCTCGAATACCACGGCGACGTGTTCGAGGAGTACTGGGGCGAATACGACTGCTTCATCGGCCTGATGGCGAGTGGCATCGCGATGCGCAAGACCGCCCACCTGCTCGACGACAAGTGGGACGACCCCGCTATCTGTGTCGTCGACGAGGAACTCACGTGGGCCATCCCGATAACTGGCGGCCACCACGGCGCAAATCAGGTCGCTGACGACCTCGCAAGCATGGGCGCGGTGCCGGCGATGACGACCGCAAGCGAGGCTGCCGACAAGCAGGGCGTCGAGAAGCAGGCCAAGGCGCTGGACGCTCACGTGGTCAACGGCGACTCGACCGTGGCGACGAACCTCGCCGTGCTGGACGATGAACTCGGCCCTATCGAGCGCCTTGACGGGCCGAAGGCCGTGCTGGTCGACGACGACGTGACCGTCCTGAAGCGGAACAAGGACGACGGCATCGTGCTCGGTTGTGGCAGCGTCGCCGGCGCGGATGTCGAGCAGTTCCACGCGGCCTGGGAGCAGGCGCTGGACGAGGCCGACCTCGACCGCGACGATGTGGAGTTCGTCGCAACGGGTACCCGGAAAGCCGACGAGGAAGGCATGCTCGCCGCTGCTGAGGAGTGGGGACTGGGTGTCATCGCCTTCGAGAAGGAGACCTTGGAGGGGTTCGAGGGGCCGACCCCCTCGCGGTCGAAGGAACTCATCGGGTGGCCGGGCATCGCCGAGGCGTCGGCCATCGCCGCCGGCAGCGAACACGACCTGCTGGCCGAGAAGACCCGCTACGACGAGGCTGTGACCGTCGCTATCGGGCGCTAACCTCGCTTTTTGTCAGTCATTGGGTTTTGGTTCCAGCTTTTCGCAACCGAGCAGCTACTGAACTATCCTTAGCAGCGAGTCCACAGCTGTCCCGAGTTCCTGTCACCGTACAACTCTAAACTTATTTATTATGTGCGCCTGTGATGACAAATGACGCATGACAACACTACTCGAAGACAAGGTGGCGGTCGTTACGGGCGGCGCAAGCGGGTTCGGCCGGGCCATCTGCCGACGGTACGCGGAGCACGGCGCAGACGTTATCGTTGCGGACCGACAGCAGGACCCCCGCGAGGGCGGCAAACCGACCCACGAACTGGTCGAAGCTGAGACCGACCGAACGGCCCACTTCGTCGAGTGTGACGTGACCGACCCCGACGACCTGGAGGTGGCTGTCGCCGCGGCAGAGGAACTGGGCGGTATCGACATCATGGTCAACAATGCCGGCATCTCCGAGATAGCGGATTTCTACGAGACTACAGAGGAGGACTACGACCGGCTGATGGACGTGAACACGAAGGGTGTATTCTTCGGCGCGCAGGTCGCAACCGAGGCGATGCGGGAGAACGGCGGCGGCACCGTGATCAATATGTCCAGCTCCGGCGGCATCCGCGGCACCGGCCTGCTGGTCAACTACTGCACTTCGAAAGGCGCAGTCAGACTGTTCACCTACGCGCTCGCGGACCGCCTGAGCAACTACAACATCCGGGTCAACGCCATTCATCCGGGCTACAGCAAGACCCAGATGTTCGAGGACGAGCGCATCGACGACACGACGAAGATGATGCTGAAGGAACTCATCCCCTCGGGCCGCTTCGGCGAACCCGAGGAGATAGCCGACGTGGCGACGTTCCTCGCCAGCGATATGGCCTCCTACGTCAACGGCGAGAGCGTTGTAGTCGACGGAGGACTGACGAACACCTGACCGGGGGATATCGAACTGTTTGCGCTGCGATTCGTCGACGTGAGTACGGTTACACAGCCACCGCTCTCGACTCTTCCCCGAGCTCGTATACAACCAAACTACCCCTTCCCAACACTTGCGCTTGGACTAGTACAAGCACAATTGTTTTATGCGAAAGCGGCGTTGTACTCACCATGCGCCACAGTATCGAGATTCGACCGGCGGCCCTCGGAGACCGAGGATGAGTAGCGACGGACGCCAGTCGACAGCGGCCGCGGCTGAGGCGACGCGTCCAGCCGACTACGGGACGCTGTACGTGGTCGGTATCGGGCCGGGGCTCCCCCACGACATGACCCAGCGGGCGAAAGACGTCATCCAGACCGCTGACTGTATCATCGCCTCGAACCTCTATCAAGAGTTCCTCCGGAAGGACGGCACGCTCCCGCCCCAATCGGCTGAACTCGACGGCGAAACCGATGACGGCGAAATCGCTGGCGAAGAAGGGGCCGTACTGGAGCGGCCCGACGGCAGTCGGCAGACGCTCATCCGGTCGTCGATGGGCAAACAGGTCGAACTCGCCCGCGAGGCCTTCGAGCGGGTCCGCGCCGGTGAAGACATCGCCCACGTCTCCGGCGGCGACCCGAACGTCTACGGGAAGTCCGACCTGCTGTTTACGATGGCCGATGCCGACGACGCCGACGATGTCCCCATCGAAATCGTCCCCGGTGTGACCGCAGCGCTGTCGGGGGCAGCGAACCTCGGCGCGCCGCTGTCGAACGATTTCTGTACGATTTCGCTGTCGGACAAATGGCGCGGCTGGGACGAAATCGAGGAGAAGCTCCGGGCGGCCGCGATCAGCGGCTTCGTCGTCGTCCTCTACAACTGCTGGCGCGATTACGAGCGGGCCGTCGACGTTCTCCGCGAGGAGCGAGCGGACGATGTGCCCGCTGCTATCGTCAACGACTCTGGCCGCGGCGAGGCCGGCCGGAACCTCGACGACGAGACGGAGACCATCACCACGCTCGGCGAACTGCCCGAGCACGACGACAAGGTCGGCGGCATGGGTTCGTCCATCGTCGTCGGCACCCACGAGACCGAAGTCTGGCGCAACGACTACCAGGAGTTCCTCGTCACCCCGCGCGGCGGGCGTGACGTCGACGATTTCTGACAATGAGCACTGACAACACCACCGACGCAAGTACCGAGACAGAATCGAAGTGTGGCGCAAGCGAGGCGCGCAGCGCCTCGGAAAGCGCGAGTAGCGCG
This sequence comes from Haloarcula marismortui ATCC 43049, assembly GCF_000011085.1. Lineage (NCBI taxonomy): Archaea > Methanobacteriati > Methanobacteriota > Halobacteria > Halobacteriales > Haloarculaceae > Haloarcula > Haloarcula marismortui. Next base: position 2,665,849 of record NC_006396.1, read on the forward strand.
GAACGGAGTTCCGCGGACCGTTCGAGCGGGCAAGGCCCGCGAGAAGACGGCACGGCCGCGAGCGAAGCGGAAGCAGAGACCGATACCGCCTCCAAGTGCGGCGCGAGTTCGGCGAGTTCGTCGACGGAGACGACACCGGACACGGGCGACGACAGCGCCTCGAAGTGTGGGGCCTCGTCGTCGTCCGAATCGTCATCCTCGTCCAGCAGTAGTTCCTGCGGCGCGTCCTCGTCCAGTGAGTCGGACGAAGAGGAGGAAGTCGGTGCAACCGTTGACGACTTCGACGCCGAGCCGGGCCAGCTCATCGCCGTCGGCCTCGGTCCCGGGCAGCCGGAGGGGATGACTGCCCGCGCCCGCTCCGCCCTGCTGGACGCCGAGCACATCGTCGGCTACACGACCTACGTCGAACTGCTCCCCGACGAGATTACTGAGGGAGCCGACGACATCTACAACACGCCGATGTGCGGTGAAGTGTCTCGAACCGAAGAGGCAATCGACCGTGCGCTGGCGGGCAACGACGTGGCCATCATCGGCAGCGGCGACCCGAACGTGTACGCGCTGGCCGGCCTCGCGCTGGAGATAATCGAGTCCAAGGGCGCGACGGCGACGATGCTCGACTTCGACGTGGTTCCGGGCGTTCCGGCGGCCCAGTCCTGTGCGGCCCGTGTCGGCGCGCCGCTGGTCAACGACACCGTCTCCATCTCGCTGTCGGACCACCTCACCGACATGCCGACCATCGAGTCGCGGCTCCACGCCGCCGCCAAGGAGGGCTTTACCATCACGATCTACAACCCGTGGAGCCGCAAGCGCCGGGACAACTACGAGAAGTGCTGTGAGATTTTGCTGGAACACCGCGACCCCGAGACCCCTGTCGGCGTCGTCCACGCCGCCGGCCGCGAGGACGAGCAGGTCGAAATCGTCGAACTCGGCGAACTGCCCGAACTGGGCGAAACTGACCTCGTGGACATGACCACCACCCTCCTCGTGGGCAACGAGGACACCTACGTCTGGGACGACCGGATGGTGACCCCGCGGGGCTACGAAACCAAGTACGACTACTAATGTACCGAATCACTATCGACCGCGACGCCTGCGACGGCGTGTTTGCCTGTCTCGTCCGCGACGACCGCTTCGTCGAGGATAGCGAGGGACTGGCGGCTATCGAGACGGACGACCAGACGGCAATCGAGGCCACTTTCGACGACGACCGGCGGGACGATGCCGAGCAGGCCGCTGCGGCCTGCCCGCTCGATGCGATTCACGTGGAATCTGTCGAGGAGGACGCCGGGGCCGCCGATACACCTGCCGCCACCGACCACGAGGAGGTCCAGCCATGAGCGTTGAAACCGGTGCGCCAAACGATATGCTCGCAGCCCACCCCGAGACGGCGTACTTCTGGGGCCGGGTCACCGGCGACGGCGAGTGCGAGGACGGCTGTATCACTGTCCGAACCAACGACGAGACGGCCGCCCGGCGGCTCGCGTCCATCGCTGGCGCGGAACGGGCTGACCGCCGCATCGTCGAGCGGGCGTATGCCCACGACACCTCGATTACCCGTCAGGAGGAGGAGTTCACGGTGCAGGTCGTCGGCAGCCTCGCTGACCGTGCCAGCGCCGCGCTTGGCCTCCCGTTCGACGGCGAGTCGGGCGGCTACCGCTTCGACGCGCTGGCCGACTACGACCGCCAGCTCCTCCGCGGCCTGCTCGAAGGCTGTGGCACGGTGTGTTTCAAGTCCGACGACGAGGCGGTCGGTATCTCCTTCGTCCACGAAGACGAACGACTCCTCCGGACGATACAGACGCTGCTTGACCGCTGTCCGGTCGACGCGCCCTACGACGAGCTCTCGGAGACCTCGTCGGGCTACTGGTTCGGTGTGGCCGACGACGCGGCACCTGTCCTCGGTGACTGGCTGTACGAGGGCAGCGAAGAGACGGGGCTGTTCGCGCCGAGCCGCCGGCGCAAGCTCCAGAAAAGCATTGAACGAGTCCGATGAGTGAAGCTATCACCGCGCCGGAGACGCTGGACGACGAAGCGGTGCTGCTGGTCGGCCACGGCTCCCGGCGCGAGAAGTCGAACGAACAGGTCCGCGACCTTGCGGTCGAACTGGAGGGCCGACTCGGCATCCCGGTCGACGCGGCCTTTCTCGAACTGGCCGAGCCGGCTATCGACGAGGCCATCGCGGGGCTGGCCAGAGCCGTCTCGCAGGTATCGGTGGTCCACCTCTCCCTGTTTGCCGCCAGTCACGTCAAAAACGACGTGCCGCTGGCTGTCGAGCAGGCCCGTGAGGCCCACCCTGAACTGACCATCAACAACGGCGCGCACCTGGGCGTCCACCCGGCGCTGCTGGACCTGCTGGACGACCGCGCGGCGGCCGTCGAGGCCGAACTGGGCGTCGACCGCGAGGAAGACGATGTGGCCGCCGTCGTCTGCGCCCGTGGCTCCAGCGACCCGGACGCCAACGCCGACGTGCACAAGCTCGCTCGCCTGCTGTACGAGGGCCGCGAGTTCTCGCGGGTCGAGGCGTCGTTCATCGGCGTCACCGAGCCGTTGCTCGATGACACGCTACACGACATCGCCAAGACGCGACCCGATGCCGTCGTCGTCATCCCGTACATGCTCGGGGACGGCGTGCTGACCGGCCGCATCAAGGACGGCGCACGCGAGTTCGACGAGGAATACCCCTACGTCGACGCCGCGCCCGGCGAACCGCTCGGGACCGACACGCGCCTGCTGGACGTGCTGGGCGACCGCTGGCAGGAAGCTCGGACCGGAAGCGTCGAGATGTCCTGTGACACCTGCAAGTACAAGGTCGAACTCGACGGCTACGAGGAGGACCAGGGCGGCGCTCGCGCGATGCTCCGGGCGCTGACCCATCAGGCCGAACACGCCGACCGCGAGAACGTCGACGACGACCCGCACGTCCACGACGCCCCGGAAAAACACGTCGCCGTCTGCACGAACCAGACCTGCGCCCAAGACGGCGCGCCAGCGGTCCTCGAACGCCTGCGGCAGGCCGCCCGCGACAGCGACCAGTGCGACGCCCGCATCACGCGGTCGTCGTGTCTCGGCCGCTGTGGCGAGGGGCCCATGGTCGCCGTCTACCCGGACGGCGTCTGGTACGGCGGCGTTGAGGACGAGGACGCCGCCGAGATTGTCTCCTCACATCTGGACCGCGACCGCATCGTAAGCGAACTCGTCGACCAGACCCTTTGAGCACACACCCAATTCACTACACACATGAGCTGCTACGAAATCGAGGCCCTCCGACTGGGTCTCATGAACGTTCTCGGTACCGAAGACGACCACGCGCGCCAGCACGCGGAACAGGAGCTGGAGGGCCACATGACCGGCCCGATAGAGGCCCTCGCCGGCGCGAAGACGCTCGCCGCCATCGAGCGCCACCTCGACGCCGCGCTCGTGGACCTCGAAGAGGAAATCGCCGCAACCCCCGAAGACGACCCCGAGTACGACTACCTCCGGGGGCGACTGGTCGCCGTCCGCGACGCCGAGCGGGCGGTGTCGCGCATCACCATGCAGGGCGAGGATGTCCTCGCCGGGCTCGGTGAGGCCCACGACGTGCTTCACGAGGCCTTCCCGGTCGATGAGTAGCCAGCGCGCCCCGACCGCTGACCTCGGGGATGTAGCGCCAGCCCGCTCGCGCCATCAGGGCCGCCGCTCGGCGGTCACGCTGACCAGTGGTCTCGCGGTCGTCGGCACCGCTGATGGGGACCTGCAGGCGTTCGACGTGTCGGCGGACGCCGGTCCGCTACACCGGCGCTGGCAGTACGGCACGGATGGCGAACCGAGTGTCGTCGCGGCGGTGCCTTTCGACGGCGGTGTCGTCACTGGCGAACGCAGCGCCCGCGGCGAGATCCGCTGTCACGATGCCGGCGGCGACCTGCGATGGCGGTACGAAACCCGCGGGGACCTCGGCGAGGCCCAGCAGGAGACGCGCTTCTTATTACCTTTCGTCGCCAGCCTCGCCACCGACGGTGACCGCTGCTACGCCGCTGCCCGGCGATACGAGCGCCGGACCGACGACGACGGGAACGACCTTCGCCACTTCGAGAGCGTCGTCTACGCCTTCGGAGCTGATGGCTCCATTGACTGGACATACCGGACCGACGGCTCACCCATCTCGCTCGATGCTGACAAGAACCGCGTCGCCGTCGCGTACAACCGGTGTCCTGGCGACCACCAGCACGGCCTCGTCGTCCTCGACGCCGACGACGGTGACCCGCGCTGGATGTGGGACCCCGGGACCGACGGCCAGCGCCGTGTCGGCGACGTTGCGCTGCTGGCTGACGGCGCTGTTGTCTCCAGCCACGGCGATTACCGCGGCTACCGGCTCGACAGCGGCGGCCGGGAGCGCTGGCGCGTCCCACTGGCGACGCCGACCGACGTGGCCGGTGACACCGTCTACGCGTACCCGAACCACGTCCACGCGACGGACGAGGGCGCGGTGTTCGTCACCGGCAACACATATCCAGAGGACGGCCGTGAAACGGACGCCCGCCACCCGAACGAGCACACCGCCGCTGGTGTCTCGCTCGATGGTAACCGCCGCTGGGACGCGCCCGTGGGCGGCTTCGCTAGCGGACTGGGAACTGATGGCTCGCTGCTGGCCGTTCCCGGCGCGCAGAACTTCCGGGACCGCGACGCCGACGACCACGCGCTTCGACTGTTCGATGTTGTCGACGGCCCCCTCGACACGTTGGACACCGACGGCGTCGTGACGGCAGCCGCAGTCTCCGATGGGACCGCTGTTGCTGTCGAGGAACCGGTCGTTTACCACGACGAGGGCCACGAACGCGGCGCGTACCGATTGCATCGAATCGAGACACCCGTCGCTGACGCGTCGACGTAGCGATCTCGGCTGTAACGGCACTCCAGACGACTTTTTGCTGTCCCCGGTTTGGCTCCGATTACTGTGTTATGTGGTGTCAAACTAACCGTTCGATAGCCGTAGCGTCTCGGTATAGGAGCCCAGTATGGCTGATAACACAGACCCGGACCACGAGGAGGCACAGCCGGCGGCGGACTACGAAGCCGACGACGACAGCACCGTCGATGACAGCGCCGACGACAGCACCGTCGATGACAGCGCCGACGACAGCACCGTCGACGACAGCGCCGACGACAGCACCGTCGCCGACCGCCCAACCGAGCGCGAACGGGAGTTCGCGCAGATGCAGCGCCGGCTCAATGAACGGGAGATGGGCCTCGATCAGCGGAGCGCAGAGCTCGACCGGCGCGAAGAGAAGAGTGACGCCCGCGAGGAGGAACTCGACCGGCAAGAGGCGGAACTGGACGAACGGGAGTACCGGCTCGATGAACGCGAAGCCGCGCTTGACGACCGCGAGACCGACCTCGACAAGCGCGAGGCCGAACTGACAGAGTACGACGCGCAGCTTTCCGAGCGCGCCGCGGAACTCGACGAACACGAGGAGACGCTGAACACCTACCTCTCAGAACAGATGTCAGACCTAGAGGAGACGGTCACCGGGACGATGTACGACGCATTGGAGCGGTACGAGAACCGGTCGGCTGGTCGGTTCGGCCCGACCGGTACGATGCTCGTCGGGCTGGCCGGCGTGGCGCTCGTCGTCGCCGGAATCGGGTTCGGCGCACTGGCGTCGGCTGGTACGGCCCCGTTCAGCGCCGGCGGGACGACGGCGAACGTCGTTATCGCCGCGGTCGTCGCTATCGTCGGGCTGGCGCTGAATCTCGGGACAGTTGCCGGAAAAATCTGAATCGTGTCGTTCCGTCAGTCTGCTGTCGCTGGATAGTCCAGCTCGTCCGCAGCCGCGGTGTCGTTCTCGCCGAGCCACGTGTGTACACCAGCGATGGTGGCCCACAGCACTAGCTGGCCGAACACGACCGTCCAGCGGTAGGCCGCGACGAGCGCGGCAGGCACGTCACCGTGGACCGGGTTTGCCGGTGCGAGCGCGACCGGAACTGCGAGCAGTGCGAGCGGCAGCGCCATGGCTCCGAGTCGAATGGCGGTGTGGTGGCGCGCTGTCCGCTGATACGCGAGCCCGGCGAGCACTGCGACCAGCGCCCCCAGTGCCATCAGGCCGGCGTACCAGGCGAGGCGCGTCTCTGTCCCAAGCGCCTGCTCGACGCCCGGTGGCTGTGGCGGCAAGACGAGCCACGGCGCGCCGGAGACGGTGAGAAAGCCGGCTCCCGCAAGCGCCAGTCGCTTCGTCGCGCCCGAGCCGGGGATTGCAGGTTCGAGGAAGAAGTACACCATCCCGAACGCTGCAACGCCGAACAGCAGGCCCCAGAGGACGCCGCCGCCGATGCTTACGACGGTCGTCGTGAGTTCGGAGACGACGGGGCCGCCCCCGCCGTGGCTGTGCTCGAATGTCTCCAGTCCAGCGGTGAAGGCGTTCCCGACCGTCGCGATGAACAGGCCGTAGACCAGCCCGCCGGCCACGCCGGCCATCGCGCCGCGTTCGAGGTAGTCAGTCGCCATCAGTGGCAGGTGATGCCGGCGCTGTGGCGGAAGTTGTGCAGTGAGTCGTGCAGCATTGGGTCCTGCACGAACAGCAGCGTGAAGCCGAGCGCCGCCACCAGCGCGACGGCGATGGCGATCTGTGGGCCAGTCAGGGATGCTCTGGCGCGTTCGATACGGTCGTACACGCTATCCGTCGCGTGTTTGGTATCAGTGTCATCCTGCATTGAAATCTCGTTTGTCTTAAGAACAAGTAAGATTGTAAAACTTCCGCCTGATACAGCGCCGACCAAGAGCTACTGGTCGCTGGCGACGGCATCGACGCGCTCCGCGGTCAGCGCGTCCAGTGAGACCACTGACGCGTCCGTTTCCTCTGCAACGAGGTCAAGTAATCCAGCACGGCCCGCTTCGCCGGCATTCACGACGATAGTCCGGGTGGCTGCTTCACCGAGCGTTCGCGCCGCGGTTCTGGTCGCTGCCACCGGACTCCCGTCGGCGGTGTTCGCCCGCCCGTCGGTTACGACGATGACGACGCCGGCATCCGGGTCCGCCCGGTCGAGCACTTCGCAGGCGGCCGTCAGCCCGTCCGGCAGTGGTGTCCGGTCGCCTGTGGGGAGGTCTTTCAGGTGGCGTGCCGCCAGCGAAACGCTGTCAGTGGGCGGGAGTACCACGTCCGCGCCCTCGCCGGCGAAGGTGACGAACGCGACTTCGTCGCGGGCCTGATAGGCGTCTTTCAGCAGTTCCAGTACTGTGCCTTTTGCGGCTTTCATCGCCGGGCGCATCGACGCGCTCGCGTCGACGGCGAACACCACCAGCGTCTCGGCGTCGCCTGCACGAACGGACTTCCGAAGGTCACGTGACTCGACACGGCCGCTCCCGCGACTGGCCGCCGCCCGGACCGACGCTGCGGCGTCGACCTCATCGTCCCGGCCGGCGCGCTCGGTTCGGACCGTTGCACCGCGTTTCGTCCCTGTCGCGCTCGCACGGCCGCTTGCGCTCCCACCGTCTGTGTCGACCGATGGTGCGTCCACGTCAGGCGCGCCGCTGTCGCCGACTGCGGTGCGGGACTGGCCCGGCAGCAGCGGGGTGGCGTTTTCGGGGTCGTCGGGTTGGTCGGGGTCGCCCTCCCCACCGTCGTCTCCGGCCGCTCCTTCGCCGTCGCCGGCCTCTGCTTCCTGCCGCTCGCCGTCGCTGTCGGCCGAAGCGGGCGTCGGCTGCTCGCCGCGCTCGCCTGACTCGTCGTCGCCGTCCTCGCCGGATTCTCCGCTGTCGTCCGGGCGCTGCTCCTGCTGTTCGCTTCCGTCCTCACTGCCTTCGGAATCGGCTCCGTCGTTTACTGACTCGTCGCCGGCCCCCGCTTCCTCGTCGCTGTCCGCGTCACCCCCCTCCTCACCGCTTTCTTCGTCATCGGCGGACTCCTCCTCAGCCTCGCCCTCCTCGTCCTCGAAATGGTCGTCGAGCACGTCGTCCACGTCCGGCGCGTCCTCGAAGGGCCGGGAGGTGAGCCGGTGGGGGAGCGCGAACTCGGCGGCGCGTTCGATATCTGATTCGAGTACCGTCGTCCGCCCGTCCAGCGCAGCGAAGGTCCGGGCCGCTCGCGCTGTAGCGATATCGCCGCGGTGGCCGTCGAGGCCGGCGTCCCGACAGAGTTCGGCGATCTGTTCGCGGAACTCGCGGGCGAGGTCGACCTCCGGGAGCAGGTCGCGGGCGGTCCGCAGGCGCTCGCCCGGACCGCGGTCCGGTTCGGTCTGCCTCTCCTCGTCATCGCTTTCCCCGAGCGCCTGGTCAATGATAGCAACGCGGTCGTCAAGGTCCTCGCAGGCGCTGACTTCAGTCTGCAGGGCGAAGCGGTCCCGCAACTGCGGGCGCAGGTCGCCTTCTTCGGGGTTCATCGTCCCGACGAGCGTGAACTCGGCGGGGTGGGTGACGGTGACGCCATCGCGCTCGACCCGGTTTTGGCCGCTCGCGGCGGCGTCGAGGAGTACGTCCACGAGATGGTCGTCGAGCAGATTCACCTCGTCCACGTAGAGGATGCCGCGGTTCGCGCGGGCGAGCAGGCCGGGGTCGAACTCGTGGTCGCCGTCGAGCGCGTCGGCCACCGACAGCGTGCCGACGACGCGGTCCCGGGTCGCACCGAGGGGGAGCGTCACGAGTGGAACCGAACGAGTTTCGACCGGCGGGTCTGAGCGTGTCCGGCAGTCCTCGCATTGCTCGTCGGGCCGGTCTGGCGGACAGCCGTAGGGGCAGTCCGCGACCGCGCGCTGCTCGGGCAGCAGGTCGGCAAGCGCGCGCACCGCCGTCGACTTCGCTGTCCCCTTCTCGCCGCGGACCAGCAGGCCGTCGAGGTCGTCGTCCGTCGCGACCGCGAGCAGGCCGTCCTTGAGGTCGCGCTGGCCGACGACGGCCGCGAACGTCGGTCCCTGCGAAGCTTTTTTGCCCGCGACGAATACAACCATACTTGTATTAGTGCAAACGGAGATTTAATAACGTTATGCCACAGCTAGGACTCTACACCGCGACGGAGAACGAACTCGGGGCCGTCCAGCGGGCCGCGGGCGAGGTCGACGCCGACCTCGTCGTGCGCTCGGAGAGCGACCTCGACGACGAGCCAGCGGTCGAGGCGTTCGTCGACGAACTGACCGACGCCGACGCCGTCGTCCTCTGGCTCCACGGGGCCGAGGACAGCATGCCCGGCTACGAGATGGCCGTCGAGCGGTTGCGCGAGGCCGGCGTCCCGCTCGTGGTGAAAGCGACGGGCGACGCCTTCGCCTTCGAGGACACGTCGGTTCCGGACGAGCACCGCGACACCGTCTACGACTACCTCGACAAGGGCGGGGCGAGCAACGTCGCCAACTGCGTGCGCTACCTGGTGGCGCAGTACGGCGACGCCGACCCCTCGTACGACGAGCCGGTGACACTGCCAACGGAAGGAGTGTATCACCCTGACCATCCGGGCGCAAGCATCGACGAACTGCGGGCGACGTTCGACCCCGCGAAGCCGACCGTCGCCGTCTGGTTCTACGAGTCCCACTGGACCCACGAGAACACCCGCTACGTCGACGCGCAGGTCCGGGCCATTGAGGCCCACGGGGCGAACGCGCTCCCGATATTCTGTGAACCGGCGACCGACGCCGAGGGCCAGTGGAACGCCGAACAGGTCACTGAGGAGTGGCTCCTCGATGCCGACGGCAACCCGCTGGTCGATGCAGTCTGCTCGTCGTTCATGTTCTCGCTGTCGATGGACGAACGCGGGCGCAGCGCCGACGACGAAGGCCAGAGCGCCGAGGACGTGTTCCTCGACAAACTCGGCGTCCCGGTCATCCAGACCGTGACGACGATGCGCTCCCGGTCCCGGTACGACAGCAGCGATACGGGCGTGATGGGCTTCGAACTCGCGCTTTCGGTCGCGCTGCCGGAGTTCGACGGCAACGTCATCACGCACCCCATCTCGGGCAAGGAGCGGACCGACGACGCCGCCGATATCGGGAGCGCCCCGAAACAGCACTTCCCGATCGACGACCGCATCGACCACGTCGCGCGGCTGGCGGTCAACTGGGCCGAACTGCGCCACACCCCGAACGACGAGAAGCAGGTCGCCGTCGTTCTGCACAACTACCCGCCCAGCGACGACGGCATCGGGACCGCCTTCGGGCTGGATTCGCCCGAGAGTACAGTGAATCTGCTGGAGGAACTGGATGCTCGCGGGTATGACCTCGGTGATACGATGCCCGAGAGCGGCCAGTCGCTTGTCGAGCGCTTGACCGCCCAACTGACCCTCGACGACCGCTGGGTCGCGCCCGAGGACGTGCGCGAGCTGAGCGTCGACACCGTCTCGCCGACCCAGTACGGCGAGTGGTTCGAGATGCTTGACGACGACTTCCGTGAGAACGTCGTTGAGGAGTGGGGCGACCCGCCTGAGCGCCCGTTCGCAATTCCCGGCGTGGAGTTCGGAAACGTGCTCGTGACAGTCCAGCCCCCACGCGGGTTCGGCATGGACCCCTCGAAAGTGTACCACGACTCGGACCTCCAGCCGCCCCACGACTACGTCGCGTTCTACCGCTGGCTCCGCAACAGCTACGAGACGGACGCTGTCGTTCACCTCGGGACCCACGGCAGTCTGGAGTGGCTGCCGGGCAAGACTGTCGGGCTGGACGGCGAGAGCGCACCGGACCAGCTCATCGACGACATCCCGAACGTCTACCCGTACATCGTCAACAACCCCGGCGAGGGGACCCAGGCCAAGCGTCGGTCCTATGCCGCCATCGTGGACTACCTGACCCCGGTGATGGCCAATGCCGGAACCTACGACGACTTGGCCGACCTGGAAGAACTGGCCGACCGCTACCGCGAGGCCGGCATGGAAGACGCCCGGACCGACGACGGCGAGCACCTCGCCGAGCAGCTCCGCCAGACCGTCGACGAACTGGACCTCGCTGTCGAACTCGGCATCGCCGGCGAAATCGACGAGAAGGCCGACGTACGTGGCCCTGACGAAGCCGGGTCGACGCTCGCTGAGGGTGACGTGGCTGGCGACGACCTCGACATTGACGCCCTCGTCGAACGGGTCCACGAGTACCTCACCGACGTGAAGACGACGCAGATCCGGAAGGGGCTGCACACGATGGGCGAGCCGCCGGCCGACGACCGACTGGTCGACTACTTGGTCGCGCTCACGCGCCTCGAGAACCCCGGCGCGCCGTCCCTGCGCGAGAGCGTCGCTGGCGTGCTGGGCGTCGACTACGACAAGCTCCGGAACGCCCCCGGCGAGTACGACGAGGCGCTGGGGATGACCTACGCCGAGGCCGCCGACCACGTCCACGAGACCAGCAAAGACCTCGTCCGGACACTGGCCGAGCACGACTTCGACGTGCCCGAGAGCGAACTCGAAGACAACACCTCGGAGGTGAATATGAACCTTCTCGTGGTCGACATCGAACCGCTCGGGGACGCTCGCGTCCGGTCTGGCGCACACGAGGACCTCCGCGAGGCGCTGGCGTACATCTGCGAGGAAGCCGCTCCGCGGGTGGCCGGCGCAGCCGACGAGATTCCCCGCACCGCCGATGCTCTGGCTGGCGAGTACGTCCCACCCGGCGGCTCCGGCGCGCCGACCCGCGGCGGCGTCGACCTCCTTCCCACAGCCAGAAACTTCTACACACTGGACCCGCGGAAGGTCCCGGCCAAGACGGCGTGGGACGTGGGCAGCGAGGTCGCCGACGGTGTACTGGAGCGCCATGAAACGGACGAAGGCGAGTACCCCGAGGAAATCGGCGTCGTCGTCTGGGGCACGCCGACGGTTCGGACCCGCGGCGAGACAATTGCGCAGGTGCTCGCGCTGATGGGCGTCGAACCGGTCTGGTCCGACGCCGGCCGCGTCGAGGACGTGGAACCGATTCCGCTCGAGGAACTCGGCCGGCCGCGTATCGACGTGACGACGCGTGTCTCCGGCCTGTTCCGCGATGCGTTCCCGGCGGCAGCGGGGGTCGTCCACGACGCCGTCGACGCCGTTGTCGACCTCGACGAACCCCACGAGATGAACTACGTGAAGAAACACGTCGAGGAGGAGACCGATGACCTTGTCGCCGACGGCATGGACGAGGGCGACGCCGAGAGCGCGGCGAAACACCGCGTGTTCACCACTCGCCCCGGCGGCTACGGGGCCGGGACGAACAAGGCCGTTGACGAGGGTAACTGGGACGACCGCTCGGACCTCGCCGACGTGTACGTCCAGTGGGGCGGCTACGCGATGGGGTCACGCGGCCGAGTGAGCGACGCTCACGACGCATTCGAGCGCCGTCTATCCTCTGTCGACGCGACGGTCAAAATCGAGGACACCGCCGAACAGGACGAGTTCGACTCCTCGGACTGGTACGCCTTCCACGGCGGCTTCATCTCCGCGGTCACGGAGATTGCCGGCGAGGAGCCGAACTCCTATGTCGGGGACTCCTCGGACCCGGACAACGTCGACGTGTACACCAACGAGGAGAAAGTCCGGAAGGCGATGCGGGCCCGCGTCCTCAACCCCTCCTGGCTCGACTCGATGGAGGAACACGGCTACAAAGGAGCCGGGGACCTCTCGACGACGGTCGACGTGGTGCTGGGCTGGGACGCCACGACCGACGTGGTCAGCGACACCCTCTGGGAGGACGTGGCCGAGCGCTACGCCTTTGACGAGGAGCGACAGGACTGGCTCCGAGACGTGAACCCCTGGGCGCTGGATTCGATCACCGACACGCTACTCGAAGCCATCGACCGCGGGCTCTGGGACGCCGACGATGAGACCCGGGACCGCCTGCGGGACCTGAATCTGGAAGTTGACGGTGACCTGGAGAGCCGAGCGACGGGGGGTCCGGAGCGAGGCTCTCCGAACGAGCGAGCGGGGAGCAGTGCGACCCGCGAGCAGGACGAGGAGGTGACTTCAGATGACGACTAACACGGACGATGCGACAGACGGTGACGCGAACAGCGACGACGGCTTCGAGGAGTACGCCGACCTTGGCGCGACCACCTCGAACGCAATGGACATCGCGGAGACGTCGATGGACCGCGTGCGCGAACTCGTTCGGGACGAGACGCTGGCCGATCGGATTCGCCAGAAGTCCGTCCATGCGACCGGCGACCCCGAGTTCCAGCACCTCGTTCGCTTCACCGGAGCGGACGACGACGAGCCGGTGCGGGCCGGTGCGCAGGCAGTGCTGGACGAACAGCCTATCGTCACCGATATCACGATGGTCAAGGCCGGCATCACCGGCCGCGGCCACGACTGCCCAGTTCAGAAGGCCATCGGCAACGGCGCGGAGCTGGCCGCCGAAACCGGGATGACACGCACGGCCGCGTCAGTGCTCGAACTCGACAAACAGGGTGTCTACGACGGCGCTATCGCCGTCGTGGGAAATGCCCCGACAGCGGCGCTCGCGCTTGCAGATTGCATTGAGGACGGCACTCGGCCGGCCGTCGTCGTCGCCACGCCCGTCGGCTTCGTCAAGGCTGCTGAGAGCCGGGAACGGCTCCGCGAGGTCGCCGCCGAACATGGCGTCCCGACCATCACGAACGTCGGCCGCCGCGGCGGGAGCGGGCTGGCCGCCGGGCTGACGAACGAACTGGTGCACGTCGCGTCGGACGTGCGGGAGGGGGTGGTCGATCTATGACCTCCCCCCTCGGGACGAGTGAGCGGGGAGAAACGACCCGTGAGCCGCGATGGAGTGGTCTCCATAGATGACTGAGAACGACGACTACGACCTCGATTCGGGACCGGACCCAGCCGATATTGCGGCGAGCGCGCCCGAGGACCCCGACGCCGACCGGCCGGTCCACGCCGTCGGCATCGGCCCGGGCAACCTCGATTTCCTGACGCCGCGCGGCGAGGAGGCGATCCGCGAGGCTGACGTTGTCGTCGGCTTCGAGACAGTCGTCGAGTTCGTCGCCGACCGGACCGATGCGGACCTCCTGACCTGCGGCTACCGCGACGAACTGGACACGCTCGACGCCTTTGCCGAGCGCGTGGCCGGCGGCGAGCGCGGGACTGCGGTCGCGATGGGCGACCCGAACCACTCTGGCTACCAGTTCGTGGGGAAGGTCCAGCGTGCCGTCGACCGTCCGGTTCGTATCGTGCCGGGCATCTCCTCGCTCCAGATCGCTGCCAGCCGTGCTCGGACGCCGATGGAGGACACGACATTTGTCACGCTGCACAAGAGCGGCGACCTCTCATCCGATCTCGACCGGCTTCGGAACGATGTGGGCGACCGACACCTGCTCGTGCTGCCACGCCCCTTCGACCTGATGCCCGAAGACATCGCAGCCGAGCTGTTGGATGCCGGCAGCGACCCCGAGCTACCGGCGCTGGTCTACGAGCGGCTCACCCACGATGACGAGGCTCGGACCGCAACGACGCTCGGCGACCTTGCGCAAGATGCTGGCGGCAACAGCAAGGACGACACACGGTTCTCGGATCTTTCGGTGTTTGTCGTGCGGCGGGAGTGAGGTCGTACTGCGACAGTCGCTATTAGCTGACCGCAGCCGACCCAGCCTGCCGCTGCCTGTACTCGTTGATCAAACGGAACGCGAGTACGTACCCGACAGCCGCGAACACCACGGCCAGAATGACGTTTCCTGTCCATAGTCGGACCAGCACGTCGCTACCCATCGAGACAGAGACACCGTCAAACGACAGGCCGGGCACCGGCCCCAGAATCTGGTTACCGAGCCAGAAGCTCGACGCGTACACGCCCCACTTGACCGGCGGATTGAGTATCAGCACGGACGCGAACAGCGCGACCTTGCTGAGCTGTTTGAACAGGTACGCGAGGACGAGGAAGGCGATAAAGCCGGTGCCAAGCGTCGGTAGTGCGGTGAGGAACACGCCGACGCTGAAGCTCATCGCGACTTCTCGCGGCGAGTGGTCTTCTATCAGCGCAGCCACCAGTTTCTCTTTGACCTGCTCCCGCGTCTGCGCTACTCGTCGGCGTACCATCTATGTGCCAGAACGTACCGTGGGTACAAATCGCTTCCTCTCGTTCTGAGTCCGCGGTTCTGCCGCTGCGACAGCCCTAATCACCCTCGCCGTCGGTCGCCATCGGCCGGTTTGTTGCGGCCAGCGTCGCCTCGAAGGTCTGCGGTGTGCGTGTGTCGGCCATCGTCCGCGCCGTCTCGACGGCGGTCGCGACGGCCTCGGTGACGAGCGGGTGGTCACCCAGTGTGTCGGTGTAGGCGAGCCCGCCTCTATCGAGGTCGAGTTTGGCGGGGATCTGTGACTCGGTCGCGTCGGTTGGCGCGAGAAAGAGCGGCACGGCGACAGCGTGGTCGTGGGCGAGGTTGTACCTGACACATTCGACAGCCGGGTTCTGGAGCAGATAGCACGGTTCGACCTCGCCGAAGGCCGAGCGCTCGCGCAGGCGCTCGGCGTGGTACTCCGTCACCTGCCGCTGATACGGTTTGCCGCTGGAGCCGAAGGCGACGAGCGCGACGGAGGAGTCAGCGGCTTCCGGGACCGCAGCGGCGGCACGGTCACGGATCGCTTCGGTCAGTAGCGGGCTGCGACCGACTGGTTCACAGTAGTGCGTTTCAGCGTCGATTTCGTCGAGTGCCGCCGGCACGTCTGTGACTGTTGAGTGGTCGTGCGCGACGGTCATCGGCAGCGCGAACACGCGGTCGGCATCGATGGCTACCAGTTCGTCGCGTAACTCCCGACGGGGTTCGTGGTCGTAGGTCAGCACCGTCACGTCGGTTGCTACGCCGCGCTCGCGCAGGCGGCGAGCGTGTGTCTCGAAGGGCGTAGCGCGTGACGTGTCCCGACCGATGAGCAGGAGTGTGTCGTGTGGCATTGGTAGCTCCCAACGCTAAAACAAGCTGAGTTGTTTTAGCGAAAGTTGGCTTGCCTGAACGTTGGCAGGAACCCACTAATACCTTTGGGTCCCGCCTATCGGGTGCCGGCGACCCGATAACTGAGGTCCGGGCACAGAGGCTTATACGCAGTCGAACGCAATCCCGGCGTATGGACGTGACCGAGAGTGACCTGCCCGGCGTCGGTAAAAAACACGAGGTAAACATCGGCGGTGGACAGCAACTGGTCGTCGTGACCCACAACACGGGCACTCGCGAACTGTACCTGAAAGAGAGCGCGGACGCCGACTCCGAGAAACTCCTCGAACTCTCGGACCGGATGGCCCGACTGGTCGGCACGATACTCGAAGGCGCGTACTTCCAGCCGGTCGAATCCAGCCACGTCGAGACGATGCTGTCGGAAGGGACGCTGCTCGAGTGGTACGCGGTCGAGGCGGACTCGCCACTGGTCGGCGAGACACTGGCCGGTGCTAACGTCGGGCAGCGAACCGGCGTCACCGTTGTCGCGATACAGCGCGGCGACGATGTCATTCCCGGCCCCACGTCGACCGTCGAAATCGAGGACGGCGACACTGTTGTGGTTATCGGCGAACGCGACAACTGCGAGTCATTTGAGAAGCTCTTGGCCGGGGACCTGTAGATGGTCAGAACCGAGTTGCTGGGGGGCTGCTGTCGTGGCTGACCTGCTCGGCATCGGTGTGTTGTTCGCCGCCGTTGCAGCCGCTACGCTCGTCGCGGTGTGGCTGAACAAGTCGGTGATCCCGTTGTACATTGTCATCGGGATGGTACTGTCGCCGTCTGTCGCGGGGCAGGTTGCCGTCGCTGGCTACGGTCTTCCGGTCGTCGAATCCTCGGAGTTTATCGAACTCGGCGCGGAGCTCGGTATCGTCTTTCTGCTGTTTTTCCTTGGCTTGGAGTTCAATCTGGACCGGCTGCTGGACAGCTGGGAGCGCATCACCAGAGCGGGGACTATCGACCTCGGCATCAACTTCGGTGTCGGGCTCGTGCTCGGGTTCGCGCTGTTTCGGGACCCGCTTGCGGCCTTTCTGGTCGCCGGCATCGTTTACATCTCCTCGTCAGCTATCATCACGAAGTCGCTTATCGACCTCGGCTGGATCGCCAACGACGAGGCCAACCCAATGCTCGGGACGCTCGTGTTCGAGGACCTGTTCATCGCGGTGTATCTCACAATCGCCGCCGCGCTCGTCACCGGTGGGTCCGACCTCGGGGCCGCCGCGACCTCTGTCGGCGTCGCGCTCTCATTCATCGTCGCGCTCCTGCTGCTGGCCCGTTACGGGACGCCATGGTTTGAGCGGGCCTTACAGACGACCTCGAACGAGTTTACTGTGGTGCGAGCCGTCGGTATCACGGTTTTCATCTCCGGGCTTGCCCTCGCTATCGGCGTTAGCGAGGCCGTCGCCGCGTTCTTCATCGGGATGGCCTTTGCCCCGACCACTCACACGCACAAGCTAGAACGACTGCTGGAGCCCCTCCGCGACACGTTTGCGGCGGTGTTTTTCTTCTGGATCGGCGTCGAGACCGACCCGCGACTGTTCGCCGGCGTCGCAGAGCTCGTCGTCGCCGCTATCGTCGTCACGACGCCGACAAAAATTCTGTCGGGCTATCTGAGTGGCCGTGCGTACGCCCTCACCCCGCGCCGGTCAATGCGTGTCGGCCTCGGGATGGTCACTCGTGGTGAGTTCTCCCTGATTATCGCCGCCGTTGCCCTGACCGGGGCAGGCGCGTCACTGTCGACCGAGTTGGCAAACGCCGTCTACTCGTTTACCGTCGCATATGTCCTTCTCATGAGTATTCTCGGCACAATGCTGATGCAGTACTCGGCTCCCTTCGAGGCGTTCGCGACGGCTCGGTTCGGAGCGGAGTAACGACAAAAACGAAGGGCGGACCTACAGTTCGCTGTCGGGAACGACCACGACCTTCCCGAAGCCTTCGCGGTCCTCGATTATCTCGTGTGCCCGGGCGATTTCGCTCATCGGCAGCGTCTCGCGGACTCGCGGCTCCATCTCACCCTGCCAGACCAGATCCAGCACTTCATCAGCCTGCCCTGGGGTGGCCATCGTCGAGCCGATGACCTGCAACTGATTCCAGAAGATGCGGTTGATGTCCGTTTCCGGGTTGCCGCCAGTCGTCGCCCCGCAGGTGACGACCCGGCCGCCCTTGACGAGGCTCTTGAGCGAGTCCTGCCAGGTCTGTGCGCCGATGTGGTCAACGACCATGTCGACGCCGCGGCCGTCGGTCAGGTCCCGAATCTCGCTCGCGAAGTCCGTCTCCTCGTAGTTGATTGTATGGTCCGCACCCAGTTCTTTGGCGTAATCGAGTTTCTCCTGGCTGCTGGCGGTCGCGAACACCTCAGCGCCGGCGTGGTCGGCAATCTGGACGGCGGCGTGGCCCACACCGCCGGACGCACCGAGCACCAGTACCGACTCGCCGGCCTTCAGGTCGCCGCGGTCGCGCAGCATCCGCCAGGCGGTCTGGAACACCAGCGGCGATGCGGCGGCTGTCTCCCAGTCGACGCCCTCGGGGACTGGGGTGAGATTCTCCGCCGGCACGGCGGCGTACTCGCTGTGGACACCCCGGACGTGCTCGCCGATGATGTGGAAGTCCGGTGCGAGTGTCTGGTCACCCTTGCGACTGAACTCGTCGCCGCCGCCGCTCTTGCCGGCGAGGACGGCCACCCGGTCGCCCGGTTCGAACCGCGAGACACCGTCGCCGACCTCGTCGACAACACCCGCGGCGTCACTGCCCGGAATGTGTGGCATCTCGAGGTCGATGCCGGGGAGCCCGCGCCGCGTCCAGATGTCGAGGTGGTTCAGCGCGGCCGCCTTCACATCGATGACCACCTCATCGCGGCCCGGTTCGGGGTCGGGAAACTCGCCATACTCAAGCACATCACGGTCGCCGTGACTGTCGAACTGAACGGCTTGCATCGTCATCACTTCCCGTGGCTTGGTTATAAACGCCAGCCTCCCGGACGATACTGAGCGTGGTTGCTCCTCTGGCGGTATTCAGCCTGTGCGTATATAGCCCTATAGCCTTCTACTTCAAGATTATTTGCATACATAATGAGATAAGTGTCTACAGTAAAACCGCTCTTACCGCTTTTCACTCTCTACGTGGCTAGATATACTAGAGACAAACCTAGAAAATGAGTATGTATCTCTCGAAAATACCTTATTCGGATAGCTGGATATACTTCTTGGTATTACAGAACTGTCTGCGGTTGGTGTGTGCTACTCCCAACCATTGCTGACCTGATGAGGAGCATACTTACCGCTCGAATCCGTTCTATATGCCACCAATGGCACACACTTCAAACACACCCGTCGGCCGCTTTTGGGGCGCTTCGACACCCGATTGCGTGGGTCCTCGCTGCAGAGCAGTGGTGACCGACCGATGAATCTCTCACTCGTCATCGTCGCGACGATGACCGGCGTCGCTACCGGCGTCGTGTTCGGACTGCTGGACGTTCCCATTCCGGCCCCGCCGAACCTCGCCGGTGTTATGGGAATCCTCGGAATCCTCGTCGGCTATCGCCTCATCGAGTACTTCGATGTCGGCGTCAGCCTGCTGTCGTTGCTGAAAGTCTGAGCAACGACACGGCGTTTTTCGAACCGAATCGTACTCTCTCCCGTTCTCAGAACGACGGTGACGGCAGTGACTACACCGCTGCCGTCAGTGGTCTGCGTGCTCGGTTCCGTTGTGCTGGTGAGTGCTTTCGGTCCCGCTGTGGTCGGTTTCAGCGTGGTCGTGGTCGCGCGTGCGGCGGCCGTGGTACGTGTCGAGCGTCCGTTCGAGCAGCGCGGTCCGCGTCTCGTGGCCCTCGGCGACCGGTTCGACCCACCGCGATTCGGTTCGCCAGTAGCCCATCACGTCGCCGGACGGCTCGATTACCTCCGCGTCGAGGCCTTCGACCCCCCAGTCGTCCGTGTACGCCTGGATGAACGAGACGACGACCGTCTCGATGCCAGCCGCGAGTTCGTGGCTGCGCGTGCTCTTCGTGACGTAGGTCAGCCTGATGCGACTGTCTTCGACGGCGAGGGAGTCAATATCGACGAACCACTCGCGCAGGTGGGATTCGAACGCGGCGAGTTCGGTGTCGGCAGCGATATCGGCTTCGTCGTCACTACCGTCGTGGCTGTGTCCATCGCCGTGGTCGTGACCGCCGTCTGTATGCGTGTGGCCGTGCGCCTCGTCGTGGTGTGCCCCATCGCCTGCCTGTGCGGGCGTTTCACTTGTCTCGGACGTTGCCGCCGAGCCGCCAGCTCCGGTATCGCCCGGCTGGCCGTTCTGTGTACCGCCGAGGCTGCTACAGCCGGCGCTGGTCACCGCAGCCAGCGCGAGGGTTCCAAGGAACCCACGCCGACTCCGTCGCTGGCTGGTGTCCCGCATGGCTCAGGTCCTCCGCCGCGTTGCGAGCAGCGCTGCACCGATGAGTGCAAGCAGCGTGACGACGGCGGTGAACCCGGGTCCGGACGCGGCGGTCGTCTCTGACTCCGCGGTTGCAGTGTCATCCACCGCCGTTGCTGCTGACTCGCCCTCGGTGTCTGGCGCGGCAGTCGCCGTGGCTCCGCCGGACTCGCCGTTGCCGTCAGTCCCGGATTCGGCTTGCTGACCGGCCGAAATCCAGACTGGGCTAGTCAGCGCTCGGTCGCCGTCTTCGTCGACGACACGGAAGGCGACCCACGCGTTCCCGTCGATATCAACGTCGGTGCTCATGGTGTCGTTCGTGCCGTCGAGCGTGACGTTCGAAACGGTCGTGCCGTTCCGAATGACCTCGGCGTAGGCCAGTTCGTCGAGGTTCCGGACCGTTGCGGACGCCTCTACGGACGACCCGGCGGTCGTGTTCACGGTCTCGCCAGGCATCCTGTCCTCGACGGTGAACTCGACGGCCGGACCGTACGTCGCGTACGTGTGCCCGTCTTTCACGGACTGGGCCCACTTCTCGGGCGTGACAGTCCCCTCGACGTATGCCCGGGTGCGGGCGCTCCCGTATTTCGCCGGGAAGCACTGCGAACAGTGGTCGTCGCTGACCCCGGTCGCGGTGATGTCGTAGCCGTTGTTCCAGAGGGTGAACAGCCCCTGCACGCTCGCGGCGTCGGACTCGCCGTACGGACCGTTGTACGCCTCGATGGCGTCGACCATCGGGAGGTACTCCTCGTGCTGCCCGGGCGCACTGTCGAGACTGACGAAGCGGTCACCCGGATGGTTTATTTGGAACACCGTCGCGTTGTGTCGGCTGCGGGACTCCTCGATGAACTCCACGAGGGTCCCGTCGGAGTCGACCATCTCCTCGCCGTGCATCGGGTAGGGGTTGAAGTGCCCGAGGTCGCCGGTGGTTATCTCCTCGCTCCGGATGAACATGATGTCGCGCTCTGCGGCCTGTGACTCCATCGAGCCCCAGCCGCCGATGGCGTTGTGGTCGGAGATGAACACCGCGTCGACGCCCGCCGATTTCTGGATGGCGACGAAGTTGTCGATGGGCGTCTTGCCGTCGAAGCTGACGCTGCTGTGGGCGTGGGGGTCGATGCCGACCCAGTTGCGTTCGCTTGGGTCGAGTTCCTCGGTGAACGTCGCGTTGACGCTGACCGATTCGCCGGGCGTCACCGAGATGTTCTTTTCGACCGGCTCGGCGATGTAGCCCGTCCCGTGGTTGAACACCAAGGTGTAGTTACCGGGCGGAAGCTGGAACGAGGCCGTGCCGGCCGGCGTCGTCCGGGTGTAGACGGTCTGGACCGCGGTGCCGCCGTCGAGCACCGTAATCCGGGCATCGGCGGGACTGACCTCGCCCTCGTCGTCTATCGTTGCGGTGACGTTGACGGGAGCCGGTCCTTCTAGCGAGTCGAAGTCGGCGGTTGTCGTTTCGCCGCCGCTGACGGTGACGGACTTGGGCTCTGATGCTGCGAACCCGCTGGCATCGGCCGTTAGCGTGTACTCGCCGGCGGGGAGTTCGAGTTCGTACGTTCCGGTCTCCGAGCCGACGGTGTAGGTGAACGCACGGTCGTCCTTTGAGGCGGTGACTGTAGCCTGTGAGACGGACTCGTTGTCCGTACTCTCGATGCTGCCGGTCACCGTCCCTGTCTCGGTTCCCTGCTGCTTGTTGTAGTACTCGCTGGTCGCGCTACTTGACCCATCTTCGCCGACGAAGAAAGCGAACTCCGCTGACCGCGTTTCGCCGGGGTCGAGGCGGTGTTCGAGCCACGGGTCAACCCAGGTTGTGGACCCCGTGTACGAGGTAAATGAGCCGTTCCCGCCCCAGACGCCGTAGCTCACGCGGTCACCGGTGAGCGCGGCCCAGGGCTGGTCGAGCGTGTCGGCACTCACTGGTGGCGAGCGCGTCTCTTCGATCGTTCCCGAGCCAGGGAGCCAGGTCGACTGCCCCTCGGAACTCAGTGCGGCCCCGCTCTGGAGGCGCTCGGAATCGTTGATCGGGAGGCGCTGGTCGCCGCCGTTTTCCATCGTGGTGTTGATCCAGATGTGGCTGGAGTTGGCTGGCAGCGTGTACGTCGTCGTAATCGAGACGTTCGGATTCGTGCTGACGTGGCCAGTCGCGGTGACGACTGCCGCGCCGTTTGGCCCGGTTGCGTTCTGGCGCTCGAAGGACTCGTAGACGGGCCACGTCCCGAAGTTGTTGAACGCGAACTCGGCGACACCGATCTGGTCGGTCGTCAGCCCGTACGCGTTGGCGTCGTAGATACCGCCCGGCAGCGTGCCGAAGGGTCCGTTCGTCTCGGTACCGATGGCGGCGGCGACTTCGCTGTTTTTCAGCACAATCGTCTCGTTTGCTGGCGTCTCGCCGCCCTTGACTCGCTCGCCGGTGACGGCGACCGGCTTGTCCGGTCGCTCGACGTGGCCCGACGAGGCCAGCCACTTCACCGTCCGGAAGAGGAACGGCCGCGTATCGGTTTGCTGGTGTTCGGCCTGCCACTCGTCGGTGAGATACGTCGTGAGCGACTTCTGACTGCCGAAGGCGACGACGCGGCCGTTGTCACCGATATCCCACGTCGCGGCCGCACCAACGATGCGCTCGCCACGGGGGTACTCCTTCTCTGTCGTGGAGTAAGTGTACTCGTAGGTATCGCTGTCACCGTACAGCAACGGGGCCTGCGTCCCGTTGTCCGTGTCGGTCACGTTGAGACTGACGCCGTCGTACTCCACGGTGTCCACGTTGTTCATTATCGGATGTTGGCCCGTGTTGTGGAGCACAACTCGCCACTCGTAGTCTTCGACTGTCTTGTTGGTCGGGTCCTGAATGTTCCGGAGCCACTTGTCGCTCTCGCCGTTGAAGTGGAGCCCGTACGGGTCGGTGATGTCGTTGAGCTTGCCGGCGTGACCCTGTAGCGGTGAGGTCCAATCCCCGACGACGAACAGGCTGCCGCCGTTTCTGACGTATTCGTCGATCGCATCCTGTTCGGCCTCGCTATAGGCCGTCTGAGGGACGGGAATAACGACCACGTCGTAGTCCGACAGCCCGTTCGCGGCCGAACTGTTCCACGAGGTCAGCCCGCCGGTCGTCGACCGTTTCGTGTCGACGTCGTACCCGCGTTCGCTGAGTCGGTTTGCGAACTTCGTGAACGTCGAGCCCTGATGACTCCCGTCGATCAACACGTCGACCCCGGCCCCACTGTTGTTGAGATCGACCGAATTATCAGGCACTGGACAACTACTGTCAAGCTGACAGGTCGCCCCACCAGCTGCGGCTGTCTGTGTCGCTGTCTGGCTATTCGCCGTTACCAACTCGTTTTGCTCGCTCGGTACAGCAGCGGCACTTCCAAGGAAGCCGGTGCTGACCACCGACAGAACGAGTAGTACGCTGAGTAGTACTGGTCGTATGTGATTTCTGTCCATCACTTCCCGTACAGTATTATGACTATATAGTTAAAATTTGTGATAGACGCACTATTTCTGGATACTGACTGTTGTCTGTAACGAACGACCAACTTCGCCTCGTCCCTTCGAACCGTGGCTCGGATTTCGACTCTGGGGATGGACCGACTCTTTGCTGTCCCCTGCTATCACACCGCTTGGCCAGTATAAGACGGCGTTGACGGACACACCTGATCTGTCGGCCACACATTCCGACACACCGATTGTGGTAGCGACGATGGCCCGACAGATCGTCCACAGGTCTGTCTACAGCGGTGCGTCCGTGTTACATCCGGTACGTACCAGCCTTTAAGACCCGATGGGCGGAATTTCGGAGGTATGTCACGCAAAGTCTTCTTTGATACGGACCCTGGCTGCGACGACGCGGTCATGCTGGCGATGGCGCTCGGTCACGATGCAATCGATGTTGTCGGTCTCTCGACTGTCTGCGGGAACACGACTATCGAGAACACGACGCGAAACGCCCACGCGATACTGGGCCTCGGTGGCTACGACGTTCCGGTGTCCCGGGGCTGTGGTCGCCCGCTCGTCGACGACCTCACGACCGCCGAGTGGATTCACGGCGAGAACGGGCTCCACGGCGACATCCCCGACGCCGACGGCAACACACGGGATATCCACGGGGCCGATGCAATCGTCGAAGCCGCCCACGAGTACGGCGACGAACTGACGATCGCGGCCGTCGGTCCGCTTCCGAACCTGGCGATTGCACTGGCCAAGGAGCCGCGGTTACCCGACCTCGTCGACGACATCTATCTCATGGGTGGGGCGGCGATGACGACCGGGAACGTGACGCCGATGGCCGAGGCCAACTTCCACAACGACCCCGCGGCGGCCAGCCGCGTCCTGCAGGACGCCACCACGCGGATGGTCGGGCTGGATGTGACCAACCACGCCACCGTCTCTCCCGAGTTCATCGAGGAGTTCCGCACGGCCGATGGCATCCGGGGGACTGTCGCCCAGTGGCTCGACTACCGGCCCGACTCCGGAACCTACCCACTGGCCGACGCGCCGGCCATCCACGACGCCGCTGTCGTCGCCGACATCATTGACGAAACGGTGCTCACTTTTGAGGAGTACTACCTTGAGGTAGACACGACCGGCGGCCCCTGCCACGGGGCCGTCATCTGTGACGAGTACGGCACGACCGACAACGAGCCAAACAGCCGTGTCGCTGTCGACATTGACGTGGACCGTTACCGCGAAGTGCTCGAAGCCGGCGTTAGGGCTTACGCGGCGGAATAATCCAAAACATCGCTCTATGACGGCTGCGTACGCAGCTATTCGTAGACGTGGACGCTTCCGGTAGTGTTGTCCTCGATGTAGTCCCAGTCGTACTCCACGCCCAGGCCGGGACCGTCAGGGACGCTGACCGTCCCGTCGTTGTCGACCGCATCCATCAGGTCGGAGTAGCCGCCCTCGTACACCGGCGGCTGGGTGTTCTGGCAGTCCGGGTGGACCAGCGCCATCTCGTAGTAGTTCGAGTTCCGGCAGGCGGCGATGCAGTGGCGCTGGGCGGGACCGGGCGCGTGGAACTCCACGTCGAGCCCGAACGCCTCGGCCATGCGGGCCACCTTGATCGCGCCGGTGATGCCCGCGTCGTACTCGGGGTCGGCCCGGAGGAAGTCAGTCGCCTCGCTTGCGGCGAAATCGGATTTGATTTCCAGTCCGCGGATGTGTTCGGTCTGGAGAATCGGTGTGTCGAGTTTCTGTGCCAGCTTCTTGTGGGCGTGCTGTGAGATACCGCCGTCACGGAACGGGTCCTCGTACCAGAAGAAATCCTGTTCATCGAGCGCCCGGCCCAGTTCCAGCGCGTCGGCGAACGTCTCCAGTTCGCAGGCCGGGTCGTGCATCAGGTCCATCTCGTCGCCGACTGCTTCGCCGACAGCGTGAACCGCTTCGACTTCGCGGTCGAGGCTCCGGGCGTCGTCGCCGCCGCCCCAGCCGTGGATTTTGAAGCCGCCGAAGCCCTCGTCGCGGCACTCCTCGGCGAAGTCGGCGAAGGCCTCAGGCGAGTCCAGCCCCCCCGCATCGTCGCCGTGGTACGTCGACGCGTAGGTGGGAATCCGCTCGCGGTAGGTTCCCAGTAGTTCGTGAATCGGCGCGTCGTAGTACTTGCCGGCGAAGTCCCACAGCGCGATGTCGATGGGGCCGATGCCCATCCGGTCGTACTTCCGGAGCGCGCGCTTGCATTCGGACCAGTGCTTCTCGCGTTTCAGCGGGTCCTTGCCAATAAGATACTGGGCAATGATGTTGTACTGGGCGGCTGCCGGCGAGTTGCCGCCGACGTACTCGCCCGTAATTCCCTCGTCAGTGTGGATCTGGACGCCGAATAGTTTCCGCGTGATTGTCTCGCCGGGCGCATAGACTAGATTGAAGCCGTGCTTGTCGGTCCCCACGTCCTCGAGAGGGTACTCGAACTCTCGGCTTTCGATCTTCGTTATTGTTGGCGACATTTGCCGGACATACTGTGGTGGGGGTATTAAAGCTACCCCGCGACAAATCCGCGGTATCTGCTTGAGCAACCGACACCGCGGGGACCGGACCCACGGTCTCACTCAGTCCAGCGCGTCAAGACGGCGAATACCGGGCTCACTTAGCCGAACCGAACAGCCGATATACAGCGGTTCGATGACTCGGGGGTAGTCAAACGACACCGCGTGTTCGTGGAGCACCTTCGGGTCGCCCGCTTCGCCCTGCCACATATCGTGATGGGAGGGGAGCAACCGGGATAGCTGGAGCTGGTTTGCGGCCTCGATGATCTCGTTTTCGTCCATATACCACTTCGTTCTGACACCGGAGTCGGGCTCGGGCTCGTAGATGGAGCCAACAGTGCCAAACGCCAGCGCGCCAACGTCAATGTCAAACTGCTCGCCCACGTCGGAAAACGCCTCGGCGGGCCGGCTATCGCCGGCGTGGAAGAACGTCCCGGCGTCGTGCTCGATGACGTACCCCACCGGTTCGATGGCGTCAGGGTCGTTCGTCCCAGTAACGTGCACGGTGAAATCACCGACAGCGAACTCGTCACCGACAGCGATTTCATTGCGCTGCTCGTCGGGCACTCGCATCTCACCGTCGTAGTCCGGGGAGTCATACGATGCCGATGGCGCATACAGGTCCGCCCCGAGGTCCTCGACCAGCGGGCCGTACGACGGCGGGTGCATATGGTCAATGTGTTCGTGTGTGACGAGCGTGGCATCACACTGGGTCGCGTCGGCGGGGTCCATCGGCACCGGAATCATGCGGATGAGGTTCGGCGGGTCGCCAGTCCCGAAGTAGGGGTCGATGTACAGCGTCGTCGACTGCGAGCGGAGGACGAAGCCGTTACAGCCGAGATACCAGATCACGACGCCGTCGCCGGGGTCTGTTGCTTCGATCTCGTCGCGGACGAACCAGTCGTCCCACGTTGACTGAACCATGTGCCGAACTATACCTGGCCGGGTCAAAAAATCTCGCACCGGTTTCAATCGAGTCTGACTGTCGACTCCGTCTCGGATGCTTCGTAGACGGACTTGATCGTGTTGATATCGACGAGGCCGTGTTCGCCGTCGGCGTAGGGCTCAGTGTCGGTCAGCAGGCAGTGGGCGAAGTACTCGAACTCCTCTTCCATCTGGTCGATCTGTTCGAAGTCGATCTCGACCGTCGTCCCCTCGTGAGACAACTGGAGCGCGCGGTCGTCCCAGGGGTAGAAGGCCGGTTCGACGCGGACCTTGCCCTCTGTCCCGAGTACGGAGATGTGGCTGTCAAGATGTGCGTTCTGGCTGGCGGTACACACCGCGTACACGTGGCCGGGGAAATCTAGCTGGAACGCGCCGTGTTCGTCTGGCACATCGGCGAACTCCTCTTGCACAGAGGCAACGGTCCCCCGGACTGCAACGGGGTCGGCATCAAGCAGGAATCGGCTCGTGTTCAGCGGATAGATACCGATATCCATGACGGCACACCCTCCGGACAGTTCCCCGTCCAGCCGCCACTGGTCAGGGTCGGGAACGAGTTCAAGAATGGGTTCGGTCATGTTGCCGTGGACGAACAGCGGTTCGCCGATGTACCCCTCGTCGATGAGGTCCTTCGCTCGCCGGACGGCTGGCTCGGTGTGCATTCGGTAGGCGATCATCAGCGTCGCGTCGTGCTCGTCACAGACCTCGACCATTCGCTCGGCGCGCTCGATAGTGGCCTCCATCGGCTTCTCACAGAGGATCGCCTTGTCCAGTTCTGCCGCCGTCTCGACGTACGGGAGGTGGAGCGCGTTCGGGGTGACGATGTAGACGGCGTCGTACGCGTCGCTTGCGGCGCCGTCGTGGAACTCCTCGTACGTAATCGCGTGTTCGACTGTCTCCGAATCAGCTGCCACGTCCGCCGCTTTCTCCCGGTCGCTGCTGACCAGCACAGTCGTTTCACAGAGGTCCCCTGCGTCGACGGCGGGCATCGCCTGTTCGGTGGTCCACCAGCCGACGCCGATCATCGCAAACCGAACTGGGTTGTCGGTCGCTGTCTGTTCCTGCCAGTCTCGGCGGTCGAATCCTCCCGTGAGCGCGTCAACGTTCATACCACTGTCGTCAATTGGCTGGATATTATCTTTTGTGTTGGCACGCCCACATCAGCCCACCGTTCCAGTGTAGCGAATGATAGTTCATATCTTAAGTAAGTGTTTCCCGAAAAACGGTACAACTGTTCAGTATGGTAGAACAAGATACTAGTCTCAGCCACAGGTCTTCGATACCGGTTAGTCGATAATTCGAGTGGAAAATACCGTTTTACGGGCCGCCTGTGGTCTGTCTTCGTCCACGAACTCCGGTCTTGGTATCGAGAATAACGACAGTACAACCGTTATGGAGTGTGTTCCATCATTATGAACGACCATCCGTGAGCGGAGCACCGCGGTTCGTTTGACAGGGACCGATTTGAAACTCCGTTCCACTTGTTGTGTTCACTATGGAAAGAACGGACGCTATGACTGCCGACGACGAAACGGCGCTGTGCCCAACCGAATAGCGGTCTCGTTTCTCGCCACACTCAGGCGGGTCCAGCTATGGCAGTAGCGGCAGCGAATCCCCCCGACTACCGGGGCGCTACTAACGAGAGTGGAGCGTCTGTATGGGACAGACAGCGCCGGTGCTAGAACCGTTCCACCATCGTTGGTCGGCTGGGCTACGAGCATGACTTTGCACGCTCTGGCGGTTGACAAGAAACAGGAGGTAGCGATTAGTATCATATAGAAAGTCTGTAACAAAAAACCACTTCACGTTAGCGGCGGTGGCCGCCTCGATTAGCTGTTGCGGTACACCGTCTTGATGTAGCTGAAGAACTCCAGACCGGCGTCACCCTGCTCGCGGTAGGTGTTCGTCGAGGAGCGCTTGAGGCCGCCGAAGGGAACGTGCAGTTCCAGTCCGGTCGTCTTCTCGTTGACTTTGACCACGCCGGACTCGGACCGCTCGATGAATTCGTTTTCCTCCTTGATTCGGTCGGTTACGATGCTGGCCGAGAGGCCGTAGTCGATGTCGTTTGCAACCTCGACACCCTCATCGAAGTCGGAGACGGACATGACGGCGAGCACCGGCCCGAACACCTCTTCTTGTGCGATGCGCATATCCGGCTCAACGTCGGAGAAGACGGCCGGCGAGATGAAGTTCCCGCCGTCGTACTCCCCACTGGTGAGTTCCTCGCCGCCCGTTTCGAGGGTCGCTCCCTCCGACTGTGCGACATCGATGTACTCTAGGCTCCCCGCGAGCTCGTCTTCGCTGACGTGGGGACCCATGCCGGCCCGGTCAAGCCCGTCCCCGATTTCGAGGGACTCGGCGTAGTCGACAATGGCGTCGAGGAACTCGTCGTACACGTCCTCATGGACGATAGCCCGGGAGGTCGCTGTACAGGCCTGGCCCGTCCCGCCGAAGGCGCCGGCTCCGACGATGTCAGCCGCTTTGTCCACATCGGCGCTCGGCATGACGACGGTCGGGTTCTTCCCGCCCATCTCCGCCTGTGCGCGCTTTCCGTTGCTCGTCGCCTGTTCGTAGACGTGCTCGCCGACCGAAGCACTGCCCGTGAACGACACCACGTCGACATCGTCGTGGGTGGTCAGCTGCTCGCCGACCTCGCTCCCGGGGCCACAGACCAGATTGATAGCGCCGTCCGGAATCCCGGCCTCGTCCAGCGCCTCGACGATCATCGCGCCGACGGTCGGTGCCTGCATCGCGGGCTTGATGACGACAGTGTTGCCGACCGCAAGTGCCGGTGCGATCTTCCAGGCTGGAATCGCGATGGGGTAGTTCCACGGCGTGATGAGCGCCGCAACGCCCATCGGCTCTTTTTTCGTCTGCAGCCCGGCACGGCCGCCGCTGGGCTGTTTGACGGTGCCGCCGAAGTCACGGGCCTTCTCCGCGTAGTAATAGAAGATATCAATCGCACGCTGTACCTCGCCCTCGGCTTCGCCGAGCGGCTTCCCCTCTTCGCGGGTCAGCGTCTCTGCAAGCTCGTCTTTCCGAGATTTCAGGATTTCACCGGTCTCACGCAGGATTGCACCGCGCTCCGGACCGGGCATTTCGCCCCATTCGTCTGTCGCTGCTGCCGCGGCTGCAACCGCTTCGTCCGCGTCCGCCGCCGAAGCCACCGGAACCGTGCTGACGACGTCAGTCTCGTCTGCTGGGTTTGTGACCTCCTGTGTCTCTCCGCTCCCGGTCCACTCACCGTCGATATAGTTCTCATACGTCTGCGTCATACGTTTAATTCATCTCATTCCCAATACTTACGCGTTTCCCATGCTTCGCTGTGCCGCGTCGTTTGACGGTATGGAACGACCGGCTGATGTCGGTGTGTCACGGCGGCAATGCTGAATAACACGCACCGTCGCCAGTGTAACCAGCGTCACCGGTCCAACTCGGATCTGATAGCTGAGTTATAACGGACTCGCAATCGAACCTCTGTAAAATAGCTACCGCTGTCAAAACAGCAAACAACACAGAATCTGTGTGTTGGCAGATCTGTCCCATCGTTCGTGACTGCTTTGCGATGTCTGTGACGCGGAGATACTGTTCTCTCGGCCTTACTGTGTTTCCCGTGACGATCGAATTCTGTTATCGTGACACTATGATTGATCGGTTACCTGACTGCTTTTGGTATATAAATCTATCCCATAGTATAACATGTGTATGTGTGTTATCGGTCTGCTGTTTACAGTCGTACTGCTGGAGCGGTCGTCGCTGGTGAGGAAATCCCCCGTGATTTAATATAGCGATATTAAGTTTATCGAGTAAAACACACCGACCAGCGAATCATAGTCAACGCGCTGTAGCCCGCCTAGTTCGCCCGAAATCGGTCAAAAACCTCATCTACCGACACTATTGAGCACTCGACTTCGATCTCGAAAATATAATATCAAGAAGACAAATATGATAGTGAAATCTGAGTTACCATTCCTATAATTTGCCATTTGGCACTACTCGGCGACACCATCGCCGTTCCCGGGATTAAACACGGGCCTACTCGTTGCCCACTCTTTCGAGCAGCGCGCCAACAACTGCGCTCTTCCGGTGTGAAACCAGCAGATGGCAGTAAATATCGTCTTCACTGTCCGCACCACAGTTACACAGTGGACATCCGTATGCGTGGCTCTTTGCCGCCTCGGTCGCTCGCTCCGGGATGCTCGCTTGCATATGTGAGCGTATGATCCGTGCCGAACATAGCGGTTTCTAGGACAACTATGTCGATCTCAATGCGTATATAGAGTCTCTCTCACGACCGGACTCTCTTCGGAAGCAACACTATCCGGCGACACAGGCTCATCTTCGGTCCAGCGCCGCGATAAGTCCACAGTCTGCGGACCTATCTTGCGCACCGAACGAGACTCTTGTCGGCCATACAGGCCGCCAAAACCGACATGCTGCGAGCAGCACCTGCCGTGAAAACAATCGCTTTCTCAACTATATTTATCCTATATGCTCTCTGAATGCACATATATGGCCATAAAATGGCTGGTTTGAATATACCATGTCGCTCCCGGCCGCCGCTCAGCGACGCAGCTACCGACGGCTGCTCGGCCGCTCGCTTGATTTCGTGAAATTACCATACTGCGCTCTGTCCTGTAGCCGCTGCATTCGCTCGTCTATCGGTGGATGCGTCGACAGGAGGCGCGAAAGCTCGTTATCCGCTTCACTGTGAACGTATACCTGTCGCAAGAGACCGGGGTCCGGCGTCGATGCTTGCTCGATCTTTGCAAGGGCCCGGGCAAGCCCAACGGGATTCCCCGTTATCTCGACTGCGCGGTCGTCGGCAGCCAACTCACGACGCCTCGAGTAGCCGAGTAGCAGTAGCGTCACGGCGAAGCCGAGACCGGCAACGACCTGTAGCGAGTACCGCTGTGCCCGACCAAGCCAGGAGCGCGACCACGACGATGGGTCGCCACGCAGCAATGCGAGCGAACGGGCGATGCCACCGGTTAGCACCACGATGGGGAACAACGCGAGGCCGATGAGTCCGACAAGCGTCTGGACGAAACTGTACGCGACAGTCTGGACCAGTGCGTCACGGGTTTCTAGATGCGCGAGTTCGTGTGCCAGAAGTCCCTCGAATTCCGCTGCGGACAACAGCCGGAACAGCCGCCTGTCGACGACGATAGTGCCAGTGCCGCCACCGATGGCGAACGCGTTTGGGACTGGCAGCTCCGCCAGTAGCAACGTCGGCGTCTCGACGTTCATCTGATCGACAAGCGCATCGAGACGATGGTAGGCCTCTGGTGCACGCGCCCGCGGGAGTTCGACCGCATTGAGGGATCGCTTGAGCTGTGCCGTTGCGGCCCAGTAGTTCACGACACCGAGTGCAATCGCTGTCCCGAGAACGAATAGAGCGGCCATTAGCGGCGACGGGCGGCTGTCCCACACTGGCAGCAGTAGCAGATACCCGACGTATGCCGCCGTAAAATAGACCAGCAGCGAAAACAGGCCGACGACGGCCATGAGTAGCCGTCGGGTCACAGCCATGTTCGGCAATAGGTCGCTGCGTGAAAAAATCGCTTCGGTGGCGTCACCGCTGTTCCGTTGTTGGATGCTGATGGCAGTTCCGTAGTCCTCGGGCTATTTGATATAGCGACATTAGATTTACTCCGGCTACAGCACGCGGGTCGATACTCGGCCGGAACGGCGATAGAACAGTGCTTCAGGACTTGAAACCGGTGGTGGCTGTTGAGCGGCGCACGGTAGCCGACACGCCTTTTTCACCGCCACACAGACAATCCAGTATGCGAATCGCACGACTTCTGACCGAGGATGGGCCAGTCACCGGCGAATACGTTGACGGCGTCGTCCACGCTGACGATGGCCAGTACGTGGTCGGCCGCGATGGACGACTGCTCCCGCCGTGTGAACCGACTGCGCTGTACTGCGTCGGCCGGAACTACGCCGCTACCAATGACCAGATGGATTACGACCGCCCAGAGGAGCCGGACTTCTTCATCAAGCCTCCGACAGCGCTACTCGCCCACGAGCAGAACATCCCCTACCCGCCGTTTACTGACGAGCTGACCTACGCCGGTGAGCTCGCTGCGGTCATCGGCGAACGGTGTCACGATATCGACCCGGCTGACGTTTCCGACGCGGTCAGGGGATACACGATACTGAACGATGTTGATGCGCTGGACCAGCAGGGCCGAACCGCCCGAAAGGCCTTCGATGGGTCCGGGCCGCTGGGGCCGTGGATCGAGACTGCTGTCGACCCCACCGATATCGATATGTACACCGACATCAACGACGAGCGCCGGCAGTCTGCCAACACCAGCGAGATGCTGTTCGGGCCTCATGAGGTGGTCGCATACCTCTCGAAGCGGTTCACGTTCCGGCCCGGCGATGTCGTTGCGTTCGGCAGTCCGGCCAATCCAGGCACGGTTGCGCCCGATGACACAATTGAGATAACTTACGACGGCGTCGGGACGCTCCGCAACTCGGTTGTCGAACCGTAACGTCATCCGACCGCTGAAATCGTAGCGTAGCGGCTTTCTTCGACGCCTATACCCCAGAATAGTGGATTTGGGCGCTGGGCAGTGATAAACTATTATCTGCTATACGAAATTACTGTAGCCGAGTCCGAATCGTCTCCGCGGTTTGCTCGCCGATACCGTCGATAGCCGTCAGCTCTTCGTCGGAGGCCGCTCTGACGCTGTCCACGCTACCGAAGCGTCGGAGCAGTCGTTTCCGCGTTTCGGGGCCGATACCGGGCACGTCGTCAAGCGTCGTCGACACCTCATCGCGCAGTGTCTGGTGGTACTGGACGGCAAAGCGGTGGGCCTCGTCGCGAATCCGCTGGAGCAAGTGGAGCTGCGGGGCGTCATCGTTCCAGTCGTACACGCGGTCGGGTGTGATGACCAGTTCCTCGTCCTTCGCGAGCGCGATGGCCGGCACGTCCCAGCCGGTCTCGGCGAGTGCGTCGCGGGCTGCCCCGAGCTGGCCGTCGCCGCCGTCGATGAGTAGCAGATCCGGATCAGGTCGGTCGTCCCGCCCTTCGACGGCACGCGTAGCCCGCCAGCGGAGGAGTTCCCGCATATTCGCGTAGTCGTCGTTTTGCTCGGTGAGCTTCTTCCGCCGATAATCACTCTTCTCTGGCGTTTCGTCGACGAACGTAACGTTCGAGCCAACAGCCGACCGTCCTTGGGCGTGGCTCACATCGAAGCCCTCGATACGGCTCGGGTGGTCGATTCCCAGTGCATCGGCCAGACGACCGCTCTCGTCGTCGGTCCCACCGCGCTGGCGGGCATTCTTCAGCGCGAGGTCGACCAACGTCGCCTCCCGACCGGCCCCGGGCACGCCGAGCGTGACGCCCTCGCTCTCAAGCCACGCTTCGATGTCCGGGTCGGCAGGGGCTTCGGCACAGAGAATCCGGTCGGGGAGCTCTCGCTCGGCGTAGTACTGCGGGATGAACGCCCGGTACACGCCGGCGGTCCCTTCGCCATCCGGTGCTTCGAGTGTATGCCGGTCCCGTTCGACGAGCTTGCCGCCCTCGGCGTGGAGCCGGGCGACGATGGCCCGCTCGCCCTCGATGGCAGCCCCGAGCACGTCTGTTGTCTGATACCCCCCAGAGTCGCTGACGGCGGTATCTCCCTCTCCGTGGAGCGCCTCGACGGCCCCGAGCTTGTCCCGGAGGTTTGCGGCGCGCTCGAACTCTTGGTTCTGTGCAGCGGCCTCCATCTCGCGGCGCAACGGGTCCGCCAGAACACCGGTTTCACCCTCGAAGTACCGCGTGACCGCTTCGGCGTCCTCGGCGTAGTCGGCTTCGCCGATTTCGCCGGTACAGGGCGCGGTACAGATGCCCATTTCGTAGTCGAGACAGGGCCGGTCCCGGTTGCTGTACTTGTGGTCGGAACAGCCCCGCAGGCCGTACGCTTCCCGCAGGGCCTTCACCACTGTTTCCACCCGTCCTTTGTCGGTGAACGGCCCGTAGACGGTCGCGCCGTCCGCGGGGTCGCGCGTCACCTCGATTCGGGGGACTGGATGGTCAGTTAGCTGGACCAGCGGGTAGGATTTATCGTCTTTCAGCCGGACGTTGTACGGCGGCCGGTGTCGCTTGATGAGGTTCGCTTCGAGCAACAGCGCCTGTGTTTCGGTGTCGGTGACGGCGAAGTCGATGGTTTCGGCCCGTTCGACCATCTTGGCGATGCGTTCGCTGCGAGGGTCGGCGTAGGAGCGCACGCGGTCGCGCAGGTCGACGGCCTTCCCGACGTAGAGGACCCGGCGTTTGTCGTCCCGGCCCTGTTCGAACAGGTACACGCCGGGCTCCCGTGGCAACGACCCCGCGCGCTCTCGAACCTCGTCGGCGTCCATTAGCGCAGGGTTGGTACTCGGCGGGGTTGAACGTCACGGGAGCGGGTCGTCTGGCGCTGACTGGGGCGCACTTCCGGCATCAGCAGGCGGAGCCTCCGGAACGATGGCGGCTTCGATCCGGTCGACGACGCTCTCGTCGTCTGGTGCAGTCAGCTCGACATCGTCGCCACCGGCGACACGCACGACAAGCAGGCGGTCGCGGCTCCAGAGGTAGACGCCGAGGACGACGGCGGCAAAGGCCAGCGCGAGGCCGCCGAACAGGCGCATCAGGTCGTCTAACTGGGCCATCAACGTCAGCATCGTCTGGAGCATTCCCAACATTCCGCCGATGCCGACGGCGCTCGCGGCCCCGCCGCTGTCCAGTGAGACGTTGCCGACGAGGCTATCGAGGCTTACGGTCATCCCGGCGGCTACCAGCACAATACCGACGACCAGCGCCTTCACGCCGAGTTCGAGGAACGACCAGTCGCCACTCGTGGTGACGTCGACGCCCTCGACGTTGGGGCGGTCGACCTGCCGATAGTTCGACCCCTCACGGTCGGGCGTGAACACGAGGACGCGGTGGCTCGTCACGACGACGCCACCACGGTCCAGCCGAACGTCCGCTTCGATCACCTCGCCGTCGTACAGGAGGCTCTCGGCCCGTGCGACCCAATCCATACATCCCGTTTACCGCGGACACGTGTATATTCTCCCCCCGTAACCGCTAACTGTGCGCCCTCGAACATGACAGTATGACCGCCGATCCCCGCTGCCCTCACTGCTCGGAGAAAGTCAGTGCGACCGCGACGTGGTGTATGCACTGTGGTCGGGACTTCGATAGCCCGGTCGACGCCGGAACCGGGACGACAGTTCTCGATGCCGGCGGCAGTCAGACCACGTCAGACCTCGAAGCGGCGCTGAACGCCGGCGACGTCGACGGTATCCAGAACGCTCTCGCACAGAGCGACAACGGGCCGACACTCGTCGGTGTCGTACTTGCCGGTATCGCGCTGTTTACCCTCCCACTCGTCTCGCCCCCGGGCGCTGCACTGTATCTCCTCGTCGTCGCCGGTGTCGGGGCAATTGCCGCGACACAGTCGACGTTCGACGCGGCGCTCAGAACCGGCGGGAAGGCACTCGCACTCGCTCCCTTCCTGCTGGTGTTTCTCGACGTGTTCCTCGGATATCTGTTCAGCGGAGCGGTAGCGACCAGTGCCACAGTTCTGTTCGGCCCGGCAATTTACGCCGGTCTGGTCATGTACGGCGTCCGCTGGTATCGTCGTCGCTGAGCGGTCTGCGGTGACCCGAACCCGAGTTGGCGTGCATCTCGACCAGCGTGTCGGCGACTTGCTCGACCGCTCTCTCGGCGACGGCCGCTCGCTGGACATCTGTGAGCGGGGTGGGGCGGCACATGGTCGAATGTGGTTATTCAACTGATAAATGCTTCGTGGAAGGTACAACCGCCATCTGTGCCTTTTCGTCGTGAGCGGTCCGCTCTTCTCAGGCCGCACGCCGGTTCGCTTCGCCCGGTATCAAAACTACCATGCCCCCCCGATTCGAGAGTGTACCTACTACAGGTGGTTCTGTGACCGAAAAACGCGAATACAAAGACGATTATCAGGACAAGACGCTGTATCTCCCGGGGCCGACAGAGGTGCGCGAGGACGTTATCGAGGCGATGGCCGAGCCGATGTTCGGCCACCGGATGGACCGGATGACGGACCTCTACACCACCATCGTCGAGGACACGAAGGAGTTCCTCGGCACCGAAAACGACGTTATCGTGCTCACGGCGTCTGGGACGGAGTTCTGGGAGTCGACGACGCTCAATCTGGTCGAGGACAGCATGCTCGTGCCGACCTCCGGCGCGTTCAGCGAGCGGCAGGCCAACGTCGCCGAACGCCTCGGCAAGGACGTCGACCGCATCGAATACGACTGGGGCACGGCGGTCAAACCCGACGATATCCGCGACGCGCTGGAATCCGGCGACTATGACGCCGTCGGGGCCGTGATGAACGAGACCTCGACCGGCGTCCGGAACCCCATTGAGGAAATCGGCGACGTGGTCGCAGAGTACCCGGACACCTACTTCATCGTCGACGCCATTTCCTGCCTCGGCGGCGACCAGATCGATATTGAAGGCCACGGCATTGACGCCATCTTTACGTCCACGCAGAAGGCCTTCGCCATGCCGCCCGGGCTGGCCGTCTGTGCCGTCAGCGACGCTGCCTACGAGCGCGAACTGGAGAAAGAGTCGGCGTCGTGGTACGGCGGCTTCCAGCGCTGTCTGGACTACTACGACCGGAAGGGCCAGACCCACTCCACGCCGGCGACTCCGCTCATGCTTGCCTACCGCAAGCAGATGAAGCATATGCTTGATGAGACCCACGACGCCCGTGACCAGCGCCATCAGGAGATGGCCGAGTACACGCGCGAGTGGGCCCGCGAGCACTTCGACCTCTATCCCGAGGAAGGCTACGAGTCCCAGACGGTGACCTGCATCGAGAACACGCAGGACATCAACGTTGCCGAGACGGTCGAAGCCGTCTCCGAGGAGTACGACATGGTGTTCTCCAGCGGCTACGGCGATATCAGCGAGGAGAGTTTCCGTATCGGACACATGGGCGAACACACCGTTGAGAGTATCAAAGAGCTAACCGACGCAATCGAAGACGTGGCCGATCTGTAGCTCAGGCGAAAACCGGCGAAGGACGGGACTACATGTCGATTTAGGAGCGTTCGCTGCCACAAGTTGGTGTTTTCACAGTTTGATAATGCTGGGAAGACTATATTACTGTTTGCTACTTTGCTATAGATAGACGAACCATATGAGTAAAAGCAACAGGCGGAGTAGGGACAGCGACACCTCAACACCGATGAATGTGACCAGAAAACAGTTCGACTGGAGCGAGACGCGGCCGAGCGCGGCAGTGACTGAGTACATCTCCGCCATGACCGGCCGAGAACAGACTGACTTCGCACCGCTGTACGAGACTATCGACCCTGAGGCGCTCGATTCGCTCGTTGACTCATCAGGCCGCTCGACACCTGTCAGTATCTCGTTTGAATATGCCGGTCACTCGGTCACTGTCCGAAGCGACGGGGAACTTGTCATCAAGGCTCCCAGTTCCAGTATCGGCCGATAACTACAGTTTCTATGGCCCTTACACTCTTTTCTGCCGCTTTTTTCAGCCTCTCCGAGTAGTTCAACTGCTAAGTCTGTCTCTGGAGTGTTGTTTCGATGGTTCTGGCCGGTCTGTCGGTCTGCCACAATACGTGTCCCCGCTCGACACGAAGTGCCTTTTGCCGGCTCTGAGATACGGAGCAGAGCCGTTTTTGTACGCGAGACGTAACACTCCTTCAGTATGACCACTGCCGAGGATGTCGCCGGGAACCCCTATATTTCAGACCCGCGGACTGACTTCGAGTCCGTTGAGGATGTCGACGCCGAGACCGCCCGCGAGCAAGCCGACCAGTTGCGCGAGGCGCTCCGCTATCACGACTACCGGTACTACGTCGAGAACGACCCAGTTATCGGTGACCGGGCTTACGACGCGCTGTTCTCCCGGCTTCAGAGACTTGAATCGGCGTTCAATCTTGACACTGACGGCAGTCCGACCCAGCGCGTCGGCGGCGAGCCACTGGACGAGCTCCCCGATGTCGAACACGTCGCCCGGATGGGCTCTATCGATCAGGGCGGCGAGGAAGCGGACGTACGGGAGTTCGACAGCCGAGTCCGCAATGGCCTCGACGGCGACGTGCAGTACTTCTGCGAACCAAAGTTCGACGGCCTCTCTGTCGAGATTGTCTACGAGGACGGCGTCTACCAGCGAGCCGCGACGCGTGGCGACGGCGAGGTCGGCGAGGACGTGACCGAGAACGTCCGGACCATCTCCAGCGTCCCACAGCGACTCCGCGGTGACTACCCCGACTTCCTGGCTGTCCGGGGCGAGGTGTACATCCCACGGGACGCTTTCACGACGTTCAACCGCGAGCGCGTCGAGCGCGGCGAGGACCCCTTTGCGAACCCCCGCAACGCCGCCGCCGGGACGCTCCGCCAGCTCGACCCGTCGGTGACCGCAGAGCGCCCGCTGTCGATATTCTTCTTCGGCGTCCTCGACGCCTCGGTCGACTTCGAGAGCCACAGCGAGCTGCACGAGCGGTTCCCCGAGTGGGGACTCCGGGTCTGTGACCGGACTGCCGTCGTTGACGACATCGACGCCGCCATCGACTACCGAAACGAGCAGCAGCAGGCCCGCGACGACCTCGATTACGAAATCGACGGCGTCGTCATCAAGGTCGACGACATGGACGCCTGCGACGACCTCGGGTCGACCGCCCGCGCCCCACGGTGGGCCTTCGCCTACAAGTTTCCGGCCCGCAAGGAGGAGACGACGGTGCGGGACATCGTCGTGCAGGTCGGCCGGACCGGACGGCTCACCCCGGTCGCGCTCATGGACCCCGTCGAGGTCGGCGGCGTCACCGTCTCCCGTGCCTCGCTGCATAACCCCTCGCTCATCGCCGACCTCGGCGTCGACGTGGGCGACCGCGTCCGCATCAAGCGGGCCGGCGACGTCATCCCGGATGTCGTCGAAGTGCTCGACGACGACGGCGACGGCCATTTCGAGTTCCCGGAGACCTGTCCGGCCTGTGACAGCCCCGTCGAACACGACGGCCCGATGGCGTTCTGCACCGGTGGCCTCACCTGCCCCGCCCAACGCGAGCGCAGCGTCGAGCACTACGCCAGCCGCGACGCACTGGATATCGAAGGCGTCGGCGAGAAGGCCGTCCAGCAACTCCTCGACGCCGGTCTTGTCTCGGACCCCGCGGACCTGTACGACCTCACCGTCGAGGACCTCACCGGTCTGGAGGGCTGGGGCGAGACCAGCGCCCGGAACCTCGTTGATGGGATGGACAGCGCTCGGGAGCCGCCACTTGCGGATTTCCTCGTCGCGCTGGGTATCCCCGAAGTCGGGACTGTCACGGCCCGAAACCTCGCACAGGAGTTCGGCACGTTCGAGGCGATACTCGACGCTGCCGACGAGGGCGACACCGACGCCTTCGAGGCCGTGCCTGACGTTGGTCAGACCGTCGCCCGCTCTATCGTAGAGTTCTTCGAGGGTGAGGGGAACCGCGCTGTCATCGACCGCTTGCTCGACCACGTCGAGCCACAGGCCGCCGAGGAGACGGATGGTGACGCGCTGGATGGGCAAACGTTCGTTTTCACTGGGTCACTCGACGGCTACACCCGCGGCGAGGCGCAGGAATTGGTCGAGC
This sequence comes from Haloarcula marismortui ATCC 43049, assembly GCF_000011085.1. Classification (NCBI taxonomy): domain Archaea; kingdom Methanobacteriati; phylum Methanobacteriota; class Halobacteria; order Halobacteriales; family Haloarculaceae; genus Haloarcula; species Haloarcula marismortui. Next base: position 2,706,604 of record NC_006396.1, read on the forward strand.
GCAACGATGGGTCAGCGACGAGCAGCGTCTCCGGCAACACTGACTACCTGGTGCTCGGTGACAACCCCGGCCAGCGAAAACAGGACGACGCAGCCGCACACGACGTCGAGACGCTCACCGAGGACGAGTTCGAAGAACTACTGGACGACGCTGGTGTGCTGTGAGAGGCGGGTCGAACGGTCCCGAGTGAGCCGCTGTCGGCCTAGCGATAGCTTCGGACGTACGCTTGGACCAATCAGTCACGCTATCATCCGTCTCGTGTCCGGTCCGTTGTTGACCCTATCTATTTTGTTCGCGTATTGTTATAGTATTTCGAAGACTATGGACTTCGCCGCTGAGACAGTCCGCGTTCTTCACGTCGACGACAATCCGGACCTCGTGGACGTGACGGCGACGGTGCTCGAACACGAGGACGGCCGATTGTGTGTCGAGACCGCGACAAGTGTCGATGCGGCGATGGAGCGGCTCTCCGTCGAGCGCTTCGACTGTATCGTCTCGGACTACGACATGCCAGACCAGAACGGAATCGAGTTCCTCGAAGCCGTTCGTGAGGGCCACGGTGACCTCCCATTCATCCTCTATACCGGGAAAGGCTCCGAAGAAATCGCGAGCGACGCGATCTCTGCTGGCGTGACCGACTACCTCCAGAAGGGGTCAGGCACCGAGCAGTACAAACTGCTCGCGAACCGGATTTGCAACGCCGTCGATGCGAGCAGGTCCCGGCGAGAGCTTGACGAGCGAACCCGGCGATTGGAGTCGCTCATCAGCAGCCTTCCGGGGATGGCCTATCGCCGTCTCAACACACCAGGCTGGCAGATGGAAACCGTTGAGGGCGAGATCGAATCTCTCACCGGCTACACGGCTGCAGACTTTGAAACTGGGGAGACAGCCTGGGCCGACGACGTGCTCCATCCGGAGGACTGCGACCGGATTTGGGAGACGGTCCAAGACGCGCTCGCGGCCCAGGGTGAGTTCGAGGTGACCTATCGGATTATCACTGCCGACGGCACCAAGAAGTGGATGTGGGAACACGGACACCGAGTTCCGGGGCCAGCGGACGAACCGGACATACTTGAGGGGTTCATTACGGATATGACCGACCTCCGGGAGCGAGAGCGCAAACTGGAGCGATACAAGCGGATGGTAAACACGATGCCGGAATCGGCCTGCATCTATGACACAGAGGGGCGGTTCGACCTCGTCAACCAGTATCTAGCCTCGTTCTACGGAACGACAAGAGACGAACTGGAGGGGGAATCGAGTAGCCTCCTGCCGAAGATCCGGAGCGAGTACGAGGGAGACCCGTATCAGGACCTAATCGACGGTGAACGCGACGAACTCCATGGGGAGGTGAGCGGCGAGTTCCCCGGGCATGGATACGAGGTGCTGGAGTACCGGCTCACGCCGCTTGTGATCGACGGGACGGTTGAGGGCGTGGTCGGTGTCACCCGCGAAGTGACTGAACAGCGGAAACACGAGATGGAAATCGCCAGACAGCGGTCGATTCTCAAAGCACAGCAAGAGGCAGTGATCGACGGGATACTCGTCGTCGATGAAGACGATACCATCGTCTCTTACAACGAGCGGTTCGTCGACATGTGGGATATCCCACGGGACATTGTCGAACGTGGCGACGAGGAAATCGCCTTGGAGTGGGCAATGGAACAGGTCGCCGAACCAGAGGCGTTTCGCGTGGATGTCGAGGCACTGTATGAAGACCCCGAGACGACCGCCAGAGACGAACTCGAACTCGCCGACGGTCGCGTCTTTGACCGCTATACGGCACCCGTCGTCGCTGAAGACGGGACGCGGTTTGGCCGACTGTGGGCCTTTCGAGACATCACGGACCTGACCGAGCAAAAACGGGAGTTGGCCCGACAAAACGAGCGCCTCGAAGAGTTCATTCGTGTTGTCTCTCACGACCTTCAAAATCCGCTACAGGTGGCTCGCAGCCGACTGATGCTCGCTCACGAGGAGTGTGACAGTGCGCATCTGGACTCCCTCGATAATGCGCTCCAGCGGATGAACGACATCGCCGACGACGTCCTCAGGCTGGCCCGAGAGGGAGTCGATATCGGAGTGACAGAGCCCGTCGATCTCCGGGAGATGTCCGACGCCGCCTGGACAATCGTCGCGGACGGCGACGAAGCCGCAGAGCTACGGTATGCGGCCGACGAGAACCGTGAGTGGATCGTCGAGGCCGACAGCGACCGACTGTCTGGCCTGTTCGAGAACCTCTTCGGGAATGCGATCGAACACGGCGGCCCAGGTGTAACCGTTTCGGTCGGGCTCCTCGACGACAGAACAGGGTTCTACGTGTCCGACGACGGCCCGGGTATTCCCATCGACAAGGGCGAGAAGGTGTTCGAGGCAGGTTACTCGACTGCCGAGGACGGGACCGGCTTCGGGCTCCGGATCGCCAGACAGATCGCCGAGGTCCACGGCTGGGAGATCCACGTCACCGACAGTGAAGACGGGGGCGCTCGGTTCGAAATCACTGGTGTCGAGTTTTCCGAGTGACGAATCCGTTGTGACGCTATGGTACTTCCTGTCGGAGCCGTTGTGAACCAACACGCGTCCGGTCGCCGACGGCAGGCGACCGGTTTGGTACCCGTCGGACTGTTGCTATCGCCGTTCGTTATGGTTGCAAAAACGTCGCCGGAACGAGACCGCCGACAGCGACGACCGTTACAGGTCCTTGTTCTCGAAGACGTAGTAGCCGGCGACCAGCGGGACGACCAGCCACAGCAGGAGGTAGCCGATAACCGCGACAGTGCTGTACTGGGGCGGCAAGGCGGCGTTGGCACACTCGGCACCGGTCTGTGTTATTTCGAGTGTCCCACCTAGCATTTCCTCACACGTCACCTGCGGGTTCGACGTCAGGAGGAGCCGGGAGCGGATCGGCGTCCCCTGCAAGACCTCCTGGACGAGCGTGCGGTACGCCGCGATGGGGCTCAGGAGTGAAACGAACAGTTCGACGTGGAGCTGAGTCACCTGGCCAATGTTCGCGTGGTCCGATAGCAGGTTTCCGAGGCCTGCCCCGAGGTTCGACCAGAACACCTGCAGATAGACGTAAATCCCGAGCGACGCTGCCATCGCCCGGCGCGCGGTCTTCAGCGCCGCCGAGAGGCCGATCGCGAACGCCGTGAACACGACGCCGTACGCCATCGTGGCGAGCGCGAACAGCAGGAACGACTCCCACGCGATCTCGATCTCCGACGGGAGTATCACTAGCAGGGTCGTCAGGAGTCCGACTGTCACCGGGATGAGCGTGATGGCGCTCCGGCCGACGAACTTGCCGGCGAGCAGTTCACCGCGCGTGTACGGGAGCGACAGCAGTATCTTCAGGGAACCGCGCTCGCTCTCCCGGGCAATCGCCGCGTAGCCGATGACGATTGCCACAGCTGGGAGCAGCGGTGCCGCAATCGGCAGCGCAAAGCGGACGTACGCGTCTGTCGTCAGCGACGCCCCGGCTTCGGCGAACTGCTGGCCGATGTTGAAATACAGGCCCAGCACCGCCGGTAGCGCGAACAGCACGATGAAAATAAACGAGAGTACCCAGATCCACGGCGAGCGGACCGTGTCACGGAACTCCTTTTTGGAGATGGGGTACCAGTCGGCGAACTCGGAGTTCTTGATGCTCGTATCGATGTCTCCGAGGACGCGTTTGACGGGGTTTTGCTCGGCGCTCATACGTCGGCCTCCGGCCGGTCCTGTTCTTGCTGTTCGGTGTAGGCGGCGAACACCTCATCCAGCGAGGCCTCCTCGGTCTCGAAGTTGGCGACCTCGCTCCCGCTTTCCTCGACAGCGTTGAGGACGGCCATCTTCGCGTCGCTGTCACAGCCGATAGTGAGCGTCGTTCCATCCGCGGTCACCGTCGAGACCTCGTCGAGCCCTTCGATAGCCGCGACCGCGGCGTCGGTGCCGTCGCCGTCGGCCAGCGTCACGCGGAGGACGGTGTCCCCGGCGGCGGCCTCGCGCAGCCCGGCAACGCTGTCTTTCGCAATAAGGCGACCGTTCTGGAGGATTCCAACTGTGTCACAGACGGCCTCGACCTGACCGAGGATGTGACTGGAGAAGAAGACGGTCGCGCCGCGCTCGTTCTCCTCGCGGATGAGTTCCCGCATCAGCCGGGCCCCGTTCGGGTCCAGCCCGGTCGTCGGCTCGTCGAGGATAAGAAGGTCGGGCTCGCCGACGAGTGCCATCGCCAGCACGAGACGCTGTTGCATCCCCTTGGAGTAGCCGCCAGCCTTGCGGTCGATGGCATCGGCGATGCCGACCCGCTCGGCCAGTTCGTCGGGGTCTTCGTCGGCATCTTTCGATTCGATCACAAATGAGAGGTGCTGGCGGCCGGTGAGCCGGTCGTACACGTCGTAGCCTTCGGGGAGGACTCCAGTGCGGGCACGAATTCGCTTCGGTTCTTCGTGGATGTCGTGGCCGAGTACCGTCGCCGACCCGTCGGTCGCGCGGACGAAATCAAGGAGGATGTTAATCGTCGTCGACTTCCCGGCCCCGTTCGGGCCGAGGAAGCCGAAGATTTCGCCCTCCTCGACGGTGAGGTCGACCCCTTGCAGCGCGGTGAGACTCCCGAACTGCTTGGTGACGCCATCCAGTTCTATCGCTGCCATACGGCGGGTTTGTGACGGCCGCGTGTATAGTCTTTCGTGTTCCAGTTATCAATCAAAAAACTCGATAGACGGTCCCTAGCTGTCGAAGCGCTCGCTTACACTTCGGCGTCGGGGTCGTGGCGCTCGGCCATCCGTTGGGCCTCCGTGGCGTAGCGCTCCCGCGTCTCCTCGTCGGTTACGGGTTCGAGCTTGTCGACCTCGACATCCGTCGCTGCCGTAATCCGTTTCCGTCTGAGCAGATTCGGCGAGAGCTGCTTGGTCAGGTGGCGGTCGCCCTCTGGGGGCGCGTAGATGAGCGTCACCATGCGCTCGTCGCCGTAACTGGAGCGTTCGACCAGCCAGCACTGGACCGTCTCCTCGTCGTCGGTCATTGCTGTGTCGTTTGCGTGCCGGCGGTTTATATCTTACAACCCCCTCTCGAACCGCCGTCACCGGGTCACGTTCAGCCCTTGCTCAATGTCCGCGGTGAACTCCTCGTCGATGTCGACCGCAGTCCCGGCGTTCCGGACCGTATTCGTCGCGACCACGCCCGCGTTGCCCGACCGGAGTCGGATGCCGGCCGCTGAGGCGTTGCTGACCGTGTTGCCCGTGATGGTGAAACTGTACGGTCGCTCTGCACTCCGTGCGTCGGTGTTGTCCGCATCCGCTGGGACCGTTCGCGCAAGGATGCCAACCGGACAGCTGTCGACCTGATTACCCGAAATAGTGATGTCGGACGACCGGGCTTTGGGGGTCCCGGCTACCTCGTCCCGGAGGTGGGTCTCCTTGTACTCGATTTCGATGCCCGCCTCGCCGCCAGGGTCGGGTGCGAACTCCGTCAGGTCCTGACAGACGTTCCCGACAATGGTTCCGCGCTGGGCCGGCGAGCAGGCGATGAGGCTGTGGCCGCCATCGACGGTGACGTTACCGATGACGGCGAAGTTCGCGACGTTGTACGGCGCGATGTTATTGAACTTCACGCCGACGACGCGGTTCCCGGCGATGACCACATCGCTGGACTGCCGGAGGTCGCGGTCGCTGCCGGTCGGTGCGGCCCGGCTGGTGATACCGTACCAGTTCGGATTGACGACCTCGTTGTGCTCGACCGTCACGCCGGTACACCGCGTGAACGACAGCGCCATCTGGAAACCGTTCACTGTGTGGTTGCGAGCGATGTAGACGCCGTCGCACTGATCGGCCTGAATGGCTTGGTTGTTCAGCTGTGTCCCGTTGGCGTCGAGCTCGATGTCGGTGACGGCGACGTTGTCACCGCGCACGCGAACGAGGTCGTGGCCGGCCGGCAGCGGGTTCGACTGGGACTCGGACGGTGCGGGGTCCTTGCCCGTTCCCGTCTGTGACGCAACGAACCGGGTTCCCTGCTGTCCGGTCAGTGTGGTGTTGTCGCCCATCGTCGCCGGCTCGCCAAATCGGAAAGTATCGGCGCTCGCGATAACGGCCCCGCCGCTGTCCGGCACGTTGTCGAAGGCATACTGGAACGCCTCATCGGCAGTACCGCCGGTCGAGAACGCGACGCTGCCGCTGCCGTCAAGCACCAGATACTCCGTACCGTTGCCGTTCCCGTTCGACTGGCCGGCTCCCGTCGTGACGACGTACACTGCCCCTGTCCCCGATAGTCCAGCGCCCGTCTGTGCCTGCCCGGTTCCGCTGAACAGTCCGATGCCCGCTACGGCACCGATACTCGACAGAACGGACCGTCGTGACGCGCCCCAGTCCGACTGTCGCGACCCAGTACTAGCTCCATTTGTGTCAGCAGTCATTCAAGTATGGCTGCCCGGCCGTTCGCAATAACCGCTTATAATAGCGGTCTGAACCATACGTACCCGTCAATACCTGAACTGTCCGGGCCGACTGACGCCGACTAGTGAATCTCTGGGGTGCCAATTTGTTGGCGACGTGGTACTCCAGACGACAGAACGCGACACCCGCGCTCACTATCCCCACCGTTGACAGCAGATTTATGCCGACAGCGACGGGACAGTACGACAATCCGACGTGGGCTCCGACGACTCGCCGTTCGACGATGTATCGGCAGACCGGGACTACCTCCGTGTCCTCCTCACTGCCGTGTGTGTCGTTGCCGTGGTGTTGGCGACGGCGACGCTCCCGATTCTGGCACCCGGTGGGACACAGAGCCCGATGGAGTCTCTTATTCCGCTCCCGCAGGAGAACCCCTTCGGGGAGGCTGGGGGCACCTCGACCGGCGGCAGCGGCGGCCAACTCGGCGCGCTGAACCCGGGCAGCCAGACTGATGTTGGCGGCTCGCTCGATAGTGGCGACAGCGGCGACAGCCCGTATCAGTCACAGGACACGGAGCCGCATTTCACCGTCACGAGTTCGGAACCGGCGTACTGGCGGACTGGCGCATATGAAACCTACACCGGCACGGGCTGGGACGGGCAAGCGGACCCGCAGGCCTATCAGGGACCGATGGCGGTCGACGGGATGGCCGACTCGACGGTCGATTACGAGGTGCAACTGGCCAAGTCCGCCACGTCGCTGCCGACCGTCTGGCGGCCGAAATCGGTGTCCCGGGACGACGTGATGGTCACCGAGTACGGCGCGGTCACGTCCGAGCGACCGCTCCCTGCCGGAACGACCTACAGCGCGACCAGCGTGACACCCCCCGACGACCCAGAGGTGCTACGAACGAGTGGCCGCGACTACCCTGCGGACATCGAATCACGCTACACGGGCGTGCCGGCGTCAACCTCGGCGCAGGTGGGCCCGTTCACCGACCGGCTGACCGAAGACAGCGACTCGCCCTATCAGACCGCGGCGACCATCGAGCAGTGGCTAGAGGCGAACAAGAACTACTCGCTGAACGTCAGCCAGCCGCCTGAGGACGACGTGGCCTCGGAGTTCATCTTCCAGATGGACAAGGGGTACTGCGAGTACTTCGCCACGTCGATGGTGGTGATGCTGCGGAGTCAGGACATCCCGGCGCGCTACGTCGTCGGCTACTCGACTGGCGAGCGGACCGGCCAGAACCAGTACACTGTTCGCGGGATGAACGCCCACGCGTGGGTCGAGGTGTACTTCGAGGGCGTCGGCTGGGTGAAGTTTGACCCAACGCCGGGACAGGAGCGCCTTGCGTCCGAACAGCAGGCGATGCAAAACAGCAGTCAGGACTACAGCGCCGCGGAGTCCGGAAGCCCCGACGAGGAGTTCGCCGTCGGGACGCCGGCGGGCGAGCCACAGACCGAGACCCCGACCGACGGAGGTGGACAGGAGTCTGGCGGTGACGAAACTGAGGGCACTGAGACCGGTGCAGACGGGACCGGTGACAGCGACGGAACTGGCGACTCGGGCGACGGACAGACGGTCTCGCAGTCCGGTGAGTTCATCGTCGAACTCAATCGGACGGCGACGCCGGGCGCGGCGGTGGCCGCAACGGTAACCCGCGACGGCGCACCGGTCGAAGGCGCGACGGTCTCGTTCAACGGTGAGCCGGTCGGAACGACGGGGCCGGCCGGCACCGTTTCCGGGACGGTCCCCTACGAAGCCGAACTGACGATTACTGTCGATGTAGCCAGCGATGCGGACCCACTCATCGCTCCGTCGGTCCCGCGTGACAGCGCTCGTTCCTTCGCTATTACTGGCCCACAGGCCCAGCAGTCGACGAACGCGAGCTATGAACTGAACACGACTGCGTCGGTGAGCATCACCGGCGAACAGGTCACTGGTAGCGAGGTGACCGTTACCGCGACTGTCGACGGCGTGCCAGTGCGGGACGGTGATGTGCTGCTTGACGGTGAGCAGGTGGCGACGACGGACCGGCAGGGCCGCGCAACCGTCGCGCTCCCGACCAAGCCCGGAAACGTCTCTGTTGCCGTCGAGCGCGACGCTGTCAGCGGGAACACGACTGTGGTGCTTGCACGGCTTTCCGTAGCAACGTCGCCGTCGCTTCCGCTGGCCCTCCCCGTCGCTGGCCAGACGGTGAACGCGACGATGGACGGGGACCCGGTCACGAACGCCACCGTTACCGTCGGCGGGGAGCCGACAGCACGGACCGGCGCGGCCGGTCAGGCGACGGTCGGGATGCCGCTCGCGGCGAGTGCCAAAATTTCAGTTTCGAAATACGGCCAGACGGCCACGACGACGGTCGGTGGCCTACTCGTCAACGCCGCGGGCGTCGTGCTGAGTCTGGGTGTTCTCCTCGCCGGGACGGTCGTCGGCGCTCGACGGCGGAACGTCACGCCGGGGACGCTATGGGGCTGGGTTCGGGCCGCACGCGAACTCGCTGTCGGGGCGCTCGTCGGCGTTGCGGTGGTGGCCGATGACCTGCTGGGTCGCTTCCGAACGCGACTTGAACTCACTGCCGCGGCGCTCCGTGATCTGTTCACCGGCCACCGGTCGCCGGCAGCGTTGCTCGACGCGTTGCGAGCGTGGATTTCTGAACGCTTTGCAGCGGCCGAAGACGCAGCCAGCGATGCGGTGGCAGCTGTCTCTACGACTGAATCAAACGGGGACAACGGAACGCCCGCGGCTCGCGTCACCATCCGCGAGGCGTGGACGCGCTTCCTGACCCACGTTTCCCTCCGGCGGTACTGGACGCGGACACCCGGCGAAATCGCGACCCACGCCATCGAACGGGACGGCCTCCCGCCGGCCGCGGTACGGACGGTCCGGGACGCGTTCCGGGCGGTCGAGTACGGCCAGCGAGACCCACAGGAGCACGTGGCGGCCGTCGAGGACGCGATACGGCACATCGAGACGGCCGCCGGGCAACAGTCCAGCGCGACCGACGACACTGACGACGCGACGGAGGGGCGGCCCTGATGCGCCTGCGAACGGTCGTTTTCGGAACTGTGGGGCTGCTGGCGACCGGGGTCGCGGCCTCTCTCGTTTTCGCGCCGACGGCCGCCGGGGAGTCGCTTGTCGCCGTGCTCGGGAGTGTTGCCCCGACAACCATCCTCCTCGCTGGCAGTCTGACCGTCGGACTCTGTGCGGTCCTTGCCGGCTGGCTCGGTGGGCTTCTGGGCGGTGGCTCACCGACCGCCTTCGACGTGGCCGTCGACAGCCTGCCGGAAGACGTGACAGCGACGGAGAGTCGGCTGTTCGCTGCCGACATCGACGCGGCTATCGACGACGCCGTCGCTGGCGACGACGCGGCGATGGACACGGTTACCGAGCGACTCACCGCGGCAGCGACGACAGCCTATGCTATCGGAGCTGGTGTCTCACAGGCGTCCGCACAGCAGGCAGTTCGTGCGGGGACGTGGACCGACGACGCCGTCGCGGCGGCGATGCTGTCCCCGACGGAGCCACAGTCGCTGCTGGCCCGGCTCCGCCTGTGGCTCGACCCGGAGAGCGAGCGCCGCCGCCGCATCCGCCGGACGGTCGACGCTATCGCACAGGTGTCGGGAGGTGAGCGCTGACGATGCACCGCCGTGTGCGGCGCTGGAGCGGCGGCCTCGCAGCCGCGCTGTTTCTCGTTAGCGTCTCGCTTTTGACCGCCGAGCCGCTGTTGCTCGCGGCGACCGCAATCCCGCTCATTTACGTCGCCTACGGCGCGCTCTCGCGGATGCCGGCGGGAACCGATTTGCAAGCAACACGGTCCGTTTCTGACGCCCAGCCCACGCCGGGCGAGCCGGTCGCGGTCGAACTCACCCTCACGAACACCGGCAGCAGTTCGCTGACCGACGTGCGGGTCATCGACGGCGTGCCCGAGGAACTGCCAGTCGTCGAGGGGTCACCGCGGCTCTGTACCTCGCTGCGGCCCGACGAGAGCGCGACGCTGTCCTATGCCGTGATGGCAAAGCGCGGAACCTACACGTTCGACGCCGCCGCGGTGCGGGTGCGGACGCTGTCGGCCAGCGACGAGGTAACTGTCGACCTGCCCGTGGCCGGCGACGGGACGCTGACCTGCTCGAACACCGTCTCCGAAGTGCCGATGGCCGACGCCACGCTCCCGCGGGCGGGAACGCTCCCGACCGACACCGGTGGGAGCGGGCTCGAGTTCCACTCGACGCGGAGCTACCAGCCCGGCGACCCGGTCAACCGCATCGACTGGCGGCGGTACGCAAAGACCGACGAGCTGACCACCATCGACTATCGGGAGGAACAGGCCGTCAGGACGGTGCTGGTTGTCGACGCTCGCCCGCCGGCCCGCGTGACGCCAGAGCCGGGATTCCCGACAGGAGCGGAGCTGTCTGCCTACGCGGCCGAGCGCCTGTTCGACGCGCTCTCCCGAACTAGCGTCGTCGCGAGTGTCTGTGCTGTCGGCTTGGCCTCCGAGGATGTCCCCGGCGGACTCGGCCCCGACGGGCTGGCGTGGGTCGACGCCTCTGGCGGTCACGCGGCCGCCCACGCGAGACAGATATTCGACAGCGTGGGCCGCGCCGCGGCTCGGCAGTCAGACGCCGATTCGGCCGGTGACGCTGATGTGTCCGAGGACGACCAACCAGAGCAGCCCGGAGGCGAAGCTACGAGGGCGACGACGGCCGACGGTGGGACCATCGAGGACCCGGCCCTGCTCGCGGTGCTCGCTCGGCTCCCGCCGACCGCGCAGGTGGTCGTGTTCTCCCCGGCCGCCGGCGACTGGCCTGTCTCGCTGGTGTCGTCGCTTTCGGTCCGTGAGTACCCGACGACGCTCGTCAGCCCGTCGCTGGCCCGCGGGGACTCCCTCGGCGCGGCTGTCGCGAGTACCGAGCGCACCGCCCGGCTCCAGCGGGCCGAACTGTCCGGCGCGACCGTCATCGACTGGGACCTCGACAGCCCAATCGACGTGGCACTCCGCGCCTCGCTCGCCGACCTGTTCAGCGTGTAACAATGGACGACACAATCTCGCTTCCGACCCGGATGCCCTGGACCAGCCTCGCCACCGTCATCGGCGTGACGGCGCTGCTGGTCGCAGGACTGCTGGGAACCGTTTCCGCCGACCGGGCCGCGCTCGTCGGTGTGGCCACCGGTGTTTTGCTGGCACTGTCGCTGTGGCTGAGCGGCTGGGACCGCTGGCAGGCGGTTGGAACTGTTCTGGCCAGCGTCCTTGCGCTACCAGTTGCCGTCGGGCTTTCCCTCGCCACTGGCGGCACGGTCGTCTCGCTCGGTGCCGAACTGTTCCCCGTCACTTCCCAAGCTGGCGTCCGACCGGCGGTCGTCACGTTGCTGTCGCAAGTCATCGTCGTCCTTGGCTGTCTGACCGCCGTCTTCGGCGCGACCGCGGCCACCCGCGGCGTCGTCGACACCGAGCGGGTTGGGACCTACGGTGGCGTCGTCGTGCGGACAACCGCTGTTCCGTTCGCTGTTGCCCTCGTACTGTTCACGCGGGGGGCTGTCGATTTCTTGCAGTCCAACGCCGGAACGCCGGGCGTCCAGCAACTGACCGGCGAGGCCCTCACTCGGGTACTGGAACCGATTTTCGACCCGGTCCCCGGCCGAACGCATATCGCCATTTTCAGTCTGTTGCTCGCCCTTGCCGCCGCGGCGCTGGCCCGCGGACTCGACGCCTTGCCGCTTTCCGAACTCGTCCCGGAAACGAGCGACGCGCCCGATGTCGACAGGGCTGTCGCCGTCGTTGAGCGAACGTTTCGATGGACGGGCCGGCTCGCCCTGCTGGTCGCGCCGGTCGCCGGGCTGTTCGAACTGGGCCTCGGTCAGGCATCACTGGCCGGACTGCTCCCGGCTGGGCTGTACGACTTCATTGTCGCCGTCACGGTAGCGCCGGGCCTTCGTGGCCTCCTCTGGTGGCTGTTCCTCAGTGGGACAGTCGTCTCGGTGGCTGTCTGGTTCCTCCGGCGGACGGTCCAGAGTTCGGCCGACCGCGTGGGGACCGTCCTCGCGCCGTACGTTGGCGGCGGCGTCATCACGCTCGCCGTGGTGGCGGTCGCGGGGCCGGCAGTCGATGCCATCGAAACGGCGCTCCGGGCGACGCCGGCCGCGGCGGCCGTCGAACAGTTCTTCGTTCCAATACTGGACGTATACGGCCCCGAGACCGTCACACTGGCGCTGGCCGTCGTGGCGCTGTTTTCGCTCATCAGTGTCGCTGGACAGCTGTCGGTGGCGCTGGCGACGAATTATCTGCGAGAGCGGACGGCCGGCGTCACGCTCGCCGCGGCCGGCCTGTTCGGTGCGAGCGCCTTCGCTGCGACGCTTTCGACGCCGACGTGGCTGGTGCTTGCGGGCCTGGTCGGTGCCGTTGTCGTCTGGGACGCCGGGTCCTTCGGGACGACGCTGGGACACGAGGTCGGGAGCGGGGCCGCGACGCGCCGAACAGAACTCGTCCACACCGGCGGGACCGTCGCGGTGGGCGGCGTCGGCGCGGCGGCGACGGCGGGGCTGTCCGGTGTCGCCCGTGGCTCTATTGCTGTTGAGCCATCGGTCGCCGTAGCCGGCCTCGTGGTCTGTCTCGTCGCCGTGCTGGCACTGGTGGCCGCGATACGGTAGGACCGCACCGAACAATACATTGTGGTGTGGTGACAAGTCTGCAGTATGACCGACCGGTCCCCGCTGCGACGGGCCAGAGACAACGCGACGGAACTCGCCTCTCTGGCAGTCACCGGGTTCTGGCTCGTTGCCCTCGTGACGGGTCAGGAGTGGTGGCTCGCGGCGCTGCTCGTCGGCTACGTGGTGGTCGTCCCGCTGACGGAGTTGCTGTACGGCGATACGGACGAGGAGGCAGCAGATGCTGATGAAGTCGAGCCAGCGCTGTCAAGCGATGCTGACGACGAAACACCGCTGGAACGACTGCGCCGCCGGTACGCCGACGGGAAACTGACCGACGAACAGTTCGAGCGGAAACTGGAACGACTGCTCGAAACGGAGACGCTGGAAGATATTGAAGACAGCGCGGCGGTCCGAGAACAGGAGCGGGAGCGACAGCGCGAGACCGAGCGAACCTGAGCAGTTAGGGACTGACGGCCGGCACTTCGACGCGGTCCAGCACGTCGTCGACGACGGTTGCCGGGTCGACGCCGCGGACGCCCGCGTCGGCGGTCAGGACGAGTCGGTGGGCGAACGCCTCCTCGACAACAGTTTTCACGTCGTCTGGGACGGCGTAGTCGCGGCCGTCGAGGACCGCGGCGGCGCGGGTCGCCTCGAACAGCCGCTGAATCCCACGTGGGGAGACGCCGACATCCACGCGGTCGTCCTCGCGGGTGGCGCGGCCGAGTTCGACGACGTAGTCCCGGAGCGTGCCGTCGACGGTGACCGATTCGACAGTCCGCTGGAGCGCCGGCAGCCGCTCGCCGTCGATGACGCTGGTGACGCTTGGTGCCTGTGCGGTCCGGTCGGCCCGCCGGTCGATGAGTTCGCGTTCGCCGCCGAAGTCGGGATACCCCATCGAGGTCTTGACGATGAAGCGGTCCCGCTGGGCCTCGGGCAGGCCGAAGGTCCCCTCCTGTTCGACGGGGTTCTGCGTGGCGATAACAAAGAACGGCTCGGGCAGGTCGTGGGTCACGCCGTCGACGGTTACCTGCTTCTCGCCCATCGCTTCGAGCAGCGCGGCTTGCGTCTTGGGCGGTGCACGGTTGATTTCGTCGGCCAGCACGACGTTGGCGAAGACGGGGCCGGGCTGGAAGTCGAACTCGCCGGTGGCCTCGTTGAATACGTTCGAGCCGGTGATGTCGGACGGGAGCAGGTCCGGCGTGAACTGCACCCGTTTGAAGGAGAGGTCAAGCGCCGTCGCGAACGACTGGGCAGTGAGCGTCTTCCCCGTGCCCGGCACGTCTTCGAGCAGGACGTGCCCCCGGGCGAGAATCCCGGTCATGACGGTTTCGAGGAAGTGGTCGTCAGCGATGACGGCACTGCCGACGGCGTCGAGAATCTGTCGGCTGGTTCGTCCGGCAGTGTCGTGGTCCATACCGGCGTGTAGACAGCCACCGACAAATACCCTCTCCCTCGGTTTCGCTGGCGGGCGGCCCGATTCCATGACACCCATTCACAATAAGAGAGAATTGCCGTAACTATGAGTTATAGATAGCTAGAGATATATGCATACTGCACATGACCGACGACTACGGATTCGGGACGCGCTGTGTCCACGCCGGCCAGGAGGAGCCGGACCCGGCCACAGGGGCACGCGCGCCGCCCATCTATCAGACCTCGTCGTACGTCTTTGAGGACGCCGACACCGCGGCCGACCGGTACGCCCTGAATGACGACGGCAACGTCTACTCGCGGTTCGACAATCCCACCGTCCGGATGCTCGAAAACCGCATCGCCTCCCTCGAAAACGCCGTCGACGCCGTCGCAACGGGGTCAGGGATGGCTGCACTCGACGCCGGGACGTTCGTCCTCGCAGCCAACGGCGACAACATCGTGACGGCCTCCTCTATCTATGGTGGCACCCACTCGTATTACTCCAACACCGCCAGCCGCCGGGGCATCGAGACGCGATTCGTCGACACGCTCGACCCGGACGCCTACGCTGAGGCCATCGACGAGGACACGGCCTACGTCCACTTCGAGACTATCGGCAACCCGTCGCTGGTCGTCCCACCGATGGAGGAAATCGCCGAGGTAGCCCACGACCACGGTGTGCCCGTCTTCGTCGACAACACGTTCGGGACGCCGGCTCTGTGCAACCCGCTCGATCACGGCGTGGACCTCCTCTGGGAGTCGACGACGAAGTGGATTCACGGCTCCGGGACGACCGTCGGCGGCGTCCTCGTCGACGGCGGCTCGTTCCCCTGGGACGAGTACCCCGAGAAGTTCCCGGAACTGGGTGGCGAGAACGAGGCCTTCGGGAAGAACTTCTCCGAAGCCTTTGGCGACCGAGCCTTCTCTGTCGCCGCCCGCCAGCGCGCGCTCCGGTCGCTCGGCGACGGCCAGAAGCCGTTCGACGCCTGGGCGACCCTCCAAGGCGCGGAAACCCTCTCTCTGCGGATGGAACGCCACTGCGAGAATGCGATGGCTGTCGCCCGGCACCTCGAAGACCACCCCGAAGTTGCCTGGGTTACCTATCCCGGGCTGGAGAGCCACGAGACCCACGACCTGGCACAGCAGTACCTCTCCGGTGGGTTCGGCGGCATCGTCACGTTCGGGCTGGAAGCCGGCTACGATGCCGGTCGACGGTTCTGCGAGGAGACGGACCTCGCTCAGTTCCTTGCGAACATCGGCGATGCCAAGACGCTGGTCATCCACCCGGCTTCGACTACCCACGCCCAGCTCAGCGAGGCGGAACAGCGTGCCAGCGGCGTCACGCCGGACCTCCTCCGGTTCAGCGTCGGTATTGAGGACCCAGAAGACATCATCGCAGATATCGACGAGGCCATCGAACGAGTCACATGAACGTCGAACACAACACTGTCTCGCTTGGCGAGTTCGAGTTTGACTGCGGGGAAACGATTCCGGAGCTGGAAATCACCTACGAAGCCTACGGGGAGTTTGACGGCGACAACGCGGTGCTGGTCTGTCACGCGCTGACCGGCAGCGCCCACGTCGCCGGCCGCGACCGAGTCGACAGCGCCGATCAGGCCCGCGCCTGGTGGGACGATATCGTTGGGCCGGGCAAAGCCATCGACACCACGGAGTACTACGTCGTCTGTGCAAACGTACCGGGCTCGTGCTACGGGTCGACGGGACCGAAAAGCGAGAACCCGGAGACGGGCGAGCCCTACGGCACGGACTTCCCGCCGGTCACCGTCACGGACTGGACCGAGGCCCAGCGCGCCCTGCTTGACGAACTCGGGATTCCCCACCTCCACGCCGTCGTCGGCGGCAGCGTCGGTGGCATGAACGTCATCGAGTGGGCCAAACGCCACCCGGACCACGTCGACCGCATCGTTCCCATCGCCGCGGCCGCGCGACTGGACACGCAGTGCCTCTCGCTCGACGCCATCGCCCGCCGGGCCATCACGACCGACCCGAACTGGAAGCAGGGCCACTACTACGGCGAGGACGACGAGCCGCCAAGCGACGGCCTCGCGCTGGCCCGCCAACTGGGCCACGTGATGTACCTCTCGAAGGCGTCGATGGAGCGCCGCTTCGGCCGCCGCGCCGCCGGTCGGGACGCCGTCCGCACGTTCCCCACCGACGCCGCGGGCGCGTTCTTCCCGTACCGCGACGTGGAGTCGTATCTCGACTACAACGCCGAGAAGTTCACCGAGCGCTTCGACGCCAACAGCTACCTCTACCTGACGCGGGCGATGGACAACTACGACCTCGCCGCCGGGTTCGAGTCCGATGCGGACGCGCTGGCGGCCTTCGACGGCGACGCGCTGGTGATGTCCTTTACCGCCGACTGGCACTTCACCACCCAGCAGGCGGAGGCGCTAGCCGACTCGCTCCGGGCGGCCGACGCGAACGTCGCCCACCACGTCATCGACTCCGACCACGGCCACGACGCGTTCCTCGTCGAACCAGACAACGTTGGGCCGCCGCTCGCGGACTTCCTTGACGCGGGCGTCGACGGTAACGCCGTCACCGACTCCGTTGTCGAGGATAGTCAGGAGAGCAATTTCGCACCCGTCCACAACAGCCTGTTCTCGCAGTAGCGACGCGGGCGTATCATCCGGTGACCGGCAGGTTCGCTCTCCCTCGGTTCGGTTCATCAATCATGTATGTCCTGTTTCACGATAGCATTTAACACATCTCGGGACGACTGTTCCTACGTATGGCTGACATGACCACGAACATCGAAAGCGAGGAGTATTCGTTCGGCCAGACGGTGTACGACGAGGACGGGGACGCACTCGGGACCATCCGCGGGTTCGACGAACACGGCTTCTACGTCACGGTCGAGGACGGCATTGAGTCCATGTCGAGCGAGCATCTCAGCGCCGGGGCCGCGGGCGAGGCCGAACTGATGTGGCGCTGCTGGGAATGCGGTGAGATGGGCAAGATCGAGGATATTCCCGACGAATGTCCGTCCTGCAACGCGCCCAAGGAGGACATCTACTACTGGCAGGAGGACTGAGGCGACGCCCGCGTGACAGGCCGTTTACGCCCGTTCGAACCGCTCGGCGTCGACCGCCCCGACGGCTTCCTGCACTGTCTCGACGGCTGACGCCGGAAGCGAGAACCGCAGCGTCGTCCAGTCCCGTTCGAGAATCGCGCGTCCGTCGTCGTCGTAGATGGCCACGTACACCAGTGTCCCCCCGTAGACTTGTGCCAGCGCATCGAACGTTTCTGCCGTGACCGGCACTGTTCCGGTCGTGTGGGTGTCCGTTGCCGAAACAGTGGTGTGGCCCGCAATCGTCTCGACAGCGAACCGTTCCGCACCGGGGTTGTCCCGTCGCCCCAACCCGAGATGGACGAATGCTTCTGCCGGTGTTCGTGGTGACGCGTCCAGCACGGCCGCGAGCAGGTCCAGCCCGACCGGTTCGTCCGGGTCGGATAGCTCGAACCGCTGTGTGGTCTCGTCCTGTGGCCAGGTCGGACCCGGTTCGACGCCGCCACCGATGCCCTCCCACGCCGTGACGATTGTCTCGGTCAGCCGGTCGATACCGATCTCGTCGATGGCCCGAACTACCGCCTCGGCGTCGTCGGAGTCGCTCATGGCCGCTCGTTCGTCGCTCGCGGTCAAGTGCGTGCTGATTCCGGCACGTCGGTGATGGGTTTTTGTCTGGGCCGTCCCTGCCCGTCGGTATGGATATCGTCGTCGTCGGGGCCGGGAGCCTCGGCAGCCTCGTCGGTGGCCTGCTCGCTCGTGAACACGACGTGACGCTTGTCGGTCGCGAGCCACACGTGAGTCAGGTCACTGAGCGTGGCCTTTCGGTCGTCGGAGCCGAGGAGTTTCGGGTCCACCCGAACGCACAGACGGCGATGCCGGAACGTGCCGACCTCGCGCTGGTGACGGTCAAGGCATACGACACCGCTACCGTTGCAGCGGACCTTGCCGACTGTACGCTTGATGCCTGTCTTTCGCTACAGAACGGGATGGGCAACGAATCGCAGTTAGCCGCTGTACTCGATTGTTCGGTGCTGGCGGGGACATGCTCCTATGGGGCACGCCTTCGAGAACCGGGCACTGTGGCGTTCACCGGCCGCGGCGAGGTCGTACTGGGAGAGCGCAACGGCGGTCAGTCTGCGGTCGCTGACAGCGTCGGGGCTGCCTTCCGCGCGGCCGGTATCGAGACGACCGTCGCAGCGGACATGCCGACCCGCCTCTGGGAGAAACTCGCGGTCAACGCCGGCATCAACGCCGTGACGGCGCTCGCCCGCGTGGAGAACGGCGCGCTAGCCGACTCGCCGGCCGACGCCATCGCCGCGGACGCGGCCCGCGAGACGGCCGCTGTCGCCCGGGAGCAGGGCATCGACCTCCCCGACGAGCGTGCGGTGTCGCTCGTCGAGCGTGTGGTCGACGACACCGCCGCCAACCATTCGTCGATGTATCAGGATATCTCGGCCGGTCAGCAAACCGAAATAGATGCCATCAACGGCTATGTCGCCGAGACTGCGACCGAGCGGGTCCCGGTCAACGAGACGCTTGCCGGGCTCGTCCGTACGTGGGAGCGACACCGCGAGCGGTAGGTTCTGGAATCACACAACGACTATATACACGTCTCCTATGTGTGTCTCACATGACTCCACAGACCGACGGAGCGCGGCTCGACGCGCCGCGTAGTGCTCCCAGCGGGACTGCTTCGTGTACTACAGCGAGGGGACCACTGGCATGACAGCGGACGACGCGGCCGGGAACCGCACCGTCGACTACGAACTGTTCGAGGTCCCGCCGCGCTGGCTCTTCCTTCGGCTAGAGACGGCCGATGGAACCGTCGGCTGGGGCGAACCCGTCGTCGAGGGTCGAGCACACACCGTGCGTGCGGCCGTCGAGGAACTGCTCGACAGCTATCTCATCGGAGAGAACCCGGAGAACATCCAGGACCACTGGCAGGCGATGTACCGCGGCGGCTTCTACCGCGGCGGCCCGGTCCTGATGTCCGCCATCGCCGGCATCGACCAGGCGCTGTGGGATATCAAAGGGAAGCAACTCGGTGCGCCGGTCCACCAGCTTCTGGGCGGCCAGGCCCGGGACCGGATTCGGGTGTACCAGTGGATCGGCGGCGACGAGCCCTCCGACGTAGCCAGCGCCGCTCAGGAGCAGGTCGACGCCGGGTTCACGGCGCTGAAGATGAACGCAACGCCCGAAATCGAGCGCGTCGACAACCCGGCCACGGTCGAGGCCGCCGCGACGCGACTCCGGGAGGTCAGGGAGGCCGTCGGTCCCGAGGTCGACATCGGCGTCGACTTCCACGGTCGCGTCACGAAGCCGATGGGCAAGCGGCTCGCGTCCGCGCTGGAGCCCTATGAGCCGATGTTCATCGAGGAACCGGTGTTGCCCGAACACAACGACGCGCTGCCGGCGCTTGCGGCCCACACCGAGATTCCGATTGCGACCGGCGAACGGATGTACTCGCGGTGGGACTACAAGGAAGTGTTCGAGGACGGGGCCGTCGACGTGATACAGCCGGACCTCTCTCACGCCGGCGGCATCACCGAGGTGTACAAGATCGCGTCGATGGCCGAGGCCTACGACGTGGCGATGGCCCCCCACTGCCCGCTCGGCCCGGTCGCCTTGGCGTCGTGTGTTCAGGTCGACGCCTGCTCGCCCAACGCGCTCATTCAGGAACAGAGCATCGACATCCACTACAACGAGACGACCGACGTGCTGGACTACCTCGCCGACCCGTCCGTGTTCGACTACGAGGACGGGTTCGTCACCGTGCCCACGGACCCCGGCCTCGGAATCGAGATTGACGAGGCGTTCCTCCGGGAGCAGTCCCAGCAAGAGGTCGACTGGCACAACCCCGTCTGGCGACACGACGACGGCAGCGTCGCCGAGTGGTAGTCCGGCGGGAATCTCCCCTTTCCCTCGGCAGCGACTGTGTCAGTGATGGGACACAGCAAAGGAAAGGGCTCATATCCCGCGCCCGATACGTATCTGTATGGCCTCCTCAACGTCGTGGAAGCGCGATTTCGCGAGCGGCCTCATCATCCTGTTGCCCCTTCTGGTGACGATTTACGTTATCCTCTATCTCTACTCAATCCTTGCGTCGGCGGCGGTTATCCCGGCGATTGACGGCGAACTGCTAGCGGCGCTCGGACTCCCCTCGGGTACCTCGTCTGTTGAACTTGCCCGGGTGTTTACGACGCTGATTATCTTCATCCTCATCGTGTTCTCCATCGGCTATCTGATGCGGACAGCCTTCGGCGATATCGTCGAACGCGCAATCGACGACGCGATGAACCACGTGCCGGGCCTCCGGGTGGTGTACAACGCCTCGAAGATGGCGGTCGAAACGGCTGTCGGGGGAACCGAAGACCTTCAGGCGCCGGTGAAACTCGAAGTGTGGGACGGGATGCGGATGACGGCGTTCAAAACGGGACAGACCACCGACGACGGCCGTGAGGTACTCTTCCTGCCGACGGCGCCGAACATCACGACCGGCTACGTCGTCGAGGTCGAACCGCACCGCTACGAGGAAATCGATGAACGCGTCGAAGAAGCGCTGACGCGCATCCTTAGCGCCGGATTCGGCGACACGGACCGTAGTAACGCGACGCCGATTCCGGTCGCCGACGAGGACGACCTCGCGGACGACTAATAGCGCCGCTCAGTGCGCTCTCAGACGTAGTGGAACCACTCTTCGCGGTCGCCGCTCTCGATCACGTCGAAGAAGGCCGACTGAAGCTCGTCAGTGACTGGCCCCTTCGTCCCCTCGCCGATCTCGTTGTCGTCGACGCTCCGAATGGGCGTGACCTCAGCCGCGGTACCGGTAAAGAACAGTTCGTCGGCGGTGTACAGCTCACCGCGAGAGATAGTCGCTTCCTCGTGGACGGTGTAGCCCATCTCTTCGGCGAGCGTGATCGCGGTGTTGCGGGTGATGCCTTCGAGGATGCTCTCGGCTAGCCCGGGCGTGTAGATTTCGCCGTCCCGGACCATGAAGATGTTCTCGCCCGGCCCCTCGGCGACGTTGCCCTCCTTGTTCAGGACGATGGCCTCGGTGTAGCCGTTCCGGCGGGCCTCCTCGCCGGCGAGCATGCTGTTGACGTACAGCCCCGTGGTCTTGATGTTGGTCGGAATCTGGCTGGAGGCGTGCTTACGCCAGGACGACACCATCACGTCGACGCCCTCTTCCAGCGCTTCCTCGCCCAGATACGCGCCCCACGGCCACGCTGCGATAGTGGTCTTCGTCGGGCAGTCTTTCGGGCTCACGCCGAGCGAGTCGAAGCCGTAGTAGACGATGGGGCGGATGTAACACGACTCGAACCCTTCCGTCTCGATGAGTTCCGTCGTCGCCTCGGTGAGTTCGTCTTTGCTGAACTCGATGTCGAGGTCGTAGGGTTTCGCGGACTTGTACAGGCGGTCCAGATGTTCCTCCCAGCGGAAGATGGCCGGTCCTTGTTCAGTGTCGTAACAGCGAACGCCCTCGAAAACGCCGGTCCCGTAGTGCAGCGCGTGTGTGAGAACGTGCGTCTGTGCGTCTTCGAAGTCGACGAACTCGCCGTCCATCCAGATCCGGTCGGTCCCCTCGAACATCTCCGGGCGGTCGCTCATCGCACGACCCCTCCGGTGAGCTGACAGTCGCGGTGCCCGCGGGTGGTGCCTCCTGCTGTCTCGTCGTGTGTCATATCTACCCCATTGATTCCCGTGGTTAAGAGTGTTGACGATACCCCCGCGGGTCAGGGTCGCGTTGTCTCGTACGGCCAGTACGGAGCACTGCCCCGGCGAGCACAAACGCTTTAGTGGAATCTGGCCGTCCGCACCGCACATGTCCTTCCTGAAGCGGTCGCTCCACCGCAGCGTCGCTGTCCTGTTGCTTCCGCTGGGCCTGCTCCTGATTCAGACCGAGGTCATCACGCGAAATCTCTCCGGTGTCGTCGAATCACCGGTGCCCGGGCTCTCTCGGGCCGTGGGTATCGCTTTGTTCACTGGAGCGACGCTGTACCTCGTCGCCAGCGGTCTCAGACAACTTGCAGCGGCGGCGGATACTCCCCTCTGACTCGCAAACTGGTCCAGTCCCGTGATTGCTGGAAATAAACACTGGCTGTCTTCTTCCCACACTGTCGGACGTTGCTCTCTCAATAATTCTGCGGCACGGAGTGGCGACTACTCTGTCTCAGCTACAGCCACCAGTATCAGTCGAACCGCTCTAGCAGGCTGGCACCTTCGACGTACACGAGGCCCTCGCGCTCGGCGTAGGCCCGTGCCGCTGCCGGGGGGAGCGCTGCTCCCGTCTCATCGTCCAGCATCTCACAGACGACAGCGGCTTCGGGCTGGTCGGCTGCGGCCGCGAGCGCGAGCGCAAGTTCGGTATGGCCTTCGCGGTCAGCGAGGCCGTCCGGGGCCGCCCGGAGAAGGTGAACGTGGCCCGGTGACCGGAAGGCATCGCTGAACGCGTCCGGGTCTGGGTCCGCCGCGACGGCGGCCAGTTCCTGAATCGTCAGCGAGCGGTCGTCGTCGGTGATGCCGGTAAAGGTATCGCGGTGATTCACCGTCAGCGAGAACGAGGAGCGCTCGTCGTAGGCGAGGTCGTGGTCGGCCGCCGTCGGGTGGCTGAGGACCTCCTGCATGAAGGGGAGCTCTAGCGCCTCGGCAACGCGGTCCGAGAGCGCGACGCAAACGAGGCCCCCGGCGTCGTTGCGCATCCGGGCGACGGCATCGGGGCTGACGGCCCCGGCCGGGTAGACGAGGTCGGTCTCACCTTCGCGGTCGGCGGCGTCGTGGATCAGCACCGGCTCGCCGCGGGCGAAGGCGGCGACGGCGTCGGCCACGCTGTCGGCGTCAACGGCGGTTTCCTCACTCCGAGACATGCACGATCACCTCGTCACCGTCGGCCAGTTCCAGTACCTCGCGGAGCTTCTCGGGCGCGATTACTTCGAGTTGCTCCTCGCCGTGGTGGGTCCGCTCGGGGGCGATGACGTGGGCCGGCTCGTACTCGCTGTCGCTCCCTTCTATCGAGGCGGGGTAGCAGTACGCGGGACCGTACGTCCGCTCGTCGTCCTCCCAGCCCTCGATGGTGACGGGCTCGATGGCGCTCATCCGCGCTCGCTTGCGAACACTCTCGGCCGTGAGTTCGAGATTGAGAGTGCCTGCAAAAGGCTCGTACCCAAGCCGTTCGATGAACTGTTCCATGTAGCCCGGGAGCGTGATGTAGTGGCGACCCTCGCCCATCCCCGAGGTAACGACCCCGGTCAGGTCGACGCTGGCGTCGGATTCGAAGATCCGTCGGTAGTCAGCGTATTCGGACTGGAGGCGGCGCTCACCGTCGCCAGTCAGCTCCACCTCCTGCCCGTCGCTGACGATGTCCCGGGCCAGCAGTCCGGCGTCTTCGAGCCGCTGGAGCCGCCGCGAGGCGGTCTGGTTCGAGGCGTCCAGCCGTTCGGCGAGATCGGCACAGGACACTTTCGTCGACTCATCGAGCGCACCGTCGAGGGCGAGCAGTTTCAGCGTCGCCAGCTCGTCCCGACCGACGCCCTGTCCCGTTGATTCAGCCATGCGCTGCAGTAGGGATTCCCGCCGGATAAGCATACCGAAGGTGGAATGCATTCCACTTTTGGAACGGAGAGAAACTGAGACAGGGTTGGTCCTGAAAGCGCGTTTTACTGTTTGTGCTGGATACAATTTAACCCGCTGCCTAACATGTTCAGCCACATCACACTGCTGTGATAGGTTCCGGTCCGTCGCCTCAATACTCCACGAGCGCGTCCCGCTCCCAGAACTCGCTCGACTTCTCCAGTTTCGGGACCCACGTGTTCTCATCCTCGGCGAGCATCGTCACGCGGGAGTCTTCGACCTCCTTCAGCACGTCGTGGTCGGGGAGGTACTCGCCCATCTCTCGTGTGAACTCCCGGACCTCGCTGTGGTCGGGCATCGAGTCGCGGTCGAGGCGGCCCCGCGAGTGGCCGACGTGCATATACGCCTTCATCTCGACGAAGTCCGCGTCAGCCCGGTCACACATCGCCGCGTACCACTCGGGATGGTGCATGTTGTGGCCCTTGACCAGCGTCGTCCGGATGACGGTGCGGGTGTCGTCTTTCTCGGCCAGCACGTCCAGCGTGTCGATGAGCGAGTCCCAGGCGTCGTCTTCCATCGCCTGCACCGTCGAGTCGAACGTCTGTCGGTCTGCGGCGTCGACGGAGACGTACAACTGGGTCGGGTCACACCGCTCCAGCATCTCTGTGTTGGTCCCGTTAGAGACGAGGAACGTGGTGATGTCCCGATCATGGAACTCCTCGATGAGTTCCGGCAGGTGGGGGTAAAGGGTCGGTTCGCCGTCCAGCGAGATGGCGACGTGGCGCGGCTCCATCGCCTGGTCGAACACTTCACGCGGGACTTCGTCGTTGCCGCCGAAGCCGGAGAGGAGTTTCCGCTGGAGTTCCACGGACGCGTCGGCGACTGCCGCGGGGTCGTCCCACTCCACGTCGCCGAGTTCGTAGGCGTGGCCGGCGTGGTCCCGCCAGCAGAACACGCACCGCTCGTTGCATTTCACGACCGGCGTCATCTGGATGCATCGGTGGGACTCGATACCGTAGAAAATGTACTTGTAACACTTCCCTTCGCCG
The DNA here is from genome assembly GCF_000011085.1 of Haloarcula marismortui ATCC 43049. Lineage (NCBI taxonomy): Archaea > Methanobacteriati > Methanobacteriota > Halobacteria > Halobacteriales > Haloarculaceae > Haloarcula > Haloarcula marismortui. Next base: position 2,731,680 of record NC_006396.1, read on the forward strand.
CGAAGGGCGTTTTTCGTCCAGCCGCAGGTCTGGGCGGCCGTGTGGTTCTCGCTGTGGTAGGCCGGGTCCGAGACCTGCTTCGGACCGCCGTCGGCGTCACTCATTGCTGTCGGCTTCAAGAGCCAGCGGCAAAAACTCCCGGATGTTGTGAGTCAGCAGCGATGCTTCGGGACTGTGTCGAACTTACGTCAGCTTGACGATAGGGTTGCTCATATGGTGACCGACAACATTGCCGTTCTCCATGATCCGGTCGTAGCCATCGTCGTCAACTTCGATTCGGGTTTCGCTGTCCTTCTGCATCAGATAGAGTGTTTTGTTCATACACCTGTGGATGACCCTGATAGGCAAGACCAGAACTACTAGGTGTATAGATACGCGCTGTGATGTATGCTATATGTATCAAACCATGCCGGAAATGTACTTCAGCCGGAAGATTTTGGGGGTTCGACGTTGAGTGTATTAGTATGGGTGTGCTTGACACGGTATCGGAGCTGTTTAGCTCCGGAGAACAACACTACAGGTTCCGCTGTGATGACTGCGGGACCGAGTTCGCACAGCGCGCGGCGACGGTCGAAGACCTGAGCTGTCCGGAGTGTGGCGCTGACACGGTGCGGCCGGCCGAGGCGACGTGAGAGCGGGCGGTCAGCACGCTGGCCGCATCAGCGGCCCAGATTGTAGAACTCGTCGTTCGGGCGGATGTCGGCGAGCTGTGCGAGGCGGTTCGAGAGGTTGAAGAAGGCCGCAACGCTGCCGATGTCCCAGATGGCGCGGCGGCTGTAGCCGTGTTCCTCCAGCCGTTCGAGGTCTTCGTCCTCGATACGGGCTGGCGATTCTGTCAGTTTGACGGCAAAATCAAGCATCGCCTTGTGCGTCTCGTTAATCTCGGCCGTCCGATGGTTCGCGGCGACCTGCTCGGCGAGCTTGGGCGCGTCAGCGTAGATACGCAGGAGCGCGCCGTGGGCGACGATGCAGTAGAGGCAGTCGTTGACGCCGCTGACGGCGACGATAATCATCTCGACCTCTTCTCGTTCGAGCGCCGTCTCCTCGACTAAGGCGTCGTGGTACGCGAAGAACGCCCGGAAATGCGAGGGGCGATACGCCATCGCCGGGAAGATATTCGGCGTGAAGCCGGCGCGGTCGGTTTCCTCTGCGATACGCTCCTGCAGGTCCTCGGGGAGGTCGTCGATGTCCGGGGTATCGAACCGAGCCATCACTGTGTCGGAGTCTGCCATACCACCTGTCCGTCCGGCCCCGGCTTGAAACTTGGTTGCCTGCCTGCCCATGCCGGCGAGAGCCGGTGTATAGTTCTTGCGGGGACGTGGCCCGATGCCGAACAGCCACGCCGGCTCTTTTGCTAGACGGCATGACTGTTCGTATGCATGTCAACGACAACAGAAACGACACAGACGTACGATGTCAGTACCGGCAACTGGAAAGCCGGTGTTCTCGGCGGTATCGCCGGCAGCGCCGTCATGGGCGCATTGATTCTCGTGATGAACACAGCGACGCTCGCCGTCGCAATCCCGTCCCTGTACGGGCTCGCACCGCCGCCGAGCCCGGCGGCTGGGCTCGTCGTCCACCTCTCGCACGGCGCTGTGATGGGCGTAATGTTTGCCGGGCTAGCGAGGGTCCTCAGTCTGGAATCGTCCGGCAAACTGCTTGGACTCGGCGTCGGCTGGGGCGTCGCCACATGGGTGCTCTTCGCCGCGCTTCTGATGCCAGTCTGGCTCGGCGCGGTCGGCTCGCCGGCCTCGCCGCCGTTCCCGAACTTCGCGCCGCCGTCGCTGCTGTGGCACGTCGTCTACGGGGCTGTCCTCGCGGTCGTCTACGCTGTGACTGCCGACCGCATCTGAGGCGATTGGCTCATCGCTACTGCTCCTGAAACACGGTCCACTGCCGCTCGTCAGTTTTGGCATCGGCTATCGCCTCGACTTTCTCGCGCTGCAGGTCGTCCAGCTGTGCGGTCGCCAGCCGAACCCACGACAGGAACTCCTCGCGGAGCCGCTCACGCACTACTTCCGGCGGCTGCGGCGTGTAGACGTACACGTGTCCACCCTCCGGCCTGATTCGCCGGCGCTTCTCGACGACGCCGAACGCCGCGAGATGGTTGAGATGGCGTGCGACGACGCTCCGGTCGTAGCCGATCTGTTCGGCCAGTGCCGCCACAGTCAACTCACCGCCTTCCATCACGCAGAGACAGATGTCCAGCTCGGTCCCGGACATATCGAAAACCGTCTTGAGCAGGGTTTCCAGTGACGGCTCGCTAACCGCCGTGTCTCCTGTCTCAGTCGCCGCCATCGGCTCGCCGCAGCACGTCGGCCGATTGTCGCCGATGCCGACGCCGCCACAGGTCACACACTCGAACAGCCGCGTTTCGTCAGCGGGGGGTGTCATACGACGGGCTACTCGCCCCGCTCGTAGAAGGTTCAGGTATGTTCAGGGTAACTACGGATAGGTGCCCGCGGGCCGCGGTTTCGCCCCCGTGATATAGATGTTAGTCCAAAGGTCTAAGCCCTCCCGGGACGGAATACAATTCACTATGAGCACTGAGACAGAGGACGCCAACGACCTGCGCGAGCGAATCACGAACTTCCTGCGCCGCAACTTCCCCCAGATCCAGATGCACGGCGGAAGCGCGGCCATCGAGGAAATCGACCGCGAGGAAGGCAGCGTCACGATCCGCCTCGGCGGCGCCTGTTCCGGCTGTGGCATCTCGCCGATGACCATTCAGGCCATCAAGACGCGTATGACCAAGGAGATCCCGGAGATCAACGAGGTCACCGCCCGAACTGGGATGGAACAGCAGGAAGGGATGTCCGGCGGCAGCGGCGGCATGAGTCCGTCCTTCCCCGGCGAGTCCCGCGGCGGCGACGTTGGCGGCGACGATGACGAAGGCCCCGAAGCGCCGTTCTGAGGCCAGTTCTCGATCTTTTTTTAGACTCGTGACCAGCAACGGGTGTCGGCGTGCCCGCGTAAGTCCCAGAGTCTGTGGCCACTCTCGCCAACCCCATCGCAGCGAGTCACACAGGTTAAGACGACGGGGGCAGACGGCGGGGATATGGAGACGGTCGACACGGTCGTCTGGGCGCTGTGGGCGATGTTGCCGGCGTACATCCCGAACAACGCCGCGGTGCTCGCCGGTGGCGGCAGACCGATAGACGGTGGCCGAACGTGGGGCGGGCGGCGAGTGCTGGGCGACGGCAAGACCTGGCGCGGGACGCTGATCGGCACCGCCGCCGGAACAGCGCTTGCGCTCGGACTCACGCAGGTCACGCCCAGCGTGAGTGCCGCACTGGGGACCGACCTCCCGACGTTTTCGCTCCGCGCGGGACTCGGACTCGCGTTCGGCGCGATGCTTGGAGATATCGGTGCGTCCTTCCTCAAACGCCGGACTGGCCGCGAGCGCGGGGCGGCGTTCCCCGGGCTGGACCAGTTGGATTTCGTCGTCGGAGCGTTGCTCTGTGCGTTCGTGGCCGCGCCGTCGTGGTTCACCGAGACGTTTACGCTCCCGGTGCTGGTCGTGGTCGTCGTTGCAACGCCGGTGCTACACGTCGTGACCAACGGTATCGCCTACCTGCTCGGCCTGAAAAACGAGCCGTGGTAACGCGGCTGGGACTCGCAGACTGCACCACAGAACTACGTGTATCCTCTACAAAGCCGTACTCGATGGCCCTGGCCAGTTCCCTCCCGGTCGTTAGCCATGCCCCGCCGGTCATTCGACGCGCGACGGCTGCCGGCGTGCTCTGTACGGCGGTCTTTCTGCCAGCCATGTACGTACTCCTGCACGCGTACGTCGTCCTCACAATCAGCGTCGGTCCCGTCAACATGCTCAACAGACTGACCGACTTTGCCCTCGTCGCCGGCGGCGTGACGGCATTTGTTGGGGGATTCGTTTCACAGTGCGTGCTCGGAACTGTGTCCGCTGAGATGACTGCGTAGCGACATCGAATCGGCGAAGAAGTGCGTTTTTACGCGCTGACCGAGGAGTGTCGGGTATGACAACACGCGGGGAGACACTGCAACTGGCGACGCGGGGCTCTGACCTCGCGTTGCGGCAGGCGGCGACGGTTCGGGATTCGCTGAGCAGTCGCCGACTGGCAGTCGAACTCGTCGAGGTGGAGACGACGGGCGACCAGATACGGGACGAACTCATTCATCGACTGGGGAAAACTGGCGCGTTCGTGCGTAGCCTCGACGAAAAGGTTCTCGACGGCGAACTCGACGCGGCGGTTCACTCGATGAAGGACATGCCGACTGAACGGCCCGAGCGCCTCGTTGTCGCGGCGGTCCCCGAGCGGGCCGCCGCCGAGGACGTGCTGGTGACGCCTGACGGCCGCTCGCTCGAAGAACTGCCCGAGGGCGCGACCGTCGGGACGTCGAGCCTGCGACGCAAGGCGCAGTTGCTCGCCGAACGCGACGACCTCACCGTGGAACCGCTTCGGGGCAACGTCGACACGCGTCTCGCGAAGCTGTTGGCCCCGTCGCTCCAGCAGGAACATCAGGAGCGCCACGAGGCCGAACAGGAACACGAGGGCGACGCCGGCGACGGGGACGACGCTGACCCCGACACTGACGAAGAAGAAGAACACCCCTACGACCGCACGGTCGAGGAGTGGTTCGACGACCTCACCGAATTCGAACGGCGGGCGATGGAGCGGGACCCGGACGTCGAGTACGACGCCATCGTGCTGGCGAAGGCAGGCCTTCACCGGGCCGGTCTCACGCGCTACGTCGGGATGTCCGACCTTGACCCCGACCAGTTTGTGCCGGCTCCGGGACAGGGCGCACTAGCGGTGACCGCTGTCGACGGCGACCTCGCGCTGGACATCAAAGACCGGCTGGACGACCCCCAGACGCGTATCGAGACGACCGTCGAGCGGACGATTCTCGAAGAACTCGGCGGTGGCTGTGTCGCGCCAATCGGCGTCCACGCCCAGCTGGAAGGAGGTGTCGTCCACACGCGGGTGCGCGTCCTCTCACAGGATGGCACCGAGGAAGTCTCGGTCGGCCGCGACGTCCCGGCCGAGTACCACATTGAGTCGGCACAGGACCTCGCAGCGGAACTCGCCGAACAGGGCGCTGACGACCTCATCGCCGAGGCCAAGCGGGACTCGACGGAGGCAGACGACGACGCTTCGACGGCGCGGGAGGAAGACGAGGAATGACGGACGCTGCACCCGGCAAGGTGTATCTGGTCGGCTCCGGTCCCGGCGACCCAGACCTGCTGACGGTCAAGGCAAAGCGCCTGCTGGAGGAGGCCGACGTGGTGTTGCACGACAAGCTCCCCGGCCCCGAAATCATCGGGATGATTCCCGAGGAGAAACGCGAAGACGTGGGCAAACGCGCCGGCGGCGAGTGGACGCCCCAGGAGTACACTAACGCCCGACTGGTCGAACTCGCCGAGGAGGGTAACACCGTTGTCCGACTGAAAGGCGGCGACTCGATGGTGTTTGGCCGCGGCGGCGAAGAACTGGCCCATCTCGCGGAAAACGGGATTCCGGTCGAGATTGTCCCGGGTATCACGAGCGCGATAGCCGGTCCCGAAGCCGCCGGGATTCCGGTCACGCACCGCGATTACACGTCTTCAGTCTCCTTTGTCACCGGCCACGAGGACCCGACGAAGGACGAATCGGCCGTCGACTGGGACGCGCTGGCCGCGACGGGCGGCACGCTCGTCGTCCTGATGGGCGTTGGCAAGCTCCCGCAGTACACCGACGCCCTGCGTGACGCGGGGATGGACCCCGATACGCCGGTCGCGCTCGTCGAACGCGCGACATGGCCGGACCAGCAGGTCGCCACCGGGACGCTTGACACCATCGTCTCCGTTCGTGACGAGGCCGGCATCGAACCGCCCGCAATCACTGTCATTGGCGAGGTTGCCGGCGAGCGCGAGCGGGTGCTGGAGTTCCTGGAGGGGTACTGATGCGCGAGGAACCACGTCTGCGCGTAGCCGCTTTCCGGCCTGACGATGACCGCTTAGACGATGCAGTCGAACTCATCGAATCCCTCGGCGCTGACCCGGTTCCGGACCCGATGCTTGCGATCGAACCGGCGACGGCCGACGATGCCGAGGCCACCGGCAGGCAAGTCACGCCCCGTTCTGACGCCGACTACGTCGTCCTGACGAGCAAGACCGGCGTCGAACTCGCCGCCGAAGCCGGCTGGGACGCCGGCGAGGCGACGGTATGTGCTATTGGCGATTCGACCGCCGAGGCGCTCCACGAGGCCGGCTACGGCGTCGACATCATCCCCGCCGAGTACTCTTCGACGGGACTCGTCGAAACGCTGTCCGGAGCGGTGGCCGGCGCAAGGGTCGAAGTCGCCCGGTCGGACCACGGCTCCGCGGTGCTAACTGACGGACTGGAGGCCGCTGGTGCATACGTCCACGAAACCGTGCTGTACCGGCTGGTCCGTCCGGAAGGCTCGGGCGAGTCCGCGGAGCTGGCCGCAAGCGGGGACCTCGACGCGGCGCTGTTCACGTCATCGCTCACGGTCGAACACTTCCTCGATGCGGCTGCGGACCTCGGTCTCCGCGAGGCTGTCATCGACGGACTGAACGAGGCAACTGTCGCCGCAATCGGCCAGCCGACGCGAGAGACGGCCGAGGACGCCGGCATCTCGGTCGATGTCGTTCCCGACCAGGCCGACTTCGAGGCGCTGGCCTGCGAGGCTATCGAGGCGGCCGCTCCGACTCACCACGAGTAACGTTTCGGTTCGGTTTTGGCGTCTCCCCGAGCTACTCTGTGGCTTCTTCGACGGCTTTGCCGTTGTCCATCTCAGCCCGCAGCGTCGCCAGTTCGTTCTCGACGGCCCGCTCGCCGGAGAGGCGGTCGAGTTCCTGGTCGATTGAATCGCCCTCGTCGAGTACGGATTCAAGCTGGCCGCTGGCTTCGAGTTCCTCCAGTGCGGCCGCGCGTGCCTCCATCTGTTCCGTGCGTTCCGTGGCGCGTTCGATGGAGCGGTGTACGTCGGCCATCGTATCGCCAGCACCGGTAAACGCCTCCGAGACCCGTGCCGACGCTTCGGCGGCCTGATAGCGGGCTTTCATCGTCTCTTTTTTCGTCCGGAACTGCTCTATCTGGCTGCTCAGTTCGGCCCGCTTGCCGACCAGTCGGTCCTGTGTCTCCTGTAAATCGTCTATCTGACCCGTCAGCTCCGTTATCTGGCTGACGTTCACCTGCTTTTTCTCCAGTGCCCGGCGCGCGAGGTCGTCACGACCCTCCTGCAGGGCGGCCCGGGCCTGTGTGTCGTGTTTCTCGACGTTCGACCGCAACCGGGTTCGGTGTATCTCCAGCCGTTTCTTCTGAGTCGTCACGTCGGCGATACCGCGAGTCACGTCCTGCAGTTCGTCCCGCATCTGTTCGTAGGAGTAATCTAGCTCCGCTGTCGGGTCCGATGTCCGATTGAGCAGCGCGTTGAGTTTGGCGCGGATCGCGAACGCGAACCGCCGGAGGAGGCTCATCGGGACCGCTCCGTGAGGCAGATAACTCGATTCGGCTCCGACTGTGGCTTGGTCGTAACAGCATTCATGTCACAGAGTAGGACTGATGCGGTTATAATAACAGGGTTTCACTCGGTTTAGGACGAGTTTAATCGGCTAAAACGACTGAAATCAGTGACTATTCGACCTTACTGTCTGGCTACTTGATGAGGTGCCGGGAGCAACGAACACGTGACGATGACACGAACCCTACTGCGCACGGTCGGGACGCTGGCGCTCGCACTGACACTCCTCACTGGTGCGGCCGCGGCCGTACCGGCAGCCGATGGGGACGACACGACGAACGCCGTCGGCCCGCCCGGCGGCCTTCCGGATCAGGTCCCTGACTTCGTGACGGCGATCGTCGAAGCGGTTCAGGAGTTCCTCGCCAGCGGGAGCGACGCCAGCCCCGGACCGGCCATGAGTGACGTGGCAGGCGAGGTCGGTGGCTAACATGAACGGGAAGCTACTTGCTATGGGTGGCGTCATCGCGCTCTTGCTAGCGGGTGTCGGCGGGGCGTTCGTCGCCGGTATCGGCCCGTTTCAGGCGGAAAGCAGCGGCGAGGACATCTCGGAGTTCCCGACGGAAACAGCTGAAGCCACCGAGAGCGACACTACAACCACCGATACTGGCGATACCGGGGATTCTGACGGCGGCGCGGCAAGCACCCCACCGTTCGCGTTCACTGTCGATTCCATCGAAGAGTGCGGGCAGACCTGTCGTGACGTGACCTCCACGCTGACGAATCAGCAGAACAGTACGGCGGATGACATCACCGTCTACACACGGATTTACGCCGGGAATTCCACTGATGGCGACGTAGTCTGGGAGGGCTCCGAGGACGTCGGGACACTCGAAGCAGACGGATCCTACACCACGACCCGGCGCGTCGACCTGTCGTTCGGTGACGCCTACGCTATCGAACAGGCGGACGGCTGGATAACCATCCGGACAACTGTTGAGACAGCCGACCAGACTGTCACACTCAGCGACCAGCGGAAGGTCGCCTGACCGGGCAGGCCGCTCTACTACGAATGCCCGCGCGTCTGAACGTTTTTATGCCGGAGCGCACCTATCCCCGGTACGATGACTACGACCGACCCCGTTCCAGCGCTCGCCGACCGCGCGGCCGCCTGCGCCGACCGACTCCGAGCGGCCGACCGCGTGTTGCTGGCCTCCCACATTGACGCCGACGGGCTGACCAGCGCCGCCATCGCCACCGCGGCGCTGTCACGGGCCGGCATCCCTGTCGAGACCGTCTTCAAGAAGCAACTCGACGCCGCCGAAATCGAGAGCATCGCAGCCCACGAGTACGACACTGTCTTGTTCACCGACTTCGGCTCGGGCCAGCTAGACGTGATCTCCGAGCACGTCGCCGCGGGCGATTTCGAGGCAATCATCGCCGACCATCACCAGCCGTCAGACCCGGATGATTGCCACCCCGACGCGGTCGTCGCCACCGACGGCTACGCCGACTTCGAGACGCATCTCAATCCGCTGCTGGAAGGCATCAATGGCGCGTCGGAGCTTTCGGGCGCAGGCGCGGCGTACGTCCTCGCCCGCGCACTCTCGACCGGCGAGACGGACAACCGCGACCTCGCCGCGCTGGCGGTTGTCGGCGCAGTCGGGGACATGCAGGCCGTCGGCGGCGAACTCGTTGGAGCCAACGCTGGTCTCGTCGAAGAGGGGATTGCTGCCGATGTGCTGGAGGAGGGTACCGACCTTTCGCTGTACGGCAAACAGACCCGACCGCTGCCGAAACTGCTCGAATACGCCACTGAAGTCCCGATACCGGGCATCTCGAACAACCAGGCCGGTGCGACGCGGTTCCTTGAAGGCCTCGGGCTGGAGTTGAAAGCCGACGGCGGCCGGTCGAGCGATGAGAGACCGGCTTCGGGAGGCGCGCGGAGCGCGTCTGCCGGCAACTGGCGCACTTGGGCTGACCTCTCCGATGACGAGCGCCAGACTGTCGCCAGTGGGCTGGTCCAGCGTGCTGTCGAGCGGGGCGTCCCGGCGGACAAGATAGAGACGCTCATCGGCACGACTTACACGCTGACTGCGGAACCGCGCGGGACGGAACTCCGGGACGCAAGCGAGTTCTCGACGCTTTTGAACGCCACCGCCCGCTACGAGCGAGCGGACGTGGGGCTGGCAGTGTGTCTCGGCGAGCGTGACGCGCCGCTTGAGCGGGCGCGGACGCTACTGTCGAACCACCGCCGGAACCTCTCGGAGGGCCTCACGCTGGTCAAGGAGCGCGGCGTCACGCCGGCGGGGACCGTCCAGTGGTTCGACGCCGGTGACGCCATCCGCGAGACCATCGTCGGCATCGTCGCCGGGATGGCGCTGGGGACCGATGGTGTCGATTCGGACAAGCCCATCATCGCGTTCGCTAGCACCGACGAAGACGAGACGAAGGTGTCCTCTCGGGCGACCGGCCCGCTGGTCGGCCGGGGCGTCGACCTGTCGGTCGTGATGCGCGACGCCGCTCAGTCCGTCGGCGGCGACGGCGGCGGGCACGACATCGCGGCGGGTGCGACTATCCCTGCCGGGGAGGAGTCGGCGTTTATTGAAGCGGCTGACGAGATTATCAGCGACCAACTGTCGTAGCGGAGACATCCCGCGCGACGGCGCAACGTCCGACTCCCACCGCCAGTATCAGCAATAAAAGCTATACGTCCGCTTCTCCGAACACCCCACGATGGACTCTCGGGGCCTGTTCGATATCGCACTTGTCGTCGTTGCTGGCCTGCTAGCCTACACTGAGACGTTCGGCTTTGCGAACCCGCGGACGACGCTACAGGAGATTCTCACAGCTATCGCCGGGCTGGATATCCGTGTCTTTCTCGTTCTGGGTGGCATCTTCGGCATCTGTTTCGTCGCGTACCTCACGATGTATCTCCCGCAGAAGGACGCACGCACGATACAACGCTGAACATCGGGCCATCTTTATCCCCAGCCCTGTACCGTTCTGGCAATGACAACGTTCGATCCCGAGAAGTTCGAGGACAAGTACGCGAACTACTTCCCAGAACTGCAGAAGGCCTACAAGAACGCCTTCGAGCGGATGAACGACACGTACGACTCCGAACTGGTCCACGCGATCGACCAGCAGATCCTCAACGAGTCAGAGCCGTTCTACGATGACGGCGAGTTCAGCGTCGAATTACCTGAGAACCCGACAGAGCGGCTCTCGGCGGTCATCGTCGACGACGAGAAACTCGACGCCGTGCTCTCGGAATACGTCGACGAGATCGAGCGCGAACTGCGCCGCGTGTTCGACATCGACGACTGACTGCACTCGCCGCGGTTCGGCAATTGCTTTGTTATTCCTGTTCTGCCGGTGTCCCCGACGAAAGCGGGCGGTGATGCCCTACTCGTCGGGCATCATCGTCTCATTCGGTTCGGGAGCCGGAGTCGAATCCGGTTCCGACGGCACCGTGCCGCCACCCATTCCCGTTCCGGGGAGCGATCCGCCAGGTCCGGACTCGCCGGACTCGGCGGTCTGTGGTGCGTCTGCGGGTGATTTCTCGCCCGTGACGAGGAAATCAAGCAGATTCCCGACCAGCTGCTCGTTGTCGGCTCGGTAGAGGAACTCCTGCGTGAACACGTTCGTGTCACCGACAGTGACGACGTTCCCCGAGCGGGCAACGACGCCGTACGTGTCCTGTCGCCGGGTCTTCGAGAGCGTTGTCTGTTCCGTCGTCGTGAGTGCGGTGTCACCGCCCTGAACGGGGATCGCGGCGTAGAAGACCGCTCGGTCGACGCCTTCGGTGAGTTCCGTATCGCCCGTCGGCGTCGCGTAGACGTTCTGGTAGTTCGTGTCGTACTCGTGCATGTTGTACAGGTAGCCGTTCCCGTACGAGAGGCCGTACTGGCTCGCCAGTGGGGCCATCGGCTTGGTTACGCTATCCGACCGAATCGGGCCGAACAGTCCCAAGCCGGCGGGACTCGCCTGTGACGGCTCGTTCAGCAAGAGTACGCGACCGCCCGCGTCGCTGAACGCGGAGAGGCCGTTCAGCTCGCTCTCGGTGTAGCGCTGTTCTGCGCCGAGAACGACGAGGGCGTCAGCCGAGCGGAGTGACTCGTTGAACGGGCTCCCGCTCTGTCGCTCACCGACGTGATAGCGGACTGTCGCCCCGTTCTCGGTCAGGGTCGAGACAAGCGGCGTGAGCGCTTCGCGGTCGATATCGCCGGCGTGAGCGACGTCGATAACGACGACTTTCTCGGACGCGTCGGCCGACATCGAGAGGTCACCGCTCTCGTCCGCCGGAGTCGCAACGGACTCGCCGCTGTTGAACGACGGGGCATTCACCTGACTTACATCGGGGGCCGATTGCGCACCGCCACCAATCGCGACGGTGCCGACAATCACCGAGAGGACGAGTATCCCGATGAAAAATCCTGCTCGAATGACCGGACTCGAACGTGAGCTATCGGCTGCCATTTCAGGCACCTCCCTGTGCGGTGCTGTTGTAGACGACCTGTTGATTCTCCGGCGTGCCGTATATCATGAGGAAGTGGACTGTGTCGACGCCCTGGAACGTGTACGGTGCGCCTTTGGCGGCGACGGTAGCGTTCCCGCCGGCCTCACTCCCGCCAGTGAGGAAGAGCAGCCCTCGCGGGTCCGCGGGGTTGTGGTACACGACTTGATACTCCGAGATATCAGCGGCTCCGGCCGCGCCGGCTATCGCGGCTTCGAGTCCACCGACCTCATCCGCATAGCCGGTCTGGACCGCGCGACCGCCCTGATAGGCCGACGCTTCAGCGACCGTCTCGCGGGAGACATTGAGCCTGTCACCGCGTTCGGCCATGACTGCTCCGACGAAGGCTCGCTTCATCGATTCGAGGCTCGCGTAGTACTGGTCGCGCGTCATCCCTCGATGGGCCTTGTCGGGGCCAGTGGTGGCGGCGGGGCTCAGACCGTCGCTCGGCGCGGTTCCGATGACACCCACGTGGCCAACGAGACTGGCCGGCGTCACGTAGATGCGGTCGCTCGGGACCGCGGTGTAGTACGCGCCGGAGGCGGCGTACTGGTCGACGCTTGTGTACACCGGTTTCTCCGCCGAAAGCCGCTTGACGGCTAGATACATCGACTCACTGGAGGCGGCGCTTCCCCCGGGACTCGATATCCGGAGGACGACCGCTTCGACTGACTCGTTGCTGCGGAGTTCGCGGAGCTTCTGTACCGTGTCCTGTGAGCTAGAACTGGAAATCGTTTCGTCGATATTCACTACAGCGACGTACTGTTCGTCACCCTCGGCGACCGACGCCGCATACGGCACGACGGCGGCACCAATGAGAATGGCAATAACCGCAAGTACCGTATACGACTGGAGGGCAGTTGCGACCCGTCTATCGATTGGGTTGTTCATGCGACAACATTGATTCGCTGTCACGTTGGAATAATAAAAGGATAGCCTGAATTGCTGGCTCAGAAGTCGCCGTCCCGGAACGACATGGGAAGTTTCCTTACTGTCGACCTGCAATCGACACCCATGGACCAACGCAAGCCGCCAGCCACGGAGGAAGGCTGGTACGCGCTGCACGATTGCCGGAGTATCGACTGGGATGCTTGGCGCGAGGCTCCCCAGCGAGTCCGCGACCGTGCGCTCTCTGAGGGGATCGGCTTCCTCGACGCGTACGAAGCCGTCGAAGACGCCGACGAGGGCCAGACGGCGGTGTACACCGTCATGGGCCACAAGGCCGACATCATGATTCTCCACCTGCGGCCGACGATGGGCGACCTCGATGCGGCCGAGCGCCATTTCGAGCAGACAGAGTTCGCCGCCTTCACCGAACAGGAGTTCTCCTACGTCTCTGTGACGGAGGCGTCGGGCTACACCGAGAAATCCCGCGAGTACTTCGAGGGCGAAGTGGACGACGACTCCGGGCTGGCCCAGTACATTCAGGCCCGGCTCCACCCCGACGTGCCGGACGAGGAGTTTGTCTGCTTCTACCCGATGAGCAAGCGCCGCCAGCCCGACCAGAACTGGTACGACACGTCCTTCGAGGAGCGGGCGGCCCACATCAAACGGCACGGCGACATCGGCCGTGGCTACGGGAGCGAGGTGAGCCAGATGATTGCCGGCTCCATCGGCTTCGACGACTGGGAGTGGGGCATCACGCTCTGGAGCGACGATATGCGCCACATCAAGGAACTGCTGACCGAGATGCGCTTTGACCCTTCGACCTCGCAGTTTGCCGAGTTCGGCCCCTTCTATGTCGGCCGGAAGTTCGACCCGTCCGAGTTACCGGCTGTGCTGGCCGGCCAGCGGGTGCCGACCGACGACGCATCGGTTCCGGAGACACCGGCGGACGTCGCGGAACATGAGCACGCACCGGCCGATGCCGGTGCGAGTCACAGCCACGCCGAAGAGCCAACGGCGAGCGGTGCACAGACAGGAGCACACGCCGGCGGAGACACCGACAGCCACGGCGGCACCCACCCCGGGAGCGCCAGCGAGGGCGACCATCCACATTCCGAGGAGTCGTCCGACGAGGACGACTCGGGGTCGTCGAGTAGCTCAGGCGGCCGGCCGGACGTTTCAGCTGACTTCGAGGAGATAGACGACGCCGCACAGCGACTCGGTCGGCTGGGGCTGCACGAGGGCGACGCGTACGACGCCGGCGACTACGCGCTGGTGTTCCACTCCTCGGCCGACGCGGAGGACATCGTCGACGACGTGTCCGACCTCGAGAGCAACTTCGACCACTACGACCGCCACGTCCAGACGGCCGTGCGCGCCGACAGTGGCCAGACGTACGTCGTCAGCATCTGGACGGCGAAAGACGCCGCCGAGACGGCAGCCGGATTCCTGAAGGATATCGACGGTGTCGACGAACAGCTCGGCGGCTCCCTCGGCGAGGGTGTCGAGGGCAGCGAGACTGCGGATGACAGCGACGCTCAGGCCGCTGAATCGTCCCAGTCCATCCGCGAGACGCTCGAATCGGCGGGCGTCTACGCCGGGCAACCGCACGGCGAGGACGTGTACGCACTGGTCGTGTACTCCGAAGCCAACGCGGAAACGCTCGACGAGGAAGTCACAGACCTCCGGAGCGCGTTCGAGCGCTACGACACGCACGTCCAGACCACGGTGTACGGAGACACCGACGGCGATGTCGCGGCCGTCGCGTCGCTGTGGGACACCGAGGACGCCGCCCAGACCGCCAGCGACTATCTCACCGACCTGCCCGGCGTCGTCGGCCGCCACGGCGAGGGCGACGGGTTCGGGACGATGGGGATGTTCTATACGGTCAAGCCAGAATACCACGAGGACTTCGTCGAGAAGTTCGACACTGTCGGTGGTCTGCTCAAAGAGATGGACGGCCACCGCGAGACCTCGCTGCTGTTCAACCACGACGACGAGAACGACATGTTTATCGCGAGCCAGTGGGACTCACAGAAGGATGCGATGGCCTTCTTCCGCTCCGATGACTTCTCGGAGACGGTCGACTGGGGCCGAGACGTGCTAGCCGACCGACCGCGGCACGTGTTCCTGGCCTGACGAACGGCCACCAGCCAGCCTACTTCTCCGTTATCGACCAGCGACGAGCCGTAGCCGTCGGTAGTCTGCGACCCAGGTGTCACCGTCGAAAAGCGTCGGGCGGAGCCGGTCCTCGACAGCCGACAGCACTGCCGCTTGCTCGCTGTCGTCGACACCGGCGAAGAATTCGTCGCCGAACATCTCAATCCAGTTCCGGAGCCCCTCTTCACCGCCGTCGAGCGGCGTCGGTCGGTCGAATAGCCGTGAGAACTGCAGTTCGAGCCCGTGCGCTTCGACTCGCGGCGCGTACTCGCCGATACTCGGAAAGTACCACGGACGACTGGCGTCGTAGCCCCGCACATCCAGTTCGGCGATGAGTGCGTCGGTTATGGCCGCCACGTTGCCCTGCCCGCCGAACTCCGCGACGAACCGCCCGCTCTCGGTCAGCGCGTCGGCAACCGTCGACAGGACCGCGTCGTGGTCTTCACCGGGAATCCAGTGTAGCGCTGCGTTCGAAAATACCGCGTCGAACGGCCTGTCGGCGGTGTAGGACCGCACGTCCGCCTGCTCGAACGTGAGGGTCGGATAAGCGTCTCTGGCCTGTGCGACCATCTCCGCCGACGCGTCGATGCCGACCACCTCGGCACCGCTGTCTGCGATTTCTGCCGTCAGGTGGCCGGTGCCACAGCCAACATCCAGTACCTGCTCGCCGGGGTGAGGGTCCAGCAGGTCGACGACCGACTGACCGTGTTCGTGGACGAACCCGTGGCGGTCGTCGTAGTCGTCGGGGTCCCAGTCGTTGCCTGGCATGGCCTGTGCTATCCCGAGATGGAGTCAAAAGAATACCGACGGTGGTTCCGCCCGCGTTAGTCGTCGTCTTCGGTCACCGTTCGGTCGATGTCTTTCTCACCGAAGAAAATGTCTGCCCCGTCTTGGGCCACCTTCTCGGCAAGAACGGCACACTTGACGCGCATCGGCGA
The DNA here is from genome assembly GCF_000011085.1 of Haloarcula marismortui ATCC 43049. Classification (NCBI taxonomy): domain Archaea; kingdom Methanobacteriati; phylum Methanobacteriota; class Halobacteria; order Halobacteriales; family Haloarculaceae; genus Haloarcula; species Haloarcula marismortui. Next base: position 2,747,625 of record NC_006396.1, read on the forward strand.
GATGTCGACGCCGAGCATCTCTGTGATATCGTCGCGGTCCATCGCTTTCAGGTCTTCGACCGCCATCCCAGCTAGCTCCTGTGAGAGCATCGACGCGGAGGCCTGTGAGATGGCACAGCCGTCGCCCTGGAAGGCGACCTGCTCGATGGTTTCCTCGTCTTCGTCGAGGACGACATCCATCCGTATTTCATCGCCGCACATCGGGTTCTCACCGATGTGGGTAAACGTTGGGTCCTCGATCTCCCCGTAGTTCCGGGGGTTCTTGTAGTGATCGAGGATCTGCTGCCGGTACATATCCGAGCCACCGATACCCATAATTGAACTATGATACGGCTGTCAGTCGGAAAAACGTTCCGAGGTATCGATTCGCATGTCCGATGTCCTGTGATAGGAGCCGCGTTGACGGCCTGTGAGAACCGACAGGCTCCCTTCTGCCAGTAGGTAGTATTTACTAATCTAGCTCCGTTCTGTGAGCCCGTGGGAGAGAACACTGCTCCGTCTCCGACTGACCATGCCGTTCGCCCCGTGGGGTTCGTCAGCGATGAGCCGGTGATTCGCCAGATCGGCGACCGGACGCTGTATCTCGGCAACAAACACGCGGCACGCGGGGTGCACGACCAGTCCTTCGAACACGTGCTTTCGGCGACGAGTGAGTCTTATCCGCTCACGACCGCCCACCACCCGCTTATCGATGGCTCGGGCAACGAATGGGCGGCGTTCGAAGCGGCCGTCGATACTGCCCGGCGCTTCGTCCGAGCGGACGGCCCGGCGCTGATTCACTGCAAAGCCGGCGTCTCCCGGAGTGCGACGCTGATCGCGACAGCTATCGCTGCCGAAGAGACCCGGCCGCTTTCTGACGCACTTGCGGCCGTCCGGGCAGCCCGACCGATTGCGACTCCGAACCCGGCGCTGTATAAGCTAGCCGTCATTTATCTCGCTGCAGATGAGTCCCACTGATCGATGCCCAGTGGATCTACTCAGTGACGGCGTTCTCGTCCTTCTTGACGACCTCGTCACGGATCCGGTCGACCCACAGTGCAATCGGCCAGTCGTCTGTCTGGTACGGTGCAGCCCCGTCGAGCAATTCGAGGCGTCCGACAGAGTCCGGCGGCATTGTGACCAGTCCCTCGTGACCGGTTTCACCCACTGCCTCGATCTTGTGTCGGGCCCCACCGGGTAGATAGACGAACTCGCGTGGTTCAGCCCGGAGCACCTGCTCGCCTCCGTCTTCGCGTTTCAGCGTGTATCTGGCGGCACCATCGAGACACAGACACACCTCGTCGAAACTGGGCGCGTGCGTGTGCCAGTCGATGACCGCGCCAGGGTCCATCTCGAAGTACAGCAGCTTGAATTCGTTCGTGGTACACACCGGATACGACCGGATGTCGCCACTGCCCTGCTCGAAGTGGCTGGCGTCGTCAAGCGACACCTTGTACATTTTCTGCTCGGGGAGGTGCGTGTAATCGAGTGATTCCGGCGTCAGTGACGACTCCGTCTCATCGGTATCAGTCATCGTCCCGACAAAAGTTATCGGCGGAGTGTCATATAGCTGCCGTGCACACCGGCGCTATATTACAACTGAAAATACCACCAGTTACATCCCATATAGGGACTGAGCGCCCGATTACGCGAACAACTGCCGGGCGTCGTCGATAGCCGACACGAGCTTGTCCACTTCCTCACGCGTGTTGTAGATGTAGAACGAGGCTCGCGCAGAGGCGGGGACGCCCATCTTGTCGTGGAGCGGCTGCGTGCAGTGGTCGCCAGCGCGGATGGCGACGGCGGAGTCGTTGAGGATCGAGGAGAGGTCGTGGGCGTGGACCGAATCGAGGTTGAACGAGACGAGGCCACCGCGCTCTGTTCCCACAGACGGACCGTACGTTTCCACGTCACCCTCTTCACGGAGTTGTTCCAGTGTGTACTGGGCGAGTTGTTCCTCGTGGCGCTGGATCCGTTCCATGCCGATGTTGTCGAGGTAGTCACAGGCCTCTGCCAGCGCGATGCCCTGCGCGATGACTGGGGTGCCGGCCTCGAACTTCCACGGAAGGTCGTTCCACGAGGCATCCTCGAAGGTGACTTTCTTGATCATCTCGCCGCCGTAGAGGTACGGCTCCATCTCCTCGAGAATGTGTTTCTTGCCGTAGAGGACGCCGATGCCGGTCGGACCGGCCATCTTGTGCCCGGAAAAGGCCAGGAAGTCGGCGTCGATGGCTTCCACGTCGACTGGGCGGTTCGGGACCGACTGTGCGCCGTCGACGAAGATGTACGAATCGTGGTCGTGGGCGATGTCCGCCAGTTCCGAGACGGGATTGACCGTGCCGAGCGTGTTCGAGACGTGGACGACACTGACCATCGCGGTGTCGTCGGTGATGATCTCGCGGGCGTGGTCCATGTCGAGCGTCCCGTCCTCGTCGACACGGATATAGCGGCAGGTCGCACCGGTCTTCTTGGCGATTTGCTGCCAGGTGACCAGCGAGGCGTGGTGTTCCATCTCCGTGAGAACGACCTCGTCTTCGGGCCCGAGTTCGTTCAGGCCCCAGGCGTAGGCGACGAGGTTCTCGCTCTCAGTGGTGTTCTTGGTAAACACGATCTCCTCGCGCTCGCCGGAGGCACCGATGAACTCGGCGACGCGGTCGTGGGCGTCCTCGTAGGCGACACTGGCCTCCTGACTGAGCTGGTGGAGACCGCGGTGGACGTTGGCGTTGGTCGTCCGGTAGTAGTCGGCGATGGTCTCGACGACCGGTTCGGGCGTCTGCGTGGTGGCCGCGTTGTCGAGATACACCACTTGCTCGCCGCCGAACTCGCGCTGGAGGATGGGGAAGTCCTCGCGGAGACGCTCCACGTCAAGTACTTCAGATTCAGCGTGTCCCATTAGTTCTGTTCAGGGGCTCAACAGGCAACATTCCTTCGGTTCACCTAGAACTCTTCCCGGCCGGTAGCGGCCGTTTCTTTGCCCTATCCGGAGTCAGAGTCGGACTCAGACACGGATTTGGCGGCCATCGCGTGCTGTTCCCGATAGGTCTCAAGCAGGTAGTTGTCCCAGACGAGATCGCCGAGGATGTGGGCGTACAGCACGACGGCAGTAAACAGCGCTAGCGGCTCGGAGACGAGCCAGATACCGAACACGACCACGCCGCCGATGAGGTGATGGCTGAGGAGTCGCTGGAGCGGCCAGAGGTCCTGCGGGCCGAAGATTTCATTTTGGTCGAACATCACGATCTTCGGGTTCCGGAGACAGCGGCGGAGTGCGGCCCAGTCGCCGGTTTCTACTCGGGCAACGGCGAAATGATCGAAGTCGATGGCGACGCCGACAACCACTGCGTAGCCGACAGCGGCCCACCAGGGGAGCGGGATCGGCAAAACGACAACGCCGGCAGCCCCGACGGCCGCAGAGACGATCGCGTGGTCTCGGGAATACATACGTCCCCCTCGATGGGCGTTCGCAAAGACTGTCGGGGTCGGGCTGCCAGTCGCGACCGCAGTTACATCCAGAGCAGTTGTGCGTGGCGCGTCTCGCCCAGATCGAGGACGTTCTCTTCGTCGACGAAGCCGTGCTCGACGGCAACGTTGACAGCGTCGTCACCGACAATGTTGGCGACCGAACAGCGGGCGAGACTATCGACGATTTCGTCTTCGGTAGCCGTTTCGCCGCCGTAGAACTCCTCGTTGACGGTGAGCGATACAGGGCCGTTTTCGAACGTTTCGCCCATGATGTCGGGGTCACAGACGGAGACGAGCAACCCCTCGTCGGTGTCGCGTTCGTTGAGTATCATTCAAGCAACTGCTGTTCGGCCTCCTCGCGCATCTCGTCGACCTCCTCGGCCAGTTCCTCGGCGCGGTCGAACTCGCCGACCTCTTCGAGGGCGCGGGCCTTCTCTTCGAGCACGTCGGCGTTGCGGAAGCCGAGGCGGACTGCGTTGTCGAACGCGTCGATAGCTTCGTCGGCCAGCCCTCGTTCGAGCAGGAAGAAGCCGCGGTTGTACCAGCCCTCACCGAAGCGGGGGTCGATTTCGACGGCGCGCTCGGCGTGTTCGAGCGCCTGTTCGGAGCGGCCGGATTTCCACAGCGCGTATGCGAGGTTCGTCTCGGCCGTAGCGGCGTGGTCGGACTCCTCGTCGAAGTTGAGGGCTTCCTTGTACGCGCCGATGGCGGCGTCCCACTCTTCAAGTTCCGCGTGGGCCGCGCCCTTGTTCGTCCAGGCTTCCTGCTTGAGTCGGTCGTCGTCCGTGTACTGGGCGACCCGCTCGAACGTCTCGGCGGCCTGTTCGTGGCGGTTGATGTGCATATACTCCAGACCGACATCGAGCAGTTGCCCGGGGTCGACGGCGTCAGAGGAGATGTTCCGCTGGTCCAGTAGGTCAGTGACAACACGGGAGTCGACGGGGTCGACCTTGTCCGGGTCCACCTCGAACTCTGGCGGTTCGAGATCGAACCCCTCGTAAGGGTCGTCGAATCCCTGCCCTTCGGAGAAGGCGTGATCGTCGTCGTTGTCTGTCATACCTCCTGATTGACGGCCAATCCGGTTAAGGGCTACGTCCACGACTCGTCAGGATTCAGGCGGCAAGCGTCCGGATTCCCGGCCATTCGGGACTCGCTGATGCCGGATGCGTTCATCGTCTTCACAGGGACATCCTTGCGGTCGTTTTCGGGGCCCTGACCGCGGTATCCATTGCTTTCTTGCGGACCGGTCCGCAATCCTCGCATATGTCAAAGCGCCTGTTCGTCAGCGTTGACCTCGACGGGCTGGGCGACGCTGTGGCGGCCGTTCAGGACCGGTTCGACGGCGTGTCGGGCCTTCGACTGACCGACCCCGGGCAGGCCCACGTCACGCTGAAGTTCCTCGGTGACACCGCGCCGGACCGGGTTGCTGATGTCGTCGCCGCCCTCGAAGCCGCGGTCGAAGACAGCGGTGTCGAGCCGTTCGAAGCCGATATCGGCGGTCTCGGCGTCTTTCCGTCGCTGTCCTACATCAGCGTCGTCTGGGTCGGCGTTCGCGACGGTCAGGGCGGCCCAGAACTGACTGCACTGCACGAAGCTATCGAAGACAGGACCGTCGCGATGGGGTTCGATTCGGAGGATCACGAGTTCACGCCGCATGCAACCATCGCCAGAATGGACCACGCTGGGGGCAAAGAGACAGTACAGAACATCGTCGAGAACGACGACCCTGACGTGGGATGCCTGCAGGTCACGGAAATCCGACTGAAAGAGAGTGAGCGTGGGCCTGGCGGCCCGACGTACCGGACCGTCGAGTCGGTGTCGCTGTGAGCGTGTGCCTCACAGCTCCCGGTTCGAGTGCGATGTGGACGGTGCCCGCGGATAGATAATGTTATAGTTCTGGTAATAACTGGGCCGCGGCGTCGGCCGTGTCGTATCATTGTCGGTATCCACGTTGAATCGGTCAATTAGGCACCCGAGTCGCTATCCACGGCGTACTGGCTGCCCGTTTAGGTCAGCCAAAACAAATCAGGTTAGTGACAATTTTTATCGGTCCGAGCGGCGTAGGGCCGATATGGTCGCCGTCGAGAACGTTGTCTTCGTGTTCGTCGCGGGGTTGCTTACGGCGCTCGCCACCGGCCTCGGTGCGATCCCGTTTTTCCTGGTGGATGAGTTCTCCGACCGCTGGAACGTCCTGCTGTGGGGGCTGGCGTCGGGGATCATGGTCGCCGCCTCGCTGTTCGGCCTCGTGCGAGAAGGACTCGCCTACGGATCGCCGGTGCTGCTGGTCCCCGGTGTTCTGGCCGGGGTTGGGCTTGTCGCTGTAGCACACGAACTGCTAGACGATTTCGACCAGTCCCCCAAGCAGTTCGAACAGGCGGATTTCACCAAGCTGCTGCTGATTCTGGGCATTTTGACTGTCCATAGCTTTCCGGAGGGCGTGGCTGTCGGCGTCTCCTTCGCGGAACTCGGGCTGGAGGCGGCTACGCCCGAATCCGCCGTTGGCATCGTCGGCGTCTCTGTCCCGCTGTTGGCGGTGTTTATGACGGTCGCCATTTCTATCCACAATATTCCGGAAGGGACTGCCATCGCCATCCCGCTTCGCTCGCTCGGTGTCAGTGAGTGGAAGATGGTCTGGTGGGCGGTGTTCTCCTCACTCCCACAGCCGGTCGGGGCCGTTATCGCGTATTACTTCGTCACGCTGGCGAAGGCGTTCCTCCCGTTCGGCTTCGGCTTCGCCGCCGGGGCGATGGTGTACCTCGTACTCACAGAGTTCGTCCCCGAGGCGCTGGAGTACGGGGACGGCTTGCCGGGTGGGGGCAAACGCGAGCTACTCACTGGCATCGCTGTCGGTGTGTTGGCGATGGTGCCGCTGGCGTTTGTTTAGAAGGGGAGCTTGTTCCGGATGACCGTGAGATCGACGAAGGCCTTCAGCGGGTCGTCGTAGTCATCGACGCGGGTTTCCATCCGGTAGTTCGAATGGTCGACAGCGAAGAAGTACGGTCCGGGTTCGTCCAGTGACTCCCGCGCGCCGCCGTCGTCTGTCGATGCCTCATAGATATCTGACCCCTCGGGTTGGACCGCTGTCTGGCTAAACTCGGGGTTCCCCGGCGGTGTCTGGTTGGGCTCCCGACCCTTGATATATGTGTCGTACTGCTCAAACTGCTCGCGGTCGGTGAAAAAGTACACGTTGAACGGGATATCCGCCTTGACAATATACTGTAGCTCACCGCCCGGGTCGGACACGTCCGGGATTTCCTCCTTTATCCACGCCTCATGTGGATTGATTCTGACATCCTGTTGCACGCTGACGACGACCTCTCCGCCACCACCCAAGCAACCAGAGCCGACGGCTGTTGCACCGACACCCATTGTCTGGAGGAATTTCCGGCGCTTCATCCTTTGATAATCAGGGCTACGGGTTACTTAGTTCTACGTCCGCAGTTATAGCCGCTGATAACGGGCCATGACCAGCTCGAAAAGGAAGGAATTTAAACCACGGCACGGAACAAGCACCATACCATGGGTAAGAAATCGAAGGCTACGAAGAAGCGACTGGCCAAACTCGACAACCAGAACAGTCGAGTCCCGGCCTGGGTCATGCTCAAGACGGACCGCGAGGTCCAGCGCAACCACAAACGACGCCACTGGCGGCGCAACGACACTGACGAATAATGAGCGCCAGTGACTTCGAGGAGCGTGTCGTCACCATCCCGCTCCGAGACGCGCGAGCTGAACCGAACCACAAGCGCGCAGACAAGGCGATGATCCTCATCCGCGAGCACCTCGCCAAACACTTCTCTGTCGACGAGGACGCCGTCCGCCTCGACCCCTCGATCAACGAGGCGGCCTGGGCCCGCGGTCGCGCCAACACGCCGAGCAAGATCCGTGTTCGCGCCGCCCGCTTCGAGGAAGAGGGCGAAGCCATCGTCGAAGCAGAGACCGCAGAGTAACGTTGCTCCGCGCGGCTTTCTCCGGGTCGTCGTACGTGGGTGTGTTCGCCCGTGCGACCGACGACTGCGTGCTGGTTCGCCCAGACTTAGACGAATCGCTACTCGACGACCTGAGCGACGAACTCGACGTTCCGGCTGTGCCGACCACCGTCGGCCGGTCCGGGACCGTCGGCGCGCTCGCGACTGGCAACGAGAACGGGCTTGTCGTCTCCGAACGCGTCCGCGAGACCGAAATCGAGCGGATTCAGGACGTCGTCGACGTGCCTGTGACACGACTGCCCGGCCGGATCAACGCCGCCGGCAACGTCGTCTGCTGTAACGACTACGGCGCGTACGTCCACCCCGACCTCTCCAGAGACGCCGTGCAGGCAGTCAAAGACGGGCTTGACGTCCCGGTCGAACGCGGCGTCATCGCCGGTGTCACGACCGTCGGGACCGCCGCCGTCGCCACCAACAAGGGCGTTCTCTGCCACCCGAAGGCCACGGACGGCGAACTTGACGCGCTTGAGGACATCCTCGACGTGCCGGCCGACATCGGGACCATCAACTACGGTGGCCCGCTCGTCGGTTCCGGGCTGCTCGCCAACGACCACGGCTACATCTGCGGTTCGGACACCTCCGGACCGGAACTGGGCCGTATCGACCAGGCGCTCGGCTACATCGACTGACGCGACTTCTATTTTACCGCTCAGGACGGATGCTGGTGGCTGAGTTTTTCTGCCACCACGCCCGGAACAGGGACGCCGCAGTCACCACACGTCCATGACCGGTCGGTCCCGCCCCCGCTCCAGCGTCAGGTCCTGCTTGAACCGCAGCGTCGCACCGCACTCACACTGGTAGGTCGTTTCGCTCATATCTCGACATACGTGGTGTCCCGGCAAATTCGCCGGGGTCAGTGACCATGACAGGTCGTGTCAAAGAGTAATATAGTGTGCTCACGAACACTACATATGGTCCAGCGAACACCGCCCGCGGAAGACCAGAACAGCCTCATCTGCCGGAAGTGTGACTACTCGACAGGTGTACTCCGCCCGTCCTGTCCGGAGTGTGGCGGCGATATGGTGTATGCGCCAGAACCCAGCGAATAGGTTCTGAAACATCTGGTTCTGGATAGTCCGGCCCCTGTCGGTCTGGGCCGGACAGCGGTGAGTATGCCTCGGATATGTCGCGGACAGTTGCGTTACTCGAAAAAGGCGGAAGGGGAAGATACTTCCCTACCCTGCCCGCATCTGCGTGTATGAGCACGTACACTGTTCGCGGTAGTTTCCCGGCCCGAGACGGCCCACAACAGTTCGAGAAGGAGGTTGAGGCGCCAAACGAAAACGTCGCTGAAGAGCGCGTTTACAGCGACTTCGGCTCCCAGCACAACCTCAAGCGCACGCAGATCACGATCGAGGAGGTGGCAGCATGATGGGCGGTGGCGGCGGTGGCGGCGGTGGCGGTCAGATGCAGCAGGTCGCACAGGAGATCGAGCAGATGGAGCAGGAAGTCGAGGCTATCGACGAGGAAATCGAGCGCCTCCGCGAGAAGCAGACTGACATCGACGAGGCCATCGAGGCCATCGAGACGCTCGACTCAGGGTCCACGGTGCAGGTCCCGCTCGGCGGCGACGCCTACATCCGCGCAACGATCGAGGACATCGACGAGGTCGTCGTCTCCCTCGGTGGCGGCTACTCCGCAGAGCGCGAGCAGGACGGCGCTGTCAGCACGCTGGAAACAAAGAAGGAGACGCTGGACGACCACATCAGCGACCTGCAGGAAGAGAAGGCCGAAGTCGAGACCGAGATGGAGGAACTCGAACAGCAGGCCCAGCAGATGCAACAGCAGCAGATGCAGCAGATGATGCAACAGCAAGAGCAGGAAGACGAGTAAGGCCGCCATGTTCGACGGACTGAAGGACAAACTCAGCGGGTTCACGAGTGACGTCGAGGAAGACGTCGACGACGACGCACTCGAAGCGGAGGACGAACCGGACGCCGACGAGGCGGATGGGGAAGCGCCCCCCGATCAGGCGACTGAATCCGATCCCGTGGCGGACGCGCAGGCGTCCGAAGGCGACACAGCGGAACCAACAGCCGAAACCGACCAGCCACAGGCTGATTCTGAACCGCCAGCCGCAGATTCCGAGGCGACAGCTGAGTCAGCCACAGCGTCGGCCACGGCAGTCGAAGACGCGGATGCGGTCCCCGACGAAGAGTCACACCCGGATGACGCCGCGGAGACCGAAGAGGACGCGGCGACCGAAGCCGAGTCGGAGTCTGACGAAGACGACGATGACGGCGGCCGCGGCCTCGCCGCGAAGGCGAAGCTTATGGCGACCGGGAAGACGGTCATCGAGGAGGAAGACCTGCAGAGCCACCTCGACGACCTCGAACTGGCGCTGCTGTCGAGCGACGTGGAGATGAGCGTCGCCAACGAGATTCTCGACGGCGTCAAGGAGAACCTCACGGGCCAGACCCGCCGACGGCTCTCCAGCACGGGGAACCTCGTTCGAGACGCGCTCCGGGAGTCGCTGTACGATGTCATCAACGTCGGCCAGTTCGACTTCGACGAACGTGTCCAGCAGGCAGACAAGCCTGTCACCATCGTGTTCACCGGCGTCAACGGCGTCGGGAAGACGACCTCGATTGCGAAACTCGCCCAGTACTTCGAGGACCGTGGACTCTCGACGGTGCTCGCCAACGGCGACACCTACCGCGCTGGCGCAAACGAGCAACTGGAGAAACACGCCGAGAACCTCGATAAGAAGATCATCACTCACGAGCAGGGGTCGGACCCGACGGCGGTCGTCTATGACGCCGTCGAGTACGCCAAGGCCAACGACATCGACGTGGTGCTGGGTGATACGGCCGGCCGACTCCACACTTCCGACGACTTGATGGCCCAACTGGAGAAGATCGACCGCAACATCGATCCGGACATGACGCTGTTCGTGGACGAGGCGGTCGCAGGTCAGGACGCCGTCAACCGGGCGCGCGAGTTCAACGATGCGGCCGAAATCGATGGGGCGATTCTGACGAAAGCCGACGCTGATCCGCAGGGTGGCGCGGCTATCTCTGTCGCGCACGTCACCGGGAAGCCGATCCTCTTCCTGGGAACCGGGCAGGACTACGACGACCTCGACCCGTTCGATCCCGAGGAAATCGTCGACAGTCTCATCGGCGAGTAGGCCTCAGACTTCGCGGTTATTGTTGCTGCAATATCTGGGCTATGAGCAGCTATTGTCGACCCTGATTGTGGAGAACTCGGAGCGGCCGCGCGCTCTCGCCGGGAATGCACTGCGTACGATGCAGCAAATATCACCACATCAACGGAGGTGTGGTCGTTTTCGCCGACAGGAGCGCGTTGAAGTCGACCGCTGCTCATCATTGACTCACGCAGTATTGGAGCGTGACACTATGCATACAATCGAACGACGCGACGGGTCTGGCGATGTCGTGAATGGGGAAGACAGCGATGCCTGACGGACGCAACTGTCGGCAAGTCGCGCCGGCTGATGTCGCACCTGAACTCATTGAGCCGTTCCCGGGTGACCGTCGTCCCCCTGTTGACGAGCCACGGCTCGTAACTGACGGGGGTGAGCCGATGCCCGGTGTGCCAGGTGACGGTGACGACACCTGCGGCTGCGGGAGGTCCCGCAGGTATGGGGACTGCTGCAGGTACTGACCCGTTAGGTTCACGGGTTATCGTGTCGCTAAACGGCGACCAACCGGGTTTTGACCGCGGAACGGGTGTCTCACTCACAGTGTAGGGCAGGGTAGCACGACCTGAGGACGCAAATACTATGCACTCGATAATCGCTCGGAAACAGTGTGCATAATTATACCCCGAGTATCGAACCACACCGTAGCACGTCGAAGCTCGTGTGATCGAAGCGTATAACGGTCCGTGAACCGGTCGAAATACCGGAGTCGGGCTAATCAGGGTCTGAAACAGATTGTTTTGCCAACCGGCACACCTTCGGGTGTGGCTAATTCGTTCTGTCGCTGCTCCGTCAGACGCTTAGCAGGTCATTCATAAACTGCCCGGGTTCTCTCCGGGCAAACGCTATGGGACGACCCACATCTCGACGGAATGTTATCAAAATCGCAGGCGGCGCACTTGTGGCGCTTGCTGGCTGTAGTGACACTGGCGGTAGTACGGAGTCCGACGGCGGCGGTGCCGAAGCGCCGGGTACATCTACGGCAGCAGGGCCTGACGCGATGACGGAAGCCGGTACAGAGTCCGAGACAGACACTGCGGACCAGACCGAGGAAGAAACCGGACTGGATACCGAGACGGAACTGGGCGAGAACGAAACCGATGCTCTCGGAAACGAGACCGAGATGTCGGATACTGAAACAGATCTGCCCGGCAATGAGACCGGAGTACCGGGGAACGAAACTGAAATGCCTGGCAACGGGACCGAGGCTCCAAGCAACCAAACAGGCGTGCCCGGTAACGAAACGGAAATACCAGAGAACGAAACTGGGACGGCCGGAAACGAGACTGCGGTTCCGGGCAACGAAACTGACCTGCCCGGCAATGAGACCGGAACGGCTGGGAACGAGACAGGCAACGAGACGACCGAGAACGACACCGGAACGTAAGCCGCTGCCGCCGTGCCGGGCCTCGTTCTGCTCGGCCGGGTGAGATTGTTGCTACTCTCGGGCGGCCTCGACGGCGTCGACGAACGCCGCGGCCTGTTCGCGGACGCCGTCCATGTCGTCGTTTTCGATGGCCTCGTAATTGACCAGCGCCGAGCCTGCGCCAACGGCGACCGCGCCGGCATCGAAGAACTCATCCACGTTATCGGTCGAGACACCACCGGTCGGCATAATCGGCACATCACCGAGTGGGCCCTGCAGCGCGCCGATGTGGGCCGGGCCGACCGTTTTCGCTGGGAACATCTTCAGGATATCCGCGCCCGCTTCCATCGCGTCGGCGGCCTCCGTCGGCGTCATGACGCCCGGGATAGCGAGGACGCCCTCGCGGTTGCACACGTCGATGACGTCCTCGTTGAGGTTTGGCGCGAGGACGAACTCCGCGCCGGCTTCGATGACGTTGCGGGCGGCGGCGGCGTCCATGACCGTGCCGGCCCCGATGATGGCGTCGGTGTCGTCGAGTGCCTTGTCGACGGCGGCGATCATGTCCGAGCAGCGCTTCGCGTCGGCCGTCAGTTCCAGTGCTGTGACGCCGCCCTCGTGGACGGCTGTCGCCACGTCGACCATCTTTTCCTCGGGAATCCCGCGCAGGACTGCTGTGACACCACTGTCGACCAGTTCCTGTTGTACCGCCTGTTTGCTCGTCATGGGCGCAACTGTGACGGGGTGGCTGAAAAGCGTGTCTGAACCGCCGGACCGCTCGTTACGCGTCAGGGTCGTACGGGCGCGCGATGTCGGTCGGCGGTGCGCCGACGCCAAGCACAGTGACTGATTCGTCGGCATCGGCGGGGTTGTGCGCGTGGTGCGGGCTGTCCGGTTCGGCGACAAACACCTCGTCGGCCGAGACGACGTACTCCCCGTCGGGCGTTTCGACGTGAAGCGTGCCTTCGAGCACGTAGAACAGTTCCTCGCGCGTCTCGTGGTAGTGGTAGGTCCGCGAGAGGTCTTCGCCGGGTGCCATCTCGTAGGTAGCCGCGTGGAGTGCGTGGAGTTCGGCGGCGTCGGAGATGCCGCGCCGGTCACAGGGGTAGTCCGCAGTTTCCGACAGCGACTCGGGGTCGATCTGGTGATAGCCCATATCGTCGGTGGGGGCGTCGGCGGGCAAAAGCGTGACCACGCTGGGGCATCAGGTGAACAGCCAGACGAGGAGCGAAAGCGTTCCGATGGAGACCACTGTTGATGTGAAGACATTCAGCGAAGCGAACGCCGCGTCGCCGCCGAGTTCCGTCGTATAGACGTACGTCGACACTGCCGTTGGGGTGCCGAGCATCACGACCGCTGCGCCCAGCGCCGTCGTGTCCATCGACAGCGAGGAGTACACCAGCCACGCCAGCGCCGGCATCCACAGCACCTTCAGCCCGACGACGCTGACGGTCTTCTGCAGGTCCGACACCGGGAGGTCCGTGTCGAGCGTCGCACCGATACACAGCAGGGCGACTGGCAGCGCCAGTTCGGCCGGCGGGCCGAGCGCACTGATGAGTGACTCCGGAACGGATAGCGACAGGACCGAGGCTGTGATGCCCGCCGCCAGCGCGATGAGTACCGGGTTCGTCACGAGTTTCCTGCACTCGCTCAGCAGCGAGGCGTCGCTCCCGTTGATGCGGACCAGCAGGAATACCGTCACCGGGACGTGGGTCACCGCACCGATCCCGAGGATGACGCTGGCGACGGCCGTCGCTTCGCTGCCCATCGTTGCCGCCACGAGTGGCAGACCGAGAAACCCCATGTTGCTGTGATACGACTGGACGACGGAGACGCTGCGGCGGTCGGCGGACTCCAGCCGACGGTGGACGAGCCAGCCCAGTGTTATCGTCAGCGCGATGATAACCCAGAACCCCCCCAGCAACGCCGGCGAAATGATTTCCTGTAATGGGCGGTCATACGTGGACCGGAATATGAGTGCCGGCAGCGCGACGGTAAAGACGAGTGTGGTGAGAATATCCGTCCGTCGCTCGGTCAACAGCCCGAAATGGCCGGCGGCGACGCCGCCCGAAAGAAACGCGATCATGAATCCGAGCTGTCCGAGAACGGCCATGTTGTTCCCCAACCGGTTCGTCTTTTTGACCCTTTCGTCACGGGCAGAAACAGTATCAGCGGAGAAGCTGGAGAGAGTTCACAGAGAATTGGAACTAATTCTGAAGGATTTTTGAAAAATCTTCTCAATATCCCTCTCCCTGGTGAACTGTGGAGGCGGAGACAGCCTCCAGAGCACCATGGCTGGAAGCAAACAATCGACACGGAGACAGGTTCTCCGGACAACAGCAGCCCTCGGCGTCGCAGGTGTTGGGCTGTCTGTGACTGGAGCAACTGCAGCGAACCCAGGAAAGGGAGATGAGCGCGGTGCGGGGAAAGAGTTTGGTCGTGTCTATGCGAACGACGTACTCTGGCGGACAAACGTTGTGAACGTCCTTGACGAGCGTCCCGACCCGGAAGACAAAATCTACTTCCTGCATGATGGAAGCAGACCGATCGTGGCTAACGAGAAGGTGAGCGCCGACCAACGCTCACCGTTCGTCTCCGAGTCAGCATCCGGTGACCGGGACTGGAACGGTGGGCAATGGACGCACTTCTCAGCAGAGGTGACTGACATTGCGGCGTTCAATGACGACGCACCGCTGGCAACCGATAGCGATATCCTAGACAAAGACTACATCAGCGTCACTCTCGGCCGCCCTGGTTTCGGCCCACCCGACTTCTTTGTCTGCCCACTGAACGGTCGCGCATAGCGACATCCCTACAACCACTTTTCTGATTGCTGTCGGCTCACGGCTCCAGGGGAGTCGGGCGCATGACAACAAGCCTTTACCCGCACCGTCGCGTATCTCGCGCCAACAATGGTACTCGACGATCTTGGGAGTTCACTCCGGGGGACGCTTGACGACCTCCGGGGGAAATCCCGGCTCTCTGAAGAAGACATCGAGGACATCGTCAAGGAGATTCAGCGGTCGCTGTTGCAGGCCGACGTGGATGTCGGGCTCGTACAGGACCTCTCCAACAGTATCGAAACACGCGCGCTGGATGAGGAACCGCCGGCGGGGACGACCCCGCGGGACTGGGTCCTGCGAATCGTCTACGAAGAACTGGTCGACCTCGTCGGCGAGTCGACCGAACTCCCGCTGGAAGAGCAGACGATTATGCTCGCCGGCCTGTACGGGTCGGGGAAGACGACGACGGCCGCGAAGATGGCGTGGTGGTTCTCGACGAAAGGGCTCCGGCCGGCCATTATCCAGACTGACACGGACCGGCCCGGCGCATACGACCAGTCCAAGGAGATGGCCGAGCGCGCTGAGGTGGACTTCTACGGCGACCCCGACGAGGACGACCCGGTGAAGATCGCCCGTGACGGGCTGGAAGCGACGGAGAACGCGGACGTTCGCATCGTGGACACGGCGGGCCGTGACGGCCTGAACGAGGAACTCATCGAACAGATCGAGCGCATCGAGCAGGAGGTCCAGCCCGACCGGGACCTGCTCGTACTGGACGCGGCGATGGGCCAGAGCGCCAAGAGCCAGGCCGCCGACTTCGAGGCGGCCATCGGCATCGACGGCGTCGTCATCACGAAACTCGATGGGACGGCGAAAGGTGGGGGCGCGCTCGCAGCGGTCAACGAGACCGACTCCACCATCGCCTTCCTCGGCTCCGGGGAGACGGTCAAGGACATCGAGCGGTTCGAGCCCTCCGGGTTCATCTCCCGACTGCTCGGGATGGGCGACCTCAAGCAGCTCACCGAGCGCGTCGAGCGCGCGATGGAGGAAACCCAGGAAGGCGACGAGGAGGACTGGGACCCCGAGGACATGCTGGAGGGGCAGTTCACCCTCAAGGACATGCGCAAGCAGATGCAGACGATGAACAACATGGGGCCGCTGGACCAGGTGATGGACATGATCCCCGGTCTGGGCGGCGGGCTGATGGACCAGCTCCCTGACGACGCGATGGACGTAACCCAGGAGCGGATGCAGGACTTCGATGTCATCATGGACTCGATGACGGAGGAGGAACTGGAGAACCCCCGTGTCGTCGGCCAGTCCCGGACCAAGCGCATCTGCCGTGGGTCCGGCAAGCCCGAGGAGCGGGTGCGTGAACTCCTCCAGCAACACAAGCAGATGGAGCAGATGCTCAAGCAGTTCCAGGGTATGGGCGACGGCGACATGGAGCGGATGATGAAACAGATGCAGCAGGGCGGTGGCGGCGGTGGCGGCATGGGCGGTATGGGTGGCGGCGGTATGGGGCCGTTCGGCGACTGACGCCGCTGCGTCGATTCGCGGAACGCGATGCGCGACGTTATTTTTGATGATCTATGTTCGAAATCCGGGCCAGAACTAAGGGTTGGCCCGTTCTACAGATGAAGCGAGCATGTACGAAATTGTCGCTGGGATAGACAAAAGTGAGGCTCGTGGGACCGCCATCGCTGAATCGATAACCGAGATTCCGATGGACGCCAGCCAGGTCCGTGTCACGCTGTTACACGACTTCGAGGAGAACCCTGAAGGCGCGTCCGTCGACCAGGTGGCCTCCGTGCGCCGAGCACGGGAAGTCCTCGAGGATGCTGGCGTCGAGGTGGCTCTGGAAGAGTCAAGCGGCGAACCGGCCGACGCGATCCTCCGGTTGGCCGACGAGCAGGACGTCGATATGATTGTCGTCGCCGGACGCAAGCGGACGCCGACAGGCAAGGTGCTGTTCGGCAGTGTCACACAGAGCGTGATTCTGGGCACGGACCGATCCGTGCTGGTCTGCAGCGGCGAAGAGGAGTAACGCCGCAGTCAGACGCCGTATACTTCTTCGACTCGCTCAGCGAGCGGCGACGGGTCTGTCCGGCCAGTGATCCGTTCGACAGGCTTGCCGTCCTCGAACAGCACGACAGCGGGGGCCGCGTTGACCCCGACCGACTGACAGAACTCCGGGGAGCGCTCGCCGGCGATGCCGCCGACCGGGACGCCGTCCGGGAATGCGGCCAAAACGTCATCTAACTCCGCTTTCATTGCTTCGCAGGGATCACAGAACAGCTTCCACACAGTCACGACACACCGGTCGTGGGCGTCGACGAACGCCTCGTAGCTGTCGTCGTCGAGGTGTTTGACTCCCTCGGGGACCGGTGTTTCCGGCCCCAGTTCGGTCGCCATCTGTGCCATCGTCGTCAGCTCCACGGTGGTGTAGGAGTCGTCGACGTTCGACCGCAGGGTCAGGAACGTGGCAAACTCCTCGCGTGACACGTCGAGTTCGTCGACCCGCTGGGCCGCTTCAGCGGCCGAATCGAGGCCGAACACGTCGGCGACGGACTCGTGGAACTCCGCGTTGCCCATCGTCACGTAGGTGTCGTAGTACACCTCGCGGTCGGCCTCGAACGCTTCTGTCGTGCTGACCTCGTCTGTTTCCTCGTCGATGACGACGACACCTTCAGATTGCAGTGCGTCGAGCAGCGATTCGGGGGATTGTGTGTCCGACATTCAGACACCTAGGTACTTATCGCGGGTCTCTTGGTCGTTTTGCAGTTCCTCAGCGGGCCCTTCGAAGACCACCTGCCCACGGTCAAGCACGTAACATCGGTCGGCGATTTTCATTGCTGCGACGGCGTTCTGTTCGACCAGCAGTATCGTCGTCCCGTCCTCGCTGATACGTTCGATGGCGTTTTCGACAGACTCGATGATCTGTGGTGCCAGCCCCTCGTATGGCTCGTCGAGCATCAACAGGTCGGTGCTCTGGTGGAGCGCGCGAGCGATGGCGAGCATCTGCTGTTCGCCTCCGGAGAGCGTGCCGGCCTTCTGGGAGCGCCGTTCGTCGAGTCTCGGGAAGTACTCGTAGATCTCCGCCGCCGACATCCCTTCGTCGCGGAAATCGAGCTTCCGCCGCCAGGTGTTGGATTTGTTGCGGACGGTGTCCGCGAGGTGGAGGTTCTCGGCGACGGTCAGGTCAGTGAACACGCGCCGTTCCTCCGGGACCAGCGAGATACCGCGGACGGCGATGTCCTCCGGCGGAGCGTTGGTGATGTCCGTTCCGTCGAACTGGATCGCACCGCTCCGAACGTCAGGCGGCGTCGCCCCGGAGATACACCGGAGCGTCGAGGTCTTTCCCGCGCCGTTACGGCCCAGCAGGGCCGTGATTTCGCCGTCGTCGACGCTCATCGACACATCCTGGATGATGTGGCTCTCGCCGTAGTAGCCGTTGATGTTGTCCACGTCGAGTAGCGTCATTCCTCGACACCTCCCAGATACGCTTCCTGTACCGCAGGGTCGTTCTGTACCTCCGTCGGCGTCCCCTCCGCGATGACCGACCCACGGTTGAGGACGACGATGCGGTCGGAGATGTCGAAGACGATCTCCATGTCGTGCTCGACCAGCAGGAACGTCAGATCGAGCTCATCCTTGACGCGTTTGATGAGGTCGACGGTCGATTTCGTCTCGTCGGGCGACATTCCCGCCGTTGGCTCGTCCATCAGCAGCATATCCGGCTCGGCGGCCAGCGCGATGCCGAGTTCGAGCCGGCGCTTGTTCCCGTAGTCAAGGCTGTCGGCTTGGTCCTCCCGCTCGTCGTACAGACCGACTGATTCGAGGACCTCGTTCGCCAGTTCATCGACCGCCGGGTAGCTGTTCTGATTCCGGAAGAAATTGAACCGGAACGAGCCGTGCTCGGCCGCCAGCGCCGCGATGGTTGCGTTCTCCTTGACGGTTAGTTCGGGGAAGATAGAGGCTGTCTGGAAAGACTTGCTCATCCCTCGCTGGACGACCTCGTGCGGGTCCATTCCGATGATGGAATCTCCCTGGAACGCGATCTCGCCGTAGCTCGGTTCGAGCCGTCTGGTGACGAGGTTGATGAACGTCGATTTCCCCGCACCGTTGGGGCCGATGAGGCTCACGCCCTCGCCCTGTTCTATCTCCAGATCTACCTCATCAACGGCCGTGAGGCCGCCGAACTGCTTGGTGAGCTGTTCCGTTTTGAGGACCGTCATTCGTCCTCACCTCCGACGACCATGTCACGAACGTAGTCGATACCGCCCCAGATCCCGTTGGGGAAGAGGATGACAGCGACGACGAACACAACGCCGAGGATGAGGTGCCAGAACGGGCCGAGTGTCTCGAACCCGCTGACGATGTTCTCGATGTACAGGTACAGCCCGGCACCGAACAGCGGCCCGAACAGCGAGCCGACACCGCCGAGCACAGTCATGATGACGATACGACCGGATTCGGTCCAGTACAGCGACTGCAGGGGCACGTAGTTCCCCTCGATGGTGAACAGGCTCCCGGCGATGCCAGCGAAGGCCGCCGAGATGATAAACGCCATCAGCTTGTACCGCCAGACGTCCAGCCCGACGAACTCTGCCCGCCGCTCGTTCTCGCGAATTGCGCGGAACACGGTCCCGTACGGCGAATGGAGGATGCGGTTCGCCATCGCGACCGACAGCACCGTCATGACGGCCACGAACACGTACAGCATGTTGTCGACCAGCATCGACAGCGGGAACGGCACCCCGCCGTGGATGTCGATGACGCCCAGCAGGCTGCCGATGTCCACGGAGGTGAAGCCGTTCTCACCGTTCGTCAGGAAGGCCAGCGGCGAGGCCGCCAGGTAGAACGACATCTGGCCGAACGTCAGCGTCAGGATGGCGAAGTAAATCCCACCGCGGCGCAGCGACAGGAAGCCGACAATCCACGCCAGCAACACGGCAAACGCCGTGCCGGCGAGCAACACCAGTAGCGGCGAGCTGCTGACGCTCGCGCTGAAGATGCCGGCGGCGTAGGCCGCGCCGCCGAAGAAGACGGCGTGACCGAACGACAGCAGACCGGTGTACCCCAGCAGGATGTCGAACCCGACGGCGAAGATGCCGTAGATGAGCATCAGCGTCGCTAGCTGCGTGTAGCCGTCGAGGAAGTTGTTGAACAGGAACGGGAAGACGGCCACGCCCACGACCGTTAACAGGACCGTCGAGATTTCCCGGTCGCGGAAGTCAGCCCATCGGTCCGCGAGGCCACCGGTGACCTCTGCATCCGTATCGGCCGCCGCCGTGGCAGTCGCGTCGCGCGGTTCGTCGCTCATGAGACATCCACCTCCGAGCCCAGCAGCCCCTGCGGACGCACCAGCAGGACCAGTGCTGCGAGCGCGTAGATACCGACCTGGCTCCAGGCGGCGTAGCCGGTCTGGATTAAGAGTACCTGCAGCGTGCCCAGCATCAGCCCGGCGATCACGGCCCCCTCTATTTTCCCGACGCCGCCGATGACGACAGTCAGGAACGCCGGAACTAACTGTTCAGTCCCGATGTTGGGGTTGACGTTAGCGAGCGGGCCGCCGACGACGCCAGCCACGCCAGCGAGTGCGGCACCAATGCCGAAGACGACGAGGTACGGTCGGCTCAGTTTGATCCCAAGCAGGCGGACCATCTCGCCGTCGAGGGTCCCGGCTTGGACGATGAGGCCGAAGTCAGTGTACTCGACAAGTGCGTACACGCCAAGTACAAGGACCGCCGTAATCGCGATGACGCCGAGTCGCCAGCGCGGGAAGTTTCCCACCACGGGCAGCGCGATGGGACCGGATGCCCACGAGGGCTGTGGGAACGGCTGGCTGCTCCCGCCAAGCAGCGCCCGAAGCAGTTCCTGGACGATGATCGCGAGCCCGAATGTCACGAGAATCTGGTCAGTGTCGGGTCGGTCGTAAAACGCCTGTGCGATGAACCGCTCCATCAGTAGTCCGATAATGAACACGACAATCGGCACGATGACCAGTGCGGCGACGAATCCCAGTCCGATACCGTATGACTGGATTCCCCATTCCGCTAACTGACCGTTGTTCAACGGAACCTGTCCAGTTATGAACAGCCCCAGATACGCGCCAACGAGGTACAGCGCCCCGTGGGCGAAGTTGACGAATTTCAGCGTCCCGAGGATAATCGACAGTCCAACCGCGAGCAGGACGTAAATCGCACCCTGTTGTAACCCATTCAGCAAGATGGTGAGGATATCCGCGAGTAGCGTCACGTCGGATTCCCCCCACTGCACTCTGCTCGTACTATCTGCGTATTCCTAATCATGCTAGTTTTTGTGTATCAAGTAAGGCAACCTCATGCACTATAAATCATGAGGGGAACGGTCCCCTGTCCGGATTATGACCTATTCGTCGCCGTACTCGCCGAGTTCGCACTCCGCGGCCGGCCCGGAATCGCACGCGTATCCGACATCGTCTCGGGACGTGATCTCGACGATGTCGATGAAGTTCCCGTCAGACTGTTCGCTCGCTGGCAGCCCCTGAGCAACCGGAATGTCCCGCTGGGCCTGGTGGTCGCAGGCACGCATCGTCTCCTGGCCCATGCCGATGTTGCTGTACTCGTAGTCCTCCAGCTGGCGGATGACCTCCGGCGGGTAGAACGTGCCTGCCCGCTCGGCGGCGGCCGCGTACTGGAGCGTCTGCGAGTAGGCGAGCTGGGCCGGCCCGGACGGGACGCGGTCGTACTCGTCCTGGAACGCCTGCGTGAACGCGTTCGACGCCTCGTTGTCGATCTGGGAGTCCCAAGCGATCGTCCCGTAAATGCCTTCGATGGACCCACCGGCGGCCTGTGCCATCGGGCGGTTGTACAGCGGGACGACGAGCTCCATGTCCTCGTCGATACCGGCATCGACGGCCTGCGAGACGGAGTTTGCGCCGTCCAGCCCGTAGTGGTTCAGGACGAGCACGTCCGCGCCGCTGTTTGCGGCCTCCGAGAGATACGAGGAGAAGTCGCTGGTCCCGAGCGGCGTCGGGACGCTGTCGACTTCTTCCCAGCCGATTTCTGAGAGGAACTGGTTCATCGAGTCCTGCTGGGTCTGGCCCCAGGAGTAGTCGGCGTACAGTTGGTAGAAGGAGTTGTCTGAGCCGTACTCGCTTTCAAGCACCGGTGCGAGCGCCTGGCCGGTCATGTACGCGTTGAACATCTCCCGGAACCCGTACCGGGCGCAGTCTTTCCCAGTCGTGTCGTTCGAGTGGGTCAGACAGGCCATGAACATGACGTTCTCCGTCTGACAGAGGCCCTGCACGGCGATGGCCACTGCACTTGAAGAGCCGCCTGAGATCATCACCACGTCGTCTCGGTTAATCATCCGCGAAGCGGCCTGCCGGGCGGTGTCGGCGTCGGTTGCGGTGTCCCCGTTTACTGAGTCGACCGTGTACCCGAGGACGCCGTCGCCGCTGAGAGCCTCGAAGCTGTCCACCCAGCCACCCCCGTTATTGAGGTGTTTCTGGGCGAGTTCGTACGCCCGGAGTTCGTCCTGTCCCTCAGAGGAGTAGGGACCGGACTGTGGAACGTTGAATCCGAACGTGACCGTGTCGCCCTCGACCGGGAAGTTCCCGAGCGACGGGTAGTCGTCGCCGCCGTCGCCACCACCATCGCCACCATCGCCGCCGTCGCCACCACCATCGCCACCGTCGCCACCGGAACAACCGGCCAGTCCCGTCAGCCCTGCCACACCTGCGACGCCCGTACTCTTCAGCAACTGTCGTCGGTTGACCGAACTGCCATTAGTTGGCATGTTCCATACGGTGTCTGTATCTATCATAATAGTTTCGGTAGGTTAATCAACGATTTCACGTCTGTAGACCGACACATCCCGGATAAATGGCGATCCGTAGCGTTATTCCGATCTGAATGGTTTGTTATAGCATGGCGAGGACTATGGGATGGCGGCTACTCGTCCTCATCGTCGTCGTTACCGCCGGCTGTGGCGGGTTCGGGTTCAGCGACGGCGACGACCCGGTGACACCTGCTCCGGTGCCGACCAGTTCTGCGACCACCTACCCGACTGGCGTCGGCCCAACGGGCGTCACCAGCCCATCCCTCCTCGGCTCCGCACACGGGGACCGCCTCAACGGAAGCGGGTACACGGTGACGATGAACCGGACCGTCAGATATGCAAACGGGTCATTGCGGTCCCACCTTCGAGTCCACGTCGCGCTGGACGCGAACCGGACACACCTCGCTAACATATCTGTCCGTGGCCACGCGGCCCCGGTGCTCCTTGGTCGACCGCCGGCGACTGCGTCGTTCTGGTCCGATGGCGATAGGTATCTCCGCCGACTCGCGCGCGACAATCAAACGATCTACAACGAGTACGACCCGCCGGATAGCTACGCCGGAACGTGGCGGTACTGGGTTCATACCGCCGCGCTGAACGGCCGTCCTGCCGCCGACGTGACCCGGACCGTTGCCCCGTTCCACACTCGGACCCGACAGTCCCAGCAGCCAGATGGGACTGTCTATGTCATCAGGGGCGACCGGCTGCGGGAAAACACGACATCGACAGCGTGGACGAGCCGGGAGAACGCAACACTTGTCGCCCACGTCACTCAGTCAGGGCTCGTCCGCGACTACCGGACCGAGTACACGACGGTCACGGACGGCGGCGACCCGGTCACTGTCACCAGAACTGTTCGGTTTACAGGGGTTGGGAACACGACGGTCGGGCCGCCACCGTGGCGCGACAAGGCCCAGTCGACTCCCGGCTGAGGGGTCGCCAGCGCTATCAGGGGGCTTTTTTTCGCTCGCCGTCCTTCGCCCTGCAATGACTGTCCGCGAGGTGGCACTCGAGGCCTACCGGGAAGCGCTACCGGTGCTGGCGCTCAGTGCGGTCGGCGGCCTCTTCGCGGGCGTTGTCCTTGGCGGCATGGACGCGGAGTTACAGGACGTTGCGGGACTGCTCGTACTCGTGCCGGCGCTGCTTGCCACTCGGGGGAACGTCTACGGCTCGCTCGGCGCACGTCTGGGGTCGGCGCTTCATCAGGGGCTTATCAACCCGAGGTTCTCTTTTGACGACGACCGTATCAACGCCGCCGTCGCGGCGGCACTGGCAAACGGTGTCCTCATCAGCGGCGTCGCCGCGGTGATGGCTGTCGCCCTGCTCGCGCTGGTCGGGCGACCGTCGGCCCCCCTCACAACCCTCGTCGCCATTGCGCTCATTGCGGGCTTTGTCTCCGGGCTGTTGTTGACTATTGCCGTCGTCTCGGTCGTGTTCGTCGGCTACCGCCGTGGACTTAATCCGGACACACTGGCCGGCCCGGTCGTGACGACGACGGGCGACGTGGTCGGCATCGCCACGCTGTTGGGCGCGACCCGCCTCGTCCTCGCGCTGGGGGGTGGTTGAATGGCGGAGTTCGCGTCCCAGTGGTCGGTTTCGGGTATCGTCCGGACGATGTTTCCCATTCTGGTGGTGCTCACGGCAATCGAACTCGGTAGCGGTCTCGTCCTCGATACCTTCGAGGGAACACTGCTGCAGTATCCGTCGCTACTCGTGCTCGTTCCGGTGACAATCGGGATGGCGGGCAACCTCGGCAGCATCCTCGCGGCGCGGTTCTCGACGGCGTTTCACCTCGGCCTCCTGTCGTTTGCGGTGACTGACGACCGACTGGCCGGCAACGCGATCGCCACTGTTGCCCTCGCGGTGACGCTGTTCCCGCTCGTCGGCGCTGGCGCGTGGCTCCTCCAGGCCGTCATCGGCGGCACTGCACTCCCGCTCCGGACGGTCGTCCTCGTCGCACTCGTCAGCGGGAGTCTGCTGGCGGTGCTGGCTATCGTCGTCACGACGGTGACGACCTACGCCGCCTACCGGTTCGAACTGGACCCAGACGACGTGGTCATTCCCGTCGTCACGAACGTCTGTGATGTGCTGGGCGTGGTGGTGTTGTTCGGCACTGTCCGTGTGCTCGTGTAAGGCGTCAGCGTCGGCGCTTCGGTATCCGCTGTCCAACACAGCCACCGCTGCCCGGCAGCCACCGTCCTGAAATCGACCGACGCTATCGATGGGCATTTGCGGGCCAGGGTCGTACGTTTCAGCGTGCAGTCGCTCGTCGCCGCAGTGCTCGGCCATCCGGCAGTCGCTGTCCTCGGAGATGTCGCTGTCCGGGTCCTCCGTATCACGTTTTTCCTCTCCTTTGGCGTGTTCCTCGCCGAACTGGCGGTCGCGTTCGGGCTGGTCGAGAAGATCGCCGTCGTCTCGCGCTATCTCACGTCGCCGGCGAACCTCCCGGACGAGGTCGGGACCGCTATCCTGACGACGACGGCATCGACGACCGCCGGCTACGGCATGCTCGCCGACTTCCGG
The DNA here is from genome assembly GCF_000011085.1 of Haloarcula marismortui ATCC 43049. Lineage (NCBI taxonomy): Archaea > Methanobacteriati > Methanobacteriota > Halobacteria > Halobacteriales > Haloarculaceae > Haloarcula > Haloarcula marismortui. The sequence goes on from NC_006396.1 coordinate 2,772,714, forward strand.
GAGTCCGGCGCGCTGTCCGACCGCGCGACGATAATCGCCGTCATCATCAACACGTTCTTTGGCTTCGCTCAGCACATTATCACGTTTTACGCGCCGATACTCATCCCGATTCTGGGCTTTCGCGTCGGGGTGCTGTACGTCGCGACGCGGGGACTCATCGCGCTGGCAATTACGCTGACTGGCATCGCCGCCGGCGCGGTCCTGCTGGACGCATCCAACGTCGGCCGGTCAGGCGCAAATACGGACCCGGCCCCCGACGGCGGGACCGCTGGCGACGCAGCCGACGTGTTCGATGACCGTCCAGAGACCCGCCGAGCGGCCGTCAGGGCCGCGTTCGACGCGACCACGGACAAAGTTCGGGACATCCTGCCGCGACTAGCGGCTATCTACGCCGTCGTCTCGCTACTGCTCGCCTACAGCGATGAACTGCTGACACTCATCGGTAGTAACGGGGCGTCTGTGACGACTGCCGCTGACGGGTTCGCCGGGCTCCTTGGCTTGCCCGGCGCGGCCATCCCTGTTATCGCCGCCTACGCGCTCGATACGACCTCGGGGGCGACGGTCATCGCACCGCTCATCCGGAACGGGACCTTCTCCGCCCGGACCGCCGTGGCGACGATGCTCGTCGGCGGCATCATCTCGTTTGCCGTCTCGACGTTCAAGCGCTCGATCCCGTTCCAGTACGGCATCTGGGGTCGGGAGTTCGGCTCGAAAGTTATCGTCGTCAACACGGGGCTGAAAATAGTCTGGATCGCGCTGGCGCTTGTCGTCTTACTGTAGTGCGGAGCCGTGGCCCCGTCAGTCAAACGTGTAGGCCATCATCACTTCGTCGACCTGTTCGCCGTCGACGGTGTAGTGGTTCCGCCGGATTCCCTCGGTGTGCCAGCCGTGGTCTTCGAGGAACACCATCGCGTTCTCCGTGATCGCTGGCACGCTGTTGTACAGCTTCCGGTAGCCGTTGGCTTTCGCCCAGTCAAGCCCGCGTTGCATGAGCTGGCTGCCGATGCCCTGGCCACGCTGTTCCTCCCTGACACCGACGGTGAGCTGGGCCGTCTCGCGAAGCTTGTCCAGCTGCGGGATGTCGAGGTGACACCAGCCGATGACCGCCTCGTCAACTGTCGCGACGAAGAACACTCTCGATTCGACTGTGTTGTGCCGTGTGACGGCATCCTCGTACAGCAACTGTTCGGCGACGCTCTCGGCGACAACGTACGTCCCGTCGCTTGAGACGTTCCGAATGGTCTGGACGAGCCCTTCGAAATCGTCGTTGTGGGCCGGTCGAATCGTGTACGTCAGCCCGTTCGTGGTGTGTTCCTCGACTGAGCCGACATCGAGCGCCAGCGTCAGTGTCCCACCGTCGTCCTCGATGTACCCCTTCGACAGAAGGTGCGTCAGGGCCTTCTCGAACGCTTCGGGAGAGAGGTCTACCATCTCACGGACTCTATGCCGTGCCGCCGTCCCGTGTCGTTCGACGTACTGGTACACCTCCATCGCCGCGCTCGTTTCGAATGTCGGCCGTTCGACAGCGTCCATACCGGGTGTATCTACTAGCAGATTATTAACAATTGTTATTTGGTAACACGAAACAGGAAACGTGGTGGGAGTTCTCCCGGACTGGTCATAGTCGAATGTGATGGGTTGTGCCTGACTATCGGCTCAGGCCGTGTCCGGAATCGGGTCAGAGATGACAACGGCGTCGCCCTCGATAACGCAGTTCCCCTCTGAATCATCGACGGCTGTGGCCAGGCGGAACCGGTTGTCCTGAATGCGTTCGACGACCTCACAGCGGGCCGTGACCTCTTCGTCGATGTCGACGGGTCCCTGATAGCTCAGTTCTTGCGAGAGGTAAATCGTCAGTCCAGGGAGCCGCGCCAGAGCCGCGCTGATGATGCCGGACACGAGCGTTCCGTGGACAATCCGGCGGCCGAACCGCGTTCCGTCCGCGAACGTCGCGTCAAGGTGGAGTCTGTTCGTGTCGCCACTCGCTTCGGCGAAGGCCTCCACGTCAGCCTTGGATATCGTCTTGCTGAACTCGACGTGGTCACCCACGTCGATACCGTCGGCAGTCCCGTAGCTCTCGAACGTCCAGTCCTCGTTCTCGTACAGCGTGTCCGGCCGGGTGAACCGCTTTTGCTGGGACTGGTCGTTGGACATTCTCACCGCCCGAGAGAGGTGCGGGATGTAGTCCGAGAGGTCGGTCGTCGTGACGATGCCGACGAGTGACCCGTCCTCGACGACGGGCAGCTTCTTGATATTGTTCGTCTGGAGTCGGTCGACGGCCGCTTGCATGTCCGCGTCGGGGGCGACCGTCACCAGTGTCTCGGCCATCACGTCGCCGACTGACAGCGCTCTGGTATCCCCTTCGGCTGCGGTGACGGCGACGATATCGCTCTCCGTAATGATACCGACGCAGCTGCCGTCGTCCTCGACAACGAGCGAGCCGATGTCCTCGTCGCGGAGGCGCTGGGCCGCCTCAATGACCGGAGCGCTGGGACTGATGGTTTTGACAGGTGTCCGCATGATTTCCCTGACTGGCAGCGGGACGAGCATTGTACCGAGACCCAGACATGGCAGACGTATAACAGTCCGCCCGGCGACACCGCCACGCTTGTGTCGCCGGCCGCTAACATCTGTGTGATGCGATGGGGCGTGTTCGGCGTTGTCGTTGTCCTCGTGGTCGCTACTGGCTGTAGCGGGTTCGCCGGCTCGCCGTCGCAGTCGGCAGGGACCGCCGTCGACAGTCAGCCGGCAGTCAACGTTCCGGAGTCTACCGTCACCGTGACGGTCACGGCTGTCGTCGACGGTGACACGATACAGGTCGCCTACGAGAACGGGACCAGTGACACGGTCCGGCTCGTCGGTGTCGATACGCCCGAAGTCCACACGGAAAACGACCCCGCGGAGTTCGAAGGTGTCCCCGAAACTGACGACGGGGCATCCTGCCTCCGCGGGACCGGCACGAACGCGTCGTCGCTCGCTAAACAGCGGCTCCTTGGCGAGACGGTCGGGCTCGCGTTCGACCCGAACCTGAACCGGCGCGGCTACTACGACCGACTGCTGGCCTACGTTGTCAACGACGAGACGCTGTTCAACTACCGGCTTGTCGAGACCGGTCACGCGCGTGTGTACGACAGCGAATTCGAACGAGCCGAACTATTCTACGCCGCCGAGGATGCCGCCCGTTCTGACCGGCGCGGGCTCTGGCGCTGTACGGACCCGGGCGAAGTGATTCGAACGGCTATCGCCGATGGCGGGACTGAGAGCGCCAGCGGCGTCGAAATTGCGGAAATCCACGCCGATGCGGCAGGCAACGACAACGAGAACCTGAACGACGAGTACGTCACGCTCACGAACACCGGCGATGCGACCCTCGACCTCTCCGGGTGGACGGTCAGCGACGCTGTGGGCCACCAGTATATGTTCACAAACCTGACCCTCGACTCGAACGGCTTGGTAACTCTCTACACCGGCAGCGGCACCGACACTGAGACAGAGCGGTACTGGGGCCGGAACGGGGCGGTCTGGAACAACGACGACGACACCGTCATTGTCAAGAACGCCAGCGGCGCGACGGTCTTTCGACAGTCGTACTGACGCTGTCACGCCGCCACGGCAGTATAAATCAATCCAGTGCTAACAGTACCCATGACCATCCGCCGGCTGACGCCGACGCCACGGGCGGTCGACTGGGGACTGTTCGGGGCAGTGGCAACGCTGCTTGCCACTGGTGTCGCCACCATCTTCGCAGGCATCCCCAGCAGCGCGTGGATAATCGACCTCCACGCACTCTCTGGCGTGGTCCTGACGCTTCTGTTGCCGGTGAAGCTTCGTCGTGTCTTCCACCGTGTCGCTCCGTCGCGGCTGACCGGTACTCGTGTCCTCTCGGTCGGTCTGGCCGCCGTCACACTGGGCGCGCTCGGCACCGGCGTCTGGTGGATATTCGGCGGCACGCTCGACCTCGGCCCGTGGGGCTTGTTTCACCTCCACGTCGCGCTCGGCCTGCTGGTCCCGCCACTGCTACTGGTGCATCTCCGCGCGCGGTTCTACTCGCCGGCACAGGCCACCTGTGGCGGCCGCCGGGACGTTCTCCGGTACGCTGGCTTGGTGACCGCGGGGGCACTCCTCTGGCGAGTTCAGGGGCCGGTCAACGACGCACTTGACACGGCCGGCGCTGACCGCCGGTACACCGGGTCACGGGAGGAGGGGACCGACGACGGCAACCGATTCCCTGTCACTAGCTGGGTCGCCGACGACCCGGACCCGGTCGACGCGGCCGATTGGTCGCTGTCGGTCGCCGGCCGGGTCGCCCACGAGGCAAGCTACGTCGCTGGCGACCTCTCGCCGGACGCGACCGAATCGGCGGTGCTTGACTGCACGAGCGGCTGGTACTCTGGCCACGAGTGGCAGGGCGTTCGCGTCGGCGACCTGCTCGACGCCGCCGACCCCGACGACGCGGCGGCGTGGGTCCAGTTCCGCTCTATTACTGGCTATCGCTGGAGCCTCCCGCTGTCGGAGGCCCGCGATGCTGTGCTGGCCACCCACGTCGACGGCGAGCGCCTGGCCCACGGGCACGGCTACCCGCTCCGACTCGTCGCGCCCGGCCGTCGAGGGTTCCAGTGGGTGAAGTGGGTCGAGTCAGTGCGGGTCAGCAAGCGCCGCGAACTCGGGGAGTGGCTTGCGATATTTGTGAGCGGGCTCTGAATGCCGTCTCACCCCTCGAAAGGGAAGCTTACCGCGCATAGCTGTCATTGAAGCTACCACTAACGAAGTACCGCTGCGCGATAGCAGGAGGCATGAACTGGCGGCACCCCGCTCGATTTGCCGGTCCGTCGAACACCGCCGTCGCCCTGTGGGCGGTCGCCGTCGCTTTTTTCGGCGTCGGCGACCTCGTCACGACGCTCATTGGCTACAGCATTACGGGCGTGACCGAACTTAGCCCCGTGGTCAAACTACTGCTGGAGGAGCACGCGGTGCTGGTGCTGACCGGCCTGAAAGCCACCGTGTTCGTGGGCTTTTTCGCCGTCTGGAAGTACGTCTCTCGGCCGTATTCCATCGGCGTCCCACTTGGACTGGCGCTACTGGGCGTTGCGGTGACAGCGTGGAACACCGGCATTATCCTCACGGCTGTACTGGCCTGAGCCCCAGCGGTCGGCCGCTCCCAGTACCCGTGGTGTTCTGTGCCGGCAGTCACGCACGCTATACCAGCGCGTCGATAGAATCCCAGAGGTCCGGCCCGCCGTCATCGCCCGACTCGTAGTGAATCGGCACGAAGCCCGCGTTGCGTGCGCCCTCGACATCGGTTTCGTACTCGTTGCCGACCATCACGTACTCGTCGGCCGGCAGCTCCTCTCGGACCCGGTCGAACGGTGCGCTGTCGGGCTTGTGTGCGCCGACCTCGTAGGAGGCGACAAAGAGGTCGAACAGGTCGGTCAGCCCGTGATGGTCGAGCTTGGCGACCTGCCGCTCCCGGATACCGTTGGTGACAATCGCGAGCTGATTGTCAGCGGCAAGTGCGGTCAGGCTGTCCCGGGCTGCGTCGGGGACGGTCGTCGATGCGAACTCGGTCTCCCTGAGTGTCTCGACCAGCGCGTCGAGGTCTGTGTCGGCCCCGGCCGCCTCCACGACGGCGGCCATCGACTGGCGGTACGGGTCCGGCTCCAGCGCCTCGAAGACCGTGTAGAACGCCTCCTTGCTAACGGCCCGGAGCTCGTCCGTGTACTCGATACCGTGGGCCTCGATTGCTCTTCGGACGATGTTCTTGTACGGCTCCGGATAGTGGACGACCGTGTCATCGAGGTCAAAACAGATGGTCGTCGTCATGTGTCCTCGTCGTAGACCGGCTGGCCGTCCTCAGTTGGCGGCGCGACGTAGTCGATGTACTCCTCGGCCGTCGGTTCGGTGACGGTCACGTTCACGTGGATGTCGCCCAGTTCCGAGGGGTCACCGACCGCGAAGTTGATTCGCCCCTCGAACGCTGCTTGCTTTTTGACATCGAACGCGAAGGTGTCACCCTCTAGGTTGTCGAAGAAGACTGACCGGGCCGTATCTAGGATCTCCCGCCGGTGGAGCAGCTCGGAGAATCCGTCCATCGTGTGCACCTCCGCAACGAGTGCGCCCTGCTGGTGGGTCGGGTCGGCCTCCGGGAAGAGATTTCGAACTGCATCCGCGACCCGGTCGGTTACTTCGGTGTCGTTGACGGGGGCTTCGATTCGGATGTCGACGGAGTAGACGGCGCTCATTGGTTGAGTGCCTCCGGGCCGTCCCGAATCAGTGTGCGAACGGTCCGCTGGAACGCGGCCAGCGTCTCCGTGTTCTCGATAGTCACGTCGGCCAGCTCCATGGCCTCGCCCATCCCGAACCCGAGTTCCCGATCGTCGCGGTCCTCGAGCGACTCGCCACCGTCTTCCGCTGCGGTGTCCCGTCCGCGAAGGTCGAGCCGCTTGGCCCGCAGTTCAAACGGAGCGTCTATCTCGACGAGCAGGAATGTGTCGCCGAACGCCGTTTCGAACGCCTCGACTTCCACGTCCGACCGGATGCCGTCGACGAGGACGGTATCGTTCGATTCGAGTTCCGCCTCGATCATCGGTAGCGAGCGCTCGGCGATGGCGGCGGGGCCGTTTTCTTCCCGAAGCGCCTTCGCGACTGTTCCGTGGTCCGTTGCGGGGTCGAGCCCGCGGTCACGGCACTCTTCGCGGATGACGTCGCCCATCGTCACGACCGGTACGTCCATCTCGGCGGCGACGTTCGCTGCCTCGCTTTTCCCGCTGCCCGGCAGCCCGACGATACCGATAACTGTCATTGCCGGGCGTAATCGAGCAGCGGGCAAAAGCCCTCCCGTTCGGATCGGTCTTCACCGTTCGCGGACAACGACGAACTCCGCGAGGTCGCGCAGGTACTCCATCGACTGGGACTCCGGGGCGTCGATGGTCGACAGCGACTCGAGGGCGGCGTCGGACTCGGCCCGCGCTCGCTCGTTTGCCTCCTCGGTCGTCAGCTCCGTCACTTCCACCAGCGACGGTCGCTCCATCTCCGCGTCGGTCCCAGCCGGCTTGCCCAGGGTTTCGGCGTCGGCCGTCGCATCGAGTACGTCGTCGCGCATCTGGAAGGCTACGCCAACCCGTTCAGCGTACTGACCGACCGCCTCAACCGTGTACGGGTCCGAGTCAGCGGCAATCGCCCCCAGCTCTGCCGCAGCGCGGAACAGCGCCCCGGTTTTCCGGCGAGCCAGTTCCATGTACTCCTTCTCGTTGGAGGGCTCTGCGACCAGTTCCATCGCCTCGCCCTCGCCCAGTTCGACCATCGACTCGGAGACGGTCTGCATGGCGCGCTCGTCCGTCGAAAAGAGATTGAACGCTTCGCCGAGTAGGCCATCGGAGGCGATGATGGCCGGGCCGTGGCCGAAGGCCTCCCAAGCGGCCGGGGACCCCCGGCGGAGTTCTGACTCGTCGATGATGTCGTCGATGACCAGCGAGGCGTTGTGGACGAGTTCGATGCCGACTGCGAAATCGACGGCATCGGCCGGCTCCCCACCCAGCGCCTCACACACCAGCACTGTCACCGTCGGCCGCACTCGCTTCCCCCCAGAAAGCGCCACGTGGCGCACTTCGTCTGCGAGTTCCTCCGGCTCCACGCTGTCGAGAACCGCCTCCAAGCGCTCCTCGACCCGGTCGCGCCGGCGCTCGAGATACTCCATTACCGCTCCCTTAGGACTACCATAAAAAGTACCTTGTCACCCGCGATTCAGTGTGTAGCGGCTACTGGAACTGCTCGATGAGTGCCGGGACGACCTCGAATAGGTCGTCCTGGATGCCGTAGTCGGCGATATCGAAGATCGGCGCGTTCGGGTCGGTGTTGATGGCGACAATCGTATCCGAGCCCTTCATCCCGGCGACGTGCTGGACGGCCCCGGAGATGCCGATGGCGATGTACACGTCTGGGGTGACGACCTTCCCGCTCTGGCCGACCTGGCGGTCCTTCGCCAGCCAGCCGTTATCGATGAGCGGCCGCGAACCCGACACCGTCGCGTCCAGCGCCTCAGCGAGGTCGTGGATGATATCCAGATTCTCCTCTTCCTCGATCCCGCGGCCGACAGACACCAGCACGTCGGCGTCGGTGATGTCGATATCGCCACCGCCGACCTCCTCAAAGCCCTTTACCGTGGACCTGACGGCGCTCTCGTCGATGGTCGCGTCGAACGCCTCGATTGCGGCGTCGCCGTCCGTTTCAATTGTCGGCCATTCGGCCGGGCGGATGGTCACGGCCGCCTGATCGGCGTGGACATCAATCGTCGTCTCGGCTTTCGAGCCGTACAGCTCTCTGGTAGCGGTGAGGCCGTCCTCGGCGTCGATGTCGACCACGTCGGTTACGAGCGGTCGGTCCAGCCGGTTGGCGACTGCCGGCGCGTAATCGAGGCCGTTGACGCTGTTGGGCATCAGGAGGACGGTCGGGTCCAGCTCCGTGGTCAACTGGGTGACAACCTGCGTGTACACGTCGTGGTTGAACTCCTCGCCGATGTCGACAGTGTGGACGGTGTCGACGCCCTCACGGTTCAACTCCGCCCCGAACGCTTCGACATCGCCGCCGATGACGGCGGTGTGTAGCTCGCCACCGAGTTTGTCGGCGAGATCGCGACCGGCTGCTAACTGTTCCAAGCTCACTGGTCGGAGCTCCCCGCGCCGGTGTTCGGCGATAGCGAGGACTGACATTAGCTGGTCACCCCCTTCTCCGCGAGCAGTTCAGCCAACTCGGTCGCCGTCTCTTCGGGACTCCCCTCGAACACTGTCGCCTCGCCCTCAGTTTCAGGCTCGTACAGCGAGGTCTGTTCGAGCGGGCTTTCGATTTCGGACGCGTCGAGGCCAATATCTGCTAGGCCGTGCTCCGCGAGCTCCTTACTCTGGGCCTGCCGGATGCCCCGAAGACTCGCGTAGCGTGGGTCGTTGATCCCGGTCTGTATCGTCAGTACGGCCGGAATCTCGATGTCGGTGAGTTCCTCGACGCCGCCTTCCAGTTCCCGGTGGACGCTGGCAACACCCGCCTCCAGATCGAGGTCAAGATCGTTGACGACAGCGCCCCACTCCATGTCGAGCTTATCGGCCAGCGTGACACCGGTCGCCCCGAACCCGTCGTCGGCTGACTGGACACCGGTCAGCACCAGATTGGGGTCTTCCTCGGCAGCGACGGCGGCCAGTACTTCGGCCTTCGTCTCGGGGTCCAGCAGGCCGGCGTCGGCGAGTGCGTCGTCCCAGACACGGATCGCACGGTCGGCCCCTTTTGCCAGTGCCTGCCGGATTGTCTCATCCGTCTCGGACGGGCCGACGGTGACAGTGACGACCTCGACATCGTCGTGGGCCTCCTTTATTTGGACGGCCGCTTCGACAGCGTACTCGTCCCACTCGTTGAGGTCGGCTGTGACGTACCGGTCGTCGATAGCGAGTCCGTCGATTTCGAACTCGTCGTCGACGGCCGCCACCTCCTTTACCGTGACAAGGATTTTCATACTCGAACTCCGACCGGACAGCGAATAAACGTTTTCGAACCAGAAACCACGCCCGGCTTGTTTACACTCACCTGCTCCGGGTTACTCGTCGAAGTCGGTGATGTCCTCATTCGGGAACGAAATGAGGTTCTCCCGACCGATACGGAGCTTGTCGATGCGGCCCTCTTCGTCCATCGATGAGAGTAACTGCGACACCTTCGCGTTCGACCAGCCGGTCTCAGAGACGATACGGGCCTGTTTCATCCGTCCGCCGTTCTCTTCGAGGAGCCGCTCAACGCGTTCCTCGTCGCTCAGGAGTTCGACATCGACATCATCCGAGGTTCCGGTATCGCTCGCTCGCGCTGCCGTCCCGGTGCTGTCGTCTCCGTCGTCGTTCTCGGCTCCAACCGATGGTAGTGCGTCAGTGTACCCCGTTTTGAACATGTAACCGACGGCCCCGACGAGCAGCACCATCAGTATGACCCCGCCGATCCAGGCCGAACCGATGCCGCTGAAGATCGACTCCGGGGCCTCCGTTGGCGTTCGAGTATCCGGTTGTTCCCCAGTGTACACAACGGACAGGTACCCTGGCTCGAACGTCCGTTGCCCCTCGAAAACTAGCTTTCCGTCGTCGACGGCGCTCGGGGCGCTTTCGACCCCGTATCCGGACGGTGGTGAGATGACGAATCGCTGGTCGGCGGTCAGTGTCCCAAACCACGTGCCGTCCGTGGAATTGAACGCGTCCCCGACGACGATGTTCTCGTCGGTGACGACCGCGAAGTTCGTCCACGTGAATTCGAGAATCAGCTGTCCCTTTCGGTCTGACACCTCGTACCGACGTTCGACATCGGTGATCTCCATCTCGCGACCGGTAACCGTACTGGCCTCGTCTTTAGCCTCCCGGAACGCCGGCAGCCACACTCCCTCGCCGTCCTCCTCCGCGAACTGCTCACCGGTGTCTCTAAACCACTCAGTCTCAGTCTCCTCAAGCGCATAGGTGTCCGTTATCGTCCACTTGGCGTCGCCGTTTGACTGTATCTGGAGGGCGAACGTCGTGTTCTCCGCGACCGGTGCCGGTGTCCCGGTCGTCTGTTGGGCGGGAATATCATCCGTCGCTGCCGCTGTCGCAAGCGGCGGGGTCGCCAACAGGGCAAACAGGACAAGGAGGAGGAGGGCACCTGAAACCCGCGGGGTCATTCTCGTTCATCGATGAACGTTCTGGGGGCAAAACCCTTTCCATCCAAGAATAAAACGTCAGCGGACGCTTTGAAAGGTCTCGTGCCTTCTCAGGCAATTATTGAGATATGGAGAATGGGGAGATTTTTGTACGGTGGGTGAGTATTCATCGCTGATGCGTCCCCTCCCCGCAGTCGGTGTAATCCTCCTCATGGTCGTTTCCGTGGCTGCCCCGGTGACCGGGTTCGCTCCGCCGGCCCAGACCGCTGGGGGCAGCGACCAGTTACCACAGGTCACGCCCGTCGACAACACGACGAACCATCTCGCCATCCCGGCCAGTGACGTCAGGTCAACGACGTACAACCGGTCCTCGATCGATGTCGGCGTCGCGGTTGCGGCCGGCTCCAGTGACCTTCGGAGCGATTACGCGACGACGACCTTTGAACGACAGTTCTTCCAGCAGGACAGCGAGACTGCCCGCGACCGCCTCGTCGACGAGACACTGACCGATATCGAAAGTCAGCGAACGAGTCTGGAACAACGGAACGAGGCCGCTATCCAACAATACGCCAATGGTGTAATCACCGCGACTGAGTTCCTGCGGCAGCTGGCATTGATCGACGCTGAGTCCCGCCAGTTGGCCACCCAACTTGACCGGATCCGGGCGACCGCTGGCACCGCACCGGACTACTCACTCTCACCGGCTCAGCGCTTCCGTCTGGAAAACAACAGGGGCGTGCTCAAGACGTATCGCGGCCCGATAAGCCAGCGTATCAGTGCTGAAACCGCCGGTGAGACTGAGCCGAATGCGGTGTACGTCGAAGCATCACTGGAGGGGTATATGCTGTCGACGGTCTCGGACGGCCAGTACACGCGCGAGACGTATCTCGGTCAGGACCGCGAACAGACGGCAGTCGACCAGTTCGCACAGACTAACGACTCCCTCGGTGCGGTCAACACGCGGGCGGAGAACCTCTATCCGTGGCTCTACAGCGAGCAGTACCCGTCCGTTCAGACGTACGGCCGGAGTGCTATCTACCAGATTCAGGCCGACCATCCGAACGGACGGCTGACCGCGTATCTCGACGGCGGCACGGCAAATGTTTTCTACGAAACCCAGACCCTCGACCTGACGACGGTCGACCGGTCGGAAGTGGCGACAAACGTGAATCAGTCAGTTCGCGTCCGAGTCCAGCAGTCCTTCGAGTCCGGACCATTGCTCGTCACAGTCATTGACAACAGTACGGGCTCTACGGACGATGCGACCGTCAAAATAAACGGTAAACGAATCGGCACGACCGGCACAGACGGCGCCCTCTGGACGGTCGAACCTCGTGGGGAGTACACGGTTACTGCTATCACACAGGACGGCGACCGGGTTCGAGTGCCTGTCAGTGGGTCGGTGTAGCGACGCAGGAACCGTGGGACTCGCTGTTATTCGGGCACTTCTGCAATCGTTGTGATCGCACGCGGACTGCCCGGGCGGGACTGTTGAATGTGATGTTCGAACTCCTCGTACCCGGCCTTGGTGAACATCCGGTCAGCCTCCTCCTCGTCGTAAAACAGCATGATAGCATCGGCCATCTTCTGGAAGACAGTCGAGTTTGGATAGTCGGGGCCGACGATGAGGACTTTGCCGCCGGGCTTGGTCAGTCGGCGACACTCAGCAAGCGCGTCGACGGGATTGGGCCAGTACTCGATTGACCCCGAGGACCACACCGCGTCGAAACTGTCGTCTTTGAACGGGAGTCGTTCGGCGTCACCGAGGTGGTAGCGTACGTCGCCGAATTTCCCGAACTTCTCGAAAGCCTTCGAGAGCTGGTGGGGGCTCTGGTCGAGCCCGTACACCGTATCGACGTGTTCGAGCAGCCCCTCAGTGGCGAAGCCGGTGCCACAGCCGACATCGAGGACCTTGTCGTCGGGCGAAAGGTCGAGCATTGCGATCGCCTCGTCGCGCATCCGTTCGTCCCAGATGAAGGGGTTGATCTGGTCGTACACCTTCGAGAGATACTTGTAGAACGTCCGCGCGCGGGCTTTGTTCTCGAGGACTCCCATTACTGCCAGCTTAGGACTTGGCGGTCATAATTCCCCGGATTTCGGCCGCTGTATCACACGGGGAAACTTCGCAACTACCAAATAGCCGCTCTGGCAACGCTCACATGATTAGAGAATGCCACGGCCAGAAGTTCTTGACAGGATACAGGAGGCCGAGCAGGAGGCCGACGAGATCGTCGAAGAGGCCGAACAAGACCGCGAAGACCGCATCGCGGAGGCTCGCGAGGAGGCCGACGAGATACGCGAATCCGCGCGGGAAGAGGCCGAGGCGGCTGCCGAGGACCGTCTTGAATCGGCTCGCGAAGAGATCGAGGCCGAACGCGAGCAAATCATCGAAGACGGTGAGAGCGCTCGCGACGACCTCGAACAGCAGGCAAGTGAACAGATCGACGAGGTAGTCGAATACGTCACAGACCTGTTTGAGGAGGCGGTGCATGCTCAGACCTGAGAAGATGTGCCGCGTCTCGGTGACGGGGTCGAAACGCGCGATGGAGCAGACTATTGAGGCCGTCCACGACCTCGATATGCTCCACGTCACCGAGTATGATGGCTCCTGGGACGGATTCGAACCGGGGAACTCGCTTACCGGAACCAACGAGGTTTCGGACAAGCTCGTCACGGTTCGCTCGCTACAGTCCATTCTGGACGTCAGTGAGGAGGACGCCGGCCCAACCCGAGTTGTCACCGACGAGGCGATCGAGGAGCAACTCGACGAGGTTCGGACAGCGGTCAACGAACTCGACGACCGGCGTGACGATATCCGGGACGAACTCAACGAACTCCGCCTCGACCACGCCGGGTTCCTGCTCGCCGCCGAGGAGAAACTGGCTATCGAGGCCCAGAAGGGTGAAGCGCCACTCACCTTCGCAACGACGGAAAACGCCTTCATCGCTGAGGGCTGGATTCCGAACGAGCGCTACGAGGCGTTCGAGCGGGCCCTTTCGAGTACTGTCGGCGATGCTGTCGACATCGACCGAATCGAGATTGCCGAGTACAATAGTGAGGGGCACGCGGAGTCTCACGAAGAAGTCGAGCGCGAGGGCGGCAACGGCGGCGAACCCGTCGGCAGTTCCGTCGACGCTCCTGAGCCGGAGAGCGAGAGCCAACCGCAGGAGACCGTCGCTGACGGCGGTGTCATCACGATGGGTGACGACGCGCCGCCGGTTATTCAGGACAATCCGAGCGGTGTCCGGCCCTTCGAAGATCTCGTCGAGGTCGTCAACCGACCGAAGTACGGCGAGTTTGACCCGACAGTCGCCTTCTTCCTGACGTTCCCGGCCTTCTTCGGGTTCATGATCGGTGACCTCGGCTACGGGCTGTTGTATCTGGCGCTGGGCTATGGGCTGTACTCGAAGGTCGACAGTGACGTGTTGAAGAGCCTCGGTGGCGTCGGTATGTGGGCTGGTGGGTTCACCGCGCTGTTCGGTGTGCTGTACGGCGAATTCTTCGGGCTTCACCAGCTTGGGGAAATTGTCTGGGGTGGCAGTCCGCCGATGCACAAGGGCCTCCAGCCGACCTACTCCGGCTACGCGCTGGCCTGGCTGACGATGAGCCTGCTCGCCGGGACGGTTCACCTCGCTGCGGGTTGGATCTTCGACTTCGTCGAGAACCTGAATCACAGCCTCTGGGACGCGATCACCGAGAGCGGGTCCTGGCTGCTGATGCTATTCGGCCTCTGGGCGTGGGTGTTCTCCGGCGCGAACGGCGCAGCACCTGACTTCCTCTACACCGCCGAGGCAGGAGTCTTCGCCGGGAACCCGTACGCGTGGGGCTTCACGGGACTGCCAGCGATAAACCTCTTCACGATTCCGGGACTGGGCGCGCCGTTCTCGGCGTGGCTCATCCTCTTCTTCGCTGGTCTCGTTTTGCTGGCGCTTGCCGACCCCATTGAGGTCGTCGAGTTCCTCAACGTGCTCGTGAACGTTCTGTCGTACACACGACTGGCCGCTGTACTGCTGGCCAAGGCAGGGATGGCCTTCGTGGTCAACCTGCTGTTCTTTGGCGCCTACTCACACCATGGGGAATTCCACTTCCTCATCGGGCACGGGCCCGAATGGGCGGTCGCCGAATACGGCGCGGAAGCGATCATGTTCCCCGGGCTCGTTCACTCTGGTATCGCCGGCGCGCTGGTCGGTGTTCTCATCCTCGTGATCGGTCACCTGCTCGTGCTGGTGCTCGGTATCACCAGCGCCGGACTGCAGGGCGTCCGACTTGAGTACGTGGAGTTCTTCGGCAAGTTCTTCGAAGGCGGCGGGAAGCGGTACAACCCGTTCGGCTACGAACGCAACTACACGACTGAGGACTGATCGCGCGCTTCCTTTCTTGTCGGGCTAATTGTCGCTGTTTACTGCCGGTTTTGCCAATTGCGTCGCGGGTGTCGACTGCTACACGCTCACAACCGACTACAGCTGAGCCCCTAAACCGCCCGAACAGCACGCTGACGAACCGTTTTGGGAAGCTTTATGAACTACGTGGATTCACATACGCCTGTTCGGACACGAGCAATTCCAGAGACTACACATCCATGATCGAAACCATCGCACTCCTTGTCAACGCAGTACTGCAGGAAGGTACCGCCAGTGCTCCAGCTATTCCGGCTTCAGCCGGCGCAGCACTCGCAGTCGGACTCGCCGCGCTCGGTTCGGGGTATGCGGAACGTGGGATCGGGGCCGCCGCCGTCGGCGCAATCGCAGAAGACGAGAGCATGTTCGGCCGCGGGCTCATCCTGACAGTCCTGCCGGAAACGCTCGTCATTCTCGCGCTTGTCGTCGTCTTCGTCGTCTAACAACACTCCGTTTTTTCCAATAATGAGCCTTCAAACAGTCGTAGAGGATATCCGCGACGAGGCCCGCGCGCGTGCTCAGGAGATTAGCGACGCGGCCGACGAACGTGCCGAGGAGATTATCGCCGACGCCGAGGCTGACGCCGACCAGATCCGCGAGGAACGCGAGGCTGAGGTCGAGCGGACCATCGAGCAGGAGCGAGAGCAGCGACTCTCCTCTGCGAAGCTCGAGGCCAAACAGGCTCGACTCAACGCCCGGCGTGACATCCTCGAAGACGTTCACGGCGACGTCGAGGACGCGCTTGCGGCCCTCGAAGGGGACAGACGAGAGGAACTGACACGCGCACTGCTTGACGCCGCTGTCGATGAATTCGACGACAGCGACGAGCTGTCGGTGTATGGCCGTGCGTCGGACCAGTCGCTTCTCGAGGATGTACTCGATGACTACGACGGCGCGACGTACGCCGGTGAGCGGGATTGCCTCGGCGGCGTCGTCGTCGAGAGCAACGAGTCACGAGTCCGTGTGAACAACACGTTCGATTCCATTCTTGAGGACGTCTGGGAGGACAACCTGAAAGCAATCAGCGACCGCCTGTTCGAAGACCAATGAGTTCGCGAACGGGAACGAGCGGCCAGGGAAGCAACTACGAGTACGTCATCGCACGGGTCCGTGCCCGCAGCGCGTCCCTGTTCGACGATGACGACTACCGGAAGCTGGTCCGCATGGGGACGGGCGAAATCGCCCGCTTCATGGAGGAAACGGAGTACGAGACCGAAATGAATGCGCTCGGCTCCCGGTACGACGGCGTCGACCTCGTCGAGTACGCGCTGAACCGCAACCTCGCGAAACACTTCGACGACCTGCTTCGCTGGTCTGAGGGCGCGCTGTACGACTACATTGCCCGTTACCTGCGGAAATTCGACGTGTGGAACGTCAAGACCGTCATTCGCGGGCTCTACTCGGACGCGGAGCGGACCGAGGTCGAAGACGACCTCATCCGGGCCGGCGAGTTCAGTGACCGACGTATCGAGGACCTGCTGAACGCCGGCTCTATCGAGGAGGTCGTCGAGCAACTCGACGACACCATCTTCGGTGACACGCTGGCCGAAGCGTTCGACGTATACGAGGAAAGCGGCGTTCTCGTGCCGCTGGAGAACGCGCTCGACCGCGCGTTCTACGAAACCCTGCTGTCGGGGCTTCCGGATAACCCAGAGATCGACAGCCCGACCGGGCTGTACGTGGAGTTCCTGGAGACGGAAGTCGACTTCCGGAACCTTCGGAACGCGCTCCGGCTGGCCCGAAGTGGCGCGGACATCGACCCCTCGGAGTACTTCATCGAGGGCGGACAGCTGTTCGACGCACAGGAGGTTGCACAGCTGTCGACGAACCTCGACCAGCTGGTCAGCGCCGTCCGCGAGAGCAAGTACGGCGACGACCTTGACCAGGCGCTGTCGGCGCTTGAAGAAGCCGACAACCTCATCGACTTCGAGCGGGCGCTGGACGCGGCGCTGCTCGAATACGCCGACCGGCTCTCGAATCGCTACCCGCTGTCGGTCTGTCCGGTGCTGTCCTACGTCCTCGCCAAGGAACGCGAGGTCGACAACATCCGGGCCATCGCCCGCGGTCGCGAGGCCGGCCTCGGCCCCGACGAAATCGAACAGGAGCTGGTGATACTATGAGTCAGGAGATCGCTGTCATCGGAAGCCCGGAGTTCACGACGGGCTTTCGGCTAGCTGGCGTCCGCAAGTTCGCGGACGTGCCTTCCGACGAGAAAGACGAGCAGCTCGACGACGCCGTCGAGGAGATGCTCAACGACGACGACGTCGGTATCGTCGTGATGCACGACGACGACCTGTCGCATCTCTCACGCGGTGTCCGGCAGGATGCGGAGACGAGTGTCGAGCCGGTGATGGTCACGCTCGGCGGCGGCACTGGGAGCGGCGGACTGCGTGAACAGATCAAGCGAGCCATCGGTATCGACCTGATGGACGAGGACTAACCATGAGTCAAGCAACAGACACAGACGTCCGTGAGGACGGCATTATCGAAAGCGTCTCGGGACCGGTCGTAACGGCTCGGGACCTCGACGCCCGGATGAACGACGTCGTTTACGTCGGCTCGGAAGGGCTGATGGGCGAGGTCATCGAGATTGAAGGAAATATCACCACGATTCAGGTGTACGAGGAGACCTCCGGTGTCTCCCCCGGCGAACCCGTCGAAGGGACGGGCTCGCCCCTCTCCGTGGACCTCGGGCCGGGTATGCTCGACGCCATTTACGATGGTGTCCAGCGCCCGCTCGATGTGCTCGAAGAGAAGATGGGGTCGGCGTTCCTCGACCGTGGTGTCGACGCGCCGGGCATCGACCTGGAGAAGACCTGGGAGTTCACCCCTGAAGTCGAGGAAGGCGACGAGGTCGAGGCCGGCGACATCGTCGGCACCGTCCCCGAAACGCCGAGTATCGACCACAAGGTGATGGTCCCGCCCGACTCCGAGGGTGGCGAAGTCGTCGCCATCGAATCGGGCAACTTCAACGTCGAAGAGACCGTCGTCGAACTGGATAACGGCGAAGAAATCCAGATGCACCAGGAGTGGCCGGTGCGCCAGCAGCGACCAACCGTCGAGAAGGAGACCCCGACGGAACCGCTCATCTCCGGCCAGCGCGTGCTCGACGGGCTGTTCCCGATTGCGAAGGGCGGAACGGCCGCCATTCCCGGTCCGTTCGGGTCCGGGAAGACGGTCACCCAGCACCAGCTCGCCAAGTGGGCCGACGCGGACATCGTCGTCTACGTCGGCTGTGGCGAGCGTGGCAACGAGATGACTGAGGTCATTGAGGACTTCCCGGAACTCGAGGACCCGACCACCGGCAACGCGCTGATGGACCGGACCTGCCTCATCGCCAACACGTCGAATATGCCCGTCGCGGCACGCGAATCCTGCGTGTACACGGGGATTACCATCGCGGAGTACTTCCGCGACATGGGGTACGACGTGGCGCTGATGGCTGACTCCACCTCACGGTGGGCCGAGGCCATGCGTGAGATTTCGTCCCGACTCGAGGAGATGCCGGGTGAGGAGGGGTACCCCGCGTACCTCTCCGCTCGCCTGAGCGAGTTCTACGAACGTGCCGGGTACTTCGAGAATATCAACGGCACCGAGGGCTCCGTCTCAGTTATCGGGGCCGTCTCACCGCCGGGCGGGGACTTCTCCGAGCCGGTCACCCAGAACACGCTGCGTATCGTCAAGACGTTCTGGGCGCTCGACGCGGACCTGGCCGAACGCCGGCACTTCCCCTCTATCAACTGGAACGAGTCGTACTCGCTGTATCGCGACCAGCTCGACCCGTGGTTCGAGGACAACGTCCGAGCCGACTGGCCGGAGACGCGCCAGTGGGCTATCGACACGCTGGACGAGGAAGCGGAACTGCAGGAGATTGTCCAGCTCGTCGGGAAGGACGCGCTGCCGGAGGACCAGCAGCTGACGCTCGAGATCGCCCGCTACCTGCGCGAGGCGTGGCTCCAGCAGAACGCCTTCCACGACGTGGACACGTTCTGTGAGCCCGAGAAGACCTACCGCATCATGGACGCCGCCAAGACGTACAACGATGCGGCCTTCGAGGCGCTGGATGCCGGTGTCCCCGTCGAGGAGATCACCGACATTGACGCCGCGCCGCGGCTCAACCGTATCGGCGTGCAGGAAGACTACAACGAGTACATCGACGACCTCGAAGACGACATCGAGTCTCAACTGCGGGAGCTGTACTAACAATGAAAGAGTATCAGACAATCACAGAGATCAGCGGACCGCTGGTGTTCGTCGAGACCGACGAACCGGTCGGCTACGACGACATCGTCGAAATCGAGCTCAGCGACGGCGAGACCCGCCGTGGCCAGGTGCTCGAATCCGCAAGCGACTACGTCGCCATTCAGGTGTTCGAGGGGACCGAAGGTATCGACCGCGATGCCTCGGTTCGCTTCCTTGGCGAGACGATGAAGATGCCCGTTACCGAGGACCTCCTCGGGCGGGTCATGGACGGGACCGGCCAGCCGATCGACGGCGGCCCGGAGATCGTCCCCGACGAACGCCGTGACATCGTCGGTGAGGCAATCAACCCGTTCTCCCGGGAGTACCCTGAGGAGTTCATCCAGACAGGCGTCTCGGCCATCGACGGCATGAATACGCTCGTCCGCGGGCAGAAGCTGCCGATCTTCTCCGCCTCTGGCCTGCCACACAACGACCTGGCGCTCCAGATCGCGCGACAGGCGACGGTGCCGGAAGAGGAAGACGGCGAAGACGACGAGGGTTCGGAGTTCGCTGTCATCTTCGGTGCGATGGGTATCACGGCCGAAGAGGCGAACGAGTTCATGGACGACTTCGAGCGCACCGGCGCGCTGGAACGCTCCGTCGTCTTCATGAACCTCGCGGATGACCCGGCCGTCGAGCGGACGATTACGCCGCGGCTGGCGCTGACCACCGCCGAGTACCTCGCCTTCGAGAAGGACTATCACGTGCTGGTCATCCTGACGGACATGACCAACTACTGTGAGGCACTGCGTGAGATCGGTGCCGCGCGTGAGGAGGTCCCGGGCCGGCGTGGCTACCCCGGCTACATGTACACTGACCTGGCACAGCTCTACGAGCGTGCTGGTCGGATCGAGGGCCGCGAGGGCTCTGTGACCCAGCTCCCGATCCTGACGATGCCGGGCGACGACGACACGCACCCGATTCCGGACCTGACCGGGTACATTACTGAGGGCCAGATCTACATCGACCGCGACCTCAACAGCCAGGGCATCCAGCCGCCGATCAATGTCCTGCCGAGCCTGTCGCGGCTGATGGACGACGGCATCGGCGAGGGGCTGACCCGCGCCGACCACGCTGACGTGAAAGACCAGATCTTCGCCGCCTACGCAGAGGGTGAGGACCTCCGCGACCTCGTGAACATCGTCGGTCGCGAGGCGCTGTCGGAACTGGACAACAAGTATCTGGACTTCGCCGACCGCTTCGAGGAGGAGTTCGTCGATCAGGGGACCGACACGGCCCGCAGTATCGACGAAACGCTCGAACTCGGCTGGGACTTGCTCTCGATGCTTCCGAAAGATGCGCTGAACCGCATCGACGAGGACCTCATCGAGGAGCACTACCGCGAGGACGAGACCGCCGAAACCGTCGAGGCCTGACGCGACGGCTTACTTTCTCCGGCATCCCTCAATCTATACCATATATTTTGGGTACGCGACTGTTTAGCGTTGACCTCCTACACTAGAATGCACTATGCCAGCACCAGGGAGCGAAGGAATTTGGCTGTGGTTAGGTACAGCGGGCATGTTCCTCGGCATGCTATACTTCATCGCGCGCGGCTGGGGCGAAACTGACGGCCGGCGTCAGAAGTTCTACATCGCGACAATACTGATCACGGCAATCGCGTTCGTGAATTACCTCGCGATGGCGCTTGGCTTCGGCCTGACGTTCATCGAGTTCGGCGGCGAACAACACCCCATCTACTGGGCGCGATACACCGACTGGCTGTTCACAACGCCGTTGCTGCTGTATGACCTCGGACTGCTTGCAGGTGCAGACCGCAACACCATTTACTCGCTCGTCAGCCTCGACGTGCTGATGATCGGTACTGGTGTGGTCGCAACGCTGAGTGCAGGCAGTGGCGTGCTGTCTGCCGGTGCAGAACGGCTGGTCTGGTGGGGTATCAGCACTGCCTTCCTGCTGGTCCTGCTGTACTTCCTGTTCAGTTCGCTGTCTGGCCGGGTTGCAAACCTGCCCAGTGACACGCGAAGCACGTTCAAGACGTTGCGCAACCTCGTCACTGTCGTCTGGCTGGTCTACCCAGTCTGGTGGCTCGTCGGCAGTGAGGGGCTTGGCCTCGTCGGTATCGGAATCGAGACGGCCGGCTTCATGGTCATCGACCTCGTCGCGAAGGTCGGCTTCGGTATCATCCTGCTCCGGAGCCACGGCGTGCTCGACGGCGCGGCCGAGACGACCGGAACTGGCGCAACGCCTGCAGACGACTAACCGCGACCGTTCGTCGACTTCGCTTTTTTGCGTGTCAGTCCGGAAGCGGCAGCGCTCGAACCGAAATAACTGGAAACCGTTAACTGCCTACGTCGAAAAAAGACCCGTAATGGCTAAGGACGTCAAACCCACGCGCAAGAATCTGATGCAGATCGAGGACCGCATCGAGCTGTCCGAGCGTGGGCACGACACGCTGGAGAAGAAGCGTGACGGCCTCATCATGGAGTTCATGGACATTCTGGACCAGGCACAGGACGTCCGTGAAGACCTCGACGGCTCCTACGAGCGGGCCCAGCGCGCGATCAACATGGCCCGGGCGATGGAGGGCGACGTGGCCGTCCGTGGGGCCGCCGCAGCACTGAAAGAACACCCCGAACTGACGACCCAGTCCAAGAACATCATGGGTGTCGTTGTCCCGCAGATCGAGTCCAGCAAAGTCCGGAAATCGCTGGACGAGCGTGGGTACGGCGTCATGGGGACCTCGGCCCGCATCGACGAGGCTGCCGAGGCCTACGAGGAACTGCTCGAAAATATCATCCTTGCCGCCGAAGTCGAGACGGCGATGAAGAAGATGCTCGAGGAGATCGAGACCACGAAGCGCCGTGTCAATGCCCTCGAATTCAAACTCCTGCCAGACCTCTACGACAATCAGGAGTACATCGAGCAGAAACTCGAAGAGCAGGAGCGCGAAGAGATCTTCCGCATGAAGAAGATCAAAGCCAAGAAGGAAGAAGAGGAAGACGCGTTAGCGGCCGAAGAGGAAGCGGAAGAAGAGCCCGAAGCGGTCACTGCTGACGACTGAACAGGGGACCCGTCCTGACCGGTATCGTTTTTGCGCTTTCCCGTTCCTGTTGAGTATGTCCTGTCCCGACTGCGGTGGCGACCTCGTTTCGTTCCCAGTTCCAGACGACCTCCAGCAGCTTCTCCCCGGAAACGAACCGGGCGCTGGCGTCTGCCGGTCCTGTCTGGCGCTTCACCCGGAAACGGAGCCGCCCGCTGCTGTGCCCGACCTCTCGGATCTGGACGGTGCAATTCCCGATGCCGACGGCGCAGCGGTCCCGCTGGTGTTGCTGGTCGGACTGCTCGACTCGCTCGCGATGCACCGTGAGGAGATCACCGCGTTACTGGAGCGAGTCGAGCGCGAGGGCGTCGACCCGCTGCTGGTACTGGACCGCCTCGACGCCAGTTACGGCGAGGCGGCCCACGTCGACCTCGGTCGCCGCCGTCGGCAACTCGAACAGTTGCTGTGAGCGGACAGGTCGACCGTTTCACCCACGCTCTGAGAGACGGCTCTAACGTAGCGCGGTTCGGCGGAGTCTGTGGTGGGAGCCACCGTCAAAGACATACAGAGAGAAGAGAACGACTGGCGCGTTAGACGCCCGTCGAGTAGCGCAGCAGGCCGGCGACGCCACCGAAGGCGGTCAGCAGCTGTTCGCCTTTCTCGAAGTCAGTGGAGATAAATACCGTCTCAGTGCCGCGCTGGTCGGCCAGTTCCATCAGGTGGTCGATGGCGTCTTCACGCTCGCCGTCGTCGGCGTCGACCGTGGCCCCACAGCGGGAGCACTCGTGGTCGTCAGTCCCGGCGCTGCTGTTGATGAGGTCGTACTCATCGTGGCCGTTCTCGCAGGTGTAGGCGACCACGTCTTTCCGGAGGTCCTCGGAGATGAGCAGCTGTTCGACCGCGCCCATGTTGAGGTTCTGGCGGGTCTGGTCGAACCCGTAGGTGGCCTTGTCCCCGTTGTGGAGCTGCTTGAAGAAGTCCTCCATGAGCTCCTTGTCCCGGAGCATCTCGTGTTCGGCCAGCACATCGTCGGCCGCGTCCACGAGGTCGTACAGCCCTGACTCGTCGGTGTAGGCCACGTCGAACTTCCCGAGCACCATGTCCTGTAGCTCGTGGTGGAGATAATCGCCGTCGAGGAACTCGTCTTTCGTCGGTGAGGGGCCGCCTACGAGGATCCCGTCTATTTCGTGGCGGTCGGCGACGAACAGGTCGTTCGCCATGCCGGCGACCTCCTGATAGAAATTGTCGATGGCTTCCAACCGGAGGCGGGCGAAACGCTGGGCGGACTGGCCACCTTTCCGCTGTTTGCCCGGGACCAGTGAGGAGGCGGACTTGACAGGCTCGACGCGTTTGCCCTTCAGCCAGCCGACGTTTGCCTCGCGCCGGTCGAGCACGATGAGCCCGAACAGCCCTTTGTCGGCCAGCATGTGCTCCAGCGGCTCGGTGAGGAACTCCGAGTCACAGTGGTAGCGGAACGATTCGATGGGGTCTGGTGGGGATTCGAGGACCTTCGTCACCATGTCGGTCCGGCCGCCGCCGGTATCGAACGCGCCCGAGAACACGACCAGTCCGTTGTCGGGTGGCCGCACGTCGTAGTACCGGAGTCGGTCCTTGATCGAAGTGAGCGCGTCTTGCACCGCTGTCCGAGTGTCCTTCGATTTGATGTTCGAAGCTTCGGAGTGTTCCTGGGTGACGTGGGCGACGACGTCGCTGATCAGCTTGCCTTCGGGGATGTAGATAGAGACGAGTTGGGTGCCCGAACCCTGGTACCCTTTGAGTTCCTCTATGACCTTCCGGAACTCGTATTTCTGCTTGTCAGATTGCTCCTGTTCCTGCTGCTCGCTCATTACTCTATGTTGGCCGAGGTGGCGTAAGAACCTGTTGACAGCGAGGGGCGCGAACGGAGTGAGCGGCCCTCGTGCCGGAACGGCGACCGAAGAGAGGCGCGGAGGAAGCCAGTGCGATTCGAGCAAAGCGAGAATTGCAGGACGGGCGAGCGGGGAGGAACGACCCGCGAGCAGCGAGAGCCCGAGCGAAGCGAGGGGTCTCGAACCGGAACGGCGACCGACGGGAGCCGTGGAGGAAGTGAGAGGCGTGCGAATCGAGCGGTCCTCGTGCCGGAACGGCGACCGACTCAGCTCTGCTGACGAGCCAGCGCGGCAGCCGAGAGCAGTGCGATAACTGCGACGAGCACGGTAAAGCCGGGACCGGACCCGGCCGTGGGTTCGTCTCTTGATTCGCCATCAGTGCCGCCGACGCTGTCAGCCATGGTTGCCGTCGCTGCCGTCCCGTCGGCTACGGTCGACTCGGCGGTGGCAGTCGTCGGCTGTTCTGGTTCGGCGGTGGCAGTGGGGTTGGTGGTCGCTGTCGGTTTTTCGCTTTCGGGCGTATCCTGTTCGGTGGTTGTCGTCGCCTCAGTAGTGGTTTCGCCATTGCCGCTGTCTCCGCCGTTGCTGCTCGAACCCGACACTGAGAGGGTGTCCGTCCCCGAGAGCGACTGGCCGTTGCCGCCGTCTGTGGTGACGGTGAGGTCGTAGTCGCCGCCGCTGTCAGCAGTGATGTCGTAGGTGACAGTCGTGGTCGTTCCGCCGGCGATGTCTCCACTCGCTGTCCCGGACGCTAGCGAGTACGAGTAGCCGTCGGAATCAGCGACTGAGACGGTGTAGCTCGTCGACGTGTCGCCGCTGTTGTGGACGACAGCGTCGACGGTGGTCGTCTCGCCGTCATCGAGGTCGGTCGAGCCGACCGAGGTCGTCAGCGAGAGACTGGCGGGGCTGAGCACGTCGAGGCCGGTCTGTCTGGTGTCTGAGTAGGTGTTTGTGCCGCCGGACTCATCGGCGGTGACGGACACCGACACCTCGCCGTTGTAGTCACCGGTGGCGTCGGCAGTGCAGTCGAACGTGGCTGACCCGCTGCCGTCGCTGAGTCCGATGGTCTGTGAGCCAGACGGCGAGCAGGACAGACCATCCGGAGTGGAGAGCGTCGCTTCGACGTTCTGGACGCCATCGCCGGACACTGACACGTCGATGGTGAAGCTATCGCCCTGCGTGTCTTTGCCCGGGGTACATCACAAATAATAATTACTATGGGTAACAGTAGCGTGCAAAGCTGACAGTGTATAGACGTTAAATCACTGTCTCCGGTATGCAGCGAACCGTTTGTGACGCGATGGATGACAATCGAATTTATATGACTGCCTGCATTGTACCCAAGCAATCAGACTATGGCGGGGTATGTGTGTACGATTGCAGGCGGCAAGGGCGGCGTCGGGAAGACGACGACCGCGGTAAATCTCGGGGCCGTCTTGCAGGAGATGGACTACGACGTGGCCGTCGTCGACGCAGATCTGGGGATGGCGAATCTCGGCTCGATGCTCTCCGTGGAGCCCGAAAAGAGCCTCCACGAGATTCTGGCTGGCGAGGCTGCGGTGAGTGAGGCTCTGACTGATGCCCCGGGTGGGCTCACGGTGATTCCGGGCGAACAGTCCCTTGAGGCGTTTGCGGACGCTGACCCCGCAAAGCTCAGGAAAGTCATCAAGACGCTCCGAAATGCCTACGACGTGGTGCTGATCGACACCGGGGCTGGACTGAGCCACGAAGTCGCCGTGCCGCTGGGACTGGCTGACGGCATCGTCCTCGTCACGACCCCCGATGACGTTGCGGTGGGCGATACGGTCAAAACGGCCCAGCTAGCGAACCGCATTGACGGGACCGTTCTCGGCTCAATCATCAATCGCGCGACCCGCCACACTGATGTCGCGTCCATCGCCGAGCAGATGGAGTTCCCGCTGCTTGCGGTCATCCCGGATGACCCGCAGGCGACGACCGAGGAACCGCTCGTACTCAACGCCCCTGAGAGCACGGCTGCCGATGCCTATCAGCGACTGTCCGAGGCGCTGGAAGGCGTGTTCTTCCACGGCGAAAGCCCCGAACGGGATATCGAGACAATACTTGACGACGAGTGGTTCATTGAAGACACCGAGGACCACTCCGATGCCGACGACGAGGACTCTGGCGGCGTGTTTGGCCTGTTTAACTGATATTTTTGCACCCGCCTGCTGTTCCGGTCGCAGTCCGCCGCCCCGACCGCATTTCACTGCCCCTAGATCATTCTGGAAGCGGCGGCCACAGCGTCGCGACCGTTTCCTGAATGAGCTGGGTCTGTGCCCGGCGCAGTCGCTCTGAGAGTGACGACGCAGAAATGTCCAGTTCCGTTGCCACGGCGTCCAGTGATGCACGTCGCGGGATTTCGAAATGCCCCATCTCGTACGCCGTCCGTAGCGCCTCCAGTTGTCGGTCAGTGAGCCCGTTCCCGGGTGACTTCGGCTCCGCATCCCGAGTCAGCCGCTCCAGTCTGAACTCCGCGTTCCGTTGCCAGAACGAGGAAAAATCGGTGAACGCCGCCCGGTCGGCGAACCAGCCCATTTGCTCCCAGCCGTCCGCAGTCACAGTTATCTGTTCGATTATGGCGTCTGCCGTGGCGAGGGCTTCGAGTCCGTCGAGGTCGTCGATCTGGCCGCCAAGCTGCTCCTCGAAGCTCAGCGCCGGCACTGCCTGATACCGGCGGGTGTCGCCGGCCGTCCCGATTTGCGTCCACTCCTGAATGTCGTCGGCGTTAGTGAGTGCCCGCTCGACAGCCTGCTCGGTGCCACCTGTCACGGTTACAATAAACAGCGGCCGCCGGCCGTGGTTGTACTGGAGGGAAAGGACAATCGACGCTTCGGGGACTGTCGCTGCAACCGACACGAGCGGCAACGCATCACAGTGTATCTGAAACTCCGCAATGAGCCCCATACACTGTTGCTCTTTGCGAGGCTGAAGCCCCTGTCGGAACAGCGCGTCTGCCCCTGCTGACATCCTCCCCTTTTAAACGGCCCAACCACTGAGAGAACGGCTTAGCCCGACTGCGCTCGACCGTACAGTTGTATGCAGCCGACACAGTCTGCAGACGCGATCGAAGTCGAGTTCGAGCGCTACGGTGACGGCCAGCCCCTGCTCCTCCTGCACGGCGGGATGGCTCCCCGAGAGTACTGGCGACCGGTCATATCGGCCTCTGAGGGATACGGCGCTGTCGTCCCCCAGCGACCGGGGTTCGGCACCTGTCTCGACTCCCCCGCAGAGACGAGCGCTGACGAGGTGCTGGACCGCGAGGTCAGGTATGTTCAGGCGCTTGTCGACGCTGTCGATGGCGACCCAATCCTGTTCGGCCACTCGTACGGCGCACTCACCGCTATCGAGGCCGCGGCGGGTACGTCGGTCGAGGCAGTTATCGCGTACGAACCGGCGGTACTTCCCGCCGAGTACCGGGCCGACGCTGACCTCGCTGACCGAATGGCATCGCTCGTACAGGATGGAAAGCGAGAGGAAGCGGTGAAACGCTACATCGAACAGGTCCTTCACCCAGACGGTATCGAGGACCTCGACGCCTGGCTTGCGGAGTGGCCTGTCTGGCCCGACTGTGTGGCCCTCGCCGAGGAGGTCGTCCGGATGAATCGGTCCGTCGAACAGTACCGGCTCCCAGACTGCCTCGACGTTGACGTACCCACTCTCGTTCTGTCCGGCACCGACGGGCCGGACTTCCTTCGACAGAGTGCACGGGACGTTCACGACGCACTGCCACAGAGTCGATTCGTCGAGTTCGATGGAGTCAGTCACAGCGGCCCCGCCGAGGCACCTGAACTAATCGCAGCAGAAGTCGACGCGTTCCGCAAAACGTAGCCCGGTCAGCCGGACCGGTTCTCTACTCGTCGCTTGTCACACCGGATACCCGAAACTGCCGCGCCTACATCGAGGTCGGTGCTTCGACGCCCAGTGCGTCCAGCGCGTTCGCAATCGTCGTTCGGGTCCCGTCGACGAGCGCCAGCCGCGCAGCGCGGGTCTCTGGGTCGGCATCGAGGACCGGGCACTCCCGGTAGAAGGCGTTGAACGTCTCGGCGAGGTCGCGGGTGTAGGTGGCGACGGTGTGGGGCGTCAGGTCGTCCGCGGCCGCCTCGATGACGGCGGGGAACCGGGCCAGTTCGCGGAGCAGGTCGCGCTCCTCCGGTTCCGACAGCGGGTCAAGGTCGGGTTCGTCAGGGATGTCGGTTTCCACGTCGCCCAGGATGCCACAGCAACGCGCGTGGACGTACTGAACGTATGGCGCGGACTGGGCCTCGAAGTCCAGCGCGCGGTCCCACTCGAAGGTGATGCCTTTGGTCGGCTGTTTCGAAACGATGTCGTAGCGTACCGCGCCAATACCGACCTGACGGGCGATGCGGTCGATGTCGTCTTCATCAAGGTCTCCCCGGGTTCGGTCGTCCAGCCGGGACTCGACCTCCTCCCGTGCGCGGTCGATCGCTTCATCCAGCAGGTCGTCGAGGTCGATGCCGGTCCCCTCACGCGTGCTCATCCCGCCTTCCGGGAGGTTCACCCAGGAGTAAAACACCTGCCGGAGCTGGTCGGTGTCGTTGTCGAGCAGCTCGAGGGCTGCTGCGAGCTGGTCGGCCTGTAGCTTGTGGTCCTCGCCCAGCACTGTGACGGCACGGTCGTAGGTGTCGAACTTCCACTCGTGGTGAGCTAGGTCCCGAGTCGTGTACAGCGAGGTCCCATCGGAGCGCAGGAACACGAGATTCTTCTCGAAATCGGGCAGGTCCAGCTGCCAGGCATCCTCCTCGTAGACGGCGCAGTCGAGCCCCTTCAGGCGGTCGACCAGGTCGTCCGTGTCGCCGTTGCGCATGAACTTCGTCTCCTTGACGAACTCGTCAAACTCCGCCGGGAGGCGACCGAGCGTGTTCTGCATCCCGCCAAGAACGGTGTCGACCACCTCGGCGACGCGTTCGTACGTCTCTTCGTCGCCGTCTTCGAGGCCCTGCAAAATCGACTGGACCTCGGCCTCCGCCGCCTCGACTTCGTCGGGGTCGCCATCTTCGAGGATGGTGTTGCCCTTGCGGTAGTACCGGACCATCTCGTACTCCGGGGACTCCCGCTCAGGTTCGGGCAGGTCATCCTCGTCAAAGGTCTCGTACGCCCAGGTGAACACCGCAATCTGTCGGCCCGCGTCGTTGACGTAGTAGTGGCGGTCGACGTCGTAGCCGGCGTAATCAAGCACGCGAGCAACGGCATCGCCGATGATAGGGTTGCGTGCCCGCCCGACGTGGACTGGGCCAGTCGGGTTCGCGGACGTATGCTCGACGACAACGCTGGTGTCGCGGTCGGGAAGCCGGCCAAACCCGCTCTCTGTGACTGACTGCAGGGTCTCGGCGAAGTATGCTTCGCTCGGGAGGAAATTGACGTACGGCCCCTGTGTCGTCACGTCGCTAACGTAGGTGAGGTCGTCGGCGGCAATCGCGTCGGCGATGTCGCTGGCGACGTTCGGCGGCGCGGTACCGACCTCGCCGGCCAGCCGGAAGGCGACGCTCGACGCTAGCACGGCGTCGACATCCTCCGGTGGCTCCTCGATACCGAGGTCCTCGGCCGGCAGGTCGAGGGTTGTGAGTGCGTCGGCGAGGGCGTCCTCGACCTCCGCACGGAGCTGCAGGAACATACGCCCGGATTTCGCGGCGGAGAGTAAATGGGTAACGAAACCCCGACCGCCACAGACGGTCCGGCCGACTCCACAGCCACAACAACCGCCGCTATTCAGGCGAGTGTCGGGAGAAACTGGGACAGCAGTCCGTCTCAGGTCAGGAGCCGCGGACCAAACACCATCAACAGGAGGCCGCTGATCATCGATACCGTAATCGCGATCGAGACGGCCGTCGTCACCCGTCGCCCGTCCGAGACGGGCAGCCGCGAAACGAACGATTCGGTTGACGCCCGAAGAATGTGGCCGCCGTCGAGTGGGAACGTCGGAATGAGGTTGAACTGGCCGATGACGAGGTTGATCCAGCCGGTCCAGAAGAGGACGTTCGCAAGCAGGAACACCGGCGTCGTTCCGAGCGCCCCGAGCGGGCCCTGGACAGTGTAGAAGTTCGTCGCAATGCCGGTGAAGCCGGCGAAGTTATAGCCGAAGCCGCCGGCGACGCCGATGAACGGGAGCAAGAGCGTGCTGAAAATCCGCTGGGCGAACGAGAACTCGGAGACCGACGTTGGTGCGTCCGGCGAGCCGCCGATGAATTCGAGGAACGCGGCCGCGGGGTAAGCGTCGATACCGAAGTCACTGACCTGAATGCCACTGATACCCTGCTGGATGCTAACGCCGATGATGCCGTTGTCGACCTGCTCGCTTTCGGCCATCGTCACTTCGTAGGTCTCGCGGGAGCCGTCGGCGTAGCCGGTGACGGTCACCTCGTCACCGGGTTCACCGCCTTCAAGCGTCTGTATCAGTGCCGCCCCGCTGTGTGTTCGTTCCCCGTTGACCGCGGTGATAATCATGCTCTCGCCGCTCGGTGCCCCCTCTCCGGCGAGCGGGCCGTCTTCAGCGACCAGCACGTACGCGCCGAGCGGGGTCGTGACTGTCTCCCCAGACTCGGTTTCGAGCGTCGCTACGGGGTGGTCTTGGGCCGCCTGTTCGAATTCACTGCGGGTTGCTACTGCGGTCCCGTTGACAGAGACAATCGTCTCCCCAGTTCCAAGTGACGCGCTCTGAAGGGCCGCAGAGACGACGACGGACCGTTCGACGGTGACGGTGTCGGCATCCTTGCGCGCCACTTCGACAGTCTGTGCGTCGCTTTCGGCGAGCACTGATTCGAGTGCCTGCTGGTTCTCGACCGACTGGCCGTTGACCGCCGTGATGACATCACCCGACTCGATACCCGCATCGGCGGCGGGGGTTCCGTTGATGGGGCTCCCGACCGGTACGCCGTCAACGACGGCGACAGCGCCAGCGACCGGTCCAAACAGCAACAGGAGCGTGATGATAGCGAGTGCGAAGTTGTTCGTCACGCCGGCCGTGTACATCCGGGTCTGGGAGCCACGGTCGGTGCGGAGGAGTTCATCTTCGTCGGGTTCGACGAACGCCCCAATCGGAATAATCGCCAGCAGGGCAAGCCCCATTGACTCGATATCGATGTCTTCGACGCGACAGAAGAGTCCGTGGCCGCCCTCGTGGACGACGAGGCCGAGCAACAATCCGAGCACGATTTCCGGGGCGACCGACAGCGGGAGGAAGTCATTGACGCCGGGAATTGCCAGTGCGTTCCGCGGTTCGTTCAGTGCGGAGGGCTGTGGGTTGACGAGCGCCTGATAGGCTCCGAGCGCAACGAGGAGGAACGAGCCGACCATCACGACGAGGCCGAACCCGACGCCGAGGTTCCCCCAGGCCCGCCAGAACCGCTTTGGCCGTGCGAGCCAGTCGAGCACAGCTTTGCCCTTCTGTGTGTGAATCGTCGTAATCGGGCCGCTAAAACGAATATACTCGGGGACAACGCCGCGAGTCCGGAGCGCCATCGCGAGGAGGGTGTAGGCGACAAGGCCCGCGAGGACCCACGTCAGCGTACTCACCATTTATCTGAAAATAGGCGTAGCCAAGCAAGAGGGTTTGGTTTGGGTCACACTGCTGGCCCACAGCAGCCAACGGTGAAGTGACCCCGCCGCAAACGACAACGCAATGTACGACCATATTCTGGTTCCCGTCGATGGGAGCGACGAAGCCACGGCAGCCGCACGACGTGGCCTCGCACTGGCAAAGGATTTCGACGCAACGGCTGAAGCGGTCTATGTCGTCGAGCAGCGCGCGCTCGCACTCACGCGAACAGACCCCGAGAGCGCCCGTCTCCGGGAACACGGCGAGTCGGTCCTCGCGGAGATCGAGTCACTCGCCGCCGACATTGGTCAGTCCGTCACGACGGAACTGCTAGAAGGGAAACCAAGTGCGCGGATAGACGAGTACGCTCGTGAAACTGACGCAGGACTCATTGTCCTTGGCCGACAGGGGATGACCGGCCTCGGGAAGCGACTACTCGGCGGCGTCACCGAGCAGGTCTTGCACCGAACTGCCGTGCCCGTGTTCGTCGTTTCGGCGGAGAAGCAGGCTGACAGGGACGAATTCGATTACTCGCGGCTACTCGTTACAACCGATGGGAGCGAGAACGCTGACACGGCGACACGACACGCCGCGGCGGTAGCAGACAGATACGACGCGCTAGTACACGTGCTCAATGTCGTTGATATCCAGGCCGCTGGCGGAGCGTTCAACGCTGGCGGGTTGAACGAGACGTTCATCGAACGACTGGAGGCGAATGGACGCGACGCCGTCGCAACAACCGCCGACGAACTTCGGACGGCGGCCCCGGACATCTCGGTTGAAACTGCCGTGGAACAGACGACCTCGCTTGACGGCGTTGCCGCCGGCATCCAAGAGTACGTCTCCGACAATGACATTGACTTCGTCGTGATGGCGTCACACGGCCGTTCGAACCTGAAACGCCAGTTGCTCGGTAGCGTTACGTCGCAACTGCTCCGAACCGTCGATGTCCCTGTGCTGGTGACGCCCCGTTCGAACTGAGGGGTGGACGAACCACCCGTTCTATGTAGTGTGGAAACGTAGTACAATGAGGTGCCGGACAATGCCAGAAACCTGCGGTATCTGTGGCGAGACGGTCCCTTTTGACGCTACCGTCCACGCGATGATTCACACGCACAGCGAGACGGGCGTCATCGACGCGTACGTCTGTCAGGACTGCTACGACGAGCAGCTCGGACCGATGTTCGAGCGGGTCGACACGCAGGAACAGTCACCCTGAAGACACCCTTCAACAGGGTGTTACGGACGGGTAGGCCCCTCCTACCCGGATTACTCGTTGCGACGGAAACGCTCCACGACGAACTCCCGGTCAAGTTTCGCGATGAACGTCCCGAGCTGTGGGCCTTCGGTGTCGTCGAACAGCAGCCGGTAGCCGGCCGAGAAGAACTCGCTGATGTCGATGTCGTTTCGCTTTGCCGTCTCGTAGATTTCCGACTGGATTGCCTCGCCGTCGTGGCCTTCGGCGATGAAATCGGCCAGTTCATCCAGTGCGGCCGCCGTTGCGTCGTCGAATGAGACCTCGGGTATCTCGGCGCGCTTGAGTTCGTAGTTGAATTCGTTGTTCGTCAGGCTGGCCCACTCTTGGGCTCGCTCGACGCGGGCAAGCGCCTGCTCGACGGCCCACTCCGGCGCATCGTCCGGGATATGGCCTTCTTTCCGGGCGATCTGCTCCCGGAGCGCCGGGTCGTCGGTCATCCCGAGCACGGCCGCAAATGTGTAGGGAATCCGTATCCGCTGTTCGCGTGGGTCGTCCACGACCATCGGATAGGCTCGCTCCGCAAGTTCGGCGTCGTCCTCGCTGGCCTCGATTTCTTCGAAATATCGCCGTTCGAACCGGTCGAACTCGTCGACGAGCTGGTCGATATTCTCGACGGAGAAGTCCCGCTGTTTCCGCGGGTCCTTCACAAAGAAGTACTTGAATACCTCCGGTTCGAGGATGTCCAGCACTTCGTCGACGGTGATGACGTTGCCGGAGGAAGAGGAGAGCGGTTCGCCGTCGAGGGTGAACCACTCGTACACCATCGGGACCGGCGGCTGGATGTCCAGCACGTTCTCAGCGACATCCTCACCTGATGGCCAGGAGCCCTCGGCGTGGTCCTTGCCGAAGGGCTCGAAGTCGACGCCCAGGATCTCCCACTGAGCGGGCCACTCGAACCGCCACGGGAGCTTTCCGTCCCGGAGCGTCGCCGTGCCTTCGTGGCCACAGCCATCAATGGTCTGGTCGCCGGCCTCGACGTCTTCACAGACGTATTCGACTTCGCCGGCGTCGAGGTCGACCGCGGTGACGCCCTCAGTAATCTTCCCACACTCGGCACACTGGGGCAGGAACGGGACGTAGTCGTCGTCGACCTTGTTCTGATACTCCGCGAGCACGTCACGGGCCCGGTCGGCGCGTTCGAGCACCCGGCGCGTGACTGCTTCGAACTCGCCGTCGGCGTACAGCTCGGTGTTCGAGACGAACTCCACGTCGACGCCGACCAGCTCGGCGCTTTTCTGCAGGAGCGCCGTGAAGTGGGCGCCGTAGGAATCACAGCAGCCGAATGGGTCCGGAATATCCGTGTACGGCTTCCCGAGGTTCCGCCCGAGTGCGCCGGCGTCGACTTCCCCGAGGCCGACGACGTTCCAGTCGAGGTCGGCGAGCTGGCGGGGGACCGCCCGGAGCCGGTCTTTGTCGTCGGCAGTGAACACCTGTCGGACCTCGTGACCGCGGTCCCGCAGGGCCTCGGCGACGTAGTAGCCCCGCATAATCTCGTTGAAGTGGCCGATGTGGGGGACGCCGGATGGCGAGACGCCGCCCT
Organism: Haloarcula marismortui ATCC 43049; assembly: GCF_000011085.1. Classification (NCBI taxonomy): domain Archaea; kingdom Methanobacteriati; phylum Methanobacteriota; class Halobacteria; order Halobacteriales; family Haloarculaceae; genus Haloarcula; species Haloarcula marismortui. Next base: position 2,807,247 of record NC_006396.1, read on the forward strand.
TGATGACGATTGGTTCGTCGGGGTCTCGTGCCTCGATGGCGTCGGCGACGGAGTCGGCCCAGAACGCCCGGGAAACGCCGCGGCCGACCTCGTAGGGGTCTTCCGCCATCTATGCCTCCGGAAGGATTTCGGACCCGTCGAACTCGCCGTCTTCGACTGCGCGCACGACACGTTCGGGATCAGTGCCGTCGAGCACCATCGTCCGGATGCCGGACCGCTGGATGATTTTCGCGGCTAGCAGGTCGACCGGTGCGCTGCTGCCGGCGTCCATCTCGATGTCGGCGATCACGTCGACGAGTTCGTCCGCGCCGAGTTCGTCGAACCGCGTCGCGTCGTCGTCCTCGTTCGGGTCGGCGTTGTAGACGCCGGGAACCGATGTTGCGTACACGAGCAGGTCAGCGCCGACGTACTCCGCGAAGGCGGCCGCCACGGCGTCGGTGGTCTGTGCGGCGACGATGCCACCGAGAACGGGGATATCGCCGCGTCGGATGGCTTCTCGACCTTCGTCGTAGCTCTCGGCTGGCGTCGGTGCCGCGCGGTCGTCCAGGGCGGCGATGAGCAGCCGGCCGTTCAGCCGCGTGACGGCGATGCCGAGCTGGTCGAGTTCGATCTCGTTCGCGCCCAGATCCCGAGCGCTGCCGATGTAATCACGTGCTGTCGGGCCACCGCCGACAACGGTCCCGAGTGTATGTCCCTGTGCATCGAGTGACTGAATGGCGTCGGCGTAGTCGGCGACCCGGTCCGCGTCGAGGTCCGGGGCCAGTACGCTTCCGCCAATGGAGACGACGACTTTCATTAGCCCGCCGTAACCGCGATGCACTCTTAAGGGTTGTCAAGGCCACTGACTGCTGTCTCTCTAGTCCGCCCTTTCTGGTGCCCACAGTGACTGCTGTCGGTCGCGTACCGGTGGGAATGTCTGTATGACGTGTGCCCGACGTGCTGACGCACGTCTGACGGTCTGACACTCTACCGGCGAAATATGCCGTTTATCGCCCTTCCCAGAGGGTGATATCTCTCTTTCACAGACCGTTCAAAGCACCACGGAACTAGTGCCAATCCACTGACTAAGAAGGCTTTGTAAAACGTCTAAAGAAATCTGAAATGGTTATAAAAAATGCGTTTTAGCTCGATTTGTCCTGAAAGTGACCGAAGTGACCTGAAGGTTCCTTCCTTTATATACTCTCGGCGGGGTTACGAGAAAGTGAGGTGACAAAGATGAGCGCTACCGCAACGCCCTCCGGCGAGGAAGAGCCCTCCAAAGAAGAGCGACTGAAGTCGTTCCTCGCAGAGAAGGCCAGTGACGGCGAGATGTATTTCAAGAGCAAGTTCATCGCTGATGAAGTCGGTCTCTCCCCCAAAGAGATCGGTGCCCTGATGGTCAAGCTCAAGGACAGCGCGTCCGAGATTAATGTCGAAAAGTGGTCGTACACGAGCGCGACCACCTGGCGTATTGAGCCGGCGTAGGCGACTGGTCCCCGAGTACAGTTTTTGCACGGAGTACCTGCTAGCTGTGCGATCGTTCGCGGAGTATTTGTGCCCGCATCGTTTACGAGCAGTTGATGAGTGGCTCCGCCGCGGACCCGCCGTCGCCTGACCGATTGGCCGGCGTGTTCTCCGTCTCGTCAGTGCGGCGGACGGACGGAACTGTCCAGTATCTCGGCAACCCACTAGTGCCACCGGATGCCGTCGCTGAGCAACTCAGGCCGGTGTTCCGACAGCGGGGCTACGACGTTCGGCTCGAAGAACTTGGTCCCGAATCGGCTACTGGGACTACTGTGACGAGCAACGGTGAGACTACCGTTGTCGACGACCCGGGCGCCAATGACTCGATTGCTCCCGGTGGCGCGGTGAACACGCGGCCGGGCCAGTACGCACTGGTGGCGGAGCCTGTCGGTACGGACACCGGCGGCGTTCCGTGGCTCAACATCGGGCTGTTGCTCGCGACTATCGCGTCGACCCTCTATGTCGGGGCGAGCGCCTGGTACTATATCCCGGTCGCTAAGAACCCACTTCGCGTGTTCGAAGCTTGGCCGTTCATGGTCGCGATGCTCGGTGTGCTCGGTATCCACGAACTGGGTCACTACGCCGCGGCCCGCTACCACGGCGTCGACGTGACGCTCCCGTATTTCATCCCGTTCCCGTCGTATCTCGGCACGATGGGAGCGGTCATCAACATCCGTGGACGCATCCCCGACCGGACGGCGCTGTTCGATATCGGCGTGGCCGGCCCGCTTGCCGGCCTCGTTGCGACAACAATCGTCACGGTCATCGGCCTCTCGATAGACCCGATTACCGTCCCGGAACGCGTGGCAAACAGCGACACCGGCGTCATCATCACGTTCAACTATCCGCTTCTGTTCCAAGCGCTGGAAGCCCTAGTCAACGCGCTGGGGCTCGGAACCGAGGTCGGTCCCGGCGAGTCAGTCCACCCCATCGTGTTCGCCGGCTGGGCCGGGATGTTCTTCACGTTCCTGAATCTGCTTCCGGTGGGGCAACTTGACGGCGGTCACATCGTGCGGTCCATCGTCGGACGTCGTCAGGAAACCATCGCCGCCGCGGTGCCTGGCGCGTTGTTCGCACTCGCCGGCTACCTGTACTTTACCCGCGACCCCCCGCCGGTCGGCTTCGGCGTCTGGGGCCTGTGGGTGTTCTGGGGTCTGTTCGCCACCGGGCTCGCGTACGCCGGTCCGGCCCGCCCGACCGTGGATACGGCGCTGGACCGACGGCGAGCGCTGCTTGGCCTGTTTACATTCCTGCTGGGAATCGCCTGTTTCACGCCGGTTCCGTTCGAGATCAGCGCGGTCTAACTGTCAGGCGGTGTCGCTGTGGCTGTTCTCAGTGTGAGTACCCTTGGTCCGGAAGCGGCTCGCCATTGAGCGTCACGCCGTCCTCGGTGACCGTTCCGATCCGGTGGAGCGGGCACGGCGTGGCCTCTCTGGCTCCGAGCACGTCGGATTCAGGCAGCGTACACACCAGCTCGAAGTCCTCACCGAAGAACACACCCAGATCTCTGCGCTCCTGCTCCGTCTCTGCGAACGTGTCGACCTGCGGGTCTATCGGCAGTGGCGCTTCGATAGCGAAGCCACAGCCGCTGGCCTCGGCCAGCTGGTGCAGCGAGCGGGCCAGCCCGTCGCTCGAATCCATCATCGCTGTCGCGTGCGGTCGGAGCGCGACGCCCGCACGGACGCGAGGCTCGAACTGGAATAGCTCGTTCGCCCGGTCGGTGTCGCCACGGTCGAACAGTTTGAGGGCGGCGGCTGACCGGCCGAGCGTTCCGGTGACACAGACCGCGTCGCCGGGCGAAGCGCCCGAGCGACGAACCGGCTCAGCTGCGGAGCCGATGGCCGTCGACGCGACGGTGAACTCGTCGTGGCTATCCAGGTCGCCGCCGACGTACTCCGCGCCGACCGCGTGACACACGTCCTGTGCGCCGTCGACGAACGCCGCGAGTTCGTCCGCGTCGAACGACGGCGCGCCGTACGCGGCCACCGCCGCCGTTGCCTCGGCCCCCATCGCCGCAACGTCCGACAGCGAGGCGGCGACGGCCCGCCAGCCCGCCGTGTAGCGGCTCGTCCCCGCCGGGAAGTCCGTCCGCTCGTGGAGCATATCGGTCGTGATGACTTGCCCGTCCACGACGGCGCAGTCGTCGCCTGCGTCGGGAAGTCGGTCGGCGAGGTCAGCGAGTGCGGCCCGCTCGTCCATACCCCGTCGTCGGGTTCCCGGGGCAAAACCCCCGTGGATATCCGCCGGCGAGACAGGGTCGGTGGGTTGAAATCGGAGACTGCCAATCCCATCCACATGGATGGGAACCGGGTGGCGACGGTCGTCGGGTTCGCGGCAGCGCTCGCCGTCCTCTCGGGGCTGGTGTGGCTTGTCGGCATCGGCGAGACGCTGGATGCGCTTGCGACGGCGGACCCAGAGGCGCTTCTCGCCGTCGCAGGCATCGCCATACTGTGGCTCGTCTCGTGGGGGCTAGCGCTGTGGACGGTTCTTCAGGCGCTTGGCGCGCCAGTGGCGCCACACACCGCCGTCCTCGTGTTCGTCGCCGCCGTGTTCTCGAACAACGTCACGCCCTTCGGGCAAGCCGGTGGCGAGCCAGTGAGTGCGTTGCTCATTTCGACGGCCGCCGACACCGAGTACGAGACCGGGCTGGCGGCCATCGCCACCGTCGACACGGTCCATTTCCTGCCGTCAGTCGGGTACGCCATCGTCGGCTTCACCTTCGTCGCAGCCGGTGCGGTCCAGTTGACCCGGAACCTGGCGTTTGCCGCCGGTGCTGTCGCGGTGCTCGCGGTCGGCATCCCCACTGCTGCTGTCCTTGGCTGGCGACACCGAGACCGGGTTCAGGCGCTGGTCATTCGCGGTGTCTCACCGGCTCTGACCGCGCTGTCGAACGTCGTGCCCCGATGGTCACCGCCGTCCGCAGAAAACATCGAGGCACGAATCGAGGGGTTCTTTTCCGCCATCGAGCGCATCGCGACCGACCGGCGGACGGTCCTCCAGACCTTTGGGCTCTCAGCGTTTGGCTGGGTCTGCCTGTCGGCGTCGCTGTGGACGTCGCTGTACGCCGTTGGGGCACCAGTCCCGGTCGAGGTCGTCCTGCTTGTCGTCCCTGTCGGGAGCATCGCCAGCGTCGTACCGCTTCCCGGCGGGTCCGGGGCTATTGAGACGGTGCTCGTGACGCTGCTGGTCTCGACAGCCCCGGTTTCGGCCGCCCTCGCCACCTCTGCGGTGCTGATCCACCGCGTTGGGAGCTACCTGCTGCCGACTGTTATCGGCGGCGGTGTCGCCGCTGCACTCGGTGTCGACCGGGCCGCGTCGCCAGGGGAGTGACCCTCGCGACTCCTGATGGGAGTGGGAGCATTGCTGCCCTGTGGGCGAGTGAACGGTTCACGCCCGCCGACTGCGAACGACGCGTTTAAATGACGGCGACGGAAAGAAATCTGCAATGGCTACACTCTACGACGTTCCCCCCGAGGAACTCATCGAGGCACTCACGGAGACGCTCGCAGACGAAGACGACATCGAAGCGCCGGACTGGGCCGAGTTCACCAAGACCGGTGTCGACCGCGAACTCCCACCTGAGCAGGAGGACTTCTGGACGCGACGGGCCGCCAGCCTCCTCCGAAAGGTCGCCGTCGACGGTCCTGTCGGCGTTAACGCCCTCCGCTCCGAGTACGGTACATCGAAGCAGGGGACGACCCGCTACCGCGTCCGCCCCCACCAGAAGACCAAGGGCTCGGGCAACATCATCCGGACGGCGCTCCAGCAGCTCGAAGACGCCGGCTACGTCGAGACCAGCGAAAACGACGGCCGCCGTGTCACGGGTGACGGTCGCAGCCTCCTTGATGACACCGCAGGCGACCTCCTGACGGAACTCGACCGTCCGGAACTCGAACGCTACGCGTAACTGACGCCTTTCTCGCTGTTTTTCTCGTTCCGTAGCCTCTGCTCCGAAATCGTTTTCCGACCGACTCCAGTACGTTGATACAACTATGAGTGGCGACCCCAGCGAGGAAGAACTTGAAGAGCTCCGAAAAAAGAAGATGGAGCAGCTCAAGGAACAGCAGGGCGGCGAGGGCGAGGGCCAGGAGGCCGCGCAACAACAGGCTGAGGCCCAGAAACAGGCCGTCCTCAAACAGAACCTTACTGACGGCGCACGCAAGCGGCTCAACACGGTCAAGATGTCGAAACCGCAGGTTGGCGAACAGATCGAACAGCAAGTCGTCGCGCTGGCACGTAGCGGTCGCGTGCAGGGCCAGATCGACGAGGACCAGATGAAAGAACTCCTCTCGGAGCTGACGCCCGACTCCAAGAGCTTCGATATCAAGCGCCGGTAGATGCACTGTGCTCTGTTGTACAGCGGCGGAAAAGACTCGACGCTGGCGGCGCTTTTGCTTGACCCCTTTTATGACGTGACGCTCGTCAGCGGCTCTTTCGGCGTCCGTGACACCGACCCTGCACAGGAGAGCGCAACAGCCGTCGGCTTCGATCACGTGACGGTCGATCTGGACCCGGACGTGGCCCACGACGCCGTCAAGCAGATGTTCGATGACGGCTACCCGCGAAATGGCATCCAGCGGGTCCACGAGCACGCCGTCGAAACCGTCGCCCGCGCCGACTGGGTCGCCGATGCCGACGGTCTCGGTACACTCGACGCCGTGGCTGACGGCACCCGCCGCGACGACCGGGTGCCGACGGTGGACCGCCCGCTCGCCCAGAGCATCGAGGACCGTTTCGACGTGGACTACCTCGCGCCGCTTGCGGGCATCGGTCGCGGTGCTATCGACGCGATGGCCGCCGACCGCCTCGTCGTCGAGAGCGGCCCTAGCGCCGAGATTCCGAAGGCCGACTACGAGGTCGAACTCCGCGCACTCCTGCGGAAGCGCTACGGCGAGGGTGCCGTGGCTGACGTGTTCCCCGAGCACACGCAGTCCCGCGTCCAGGGCCTGCGATAGCCGCTGGCGGTTCGAGTCTGCGGTGTGCCCGTCAAACTAAGCAATATCCCGGGTGGTGTCCACGCTGATGCGGTCAGTGAGGTCGAGGCATATCGGTTCAGTGAGCGCGCGGCCCCCGCGGAACTTCGGGATAAAGAGCCTGTTTTCGATGGCGTCGTCGCGTCGCTTCGTTTCGAGGTCGAGCACGACGTCGCTCGTGTACTCCGTTCGGTGTCGTTGCGACGGCGTACTGTCGTGTTTGAGCGCGTACAGGACCGCGGCGCTGTCTGTCTGTGTGAGTCTGGCCTGCAGCGTTTCGAGGAAGGCCCGAAACTCTCCCGTGTCCGCGCGTTCGAGCGGTTCGACCGGGTCGACGACGAGGAGCGACCCTTCGGTGAGTCCCTCGACGTGGGCGAGCGCATCGCTGACCGGGGCCTCCCGGTCCAGTTGGCTGACTGCGAGATCGTCGTAAGACCCTCGCTGTGACCGCAGCGCCGACGTGACCGTCGTGGGTGCCTGCTCGCCGGAGAGATACACCGTTTCCTGCCGGGCGACGAACTCGGAGAGGAACAGCTCCGCCTGGCTCGCCGGTTCGGCAAGCAGTGTGACGAGGCTTCCAGTCGGAATGCCGCCGTTGAGCTTCCGGTCTAGCGCTCGAATCCCCGTCTCGAATCGTTGTGTCACTGTCTCACCCCGCGATGTCCCCACCGATTCACTGCCCATCCCATACAGCCACACTCGGTGGAGCGTCTCTTTGTTGTCCGTTCTCTAATACGGGCCATTCACCGCATAGTCAGCCTCTAGCTCGCTTACCGCCAGCGTCTGCTAGCCATGCCCGCCCGTCCTCACAGTCCATTGGCAGAGACAGTCGTGACAGACAGTTTAGCCACTCTCTACCGGGCGGTACCGGCCCATGGTTCGTGGGTCTGGTCAGCGTGAACGAACAGGTTCAAGCGCGCCCTTGCTGTAGACGCCGGTATGTACGACTCCGTCAAGGGCTTTCGCGATTTCTACCCCAAGGAGATGCAGGCCCGGCGGTGGGCCATGGATACGCTTGAAGACGTCGCACAGCGCTATGGCTTCCGAGAGATCGGCACCCCAGCGCTGGAGCCGACCGAGATGTACGTCGACAAGAGCGGCGAGGAGATCGTCGAGGAACTGTACAGCTTCGAGGACAAGGGCGGGCGGAAGGTCGCACTCACGCCGGAGCTAACGCCGACCGTTGCGCGGATGTTTGTCGCCAAGCAACAGGAACTCTCGAAGCCGATCAAGTGGGTATCGACGCGGCCGTTCTGGCGCTACGAGGAGCCCCAGCAAGGGCGGTTCCGGGAGTTCTACCAGACCAACGTCGACATCTTCGGGTCGGCGGAGCCGACGGCCGACGCCGAGATTCTGGCCGTTGCCGTGGATATGCTCACTGACCTCGGGCTGACGGGCGAGGACTTCGAAATCCGCGTCTCGCACCGAGATATCCTCTCGGGCGTACTCGAGTCGTTCGAGGCGGACGTGGACGTGCCCGAGGCCATTCGCGCGGTCGACAAGCGGGCGAAGGTCGACCACGACGAGTACCTTGACGCGCTCGCCGAAGCGGGACTCAGCTATGGACAGGCCGACACGTTCGACGAGATGCTGCAGATCGACGCCGAGGAAATCGAAACGCTCGGGGACCTCACCGGGTCCGAGGATGTCCGTACGGCGACCGACAATCTTCAGGCAGTGCTCGACGCAGCCGAGGACTTCGGCGTCCGCGAGCACCTCACCGTCTCGCTGACGACCGCGCGCGGGCTGGACTACTACACCGGCGTCGTCTTCGAGTGCTTCGACTCGACGGGCGAGGTGTCCCGCTCGGTGTTCGGCGGCGGCCGCTACGACGACCTCATCGAAGGCTTCGGCGGCCAGCCGACGCCGGCCGTCGGGTTCGCGCCCGGCCACGCCACGCTCCAACTCCTCTGTCAGCGCGCCGGCGTCTGGCCCGCCGAGGAACTGTCGACGGACTACTACGTCCTGCAGGTCGGCGACACGCGTCCGACCGCGGCCCGCATCGCTCGCGACCTGCGCGAGCGGGGCCACGTCGTCGAGAGCGACGTTGCCGACCGCTCCTTTGGCGCGCAGATGGGGTACGCAGACGGCATCAACGCCGAGACGGTCGTCATCGTCGGCGAGCAGGACCTGGAAAACGACGAAGTGACGCTCAAGGAGATGGACGACGGCGAGCAGGTCAGCGTCCCGCTCTCGGCGTTCCCCGGCGACTACGACCGGCCGACGTTCGAGGACTTCGCGGAGTAACACGGCTGAGCGGCCGGCCCACGACAGCAGCTTTTTGCGACCAGCGTGTTGAGTGGTCGACATGACACTCCCCTCCATCGCTCTCCCGAGGTGGAAGCTCGTCGCGACCATCGCGATACTGTCGACGGGCCTTGCTATGCTCGCAGGTGCGGCCGGCCTTGGCGGGTCGATTGCACCGGTGTCGATCATCCTCGGCTGGTTCATTCTGGCCCCGCTCGTCGCCCTTCTGGGTTCGAAACTACCGATGATCGAGTCCCCGGAAGACGAGACAGCCCAGGATGAAACCGATGCACCCAACGCAACGGAACCGACGGTGGACCCGGTCGATCACCTCCGAGAGCGCTACGCCCGCGGTGAACTGACAGACAGCGAGTTCGAGCGGCGGCTGGACCGCCTGCTGGAGACCGAATCGCTCTCAGCGACCAGCGAGGCAGAGAACACGACCGGTGAGGCCGACAGGGAAGTCAGCCTCGAAACCGAGTGAACTGGCGAGTCATCGCCCTCTGACCGTACCGCGGGTGCGTGTGCAGCCGAGGCACTTGCGGCCTCACTCCTTCGAGCTAACGACCTCGAGATCACTGTCGGTCAGGCGAACGTACAGAAGCGCATCGTCCGGGCCCGGATCGACCACGTCGTCGAGTTCGGGCGCACAGCCGGTCATTCCGAGGTCGTTGAAGCCACAGGCGTCACAGACCGCCGCGTCGACCAGCGGGTGGTACGTTTCGTCCCGCTCTGTCGCCGGCAAGTAGCCCGCGTCCTCGATTGTCGAGCCACACTCCGCACAAATCAGTGTCTCCGGGTGTGAGGCGAGGTCCATACACAGTTTTTGTGTAGCCGCTATTTATCGCTGTGTGGAGCCGTCCGCTCAGAGCGCCCGCTGCATCTCCATTTCGACGCGCTCTTTGGCGATGGTCTCGAAGCCGACTGACTCGTACAGTGCCCGGGCGACGTGGTTCGTGTTCGAGACCGAAAGCCAGACGCGGTCGAGTCCATTCTCCTGCCCGTAGCCAAGCAGGACGCGGATGAGCTGTGAACCGATGCCGGCGTGCTGGTAGTCCGGGTGGACGAAAATTGCCAGCTCCGACGTGTCCTGGTATGGGACGAGGACGGAGTGGCCGACGGCTTGATCCTCGTGCCAGACAACGACGTTCAGGCCGTCCTCGACAAGATTCGGGAGCCAGTCGCGGATGTCCGCTTCGGTCCGGGGTGGGACGCCCTGTGACCGGGAGTCGGTCCCGAAGTCAGCATACATCTCCACCAGTGGGTCGATGTCGCCGTCATAGGCCTCGATTGTCACCGTCCGCCCGTCGTGGTCGGTGAACGTTTCGGGCGGGCGAGGGAAGTCGTGATCCGCCGCGGCGGCGTTGGACATACCCCCGTCTTTGTCCTCAGGACGCCTAAGTTCGTCTATCCTTCCCAGCGACTGAGATTCGGGTGAGACAAGTGGTTCGCAGTCGACAAATCGGTATGCGCGCCTATCGCGTGGCCTACGACGGCCAACCGTATCACGGGTTCCAGCGCCAGCCCGACGTCGACACCGTCGAGGGCCGACTGCGTTCAGCGCTCGTCCGCCTCGGTGTCTGTGAGCGTGGCGAGGGGCTGCCTGACCGGTACGCGGCCGCCGGCCGGACTGATGCCGGCGTCTCTGCGCGGACACAGACCGTCGCCTTCGACGCGCCAGCGTGGCTCTCACCGGCGGCGTTCAACGGCGAACTCCCAAACGACGTTCGCGTGTGGGCCAGCGCCGATGTTCCCGAGGACTTCCACGCAACCCACGACGCCGCCGAGCGCACCTACACCTACTACCTGTACGCGCCGGCGGATGCGGACCGACCCGAACACGAACCGGTCGACGACGGGCGGTGGGCCGACGCTGTCGACGCGCTCGCCGGGACACACGACTTCCACAATCTTACCACGGACGAGACCGGTACTGAGCGGACCGTCGCCATCGACTGGACCCGGGACGGTCAGTTCCTCGTCGTCCAGCTTACGGCCGGCGGGTTCTGCCGCCAGCTGGTTCGCCGACTCGTCTCGCTCGCGGCGGCCGTCGCGGACGGCTCGGCCCCGCTCTCGAAGGTCGACCGCATCCTCTCGCCGGAACCCGTTAGCGGCCCCGACGGGGTTCCACCGGCCCCGCCCGAACCGCTGGTGCTGACCGACGTCCGCTACCCGAACGTGAGCTTCACTCGGGACGAAGACGCCGCGGTTGACGCCCGAACGGTCTTCGCCCGCCGGCGAGCGACCGCCAGAACAACTGCACGGGTCGCCGACCACATCACCGACGGGCTGTAGCTCCCGAAACGAAGGCTTACTTCGGCCCCGTCCCAAGAGCGGGCTATGAGTTCGGTACCCGCACGGAGCGACATCGATGAGGCGTACAAGTGGGACCTCGACTCCCTCTACGCCACCGACGAAGACTGGGAGGCCGCCTACGAGGAGGCGGAGGAACTGATCGAGGACCTGTCCGCCTACGAGGGACGGGCCACCGAGGACGCTGCGACTCTGCTAGAGACACTGGAGACCTACGAGGACCTGATGCGGACCGTCTCGAACGTCGCCGCCTACGCCCGAATGCGACGGGACGAGGACACGACCGACGACACGTATCAGGCACTGACCGCCCGCTCACAGTCACTCTCGTCGGAGGCCAGTTCGGCGGCCTCGTTCCTCGACCCCGAACTGCAGGATCTGGACTACGACGACATCGAGGCGATGGTCGACGAGGAACCGGCGCTGGAGCCCTACGAGCACTACTTCGACGACGTGCTCCGGATGAAAGACCACACCCGCTCGGCCGAGGTCGAGAACCTCCTCGCCGAACTCGGCGAGGTCACCGGCGCGCCCGGCGAGGTGTACAATATGCTGGCCAACGCCGATATGACGTTCCCGACCGTCGAGGACCCCGATGGCGACCAGCAGCCGATCACGCTCAACAACTTCACGACGCTCCAGAAACACCCTGACCGCGACTTCCGCCAGCGCGTCTACGAGGCGTTCTACGACGAGTGGGAGACCGTCCGCAACGCCGTCGGCACGGCCTACAAGAACGCCGTCAAGACGGATGTGAAGATGGCCAACGCCCGCGACTATGACACCGCCCGCGAGGCAGCATTGGACGGCCCGAACGTCCCTGTTGAGGTGTACGACACGCTCGTCGACACCGTCCACGACAACCTCGATACGCTCCACCGCCACGCCGACCTCAAACGCCAGTCAATCGGGGCCGACGAACTCCGAATGTGGGACCTTTACACCCCACTCGTTCAGGAGGAATCGCCGGAAATCGAGTACGAACAGGCCTGTGAGTACGTCACCGAAGCTGTCGCACCACTGGGCGATGACTACCAGTCTCGGCTCGCCGACGGGCTAGACTCGCGGTGGGTCGACGTCTATGAGACCGAGCACAAGCAGTCCGGCGCGTACTCCGGCGGGACCTACGACTCCCAGCCGTTCATCCTGATGAACTACCAGGACGACGTGGAGTCGATGTACACGCTGGCCCACGAACTCGGCCACTCGATGCACTCGGAGTACACCAGCGAGGAACAGCCCTACGTCTACTCCGGCTACGAGATATTCGTCGCCGAGGTCGCGAGCACCGTCAACGAGACGTTGCTGACCCACCACCTGCTGGATACCGTCGAGGACGAACGCCTGCGCCGACATATCCTCAACGAGTACCTCGAGCGGTTCCGGTCGACGCTGTACCGCCAGACGATGTTCGCCGAGTTCGAGCACCGCACCCACGAGATGTCCGAGGCCGGCGAGCCGCTGACCCCCGACCGCCTGGACGACCTCTATCGGGACCTGAAAGGCGACTACTACGAGCCGGCGGTGCTCGACGACCGCATCGCCCGCGAGTGGATGCGCATCCCGCACTTCTACCGGGCGTTCTACGTCTACCAGTACGCGACCGGCATCTCGGCGGCCGTCGCGCTTGTCGACGGCATCCTCGATGACGGCGAGCCCGCTGCCCAGCGGTATATCGACTTCCTCCGGAGCGGGTCGCGGCAGTACCCGCTGGAACTGCTGCGCGACGCCGGCGTCGACATGGCCAGTCCGGACCCGGTCGAGTCCGCGCTCTCGACGTACAGCGACTACCTCGATGAGTTCGCCGAGCTGCTGTAGGGCGGTCAGTAGCTATTCGGTGCCTGCCCGGCTAGTCGAGCCACCGGTCTAACTGAACGGTACAGCCCCGTCTCGACACGGATAACTGTTTCACCCCCTGTGACCCGAAGGCACTTTGTGTCTCAACCGTATAGTACCGACCATCCAAATGTCGCGCAGTCCCTCGCTTCCGGAACGACCACGGTTGGAACTTGATCCCGATATGACGCCTGACGAGCGTCTGGAGGCACTCCGGGAACATTTCAAAGAGATAGTACAGGTCAACGAACAGCTGACTGAGCAGCTCGACGCTGCCCGTGACCGGCAACACGACCTCACGGACGAGGTCGACCAGCTCGAACGGGAAAACGAGACGCTCAAAACCTCGTCGCTGTACATCGCGACAGCCGAGGAGCTGACCGACGACGGCGTCGTCGTCAAACAGCACGGCAACAATCAGGAAGTGCTGACGGAAGTCTCGCCGTCCATCCGTGACGGCCTTGAGGCCGGTGACCGCGTCGCCATCAACGACTCTTTCGGCGTCAAACAGATCCTCGATCCCGAAACCGACGCCCGCGCACAGGCGATGCAGGTCGATGGCTCGCCGGACGTTTCCTACTCGGACATCGGCGGCCTCGAAGAACAGATCCGTGAGGTCCGAGAGGCCGTCGAGGAACCGCTCGTCAACGCCGAACAGTTCCGTGAGGTCGGTATCGAACCGCCAAGCGGTGTCCTGCTACACGGCCCGCCCGGCACCGGGAAAACGATGCTGGCGAAGGCCGTCGCCAACGAGACCGACGCGACGTTCATCAAGATGGCCGGCTCCGAACTGGTCCGGAAGTTCATTGGTGAGGGCGCGCGACTGGTCCGAGACCTGTTCGAGCTTGCCGCCGAGCGCGAACCGGCTATCATCTTCATCGACGAGATCGACGCCATCGCAGCCAAGCGAACGGAGTCGAAGACCTCCGGCGACGCCGAGGTCCAGCGGACGATGATGCAACTGCTCTCGGAGATGGACGGCTTCGACGAGCGCGGGGAAATCCGTATCATCGCCGCGACGAACCGCTTCGATATGCTCGACCGGGCTATCCTCCGCCCTGGCCGCTTCGACCGCCTCATCGAAGTTCCGAACCCCGATGTCGAAGGCCGCGAGCGCATCCTCGAAATCCACACGCAGGAGATGAACCTCGACGACGACGTGGACTTGGGCGCGTTTGCCACCGAAACTGACGGCCTCTCCGGCGCGGAACTGGCCTCACTGGCGACCGAGGCTGGGATGTTCGCCATCCGCGACGGCCGAACAACGGTCCAGCAGGCCGACCTCCACGACGCCTTAGAGAAAATCGAAGCCGACGACGACGCCAGCAGCGTTCCGGTCGCGTTCGCCTGACGCTGGAGGAAAGCAGATTTTAGACAGGGACAGGATCACGGAACGGCCAGCAAATTGTCGATCACCGCGACGTTCGCCTGCTCGAACACTGCCCGCATCTCGTCGCTCAGCGACACGTCCGTTATGAACATGTCAATATCCTCGACAGTCGCGAACTCGCGGAAGCTCTGACTGTCCAGTTTGCTCCCGTCGGCCACCAGAATGACGTGTCGGCCGCCTTCACAGAGCAGTGTCTTGATGCGCGCTTCGTCTTCGTTCGAGACGGAGAGACCGCCATCGATCTGGACCGCATCGGTTTCGAGAAACACGATGTCGAAGTTCGTTTTCCGAAGGTATGACTCGGCGCTGGGACCGACGAGCGCGTCCGAGGTCTGGCGCAGTGAGTCGCCGACGACCTTGACCTCGCCACAAGTCTCGCGGAGTTCGAACGCGCTCTCCGGTGAGTTCGTCGCGGCAAGCAGCGACAACTGCTCCGGGATGGCTTTCGCTATTTCGCGCGCTGTCGGCCCCGTGTCGAAGAAGACGGCGTCGCCGTCGCTCAGTTCATCGACGGCGCGCTTAGCGATAGCCCGCTTGCCACTTGGGTTGTCGATACTATCGGCCGTACTGGACCCGTCTTTCTCCGACGCCGGAAGGGCACCGCCGTGAAACCGTTCGATAAGCCCGTCTTCTGCGAGTGACGAGAGGTCTCGTCGGATCGTCGCCTCGGAGACACCGAACTCTTCGGTGAGTTCTTCGACGGTGACCCGATCCGATCTGTTTACTTGTCGAACGATTTCTTTCCGTCGTTCATCAGGAATCATGTTCTAGTACAGCGGGCCCGGACTCTGCAGGTGAGGGTGGCCTCCGACTGATGTATGTGTTAGTTCGTATCATCTCTTTCAATAGAATCGGCCCTGCTCTCAGGGCCGGCGACACAGTCTAGTGATTTGCGAGATTGCTCGATGGCGTTTAGGGGTATATCATTCAGTATGTAGACGTTCATGAAAAACTCTCTCCCGGTACTAATCGGTGAAAACACCAAACAGCGTCGTGACGACTGTCCCGACACTGCTGACGATTGCGCCGCCGTAGACACCGGTCGCGTAATTGAAGACTGCGAGGCCTGCCAGCCCGAACGCAGTCCCGAACACGAGCATATCGGCGGGTGCCATCCTATCGGCGAGTTCCATAGCCATCGTCAGATCGTCGCCTGCTGTTCGATCTTCGCGTCGTACGTGAGCGATTCGCCCGTGGCGGGATCGAAATACTGGAGCGAGTCCCTGTCGAACCGGAGGTTCACCGCATCCCCCATCTCGACCGTCGTGTCGGGGTCAACCGCGGCCTTGATGCTCTGGCCGGTTTCGAGTTCGAGTTCGAGTACGGTCTTCTCGCCCTGCGGTTCGACGACCTCCACTGTTGCCGGGTGGACGTTCGCCGGGACGCCGTCCTGATTAAGCGCGATGTTCTCCGGGCGGATGCCCAGCGTCACGCGGTCTCCGAGATACGAGCTGAGCGCATCGGTGAACTCGTCGGGAACGTTGTGGATAGCGCCGCCGAGGTCCAGTTCGAACTTGCCGGCAGACGACTCTTCGAGCGTGCCTTCGAGGAAGTTCATGCTCGGTGAGCCGAGGAATCCGGCGACGAACATGTTCCGCGGGTTCGAGTACACGTGCGTCGGTTCGCCGACCTGCTGTATCTGCCCGTTGTCCATGACTGCGATCTGGTCGGCCAGGGTCATCGCCTCCACCTGATCGTGGGTGACGTAGACAGTCGTCGTCGAGAGTTCCTCGTGAAGTTTGTTCAGTTCGGCGCGCATCTGGACGCGGAGCTTCGCGTCTAAGTTCGACAGTGGCTCGTCCATCAGGAACACTGCCGGGTCACGGACGATTGCGCGGCCCAGCGCGACCCGCTGTTGCTGACCGCCGGATAGCTCCGACGGCCGCCGTTCCAGTAACTCTTCGATCTGTAGCAGCTCCGCTGTCTCTCGGACTCGTTCGGTGATGATCTCTTCGTCCGTGTCGTGTTGCTCCAGCCCGAACCGCATGTTGTCCCGCACCGTCTTGTGCGGATACAGCGCGTAGTTCTGGAACACCATCGCGATGTCCCGCTCGTATGCGCGAGCGTCGTTGACGACATTCTCGCCGATTCTGATTTCACCGTCGGTCGCCCGTTCGAGCCCCGCGATGAGGCGCAGAGTCGTGGTCTTCCCACACCCTGACGGGCCGACGAGGACAGTGAAACTTTCGTCGGGGATGTCCAGCGAGATGCCATCAACTGCCGTAACGTCGTCGAATTCCTTTACGAGGTCGGTGAGTTCTACGTGTGCCATAGTTAGTTACTCCTTGACTGCTCCTTGTGTGAGTCCGCTCACGATGTACTGCTGGAAGAACAGGCCGAACAGGATGCCGGGTAACGCGGCAATCATCCCGCCGGCTGCCAGATGCGCCCAGTCCACGAAGTCGTCAGCTACGAACAGTGAGACCGCGATCGGAAGCGTCTGGGCCTGTTCCGAGGATGTGAGAACGAGCGCGAAGACAAACTCGTTCCACGAGAAAATGAACGCGAGGATAGCAGTGGCCGCGATGCCCGGCTTCGCCATCGGCAGGATTATTTTGACAAACGCTTCCCAACGGGAACAACCGTCGATTCGGGCCTGCTCGTCCAATGATTCGGGAATACCGTCGAAGTAGTTCTTCATTATCCAGACGGCAAACGGGAGGTTGAAGAACGTGTACGTGAGGATGAGCGCGAGCCGCGTGTCGTACAGGCTCCCGGTGAGTCCGCCGATGAGCGGCGGGTTCGACATGATCTGGAAGAACGGGACGATCAGCGCGATGGGTGGAATCATCCGCGCGCCGACGATCGACAGCAGCAGCGACTTGTTCCCCAGGAAGTCATATCGGGAGAAACTGTAGCCGGTGACCGTTCCCAGAGTGATACAGATGAGCGTCGTCGTCGTCGCGACGATCATGCTGTTGATTGTATAGTTGTCGAACGGTCGGTTCGTGAAGATATCCACGTAGTTCTGTGCCGTCGGGCTCTGTGGGAGGAAGGTGATCGGCAGCGACAGCACTTCGCTTGATGGCTTGATGCTCGTAATGAAGATGTAGTAGATCGGGAACCAGATGATCAGGACGTATACGGCGAGCAGTCCGTAAGCCAGCAGTCGCTCGCGGGCAACGGACGGCCACTCGTTCTGTGTCTCCAGTCCCAGCGACCGACGTAGTCGGTTGAGTGGTGATTTCTTCGTGCTCATGCTTCGTAGGGTGATTCGCCGAATATCTTGTACAGACTGGCCACGATGGCGAAGGTCACGGCCAGTAGGACGACCCCAAGTGCAGCGCCGGTCCCGGGTTCGTTGAATACCTGTGCGGTCCGGTACAGCCAGGAGGCCCATACCTCAGTCGCCTTCCCAGGGCCGCCCTGTGTCATCACCCAGACCAGATCCAGCGCCCGGATGTCGAAGATGATACGGATAGTCAGCGCGACCAGTATCGATGGTTTCAGGAACGGATACGTGACGTTCCAGAACCGGGACCACCGACTCGCGCCATCGACTTCGGCGGCGTCGTACAGCTGCTCTGGGACGTTCTGCAGGCCTGCGAGCAGGATGATGATGATGAAGGGGGTGAACACCCAGACGTCGGCGATGATAAGCGCCATCATGGCGAGTGCGCCATCCGAAAGGAACGGGATGTTCCCCGAGATGACGCCGAGCCGCTGAAGCGCCCCGTTTATCGCGCCGAAGTCTGACTGGAACATCCAGCGCCACATCAGCCCGCTCATTACGTAGGGAAGAATCCACGGAACGATGACCGCTGTTCGGAACCAACCCCGCCCTTTCAGATCCTTATCGAGCAACAGCGCGATGCCAAGGCCGAGCAGGAACGAGATGGAGACGCTGAAACCGACGTAAATGACTGTGTTCGTCGTAATCGAAACGAAACTGGGACTGAACACGCCGAGGACGGCCTCGCCCCCTTCGCGTGCGAAGATCAACCGCCGGAAGTTCCGCAGGCCGACGAACTCCATCTCGTTCGTTACCGGGTTACGGAACTGGAAGCTGCTGAGAAACAGCTTCGCGGTCGGATAGACGATTATTGCGGCGATCCACAGCAGTGTCGGCCCAACCGTCAAAGGGACGAACAGCTTGTCGAGTTTGCGACGCAGTGGGCTCTTTTCAATGGACATGATATATAAAACCTGAATCGCGTCAATCAGAGCAGACCGATGTCCTGGTAGAGGCGCTCAATGTTGCTGTAGGCGTCGTTGAGTGCTTTTTCGGGGTCTTTGTTACCGAGCAGCGCCGGCGTGAGCTGCTCGTTCAGATAGTCATCGACCTGTGGCTGTGCCATGTACGTCTCGCTTTTTGCGTTCTCGAGGTTGAACCGCATGTCTTCGAGCAGCCAGGACGGGTACTCGCTTTGGACCTCGTCGTCTTCGTACACCTCCGGAACGACAGCCGGGTTCCCTTCGACGAGCATGTTGTTCTTGGACGACTCGCGTGTCGTCATGAAGCGGGCGAACTCCTTGGCTGCGTCCTTCCGCTCGGAGAACGCAGAGACGCTGATGCCGTTCGTGTCCTGGAACGTTGCACGGCTTTCCGGCCCCTTCGGTGGCTTGGCGCTGCCGATGCGATTCTCGTCCCATTCGTCAATTGCGCGGGCTCCAAGCGGCGTCCAGGATTCGACGGTCGCGTACTGGCCGGCGATGAAGTTGTCACCGACGCCACCCTCGCCGAGACTGGACATCCCGTCAGGCATGATGCCGCGCTCACGGAGCCCATTGAAGAACTCCAGTACCTCTTTGCCTTCCTCGACAAACACCGGCTCGTAGCCGTCGTTGAATAGCTGGCCGCCGGCTTGGTAGAGGAACTGCTTGAAACTGAATACGGACTTGCCGGCCCAGGTGAACGCGAACCCGGATTTGTCGCCCTGTGATAGCTGTTCGCCCTGACTCAGGACCTCATCCCACGTGTCCGGCGGCGCGTCGAAGCCCTGGTCGTTCAGGTACTGCTGGTCGTAGAGGTAGCTCCCCCACTTCCCGAATTCGGGAGCCATGTAGGTCTGGCCGTCGAATTGGACGAGGTCGTTCAGCGAGTCGGGGAACTTGCTCATGTGGTCGCTTCCGAGGCCGATCGGCTCGAGCCAGTCGGAACTGACGAAGTCAGCCAGCCACCAGGTCGGGCCGTTGAACGCGTCGACGGTGCTGTCCTGGTTCCGCCAAATCGTCGTCAGACTGGTCTTGAGGTTGCTCCACGGAACCTCGTTGACTTCCACGGAGATACCGGTCTCCTCCTCGAAGCGTTCAATGTTGGCTTCGGTTCCGGGGTCGAACTCCAGCGACCCGGCGTTGTAGAACACGATTTCGTCTGCCATCGTCTCCGACCCAGTGCCGGTTGTGGCACCGTCTGAACTCTCACCGTCGGAACTATCGCCACCGGAGCCGTCTTCGGTGCTCGAATCGGAGCCGCCACTGCAGCCAGCAAGCGCCGCTGCCCCGATGACACCGGCACTTTTGATGAACGTTCGACGAGTGCGGTTTGAACTCTCTTGCATACAATCGCTCACGAAACAGCCATGGATTATAAATTATGGGGGTTATTAAATATGAAGATAAATATCATAGTTTATAGCATGAGCTTTTCTATTGGCTCTTCAGCGTCTAAAATAGAATTTGAAGGTACAACTATCTTATAGTAATATTATTTATTAATTTGGAACTACTGTTTTGCGTGATTGATTTCGCTCACAAACCTGAATTGGGGCATGATTTGAACGAACCATTCACCGAATCGTGCAGACCTGGTAACCGTCTCGATCGGACTGCCGTCATTCGGTCCTGCATCGAGACTCCACAGGTCGCCTGTGACCCACATAACGCCGCGCGATTTAAGCCACCCCGCCCGGTATCGGTGCCCGTGACAGAGCGCGGACGGACACGGCGGGCATTTCTGGGGACGCTCGCAGCGACAACAGTCGGGTCGGTCGCGGGGTGTCAGTCACAGTTCAATCCGCTTGCATCGACGGCGCTCGATGAACACGCCGCCACGCAGTTCCGGCAGGGGCTGTTGAACCAGGGGCATCAGGATATGTCCGTTCCGGACGCCATCGAGCGGGCCTGGGAACTGCCGGCGAACCGCGGGGACCACACCGCGGCAAAAGGGAGCCCTGCGCTGGCACCGAC
The DNA here is from genome assembly GCF_000011085.1 of Haloarcula marismortui ATCC 43049. NCBI lineage: Archaea > Methanobacteriati > Methanobacteriota > Halobacteria > Halobacteriales > Haloarculaceae > Haloarcula > Haloarcula marismortui. The sequence continues at coordinate 2,827,638 of NC_006396.1, forward strand.
TGGCGACTTGATTCTGGCCGACGACACCGGCCGCGTGCGGGCCATCGCGCCGGACGGCGAGGTCCAGTGGGCAACAACAATTACACAGGCGACGCGAGGGAGCCACGGCACGCCGGCCATCGCCAACGATACCGTCTACATCGGGGCCTACGACGGCGCGCTGTCGGCACTGGACCTCGAAACCGGCCGGCGGCGCTGGCGGACGGACCTGGGCGATGCCATCGGCGCGAGTCCGACCTACTACAACGGGTCGCTGTACGTCGCTGTCGAGCACGCGGCTCCGAGCGGGAGCGTTGTCGCTGTCAACGCCGCGACCGGTGACGTGCAGTGGCGCGACAGCCGACCGACCGACCACCCCCACTCGACGGTGGCACTGGACCGCGAGCACGGCCGCCTGCTGTTTGGCTCGAACGACGGCTACTGCTACGCGTGGTCGTTTCCGGGTCTCGAACAGGTCTGGCGCTACGACACTGGCGGCGACGTGAAAGCCCCCATCGCCGTTGCTGATGGGACCGCCATCGTGCCGTCGTGGGCTGAGACAGTCACTGCCGTCGACGTGACCGACGGTTCGGAACGGTGGACCTTCGAAGCCGACGCCGACGTGATGTGTGCGCCAGCGGTCCACGACGGCACCGTCTACGTCGGCAGCCACGACGACCGCGTGTATGCAATCAATCTCGCCAGCGGCGAAGAACTGTGGCGCTACGACACCGGCGGGTGGATTATCGGGAGCGTCGTCGCCACCCGGGACCACGTACTCGTCGGGTCCTACAACGGGCGGCTGTACGCACTGGAGCGGGACTCGGGTGCGGTGGCCTGGACCGTTGAGAACCGCGGCCACGTGACGAGTGCGCCGCTGGTGACCGCTGATGGCATCTACTACACAGAACGCGCTGTCGACGGCGACCCCGACCGCCCGGGGATGTGCTACGGACTCGTTCCGGCATAACGAAGCGAAACCCCTTACACCACGGACCGTCGACTCTCGCCTATGAGTACCATTCGGGTCGTATGGGGGACTGCGACCGGCCCGACCGCGCTGGCCGCGTACGACGCGGCACTCGCCGAGGCGGGCGTCCACAACTACAACCTCATCTCGCTCTCGTCGGTCATTCCTGCCGAACCGACTATCGAGGTGACTGAGACAGCGCCGGATCTGGGGCCGCCCGGCGAAGCGCTAGAGGTCGTCCAGTCCTCGGCGACCGTCGCACCGGGTGAACGCGGCGCGGCGGGCATCGGCTGGGCCCGTAGCGAGGACGGGCCGGGTATCTTCTACGAGGTCGACGGCACCAGCGAGGATGCGGTCCGGATGGAAATCCGTGAGGGGCTGGCCGCTGGTCGGGACCTCCGGGACTGGGAGTTCGTCGAGGAGAACGTCTACGTTGAATCGGCGTCCGACGACGCCGAGTACGCCAGTGCCGTCGTTCTCGCTACCTACGGCGAGAGCCACCCCGTCGTGTAGTGCGTGTGCCGACGGTGCCGGTCAGAACTGTGCTCGACACTGGGTTTTTAGTGCTCCCCCCCATAGAGACAGAGAACGTTCATGTACGGTAATACGTCGTTTGGTGGGGAGACGGAAGAAGTGACGCTGACCGCGGAACAGCGCGAGAACCTCCGCCGGGACCTCTCGAGCGTCGCCGCCCGGACCCGCGAACTCCTGCCCGGCGAGTTCGTCGTCGGCTCGGAAATCAGTAACAGCACGACGGGCCCACGGGCCACAATCGCAGTCCAGCCTCCGGTCGGGTCGGTCGTCAGCGCTGACTACACGCCGGAAGACCCGGAAAGCGCGAGCATCTCCGATGCCGAGCGCGACGACCTCGCGCAGGGCATCGCCGCCTCCGCCGCCCTGCAGGTCAAGCAAGTGATGGGCGACGACACGTCGCCGACAGCGCAGTAACAGTCGCTGCTCTCAGTTTTCTGCAGCACAGTCATGGTGACGCGTAGTCGTTGTTATCAGTCGTGACCGCCGCTGGTGACCGGCGGGTCATAAAACAGCGCGTAGCCGATGGAGCCGGTCGCTGGGAGGCTGCCGGCACTCAGCGCTGTGACGAAACTAAGCGAAGTAACCACGGCACCGAGCGACGCCAGTAGCATCGAGAGGGCGATGCTGGCAAGCACGAGGTCAGGCATCGACAGGGACCCAGGCATTCGTGTCTGTATGGAGACACGCCTCCTAATTAAATATTATTACTCGCGCAAACAGCGCACCGAGTACCGCCTATTTGCCCCAGAATTAATCTTCTGATTCTACCAAATTTGTATAACAGAACCATCACCAGCACCAGATGGTCACTCCAGCGGTGTCAATCGCTCTTGAATGGAAATAAGTCGTATCCCACAGCTGGTGACCATTTACCTCCCAAACAGTTTTTATTACTCAGAACGCTGAATTGTTAATGACTGACTATTTGGACGGCTCGTCCGAACCTGATGAGGTCAGGTATTCGTATTGTGTTTCACGGCGAGAAATCCTTGCAGCAGGGGCCGCAGGTGTAGCAACTGGACTTGCAGGCTGTAACGCATTCAATCAAGATGAGTCACTAGATGGCACTGACTCCACGCCACCACCTGAAGAAGATCAACAATTAGATATTCAGGTCAATCTGGTTGAGGTATCCTTGGATACTATCAGGTTCAAATTATTCGGAATCAAAGATTATGACCCAGATACATTTAGAGTCGATATATATTCAAACGCCCCAGTAGCAGATGACGACGATCGACGACCACTTGCAAGAGAAGAATACCAAGCATTTCCTCAAGTCTATGGAGCAAAAGCGAGATTTGAAGACGCAAATGAATATTTTGACGGGTATCTGAACACGCCTCAGGAGTTGATTTTTGAAATAGCGATTGATGACGGTGAGGCACAGGAAGTCCACAGAACTCACGAAGCAATCATGATGTTTGAAAATAAAGCCCGAGTAACAACAGAAATTCGCTCGCTCGGGCCAAAGTTTGCATCAAGAGAAACATGGGACAGTGATACCACTCCAAAACAAAAAGTTGAACTCTGGTATAATGAACCAGACGAGTCACCATTTAATGTTCCAAAACTTGACAAATCAGAGTATTCTGAAACGGATGTAGACGGTGACGATTGGTTTGACCTCAAGAACATCGAAATCACAGTTCTTGTTCGTACACCAATATTCACTACTGCGTTTTATGTTGACGATGACGATGAAGTACAAGGGCCATATTATGATTGGACCGTCTTTACCGTTCGAATGTCAGAGATTGAGTATTTAGAAGCAGTATACTTCAATTCACCGTCTACTATGAGAATTGCGGTTCCTGATACAGAATGGAGTATTGGTGATGGGGGCGCTCGTCAAAAAGAAATTCCTCATAAAACGAACTACGGAAGTAATGTGACTGTAGGCAATATTTCTGAGCCAGTTGCTCAAGAATCAGATGATGCGGTAGTGCAACTACTAGAAGCCGCTGTTTTTCCAGATAGAAGCCCTAATGAATTTGTTGGTGCAAATCCGCTACGGTTCGCAGTTGGGCGAGCAGTAAGTAAACGCTGGGCACGCAAAATCGAAGAAGCATTCGAAAACAAACACTATCTATCATCGCTTGAAACCCCTGACTACCACAAGCTAACAGTATTGAAAGCATTTGTTGGCGATGCACTCCCATATAAATGGACTCTTGGTAGATACCACAATTCACCAGAAGAAAGCATTATCGAACTGTTCAAGAATGGAACAGAAGGTGTCGAGAACACGGAGGGTGCAGACTGTGTGACAGCATCTATTCTATTCGCAGGTATTGGCTATTGGCTTGTTGATGCTGAACCAGTACTTCCGTGGGTATATGTAAGTGGGCGTGTAAAACACTTGTTCACAGGGTGGGGTGGATTAGATATGCCAGACTTGAGTAGAAACCGAAGCCCTAACGCATTAGGGTATGAAGGTCCAGACACACCGCATTCTAGTGATAAAATTTCATATGATTATTGGAATGTTGAATGTACAGAAGGGTTTTCATCGATTGGATTTATCCGAGGTTCGATTGCTGACACGCAGTATCTCGCAGCTTGGTCAAATGGAGACCCTCTTCAACTGACAACACACATTCGATTAAATGAAGCCGATGAACCAGATATCGATGGTGAGATTAAAGTTGACCGAACCGAAAATGAGGGGATAATCAAAGTGTTTGACGATAATCCGCTATATCGATTCGAGTCAGAATAGAGACGCTACGCTATATCTCAAACAGTTCGTGTATGCTGTCTCGTATTGTTTGTAGTGTTGGTCGCTCGTCAACTTCACTTGAACATCCGTGTAACAATACTTTTGATACATCTTTTTGGAGTTCAGACGACTGTAACACATCCACAAAGAAACAGCACAACTGATAATTCTCTGTCAACCGTAATTGCGACTCAGTAATAGCTCCGGACCACTCTGAAACGTCAGGCGGAACCCGCCAAATAATAGATACAGAGTCGTTTCTGAGCAGGGACTCACTTCCCCCAGAAGGGGTCGCGGTTCCGGTGTTTCTCCAGATACATCGACAGCGCCTCGCGCTCGTCGACGGAGATGTCTTCCTTGAGTTCCTGTTCGAGAATCTTTGCGTGCTTTTCGGGGATTTCGACCCAGAGGTCGTCGCCTTCCTCGACTTGGCGGCCGACGGTCGGCCCCTGAATGGAGACAGCCATGCGCTCACCGGCGCGGGCCGAGTCGACGTCTTCGCCCTCGTCCTGAATCGTTTTGAGAGTCCCGACGCGGTTCGCCTCGCCGTTCTCCCACCTGACGACGTTGACGTTCCGACGGAGTTCACCGGAGAGGATTTCGACGCCGACGACGGCCGGGTCGGACTGGCGGAAGGTGTGATCCTGCAGAATGCGGAACTTCGCCGGGCGGGTGATGTTCTCCAGAATCTGCTCCTGCTGGGCCTCCTCGATGGCGGTGACGTGGTCGTCGTAGGACTCGACGAGCTGGTAGATGACGTCGTCTTCGAACAGTTTCACGTCCTCCTGTTCGGCGAGGTCCCGCGCGTCGTCGAGCACGTCGACGCTGAACGCCAGAATCGCCTGATTGGTCGACTCGCCGGCCGTTTCGGCGACTCGCACGTCCCGCGGTGCGACCGCGCCGACCTCGGCCCGCATCACCGGGATTTCTTCCTCTTCGAGCGTACTGGAGAGGGCCTCCAGCGACCCGAGCGTGTCGGCCTTGATGACGACCCCTTCTTCCTGTGTCGTCACTTCGATTTCGGCGAGTTCCTCCTCCACCTCGGCGATGACCTCGCTTCGGTCGCGGTCGCGGATGACGCGGATCGGCGCGCCGGCCATCGCATCGCCGAGTTCCGGCGCGGCGATTTTGACACCGTCGGCGGCGGCGACCTCGTCGACCTGCTCGAACTCCTGTTCGGTCCGGATCTCTTCGAGCGGGCGTGGCCGAAGCAGCGCACGCACGTCAGTGATGATCGGCCCTTGCAGCCCGCCGACGACGATGGTATCGTCGTTGCGGATGGTCCCGTCGTAGATGATGGCGTCGAGCGTCGTCCCGAACCCCTGGGTGTCTTTCACTTCGAGGACAGTCCCAACACCGGGACCGCTGGTGTCGATTTCCATCTCCTCTTTCATGTAGCGCTGGGACAGCCCCATCATCACCGTCAGCAGGTCAGGGATGCCCTCGCTCGTTTCGGCCGAGACCGGCACGACGCCGATGTTGGCCTGGAAGTTCTGGACGCGCCAGTACATATCCGCGGAGAAGCCGTTGTCCGAGAGTTCGCCGATAATCTCGTACAGCTTCTCGTTGAGGTCGGACTGCACGCGGTCGGACTGTGCGTCCATCGTCTGCTGGACCGGTTGCCCCTCGTTAGGGTTCCAGCCGGGGACGGTGTCAATCTTGTTTGCGGCGACGATAAACGGCGTCTGGGTTCGCTTGAGGATGTCGATGGCCTCCAGCGTCTGGGGCTGGAAGCCGTCGTTGACATCGACGACGAGGATGGCGATGTCGGCGAGCGCGCCACCGCGGGAACGGAGCGTCGAGAAGGAGTGGTGGCCCGGCGTGTCAATGAACAGCAGGCCGGGCAGGTCGAAGTCCGTCGGGTCGACCAGGTCACCAGCAATCTCGGAAATCACGTCAAGCGGGACGGCTGTCGCGCCGATGTGCTGTGTAATCGCGCCCGATTCGCCGGCGGTGACGGCCGAACCGCGGATCTTGTCGAGCAGGCTCGTCTTCCCGTGGTCGACGTGGCCCAGAACGGCGACGATGGGCGTCCGCAGGGTGTCGTCGGTGGCTGTTGTGGGGTCCGTGTCAGACATAGATGGCTCCAGAAGTTGTCAGAACCGAGTCGTCGGTGGCAGTTAAGTTCGTCGTCATCAAACGCACGCAACCGAACGTGGGGCTAAGCGGGCGTCACTCGGTTACAGTGAACGACCCTGTCATGCCGATGCTCTGGTGAGGGACGCAGTGGTACTCGTATTCTCCGGGGACCTCAAACGTGTAGGCGTACTCGTAGCCGGAACTGTACGTCTTTCCGTCGTCTCCGGGCGTCCCCGTCCAGTCGCTGCCTTCCGGCGTCGCGGTCGATTTGACGTTGTGGCCGCCGGCCTCCCAGACCCATAGCACGGTGCTTCCAGCGGGGACCTCGAACGTTTCCGGGGCGAAACTGAAGCTTCCCGGCGCGACGGCGACCTCCTGTTCGGCGTCCACCGACGTTCCAGTGGAGGCCGGCGTTTCGGTCGAAGTGGCAGTCTCAGTCGGTGTTGGTGTTTCGGTTGGGGTTGCGGTCTCCGTCGACGTCGTCACCGAATCAGTCGGCGTTGCTGTCGCAGTACGGGTTGATACTTGCGTAGCGGTGGCCGTCGCTGTTGGGGATGATTCACCGCTGTCGCCACCACTGCAGCCCGCGATAGTCCCGGTAACGACGGCCGTGAGCGCGCCGAGAAACTGACGCCTGTTCCGGTCCATGCGTACTCGTAGGACGCCTGCCGCTTAGGGCTGCTGCCTACTGTGACTGTGCGATCCCGGTCACAGAACGACTCCACTGGGACTCTCAACACTTGCTTACCCAGCGTTTCTATCCGTGACTGTCGCTGTCGGCGACCATCGTTCTCTCGTCGGATATCCCCGTGGCGTTTATGTAACCTCGTTCGGAACAAGGAGGTATGGCTGCAATACTCGCAGAAAACCTGTCGGGGAAAGACGTGATGGGGACTGATGGCGCGGAGATCGGCAGTCTCTACAACATCACGATGGACTTCTCCTCGGGCGCGCTGCACAACCTCGTTATCGACCCCGCGGAGTCGCTCCGTAACACAAACTTCGAGTACAGCGACCAGGGCCGCCTGCTTGTCCCGGTTGAGCGGGTCAAGGCAGTGAAAGACCACATGATCGTTAAACGCTAGATGTACGTTCTTGACTCCTCGGCATTTATCAACGAGTATCACACCGACGAGCAGATAGCAACGATTCCACTCGTCAGAGAAGAACTGGAGGACGAGGCCGCCTATCGCTTCGACGCGCTCGAAGGCTCTGGGATGCACCTTCACATTCCCGAGGACAACACTGTTGAGCGCATCGAGCGCGCTGCCAGCGAGACCGGTGATCTTGCGGAGCTCTCGGCAACCGATATCCGGCTGATTGCGGCCGCGTTCGAACTCGACAGCCGCCTCGTCACGGACGATTACGCGATGCAAAACGTCGCGGAGAAACTCGATGTGGCGGTCGAAGTTATCGCCCGTGAGGGGATCTCCGAACAGCGGGAGTGGCTGTTCCAGTGTGCTGGCTGTGGCCGCGAGTTCGACGAGAACCGCGACCGCTGTCCCATCTGTGGGAGTTCGCTCTCGCGGAAAAACCCGGCTTAGACGGTCTGTTCGTCCCGGGCGTTGAGCCCGAGCTCGACTAGCTGCGACAGCACTTCCGCCTCTGTGATGCCGTAGCGCCGCGCAAGCGTTTCGATACTCCGCGCTTGGTCGTCATCACAGACGATAGTGAACCGCCGAGCCATGTCATCGCATACAACAGTAGGTCGCATAAACACCCGTCAGACAGCGGTCAGACACCTCAGATCGCCGGATTTCCTGTAATCTCGATGTACAATGTGAGAAACTGGATTGCGTTGAACGCCCCGTGAATAAAGATGGGCACGAGCAGGTTCTCGGTCTTGAGATAGCTGAGGCCCAGCAGCGTCGACAGGACGAACACCAGGAGCAGCGAGAGCACGGTCTGTGTCGGCGTGCCGGCGGCGTACTGTCCGAAGTGGACGACACCGAAAACGGCGCTGGTGAGTATAATCGCCTGAAATTCACCGAAATCGTCGTAGAGGTACTTCTGGATGAGGTTCCGGTAAATAAACTCCTCGCTCGGCGCGATAGTCAGAAACGCGAGTGGGACCATCACGAGCAGGAATGACGGGTCCTCGCGGGCCAGTTCCTCGACGCTGCTCCGGGCCGCTTCGAGCCCGAGCGCCTGAATAAGGTAACTGAAGCCAAACAGCGCGACCATGAGGACGACGACGCCGCCGACGCTGTAGCCGATGTCACGGAGACCGGGGCGCTGCAGGTCTAGGTCGGTCCAAGTACGGTCTAGCCGGCTGGCGACGGCCGCCCCGAAACCGATGAATCCGACGCCGATGCCGATAGTGAGCGTGACATACGCGGGGCCGGTGACAGTCCCGCCTTCCAGCGCTGTGGCGCTGACAAGCCCTGCGGCCGCGACCCCGAGAACGACGAACTGGGCAAACACCGTGCCCACGAGGAAGCCGGCCAGCCCGATTCCCGTTGCGACCGAGAGCGCTCTGGCGACCGTGTACAGCCGGTCGTTCGGGATGCCGGTCGCCAGCGCCCAGCCCAGCGCAACCGTCAGACCCCCGGCCAGCACTGTGAGATACACGGCGATGCCGACGGTCGCCGCAACGCCAGCACGGAACTCCGGCCCGAAGAAGGCGACGAGCGTGGCGAGGGTTGTGACGATGCTCGCGCCTGCTGCGCCCAGACCCGCCTGTCTGCGGTCGAGTGCGCCGTGACGAACAAGCGAGAAGGCGAGCGCGGCGACGACGAAGCCGGCGGCGGCGACCTGTCGGGCGGTGACCGGGCCGACAGTTGTCGCCGGTGTCATCCAGCCAGCGATGCCGGTTTCTGTGGCGACGAGTACGACGAGACCGAGGCCAGCGGCGAGAACACCCCAGTTCGCGGCGGTATCGTCCATTATCGGCAGTCCGTTGCGCCGGCCTAAAGGGACTCCGTTTCGCCGATACGCAGTCGCTCGCGCTCGTCGATGACCGCCGTCTCGTCCGTCGCTTCGCCGCGGATGAGCGCCCGCGTGGCGTTTTTGCCCCACTCGACGGCCGGCTGGGTGAACGTCTCCACGTCCGCGAGTTCGCCGACGAGGACACAAGCCGCCTCCATCGCGTACAGCAATTCGCCGACGCTTTCGGCGTCGAGACGGTCGATTTCGACTTCCAGTGCCGGCCGGTCAGCCGCCGGCAGGCTCGCCACCGTCGCCTCGTACTCGGCGTCAATGAGGCCGCCGAGGTCAGTTCCGGCGAGATACGACAGGTCTTCGTGGTCCGGGTCGGGAATCGACACGTCGGCACGCTCGCGCGGTCGGACGAACGTGACGACCTTGTCGCGGTGGCCGGCGCGGTACAGCTGGAGCTGGGAGTGCTGGTCGGTCGCGCCCAGCGCTCGCGCCGGCGTCTGACCTCGCCCGTCCTTACCCAGGCTCTCGGCCCAGAGCTGTGCGAACCACTCGCCGAAGGACTCCAGGCGCTCGGCGTAGGGCATGACGGCGTTGACCGTCGCGCCCGCTTCTTCCAGCGCGTAGGCCATCGCGCCGTAGGCGTAGGCCGGCGAGTCATACAGCGACGGCGCGAGGTCGTCAGCCGCCTGCTGACCGCCGGCAAGCAGCCCCTCGATGTCGATACCGAGGATGGCTGGCGGGACGAGCCCGACCGCCGACAGCGCGCTGAAGCGGCCCGGAACGCCCTCGGGGACCGGCAGCGTCGGCAGGTCGTGCTGATCGGCGAGCGCCCGGAGCGGGCCGGACTCGCCCGTCGTGACGACGATTCGCTCGGTCCAGTCGACGCCGCGGTCCTCGTAGGCCTCGCGGACGACGAGGAAGTTTGCCAGCGTCTCCGCCGTCGTCCCCGAACGCGAGACGACGTTGATGGCCGTGTCGGCGAGTGAGAGGCCATCGAGCGTCCGCCGGACGTGCTCCGGGTCGACGTTGTCCAGCACGACGTGACTGCCCGGGTCCTCAGCCAGCGCCTCTGTGATGGTTTTCGCTCCCAGCGCGGAGCCACCGATGCCGACGGTGATGACCGATTCGGCGTCGGCCACCGGCGCGACGGCGTCGTGGATGGTCTCGGCATCGGTTGCTTCGAGGAGGTTCAGCGAGGCGTAGCCGAACTCGCCCTTGTTTCGACCCTGCTCGATTCGCTCGTGGGCTACGGCCACCTGCTCGTCCAAGTCGTCAAGCGTCGCACGCTCGACGCCCGGGTCGGCGGCACTGGCAAGCGCGGCTCCGATATCGACGTGCATACTGGGGGTGTCGATGGGCGGGTACAAACAACTCCCGGACGGCATGGCAGCAGACGTGGCTCCGTTGTCACCGCTGGCCAGACAACACCGCGCTTAACCACGCGCTTGCCTAAGGATCAGGTATGACAGACGCGACGGCAGAGCAGTCCGTCACAGCCGACGCCGACGACAAGCCCGAACCGTACAACGGGCTCCCCGGCGCATTCCCGTACGCGTTCCGGGCCACTGACTCGTTGCTGTTCAAAGCCTACGTTCCGGTCGCGTTGTTGCTGTCCGTGGCGATTACGCTCGTGTTCTCGTTCGGGCTGATAACGCAACTCGCCGAAACCGGCAGTGTCCGCGGCGGGACGTTCACCTTCTCCCGGAGCTTCTTCCTGTTCGTCGGGCTGTTGCTCGTCGCGCCGCTGCTGGCTCCAGTGCTCTCCGTCGCGCGCCGCCATCGACGGACCGCATCCTCGGTCGCCTACGACCGCGCCCTCGCCCTTTCGGCGTTTCTGTTCATCGGGTCGATATACCTCGCGCTGTTGACCTCCGCTCCGGCGGAGCTTCGAGAGCCGACACAGAGCGCTGTCGTCGGCTTCTTCTACTCGTTGCCGCCGATTGCCGGCGTCGTCCCGCCGATGCTCGCGACGCTGGGGATATACCTGACTCACCGGCTGTTGAAGTAGCACCGCCAGTCCACGGCTGTCCACTCTTACGGCATACCACTCCAGCCCGTTCCCGGGTCGAAACGGGCAAGAACGCCCGCCACGAACGTGTGTCCATGACAGCGATTGAAGGGACATTTCTTGTCACGAACGCCGACGACGGGTCGGCGACGCTTCGGAATGTCGCAGACTCACAGGTGCTGACACTGTCTGACAATCCCGGCGTTGAGGCCGGCGAAGTAGTGGAGGGAACAGTCGAACCGGAGCCGCCGATGGAGGTCACCTACACCGTCACCGAGGTCGCCGAGCGGCGCACAATTCCCGTCGAGACGGTCGACCTCGCGCCGACGACCCAGACGACCGAAATCGCGGCTGAGCAGGCCCCCGGCGAGCTAACGACGGTCGAACGCGCTGGTGAGGGCGAGGTACACGTCCTCACGGTCCCGGAAGACGAGACGGCCGAGGCCGCAACGGATGTCGTCGAGGACGAGGCGACCCTCTCGCGGGCGGCCAGGCTCGGCGTCGACCGTGTCGAGGTTCGGACCGCAGCGGGCGTTGTCAGCGTGCGCTACTTGCCGGACTGACGCGTTCTCTCACTCGCCTCGACTTCTTATTCGGTCGGGCCCGCGGCGCTCTGGACCTGCCAGCCACCGGCGATGCCACACGCCTCGCGCTCGGTGTACACGAACTCGGTGTCTTCGGTCACCGCGGACCCGCCCTCGACGGATTCGACCTGGAGCGGGAAGTCCAGCGTGTCGCCACAGCAGCCAACGCCGACAAACTCTGTCCACACGTCGCCCGGTGTGGCGGTGTTGTGTGTCTTCCGGAGGTACGCGCGGAACGGCGACCCGTCTATTTTGTCGCGACCCCACCCGCTGAGGTCTGCTGGATACGAGAGTTCGACCCTGCTTGCGTGCTCGGACATACCGGATATACGTGATAGACTGGCATAGATGTACGGCACAGCGGATGTCAGCGGCAGTGATTGGGAAGGCTTATTCCGGCCCGTCTCACACCGTTCCGTCATGTTCGAGTTCGAGGTCCCGGAAGTCGATTACACCCAGTATTCGAACCGTCAGCTAGTGGCGGTTCCGCTGGTGGTGCTCGGTCTGGCGCTTGCGGTGCTCGGTGGCTGGTATCTGGTCACCGGCGCGCCGGTCTCTCCGAGCATCGACTTCACGGGCGGTTCGGAACTCACCGTCGAGTCGTCTCTCTCACAGGCGGAGCTCAGGGACAATACGTTCGACGAACCCGTGGTTTCCGTCCAACAGGTCGAGGGTGAGAACCGGTATATCATCACGTTTGATTCGTCGAATCTGGAGCCAATCGAGGAAACCGCGCGTTCGAGCGATCAGATGGAGTTCCTCGGTAGCGGGACCACGTCGCCGATATTCGGTCAGGAGAACCAGCGGCTAGCGGTCGTCGGCATCGGTGTCGCCTTCCTCGGGATGAGTTTGCTTGTCTTTGCGATGTTCCGGTCGGTCGTACCGAGCATCGCAGTCGTTCTGTCGGCGTTTTCGGACCTTGTCATCCCGCTCGCGGTAATGAACCTGCTCGGAATCAAGCTCTCACTGGGAACCGTCGCCGCGTTGCTGATGCTCATCGGTTACAGCGTCGACTCAGACATTCTGTTGAACAATCACGTCCTCCGGCGCTCCGGTGGGTTCTACGAGTCGACGTACCGCGCGATGCGGACCGGTGTGACGATGACGCTGACGTCGATGGCGGCGATGGCGGTGATGGCGATTTCGGCGACGATATTCGGTATCGAACTGATGGCTTCTATCGGGTTCGTTCTCGTCGTGGGCTTGGCTGCTGACCTGATGAACACCTATATGCTTAACGTCACGTTGCTTCGCTGGTACAAGTATGAGGGGGTCAAACGATGAGCACACTCAAGGAAAACTGGCGCGTCGTTGCGCTGGTCACGCTGTTGCTACTCAGCGCCGTCGCGCTGTTCATCCCCGGCGTTCCGCCAGGGACCTCGGATACTGAAGGAGCTGGGGCCGCGAACCAGTCGACGAACCTCCAGTACGGGATTCAGCTCAGCGGCGGGACGCGTATTCAGGCCCCGATCGTTGGCACTACCGCTGAAGGTGTCGATGTTGCACCCGCAGACGAGGCCGACTTGGCACAAGCGACGGCGGACCGGTTGGGTCTCGACCCGATTGACGTGCGCGTTTCGAACCAGACTGAGACCGTCGAGGTGTTCTCGAACAACGTCTCCACCGGAGAGGTCGAAGCCGCACTCGAAGCCGAAGGGTACGAACCGAGCGAGGTCCGTCCTGGCGTGACCCGGGACACCCGAGAGAACATGGTGTCGGTTATCAACGACAAACTGCGCGAATCGGCGCTGACAGGGGGTTCGGTGCAGCAAGTCAGCTCGCCGGGTGGTCGGAGCTTCATCAGCGTCACAGCCCCGGACAGGGGGCGCGAGGAGCTCATCGGCTTGCTCGAAGAGCGTGGTGTCGTCCGCGTGTACGCTGTCCACGACAATACTGAGAACGGCTCCTACGTCCGTGAGCAAGTCCTCTCACAGGGCGACTTCGCGGGTATCGGGGCAGCACAGCGAAGCGAAACGCAGGGAACGCACGTCCCGGTGACTGTCAAACAAAGCGTGGCCGAGCGCTACGCGAACGACATGGTCGAGGCCGGCTTCGGGAGCGGGTCGACCTGCCGCGACTCGGACTACGACCACGAGAACCTCCAGAACTCACAGGCAGACTGCCTGGTGACGACACTGAACGGCGAGCCGGTGTTCATCGGTGGTGTCGACCCGGGGCTGGGACAGTCCTATCGGAACGGTGAGTTCGCCAACAATCCGCAGTTCATCATGCAGACCAGCAATATGTCTGAAGCGACCGAGCTGGAACTCGCACTCAAGGCCGGTCGGCTACCGGCCCCGCTTGACTTCGACAGCGCCGAAAGTCAGACGCTTTCGTCTGCGCTCGCTCAGGAGTTCCAGCAGCGCTCCCTCCTGACGGGCATTCTCGCCGTCATCGCGGTGAGCCTGGTGGTGTATCTCCGGTACGGGCGTCCAGAGGTCGCCCTGCCGATGATCGTCACGGCGCTGTCGGAGGTGTTCATCCTCCTCGGATTCGTTGCCTTCGTCCAGTATCCGCTGAACCTCTCGCATCTGGCCGGGTTTATCGCAGTCATCGGGACGGGGGTGGACGACCTCATCATTATCGCCGACGAGATCCTCCAGCAGGGGAAAGTTGAAACGGGCCGCGTGTTCCAGAGCCGCTTCCGCAAGGCGTTCTGGGTCATCGGCGCGGCCGCGGCGACGACCATCGTCGCGATGAGTCCGCTGATGGTCCTCTCGCTTGGCGACCTCTCCGGGTTCGCCATCATCACCATCGTCGGCGTGCTGGTCGGCGTGCTCGTGACGCGCCCGGCCTACGGTGATATCCTCCGGAGTCTCGTGCTGGACGAAGACTGACACCGTCGGTCGCTTTCTCCCGAGTTCACGACGCTCAAAAGTCACTGAGCGTTGACTGTGATGCCGCTGCCAGTACGTCGTCACACGTCGACCACGACCGGCGGGCACACGCCGGCAATTCGCCGTGTCGGTCAACGTAGTCCGCTAGGAAGGTCCGCGTTGTCGGGTCACTGGGATAGCCTGACCCCACGTCGCCGTACTCCGCTGCCAGCTCTGCGACATGGGTGTCGCGGGCCACCTTCGCAATAATTGAGGCCGCACCGACTAGCGAGTCCGTCTCGTCGGCTCCATGTTCCGCGGTTACAGCCACGTCGGTGTCGACTGCGTCCGCGACCCGACGACCGAACCGCGCCGCGTCGGTGTCGCCGGCGTCGACCGTCCCTGACAGGCCGTCTCGGGCCACCGCGGATAGAGCCTCTGCCTGCCCTTCGACAGTCAGTGTGTTCATGTCCGTCTCGTCGGCATCGATGCGCTCGACAGATATTTCAGCAATACCAACGGCGTCTGCCGATTCGCGGATTTCCTTGGCCAGTCGCTCGCGTCGCTCCGGCCTGATGTCCTTCGAGTCGCCGACCCCGCCGGGCAGGGCCGCAGGGTCGGCCCGGACGGCGGCGGCGAACATCGACCCCAGAACCGGCCCTTTCCCGGCCTCGTCAACGCCAAATCGCATGGCTGGCACATCGATGCCGGTGTAAAAACAGGTTCCGGTTGGACGGCAGTCCAGCGAGCTACTCTTTGAGGAACTCGTCTGTCGCGAACGGTTCGTCCTCGCCCTGCACGTCGATTACGTCGAGCGCCGTCACCACGGCGTCGGTGTCGAGCAGGCCGGCTAGGCTCGGCTCCGTGCGGCCCTCATCGCTGGAGACGAGTTCTTTCACGTACAGGCCGCCCTCGCCGTGGATGCGGAGTTCGGCGTGACGGTCGTCGGTCAGTTCGCCCTCGGCGTCGTACACTGCTCGCGTCCGTGTGATGTCGGCCCGTCGGTGGGTGACCCGCTGGGGCGTCTCCTGCTGGATGGTCGCACCGTCCAGTTCCGCCAGTGCGTCCTGTAGGGCCTCGGCGTCGACCGCATCGCCGAACTCCACGTCCATCCGGTAGGTCTTGGCGGCGTCCAGTTCCTTGACGCGCTCGACCATCTCGTGGGTCGCCAGGTGGAGGTCCGTCACTTCGACCTTCCCGTCGGCGAAATCGTTGATGTCGGCTTCGAGTTCGTCGGCGTCCACGTCACGTTTTCGCGGTTCCATCACCTCGATGACGAACGGGCGGCCGGAGTCGAGCATGCGTGCGTCCACATCCTCGCGGCCGGCGCCGTGGAACACGGCTTCCTCGCCGTCCATTGCCTCACGGACGACAGGCGCGGACAGTTGCTCGACGCTCTCGTCGTAGCGGTAGCCGCTGCCGTCACAGCCGTCACAGGGTTCGCCTTGCCACAGCCCGGTCCCGTTGCAGTCGTTGCAGGGCCACTTCGTCTGGGGAATGTCGCGTTCGAGTTTGCGGTAGCGGCCGTAGACGAACGCCGAGTTGACGTGTGTCTCTACTTCGTCCGTCGCGAGGTCGAGCGTGAGCTGGACTGCTGGACGGCCAAACTCCACCTCCGCGCCGGTCAGGTCGCCGATTCGCTTGCCGACTTCGCGGTTGAGTTCGGTCTTCAGCGCCTCTCCGGCGTCGGGGTCCAGCCCCACGTCCTCCCGGAGCAGTTCGTCGTTTTCTTCGAGTAGCGGCGGCACTTTCGTCCCGACTTGGTAGGTGTCGAATTCGTAGCCGCGGACGGCGCTTGCGGCCTGCTCGGCCCACCAGTCAAAGCGGTCACACTCTCCTTCACAGACCCAGCAGTCCTCGCTCTCCTCAAATGGGTCGTCGTCTGCAAGCGCAAGCGTCACCCGAAGGGCGTGGCCCCGTTCGGCGTTGGCCAGCCCGAAGCTCCGGTCGGCGAAAAGCCGGCCGAGACAGGAATCACACAGCGGCCCGGTGGCAAGCGCCGCACGGGCGTCCTCAAGTATACTCATTGCCTGAGCCGACGCGTCGCCCCCGTAATTGCGTTTCGACCTCTCGGTCGTCTGGGCCGGGGAGGGCCCTGTGACCTTGCTTTCGCTTACTCACCGGTCACGCCGCCGTCATCTGTGGGTTTGCTCTTCGACTGCGCTTGGTCGAATAGCTCGCCCGGAATCTCTTCGGTTGAGATGGAGATGGACCGCTGGGGGAACGGGATATCGATGTTATCGGCCCGGAACCGTTTGTAAATCGCGCTGTTGAGTTCGTGGGTTGCACGAGCTGTCAGGGCCGGGTTGCTGACCCAGCACAGCAGTTCGAAGTTCAGCGCTGAGTCGCCGAACTCTCGGAACCGGACCCGCGGGTTCGGGCGGTCCTGCACGAGGTCCTCGGCTTCGGCTAGTTCCAGCAGGATATTCTCGACTTTGTCGATGTCCGTCCCGTAGGCGACGCCGACAGGGACCCGAATCCGGCGCTTGCGTCGCGGCGTCGACTCGTTGACGATAGCAGCGCTATTGAGCTTCGAATTCGGAACTGTGACGAGAATGTCGTCGCGGGTGCGGATGACCGTCGAGCGGACAGAGATGTCCTCGACGCGGCCGCGTTCGCCGCTTTCGAGGACGACGAAGTCGCCGACTGCGTACGTCCCGTCGAGATACAACGATAGCGACCCGAAAAAGTTCGCCAGCGTGTCCCGGGCCGCTAGGCCGACAATGATGCCCATAATCCCCGCTGAGGCCAGCAGCGGCGTCACGTCGATGTCCCACAGAACCAACAGGAGCAGAACCCCGCCGCCCGAGATGAGCGCGCTCCAGACGTTCTGGAGGATGGGGACCATCTGGCGGTCGATGTACGCTGAATCTGTCGCGATGGCGGACGCCTGCCGGCCAATGCGAAGCAGCGTCACCATCCAGACGATGACGACCAACGAGAGCGTCCCGGCCTCAAGCGAGACGGCGATGGCCGGCCGAATATCGTAAATCTGTGCGCCGGCGTACGCGCCGCCGAGACCGACCGTGACGTACACGGCGGTGTGGATTCCACGGAACACAATATCGTCGACGTCGCCCTCAATGTGTGGGGTGACCCGTCTGATCAGCCGGTCACCGAGGACACGGATGACCAGCGCGAGCGCGACCCCGCTGCCGACGAGTACCAGAAACCCCTGCCAGGCCGGCAGCCCCGACAGCAGGTCTACCACCCCACTTCCCAGTTGCATACCCCCGTTTGGACACCGGCGCTATATATACTGCCACGTCGACGGGCCGAACCGAACGGCCTTTGTCCCGTGGCGTCCGCTCCGTGGATATGAACCCGATTCTCGTCGCTATTCTGCTGGGTCTGCTGCAGGGGGTGCTGGAGTGGATTCCAGTCTCCAGTGAGGGCGGTGTCGCCCTCGCGTCGACGGTGGTCACAGGCGTCTCACCCGCCGCTTCGACCCGCCTCGCACTCTTTCTCCACGCCGGGACGGCGGTTGCGGCCACGGCCTACTATCGCACCGAGGTCCGAACCATCCTCCATTCGATACGGCAACTCTCGCGTCGCCCGTTCGCCGACGAGACGGCGGACCTCTCGTTTATTGTCATCGCGACGGCGGCAACCGCTGTCACCGGCCTCCCCGCGTATATGGTCCTCGACGCGGCTGTTTCGGAGCTAGAGGGCGGGCTCTTTCTGGCGCTAGTCGGCGGCCTACTCGTCATCACTGGTCTCCTCCAGCGGTTCGCTGCGGCGCTGTCGCTGGGCGAGCGTGAGATTCCGGACGGGTTCGACGCTGTTCTAGTCGGGGTGTTGCAGGGGCTGGCCATCCTCCCCGGAGTCTCCCGGTCTGGGACGACGGTGAGTGCGCTGTTGCTCAGGGGCCACGAGGGTGAGTCGTCACTTCGACTCTCGTTTCTACTGTCGATTCCGGCCGCGCTCGCTGCCAACGTCCTGGTTCTCGTTGACGACGGCATTCCCGCAATCGAGCCGCTGCCAGCCGTCGTCGCGCTCATCGTGAGCGCCGTCGTCGGCTATCTCACCGTCGACGCGCTGGTCCGGCTGGTACGGCAGGTCCCGTTCTGGGCGGTCTGTACGGTGTTTGGCGGCCTGGGCGTCGTCGGCGGCCTGCTTGTCGCGCTGTAAGGACCGGTGAACTCCGAGTGCTTACTCCTTGTACTCGATTTCAGTACCGCTGGCGACCGGCTGAAGGATGTACTCACCGGTTTGGCCGCGTTTGACCGGCGTGAAGTCGGCTGTGAACACGGTGCGGGTGTCCGCACGGATTTCGTACTCCTGCGTGAACTGCAGCGGCGCGTCACCGGGCGTGTCAACCGTCGCGTCGCCGCCCTCTGCGAGCGTCCCGTCGACGCCCGTCACATCGAGCTGGAGGTACTCGTAGGTGTCAACCTCAAGTTCAGTCTCGTCAACGAGGGCGGTGTTGCCGTCCTGAAGCTGTACTAGGTCGGCCTTCTGGGCTTCGTCGAACTGGTGGTACTCGCGGGCATCGCTCGTGTCCGCTGTCGTCGATTCCTCAGTCGCTGTGTCTTCCTCCGAGACTGGCCTTACCCAGATACCGGCCATGGTGATGACACACGATTCGAAATCACCGATATCGCCTGGCTGGTCAGTCACTTGCGTCGCGAGTGTTCCTGTTTCGCTGCCGCTCCCGGAACAGCCAGCGAGGCCGACTGTACTCGCTGCTGCGAGGCCGCCGGCGGCTTTCAGATAGTCACGTCGAGATGCCGTTCCTGACTGCTGTTGGTCGCGCATACACTGGTCGAGAGCCGTCCCAGGGTAAAGGAGCCGGGAGATAGTCGGCCCGAGTTCAGCCGCATTTCGCCCGATTTGCCGGATGTAAACGGTCTCTGTGTCGACACAGACCGGTGGTCCCGACCAGTCCCGTGTCGGCGACGATGGAACTTATTTACCCTTCGGCGTCAAATCTCTAATATCAGCGGCTATGAGTGGTGACGAACGCAAGCTAGTCGACACGTCGGGGGACTTCCAGTACGTCGTCCGCGACGGCGACACGGTGACCGACCCGAAGTGGCGCTCCTGTCGACTCATCGTCACCAACAAGCGACTCATTCTGGCGACAAACGGCTCGAAACAGCCGATCCCACACTCCAGTATTACCCTCCCGTCGAACCCTGACGATCTGATTCCCGACGGTGGGACCGGCGGCGCAACCGCGCTGGAGGTGGGCAACAACGTCCTCCTCGTCGACACCCCGAACTTGGACGACTTCCAGACGGAGTACGTCCGCGCGACGCTACAGGGTGAGGTTATCCTCGCACGACAGCAAGCGGTCGTCGGCGGCGTCGTTCAGGAGGACGCCGAGTGGAGCAAGGCACGGTTTCAACTGGATGACGACATCATCCGCCTCCAGTTCCCCGGCGGCAAGAGCATGTCATTCGAAATTGAGGACGTCGGAACTATCGAAACGGGGACCAGTACCGTGATGGGTCAGGAGCGGGAGGTCATTGAGGTCGAACACACTGACAATCAGGACCGTAGCGTCGAAACCCACATCTCGGGGATGGACCACCACACGCGGGCGCTGAAGACGCTCTTTACCCGCGTTATCGAGGACCGTGAGGACGATTACGAACTCTCGGAGATGGAGAGTCAGGTGTTGATGGCGCTCTACTCCGGTGTTTCACCGTTCGAGATGTCCGATTTCGTCGGAACAACGCCCGACGAGGTCGAGGAAATCTATCAGAAACTGCTCGATGTTGGTGCGGTTGATGAGGTCCGGGTTCGGACCGAGGTTGCGTTGAATGCGCAAGGACGGAATATGGCGAGTGAAGCGATGAGTGAGAAATAGAGAGGCGCTACGCGCCTCTGAACGAACGGCGAAGCCGTGAGTAGCGAGGGGCGCGAACGTAGTGAGCGGCCCTCGGATAGCGAACGGGGAGCAGCGCGACCCGTGAGCAGTAGTGTGGCGCTACGCGCCACAGAACGATTTTCCCTGACGCCGAGCCAACAAAAGTCGGGCGAGGACCGATTCTGATCCGGGGCAGTGGAGCGGTACCGCCACTGCGACCCGTGGCTTGCCTCTAGCGGTGGTCGGGTTCCGATGTAGCCCAGTCAGTACAGCCGGACTCGTGCCCTGCTTCCGTCTCGCCGTTTTCACTCACGCAGGTACTCGACGTCCTCAGCTTCCGTCACCGACACCCCGTCCGGGAGGTCCGACTCCGGGACCGGCGTCAGGGTGAGAACTTCACCCGCCTCGGTCTGGACCCATTCCTCACCCGTCCCTTGACTCCAATCGTGTGGTTCCCAGAACCCCGACTCGAAGCGCATCCAGATGTCGAGACCACTGTAGTACTCTCCCGTTGAACTTTCGTATATCATTGCTGACTCCACGGCGTCTGCTGCCATCGAAAAAGTCAATGCACCTACATGGTATTATTACTACCGGCAGGGCAGAAATTCGCCTGGCTTGAGAATGGAGGGGTGCTTGGATAGCACGGGTAAAGCGGTGGTTCGGCCACCGAATGAGTATGTTTAACAGGGGCGCCGTGAACCAGCTATGGAGCCGCCGCCGCGGAAAACGGAGTCCGGCCTACTGCTGTTCCATCGCCAGCTCGAGCGACCAGAAGAAGCCGTAGTACGCGACGACGCCGGCGGCGAGCGTCAGGTAGTAAGCCCACTGGGGAGCCGACAGTAGGTCGAAGATGACGCTCACAGCAGTCACCCAGGCGATAGCGAACACGAGGTCGACGAACATGCCTCGTTTGTGGTCTCGCACGTGGTTTCGGAGGGTGTCGACGACGCTCATCGGCGGCCTCGTGTCGTCCATGACGGTCGGAGTCGGTGCTGTCCCATTAGTCACGCCTCGATATCCGTCTCGCCGTGAACGTCGACGACGAGTACTGGTAGCCGCGTCCGGCGCAGCACCTTCTCCGTGACGCTGCCAAGGATGACGCGCTTGAGGCCCGAGCGGCCGTGGGACCCCATCACGACGAGGTCGATGTCGTTGTCCTCGACGAACTTTCGGATAGCGCGGGCCGGTTCGCCGGCGGTGATGTGCTCTTCGACCTCGACGCCGTGTTCGGCGGCACGGTCGCGGACGTAGCCGGTGGCCTCATCGGCGTCTTCTTTTATATCGGTCATCTCCGCCAGGTTTCCTTGGCGGATGCGGTCGACCTGTTCTGTCCCCAGCGAGTAGCTGGTCGCGTCGACGTCGACGACGTACAGTGCGTGGACCGTTGCGCCGTATTTCGAGGCGATGTCGACCGCCTGATCGACCGCGTTTTCGGCGGTTTCGCTGCCGTCGGTCGGAACGAGGATATTGTCGTACATGGGTTTAATCGTCCGCGGGGGTACTGCCACTGGTGCTGTCGCCGACGACGTCTGCGGCGGTCTCCTGTTGCCCCATCGGTTCGGGGCTGTGACACTGTCGAACCATCTTTTTCGTCTCCAGCGGTGGCTCGGGCGTCGCCAGCGAGACGGCGATAGTGACGATGAACACGAGCGGCGTCCCGATCAGCGCAGCGCCGATCGGTGGGACGTACTGGGCGTATATCGGGACGAGTGCGCCGCCTTCTCCAGCGGCTGCGCCGAGCGCGCCGATGTAGCTCGGGAGGACGCTGTTGATAATCGAGGTGATCCAGATGAGCAGGCCGAGCACCATCCCGGCCAGTGCGCCCTGACGGTTCGTGTTCTCCCACCAGAGGCCGAGGAAGAACATCGGGAACAGGACGACGCCGGCCAGCGAGAACGCGTAGGCGACCAGCTCGCCGATGAGCGCCGGTGGGTTGAACGCGGTCACTGTTACCAGCGCGCCCATGCCAATGATCGTCCCGCGACCGATGAGCACCTGCTGTCGCTGGGTCGCGTCGGGATTAACCAGCTCGGTGTAGATGTCGTGTGCGACCGCGGAGGAGGCCGTGATGAACAGGCCAGCCGTCGTCGCGATAGCCGCGGCCATCGCACCGGCCGCCACGAGGCCGACGAACCACGTCGGGAGGTTGGCGAACTGTGCGGCGAGCACGACGATCACGTCACCTTCAGCGCCGGACATGCCGCCTTCTGCGGCGTAGGCGCTCGCGCCCGTCGTCGTCTGGAAGAGGTCGACGCCGAAGGCCGCCATTGCGGGCGACGCCCAGTAGAGCAGGAGGATAAAAAACAGCCCCCACACGCAGGACCAGCGAGCGACGCGCTCGCTTCTGACCGTGTAGAATCGGACGAGGACGTGCGGGAGGCCACAGGTCCCGACGATGAGTGAGAACGCCGTCGCGACCCAGAGGTAGAACGGCTGGTTCACGAACGGCGCAGAGAACTCGCGGCCGAGGTCAGCGATCAGTGCGCCGTACTCGATCTGCGGGAGCACCGTCGAGTACCCCTGCGAGAAGCCGACGACGTACACGCCTGCGAGGAACGCAACAATGAGGATGGTGTACTGGACGGCCATGTTCTTCGTTGCGCCCAGCATCCCCGAGAGCGCGAGATAGCCGACGGTGATGGTCATCATCACGACGATCATCGGGATGATATCGAGCCCGAAGACGTACTGTCCGACCAGTCCCATGCCGCGGGCCTGACCGACGGAGTAGACGTACGCGATGAGCAGCGTGGTGAATGCGGCCAGCGCGCGGGCAGTTGGGGAGTTGAACCGGTCGCCAACGAAGTCCGGCGCGGTGTACTTCCCGAACCGGCGCATCTGTGCTGCCAGGAAGATGAGCAGGACGAAGTAGCCGGTCGTCCAGCCGACGATGAACGCCAGCCCGTAGAAGCCAGAGAGCGCGACCAGCCCGGCGAGTCCCAGATACGAGGCGGCGGACATCCAGTTCGCGCCGATGGCCATCCCGTTCTCGATATTGCCGATGCCGCGGCCCGCGACCCACATCCCCTCTGTGTCGGCCACCTTGAACACGTAGCCGATGACGAGGAACGACGCCATCATCAGGAAGACGATAATCGCCGGGACGAGCTTGAACGAGATGTCGAGCGCTTCTGCCTGTAGCGGGACCGTCACTGCTCGACACCCCCGTCAGTGGCCGCTGCCTCGCCCGTCTCTGGAGCCGTGCTCTCGACGGAATCGATGCCGTACTTCTGGTCAAGCCGGTCCCGGTAGCGCGTGTATACGACCGCCAGAATGAGCGCGCCCGTCGGCGCACCGAACGAGACGAGGAAGTAGTGCAGCGGGAAGCCAAACAGGGGCGTCTGCACGGTCATCATCTCCGGCGCAAGTGCGGTCAGCGTCACCGGGCCGAACACGACCAGCGCCCAGAGCACGAAACTGCTCCAGATGATCTTCAGGTGGTCGCGCATAAACGGCGTACTCGGCCGTAACAGGTTCACCTCCCTGTCGAGGTAATCGATGTCGTCGTGGGCGGCTGCTGTGCCGCCGTCTGGTTGGATAGTTGACTCTTCTCGGTCCGCAGGCGTGTCTCTTGACATGGGTATGAAAGCTTGAAAATTCGTGGTGCTGTTCGCTGTTAGGGCTCAGTCACCCTGGACCTTGGTCTCGATATCACTGACAACGTCAGGGTTTCGCAGCGTACTCGTATCGCCCAGTTCCTCGCCGTTGGCGATGTCTTCCAGCAGGCGGCGCATGATCTTCCCGGAGCGGGTCTTCGGCAGTTCGGGCGTGAAGATGACCGCTTCCGGCCGCGCGATCGGGCCGATAGCATCCTCGACGCCGTCGATAATCGCACTGCGGAGTTCCTCGTCCTCGTCGTAGCCGTCCTCGGTGATGACGTAGGCGTACACCGCCTCGCCCTTGATATCGTGGTCGCCACCGACGACAGCGGCTTCGGCAACGCCTTCCACGCCGACGATAGCGCTCTCGATTTCCATCGTCCCGAGACGGTGGCCGGAGACGTTGATCACGTCGTCGACCCGTCCCAGCACGGTGATGTAGCCGTCGTCGTCGATTTTTGCGCCGTCCTCGGGGAAGTACACCCAGTCGTCAGAGTCGTCGCTATCGGTATCCGAGTACTCGGCCCAGTATTCGTCGATGAACCGTTCGTCGTTCTTGTACAGCGTCCGGAGCATCCCGGGCCACGGCTTGTCGACGGTCAGGTAGCCGGCGCGGCCGGGTTCGACTTCCTCACCCTCGGTGTCGACGATGCGTACGTCGTTGCCCGGTAGCGGCGGCCCGGCCGACCCCGGTTTCATGTCCTTGACGCCGGGTAACGTCGTTATCATCATGCCGCCGGTTTCGGTCTGCCACCAGGTGTCGACGACGGGACACTCCTCGTTGCCGATATGTTTGTAGTACCATTTCCAGGCACGGGGGTTGATTGGCTCACCGACCGTGCCAAGCAGGCGCAGGCTAGAGAGGTCGTGTTGCTCGGGGTACTGTTTGCCCCACTTCATGAACGCCCGGATAGCTGTCGGCGCGGTGTACAGTTGGTCGGCTTCGTACTCCTCGACGATGTCCCAGAGGCGGTCCTTGTCGGGGTAGTCCGGCGTCCCCTCGTACATCATCGTCGTCGTCCCGAGCGCGAGCGGGCCGTAGACGATGTAGGAGTGACCGGTAATCCAGCCGATATCGGCAGAGCAGAAGTACGTGTCCTCGGGTTTGATGTCGAGCACCGCCTGCGATGTCCAGGCCGCCCAGGCGAGGTAGCCGCCGGTGGAGTGTTTGACGCCTTTTGGTTTCCCGGTGGTCCCGGAGGTGTACATGAGGAACAGCATGTCCTCGGCGTCGCGGTCGACTGGTTCGACAGTCTCGCCTTCGTTGTCGTCGATGACATCCTCGAAGGCGACCTGATTGTCCGCGTAGTCGTGGTCGAAGCCGTCGCCGTCCATCAGCCGTTCGGCGACGATGGCGCGTTCCACCTCGTGGTCAACGCCGCTCAGCCCTTCGTTGGCTTTGTCGAGGTGGTCAAGCGGGTCGCCGCGGCGGTAGTAGCCGTCGCAGGTAACCAGATACTCCGAGTCGGCGGAGTTCATTCGGGTCGCGAGCGCGTCCGCGGAGAAGCCGGCGAACACAACGGAGTGGGGCGCGCCGATGCGGGCACAGGCCAGCATGGCGATGGGAAGCTGCGGAATCATCGGCATATACATCGTCACGACATCATCTTCGCCGACACCCATCTCACGCAGGCCGGCCGCGAACTCGTTGACCTTCTGATGGAGTTCCTCGTACGTGTAGGTGATATTGTCTTCCTCGACTGGCTCGCCGACCCACTCGATAGCGGCTTCGTCGCCGCGCTCGTCGAGGTGGCGGTCCAGACAGTTCGCTGAGGCGTTTAGCGTCCCGTCTGTGAACCACTCGTAGAACGGCGGGTTCGAGTCGTCGAGTACCTGATCGTACTCCTCCTCCCAGTCGAGAAGGTCAGCGGCCCCCTCCCAGCACTCCGGCCAGTTCTCCTCGAACTCGTCGTAGATACCCTCATCCGTGACGTTCGCCTGCTCGACGAACGACTCCGGCGGCTCGAAAACCTCCTGCTCTTCGAGCCGTGCTTCGAGTTGGACATCTTCATCTGACATGGTCTATCATCGATATTTCACAGCGGCCATATAAACGGGGGGTCTAACTACGATAACATGAAACAGGGTTTCAGTTGTCGGCCGGCTGCCGCGGCTCCGCCGGCCGGTCGTCGAAAAACGCGGTCAGGACCTTCTGCTGTGCTTTCCTGAGGTGATTGTGCAACGTCGGCGACGAGACGTCCAGCGAGTCTGCTAGCTCCTCTGCGGTTGAGCCGCGAGGCCACTCGAAGTAGCCGCTGTGGTAGGCCGCCTGCAGGACCGTCTCTTGTCGGTCTGAGAGCGTGTCAGTCAGTCGGTCGCGGAACCCGGTGTCCGTCTCGGCCGGCCGCTCTGTCTCTCGCTTCGCCGCTAGCGATGTCTCTCTGTAGGCATTGGTGATGGCGTTGACCGTCGGTCTGATCTCGGCCTCACTGGGGAGTTCGACTGCGATAGTCGCCACGCCATCGGTAGCCGTCACAGCGCGGATGCGGCCGCCGCTCTCAACCAACTGGAGTGCTGGCGTGTCAGTGACGACAACTTCCAGTAACACGCCGTCGCTGTGCTCTTCGAGTAGCCTGGCGTCGGTCACGCCGTCGTCGTCGTCCGCATACGAGAGTATTGCGTCGGCCGATGCATCTTCAACCATCAGATAGTACAGCAGCGACTGGCCCGCAACAGGGACGACGCCGGACAGTTCGACCGTACAGTGTAACGCCTCGGATACTCCGGCGGTAAACGTTCGCTCGTCCGCACAGTGGAACTCCAGCTCGGTCACTGTGTCGGCAAGCAGGAGGCGTTTGCGTTCGGCGGCGACCTGTGCGTGGCCGATCTGCACGCCAAGCGCGGATAACACGGCGCGTTCCGCGTCAGTGAGGCCCTCGCCTGTCCCGACCCCAACGACACCGGACACGGCGTTTTCCCTGACGAGCGGGACCAGAGCGACCGACCCAACACTATCGTCGACGACACGAACCTCGCCCACGTCAAGTGGCGTGGAGGCTGACTCGATATGGGCGTCGATCTGCTGCTCGACAGCCGCCTCCGAGATTTCTGTCGTCGCGCGCGGTGTCAGTCCGTCGCCAGTCCGCTCGGCCAGCCAGGCGAATTCGAAGCCGGCTGTCTCTGTCAGGTGGTCACAGACTGTTGTTGCAATCGCTTCCCCAGTCGCGGCGGCCGCAAGCGCCTCGCTGACCGCCGTAATCCAGTTGACGGGTCGCTGGGACCCGCTTGCCGCCGCCCGCCTGCCCGACCCGTCGACGGCTGTGATGATGGTTTCGCGGTCCGGTTCGTCAAGCAGAGGGTCGAGTCGGTCGAGTCGGTCCCAGCCGCCGAGTGCACAGACGACGTCCGGCGGGACGCCGTCGTCCAGCAGGCTCGCCGCGAACCGCCACCGGAGGTCGCGTGTGGAAACTCCGTGCAGGTGTGGTGCCGTATCGGCGGCTCGGTCGGCTACCTCGCTGACGAGCATCTGGAGTCGACGCGGGGAGACGGAAAACAGCGGCTCGTCGTCGTCCGTCCCGGCCGCGTTCGCGTACTTCCGCATATCGTGCTCAACTGAATCCGGGAGGTACGTCTCGCGGACTACTTCGCCGTCCTCCCGAACGGCAAGCAGCCGGTGTCCCTCGAACTCGGTGATGTCGGTCAGCCGCACGGCCGTCATCTCCGCCGGACGGAGTCCGGCCTCCGCACCGAGCCGGAGCACGAGGTCGGACCGGTGTGTCCCGGCCGCGCGCCGGAGCTGTTCGTACCCTCGTTCGCCGATGCGGTCCGCTGCGCCGTCCATATATTTCGGAAGTTCAAATAATACCGAAATAAGCGTTGCGACTAGAACGTGGTTACGGATGAGATACTGACAATAATACAGCCGCTAAAGACGCCACTGCCACAGAAATATTTCGGAAGTATGGACAAATCCGAAACAGCTTACTTCCGTCTCGTAGTCGACTGGATTTCGCCGAGAATTTCGGGGTTTCGCAGCGCGCTGGTATCGCCCAGATCCTCGTCGTTCGCCACTGACGTCAGCAGGCGGCGCATAACCTTGCCCGAGCGCGTTTTCGGGAGGTCGGGCGTGAACACGACCTCTTTCGGGCGGGCGATACCACCGATGGCGTTGACGATAGCGTCCTCGATGGCTGTCTGGAGTTCACTCTCGGCGTAGCCGTCCTCCGGAGAAGCAAACACGTACACCGCCGTTCCGGTCGTCTCGTCGTCGGCACCGACGACGGCGGCTTCGGCGACGCCGGTGACGCCGGCGACCGTCGACTCCAGTTCCTTGGTGCTAAACCGCCGGCCGGCGACGTTGATCGCGTCGTCGATCCGACCGAGGAACGTGATGTAACCGTCAGCGTCGACCGAGACGCTGTCTTCGGGGTAGTACCGCCATTCCTCGGCGCTGTCCGGGGCGCTGCCCCAGCCCGTCCCGTCAAGTAACGCGCGGGGCATCCCCGGCCAGGGGCGCGTCACAACGAGTTCCCCGGCCGTGTTCGGCTCGGCTGTTGCGCCCGAGCGGGTAACGACGGATGCCTCGATTCCCGGCAGTGGGGTTCCAGCGGCCCCGGGTTTCATTTCGTCGACACCGGGCAGCGTCGATACGAGTATCGCACCGGTTTCGGTCTGCCACCAGGTGTCCACGACTGGGCACTCGCCGCCGCCGATGTGTTCGCGATACCACTCCCAGGCGTGAGCGTCCATCGGCTCGCCAACCGTGCCCAGCAGGCGCAGGCTGGAGAGGTCGTGTTGCTCGGGGTACTGTTCACCCCACTTCATGAACGCCCGGACTGCCGTCGGCGCAGTATAGAACACGTCAACGGCGTACTTCTCGATGAGCTCCCACAGGCGGTCTTTCTCGGGGTGGTCCGCTGTGCCGTTGTACAGTACTGTCGTCGTTCCAAGCGCGAGCGGGCCGTAGACGATGTAGGAGTGGCCGGTAATCCAGCCGATGTCGGCCGAACACCAGTAGGTGTCTTCGGGCTTGATGTCGAGAACTGACCGGGCGGTCCAGGCGACGTGTGCGAGATACCCCCCGGTCGTGTGGGTGACAGCCTTCGGCTGCCCGGTCGTGCCCGAGGTGTAGATGCGAAAAAGCGGGTCGTCCGCTGCCTGCGAAACGGGCTCGACTTCGGCTCCTTCGTGGGCCGCCAGCAGGTCGTGATAGTCGACGTAGTCGTCGCCTAAATGCACATCACGGCCCAGTCGGTCAAGCACGACGACCGACACGTCGTGGTCGACAGTGATTCGCGCGTTATCGGCCTTGTTCTTTTGTGCGACGGCGCTACCGCGGCGGTAGTAGCCGTCACAGGTAATGAGATACTCTGACTCGGCTCGCTCCATTCGCGTCGCGAGCGCGTCCGCAGAGAACCCGGCGAAGACGACGTTGTGTGGCACGCCAAGACGGGCACAGGCCAGCATCGCGACCGGGAGCTCGGGCACCATCGGGAGGTACAGCGTCACCACGTCGTCCGGGCCGACGCCGCGGTCGCGCAACGCTGCTGCAAAGGCGTTGACCTCCCGGTACAGTTCGAGGTACGTGTAGGTGCGGGACTCGCCGAGGTGTCCCTCCCAGACCAGTGCTAGTTGGTTCTTGCGCTCGGGGAGGTGCCGGTCAAGACAGTTGTATGCGGCGTTTAATCGGCCGTCGGGGAACCATTCGAACGGTGGTCCGTCCGTTCCACGGAGTACCGTCTCAAACGGCTTCTCCCAGTCAAGCAACTCGGCGGCCTCGCGCCAGCAATCGGGCCACTCCCGTTCGAAGCGGTCGTAGACAGCCAAGTCCGTCACGTTCGCCTGTTTGACGAACCAGTCCGGTGGTTCGACTGTCTCTCGCCCCGTCTGGGACTGGCCCCGATCCGGTTCGTCACCCCGTGTCATCAGTTGACAGTACATCGCCGCACCCAAAAAATATCCTATCTAATTGTGTACGATTCCGCTGTGAGACCGACTACTGCGGTCGGCCGTTCTCACTTTCGACACTGGCGACGGAACTTATATTGAGTCCTGCGGACAACAACTGCACGAGAGGTCGGTACGGGGTATGAGCGACACCGAAAAGAAGATCGCCGATACGAAGGGGCAGTTCCTCCAGGCGGTCTCACAGGGCCAGCGGCTGACCGACGCCGAGTGGCGAAACTGTCGCATCGTCCTCACCACCGAGCGGGTCGCCCTGCTGGGCGACGACAAGCGACAGATTTCACTGACCGATATCGACCGTATCGCTGACCGGTTCGACGTGAACCAGCAGAGTGCCGGGGTCTCCGACTACGTCGCACTCTACGTCGGCGAAGACGTTATCCTCGTGTCGGCATCGGACCACGGAACGTTCGAGACCGATTTTTACCGGGCGAGTCTCGACGGCGCAATCGTGCTGGTTCAACACCCGGCACTGAAGGGCGGCGTCGTCCAGTCTGCTGAGTGGACGAAAGGCCGACTCAAAGTGACTGACGAGGCGCTGAAACTCGCGATGGCCGACGGCCAGGCTGTCGTCATTGACCGCGCCGACATCGGCGACCTTGCTGTCGAAGAGAAGCAGGTCAGCGGCGAGGAGCGGACGGTCATTCAGGTCGAACACAGCGAGGAAGATATCAGCGTCGAAACCCATCTCGCAGGCGAGGAGTTTCATGCAACTGTCCTCCGGACAATGCTCGAAGAGAGCGCCGAACAGAACCAGGCCGATCTGGACCTGAGCTCGACGGAGAAGCGGGTCATCATGGCGCTACACTCCGGTGTGTCGCCGTTCGACATCCCCAACTTCGTCGGCATCGATGTCGAAAAAACCGAGGAGATTTTCGACCGACTGATCGAACTCGACGTGATAAGCGTGCTCCGGGAACGGACCGAAGTGAACCTGACGACCAAGGGCCGTCGGGTCGCTGGCGAGCGGATGGGCGAGCAGTAGTCTGTCGTCCAGAACCAGCAAGCGCCACGAGGACCAATTTCCTTGGATATTTGAAACGTCTGGTTTTGCCGTGATAAACTGGACATACGTGTCGAGTAAAAACCACCCAATCTCGGTAAGGCCGCCATATTGAAGCCCCTCCTCCGTCTGCAACAGGTATGCACATCGATACGGCTGTAGTCCTTGCTGCGGGTGAAGGGACTCGTCTCCGGCCGTTGACGCGAAACCGGCCAAAACCTATGTTGCCGGCCGCAAACCGTCCGATTCTCGAACACGTCTTCGACGCGCTGGTCGAGGCAGGCATCGAAAAACTGGTCGTCGTCGTCGGCTACAAGCGCGACCGCGTTCAGGACCACTTCGGGCCGACATATCGCGGCGTTCCTATTTCCTACGTGAGCCAGACGAAACAGCTCGGCAGCGGACACGCACTCCTTCAGGCACGGAGCGTCGTTGACGGCCCGGTTCTGGTGATGAACGGTGACCGTCTCGTCGACGCAGCCACTATCGAGGAGGTAGACACCTCCTACGCGGAGACCGGGAACACAAGCATCGCCGTCCTTGAACGGCAAGACACCAGCCGGTACGGTGCTGTCGAGGTACAGGACCGCGATATTGTTGATATCGTCGAAAAGCCACAACACGACGAGTTCAGGCTCATCAACGGCGGTGTGTACGCTTTCGACGGCGACATCTTCGAGGCTATCGACGAAACGACCCGTCATGCCGGCGAGCTGGCACTGACTGACACTATCGAACTCCTCCTTGAATCTGACCGCGTTCAGGCAGTCGAGGTCGACGGGATGTGGGTCGACGCGA
The DNA here is from genome assembly GCF_000011085.1 of Haloarcula marismortui ATCC 43049. Taxonomy (NCBI): domain Archaea; kingdom Methanobacteriati; phylum Methanobacteriota; class Halobacteria; order Halobacteriales; family Haloarculaceae; genus Haloarcula; species Haloarcula marismortui. Next base: position 2,859,332 of record NC_006396.1, read on the forward strand.
CGTACCCGTGGGACCTGCTGACCGTCGCCCGAGAGGTGCTGGCGCGGGGCCGGGTCGTCGAATCGGCCCGAGACGAGCAGGTCTGGGTCGATAACTCCGCACGCGTCCACGACGAGGCGACCCTCCAGTCGCCGGTTGTCATTGGCCCGGACTGTGAGATCGGACCCGACGCTGTCATCGGTCCGAACGTCGCGCTTGGCCGTAACACCACTATCGGGGCCAACAGCGTCATCCAGCACACTGTCCTCGACGCGGACACGCGTGTCGACCCGAGTTCGACTCTTATTGACACTGTCACCGGGCAGGACGTGGATCTGGGCGTCAACACTGTCGTTCCTGGTGGCCCGGCCGATGTTCAGGTCGGCACAGAAGTGTTCGAGGACCAGCGGCTCGGTGCCGTCATCGCCGACCGTGCCGTCGCACTCGGTGACGTGAGCTTCGTCTCCGGGTCGCTCGTGGGTCCTAATGCTCGGCTCGCCACTGGCGTGACAGTCAATGGAACTGTCCGCGAAGGCGCGGAGGTGGTCCGCTGATGTGTGGGATCATCGGCTGTGTCGGCCGCGGCGACGAAACGCTCGACACGCTCGTTCACGGCCTCTCGAAGCTGGAGTACCGTGGGTATGACTCCGCTGGCGTCGCGCTTGCGAACAACCATCTCGACCTGTGCAAACACTCCGGGAAAATTGCCGACTTGCGCGAGGCACTGTCGGACCGGACGCTCTCGGGGTCGGTCGGTATCGGCCACACCCGCTGGAGCACGCACGGTCCGCCGACCGACGAGAACGCTCACCCGCATCAGGACTGCACCGGTGATGTCGCAGTCGTCCACAACGGCATCATCGAGAACTACCAGTCCCTGCGGGACGAACTCGTCAGCGCTGGCCACACTTTCACGTCCGACACCGATACTGAGGTCGTCCCCCATCTCATCGAAGACGCGCTAGAGGCGGGAGCTGACCCCGAAGACGCTGTCAGAGAGACGGTCGACCGACTTGAGGGAAGCTATGCCGTCGCCGTTGTCGTTGCCGGCTGTGACTCGGTATTTGCCGCGCGAAACGACTCGCCGCTCGTGTTAGGCATCGACGACGACGCGACGTATCTGGCCAGTGACGTGCCCGCCTTCCGGGATTTCACCGACAAGGTCGTCTACCTCGCTGACGGCGAGTTCGCCCGCCTCAACGGTGCCGGATGGACCGTCACTGACACCGACGGCAATGTCGTCGAGAAGGACATCGACACCGTCCAGTGGGACCCCGAGGAGACCGGCAAAAGCGGCTACGACCACTTCATGCTCAAAGAGATCCACGAGCAACCGCGTGCGCTCCGGCAGTGTCTGCGGGGCCGGGTCGACGAACTTGCCGGAACGGTCGACATCGGCGACCTCGGCGACCTTTCCCCGACCGGCGTCCAGTTCGTCGCCTGCGGGACCTCCTACCATGCAGCTCTGCACGGCGCACAACTGTTCCGTGAAGCGGGCGTCCCCGCCCAGGCGTTCCTCGCCAGCGAATACGCCACAGGTACGCCACCCATCGGCGACGCGCTCGTCGTTGGCGTCACGCAGAGCGGCGAAACCGCAGACACGCTTTCCGCACTTCGGGCCGCCCGCCGCCGCGGCGCACGCACGCTGGCCGTGACCAACGTCGTTGGCTCAACCGCGGCCCGCGAATGCGATCACGCGCTGTACATCCGCGCTGGGCCGGAAATCGGCGTCGCCGCTACCAAGACCTTCGCCTCCCAGCTAGCCGCGCTGAACCTGCTCGCCCTTGGGACGTCGACGACCGGTGATGCCCGGCAGGTAATTAGCGCGCTCCGCGACCTCCCCGGTCACGTTCAGGAGGTTCTTGATGAGTCTGCCGCCCGGGAAGTCGCTGGGTTGTATCAGGACGCCAACGCCTACTTCTTCATCGGCCGTGGCTACCAAGAGCCCGTGGCACTCGAAGGCGCACTGAAAATGAAGGAGATTACCTACAAGCACGCCGAGGGCTTCGCTGCCGGTGAGCTAAAACACGGCCCACTTGCTCTGGTGACAGAGAACACGCCCGTGTTCGCTATCGTGACTGGCGACGACGAGCGCGCCCGCAAGACGATCGGAAACGTCAAAGAGGTCGAAGCGCGCGACGCCCCGGTGGTCGCAATTACTGACGGACAGAGCGACGTTGAACGGTACGCCGACCACGTACTCCAAATTCCGAAGACGCATCCGCGGGCCGCTGCAGTGCTTGCGAATACGCACCTGCAGCTGGTGTCGTATCACACAGCTGCATTGCTGGGCCGAAACATCGATAAACCACGCAACCTGGCAAAAAGTGTGACGGTAGAGTGAGCGGCGCGTAGCTGGCTACTCGCGCTGCTCGTGGTTCTCTGACGGTTTTGGCGGTTCGAGGAGTTTTGCTGCCAGCTTGACTGCTTTTGAGCCTGAGAGGATCTTTTCGATAGCCCGTGTCACTGTGCCGAGGCCAGAATTTTTCCAGAATCGCGTAAGCTGGGGAGTGAAAGCGTCGAGAACAGCGAGTAATGGACCGACAGTGTACGTTTCGCGTAGGTCGATAACGATGAGCGCTGACTCCGACGTTACTGTGTGGCGCAGATTCTCGCTGCCCTGTTACCTTGCCGCTGTGACTGCCTCTCACCGTTAATCAAAACTCGGTGACAACAGTGTACCAGGGTGATGATTACGGTTCTCAGATTCAGTGCAACTCCCATACGGAAGCGCTTACCGAGATACACGGGCTCATTACGACCGATGTATTGCGGTCGATGATTAACTGTTCTCAATGGTTCCTGTGCACCATTATAATATCAATAATAACGCTCCAGACCTGTCTCGAAACGAGTTTCATATTGTAGCTAAACGACTGGTCACGCACGTATTCTATGTCGTATCGCAGCTTTTCGCCAGGCTCTTTTCCAGTCACATGATTAACCTGGGCAGGACCGGTTAGGCCCGGTTTGACGAACCATCGTTTCTGCCAGTCAACGACACCAGTCTGGATATCCGAATCCAGCACCGGTCGTTCTGGCCGTGGACCGACGACGCTCATATCACCCCGCAGTATCGACCAGAGTTGTGGAATTTCATCCAGATGCGTCTGTCGCAGCACTCGCCCGACCGCGGTTACGCGTGGATCGACTCCACCCGCATCTTCGTCGCTAATCTTCGCACCGGTTTCGTCTTCTGCGTTCTCGATCATCGACCGAAACTTGTAGATCGAGAATGTTTCGCCGAACACCGCTGTTCGGTCTTGTCGGTACAGTATCGAGCCGCCGTCCTCTAGCTTTATCGCGACTACAATCCCAACGATCACCGGCGATAGCGCGATCAGCCCAGCCGATGCAAACGCGATATCGAACGCGCGCTTGAGAATGTAGTCCTGTATGTCCCAGGGCTCGATCTCTACGTCAACCAGGGTTCCGACTCCACCGCTGGCGGTCAGCACAGAATCTGCATGGTCGCGATGAACTTTCGCGTTGACACCGTACTCGTAACAGGCGTCGAGAGCGCCGAAGAACTCCGCCCGGTCGGCATGTTCAAATGCTAGCACGACCGTATCGATGTCATACTCGACGAGCACGTCCTCAATCCGCGAGAGGCCACCCAACCGTTCCAACCCACTGGGGTTAGTTCCGCCGTCAGCGATGGCTTCGGTCTGTTCGATTGTCGTAATGACACTCGTCGGACAGAGATATCTCAGGAGCGTCCCGTTGACTACGCTTGCTACTTCGTCTATAACTCGGAGGTTATCGCCAACGACGATGGTTCGCTCGCCGTTTGAGGACGGTCGCTTCCGAATCCACACAAACCACGCGGGCAATGCGACCAGTAATAAGGGAGTCACTAACACGACAGTCAAACGCGGCAGCTTGTACGAATAGTCGAAGTATCCGATCGTCGCCAGGACGAGAGCCGCCACGAGTACCCGCTTCTGGGCCAGTGCTATCGCATCAAGAATTCTCCGTGGGCGAGGTTTGTACAACGGGAGGAACACACTGACGACGACCGCGATTGTGACCAAGAGCTCGATCGTGAATTCTGGCCCCGTTGGGGGGTCAGTCGGCAGCCGACTGAGTATCGGGATAGTTGTCGCTATCGACTGGATGGTCGCGTTATTAACAAGTGCGACGGCGACCGCTGTAAGCACGACAACGCCGGCCACACTTGCAACCCGGTACCGCCAGCCACTATCAATTATCAGTGTGATTGCCGAGTTCCGGGATAAGTCCTGCGTCCCGGAACTCAAATACTGAAGCTACTGTCCGTGGACACGCGGTCCAACTGCCCTGCATTGTCATAGTGCCACTGAAAGACACTGCTGCACGAGACCTGTTCGTGAGCCGACGGACCCACGGTGTACGCACCAGCGTAGTCGTGTCGACTATCGCAGCGTTGATCCAACCCTCTCTGTGCCTGTTCCATTTGACGCTGTACGGCAGATATCGTCTCACGGTGGTGGTCCAGTCTTCTGATTGAGAACCCACACAACCACGCGACCGACGTGACTGTATGGTCTCACCGGTTACTGACCAGGCTACCCGAACTGAGTTCTCACTCGCTTGCAGCGATGTTTTCGGCGGCTATCTCTGGGTTAATTTCGCCCTGTAGCCGTTCCTCGGCCTGATCGCGGTCTTCGGGATAGCCGATATCGTTCCGCCAGCCGTCCATGCGGATCGCGTCGATCGTTCGCCCGGAGTGTAACAGGAGGTCAATCGCATCACTGATCTCGTACTCGCCGCGATTGGAGGGCTGCACCAGATGGCAGGCGTGGAAGATAGCTGGCGTGAACGTGTAGAACCCAGTCATCACAAGGTTTGACGGCGGCTCTTCTGGCTTTTCGACGACTTCGGTGATCTCACCGTACTTGTTGGTGTCACAGACACCGTACCGCCCGGCTTCTTCCCACGGGACTTCCTCAACGAGGAAGGCGGCGTCGGCACGTTCCTCCGCCTGACGGTTGACGACGTCTTGGAGGTTCGCTTCGAAGATGTTGTCGCCGAGCATCAGCATGAAGTCGTCGTCAACGTGTTCCTCGACGGTCAGGAGTGCATGGGCAAGGCCGTTCTGCTCGCGTTGGTGGGTGTAGGTAATCGGAACACCATCGAACTCGTCCTCGTAGTGATTAATGATGGCCTGCTTCTTGTAGCCGACAACTACCAGCAGTTCGTCGGCGCCTAGCTCGATCAACTGCTCGAAGCAGTGGGTCAGAATCGGTTTCCCCGCGACCTCTACCATCCCCTTTGGCTTGTCTTCGGTCAGCGGGCGGAGACGGGTCCCCTCACCAGCGGCAAGTACGACAGCTTTCATATCTCTCAATTCGTTGGCCGTCCGATAAAACTCTTGTCGAATTATAAGATCCGAATTATAATATCCGCTCCTTGACTACTGCCGCCCGATGAACCTCAGCATTGTCGGGAGTGGATACGTCGGGACAACGGTCGCCGCGTGTCTTGCGGATCTCGGGCACGAAGTCGTAACGATAGACATCGACGAAGACATCGTTGACGCAATCAATAACGGCGAGTCGCCGATACACGAACCTGGGCTTGACGAACTTGTCGCCGAACACGGTGGTGGGCGACTCCGGGCAAGTACCGACTACGAAGAAATACTCGACACTGAACTGACGATGTTGGCGCTTCCGACACCATCGAACGACGATGGAAGCATCGACCTCCAGTTCATGGAAGCCGGTGCGGCATCTATCGGTGAGGCGCTGGCCGGCACTGAGAACGCGGCAGCGGACCCGCATCTCGTCGTCACGAAGTCGACTGTCGTCCCGAACACGACCGAGGATCGGCTCGCACCACGTATCGCTGACGCCGGTCTCGAACGCGGGGCGGACTTCCTCGTCGCGTCCAATCCTGAGTTCCAGCGCGAGGGGACGGCCGTCGCGGACTTCCTGAATCCTGACAAACTCGTCTTCGGGACGGACGACGACCGCGCAACGGCCCTTCTCAATGACCTCTACGCGCCGCTACGCGAGGCTGCTGACGGCGACGTGCCGGTTGTCGAAACCGGTATCGCCGAGGCCGAGATGATAAAGTACGCCAACAACACGTTCCTCGCGACGAAAGTCAGCCTCATCAACGACATCGGGAACATTTGCAAGGAGTTCGGCGTTGACGCCTACGAGGTCGCCGATGCTATCGGACTGGACGACCGGATCGGCGAGCAGTTCCTCCGAAGCGGCGTCGGCTGGGGTGGCAGTTGCTTCCCGAAAGACACGGACGCCATCATCGCCGCGGCGCAGGAGCAGGGCTACGACCCCGCTGTCCTTTCCGCGGCCGTGGAACTGAACGACGCGCAGCCAGAGCGGCTCCTCTCCCTCATCGATGACCACGTCGACGTATCCGGCAAACGAATCGCTGTTCTCGGGCTGGCATTCAAACCCGGGACGGATGACATCCGAAACACGCGAGCTGTTCCGGTCATCGAGGGACTGCAGGAGCGTGGCGCAGACATCGTCGCCTACGACCCTGTTGCCACCGAGAATATGCGCGAGCGCTATCCCGACATCGAGTACGCCGACTCAGCTGCGATCGCTCTTGAGGGTGCGTCCGGCGCTGTTGTTGTCACTGGCTGGGACGAGTTCGGAGCGCTCGACGCTGAATTCGATGAGATGGCTGCCCCTGTCGTTGTTGACGGCCGACGGAGCATCAAGCGGCGCGACGGCATCACTTACGAAGGATTGACCTGGTAGTGCGGTTAGCGACGCACTCGCATTTGTCTGTCAAGGACTGCGACTGTGCCGGCAGCGAGTACTGCCACCACGAGCACGGTCGGGTCCGAAGACACGTATAGGCTCGGCGTCGGCGGCTGCCAGTTCGTGAACGGGTACAGCCACGCGCTCGCTCGTCCGTCGGCGTACACTCGCATCCCATCGAGTAGCAACGACGTGAGGCCGCCGAACGTCACGAGGCCGAATACTCGTCTCCAGCGTCGTCGCTCGAATGCGACGGTGATGACTCCAGTGAGCAACAGGACTCCGCCGAGTGTAGAGACAGGCATATAGGTGAACGGAACGCCGAGAAACGCTTCGACTACCCTCTCGTTTAGCACGATTCCGACCTTTACCAGATCGGGAATCGCCGCACCGCCCATCCCAACGACGACCCAGCGCTGATCGAGCCAGTCGACGCGCCAGCTCGCTACCGTGAGAAGGATATATGGGGCGAGCAGGTGTGTTAGCAGGTCAGCCATCGCGGGCCTCCAGCGTCCACGCCTCTCGGTCGATGCGCCAATACCGGACGAACAGCAGCAGGAATCCCAGTGCGCCGATAGCCGAGGCACCGTACTTGTAGAACTCGGCCCACCGACTGCTGTTGACAACTTCGACGCGCTCGGCCGCTATCGTCTGCGCTGGTTCGAGCGTCCCGTACACCTGGACGACGCCACCGGGTTCGACGGCTGTTCTCGTCTCAGTGACCCTGAGTGTGATTGCCGTCCCATCGCTTTCGGCCCTGATTCGCATCTCGCCTTCGTTGGTCTCTGTCACCGTCCCAAACACCATGAGCTGTTGTCCGACGTATGACTCGTATCCGGCCGAAAGGTCCGCAGCATCCGGATACGGTGACCGTTCGTCCTCTGTCAGTTCCGCGTGGATGCACAGTCCCCCGAGTGTCAGACACAGCACAAGCATGATGACGACACGGACCCAGACGCGCACATCCTCTGTTCTTTCGGTGGGTAGAATGGTCGTTTTGCTTCAGAACTACGGCGTGCCTGTCTCAGAAACTCACTCGACAGTGACGTTGCCGCCACCGTACACCGTCTGTTCTGTGACTTCGACGGTCGTTTCACTTCCGCTATCGGTCGTCACCGTGTACGTCCCAGGGTTTGCGACGGTAACAGTGAACGCACCGTTCCGGTCGGCTGTCGTCTGGCGTTCGTAAGCTATCTCTCTGTCCGAGACAGCGACCGTCGTTTCGACCGAAACGGTTGCATTCGGGGCCACGGAGCCCTTTACCGTCCCACCGGGGACGACCGCGAACGCCTTGTGGCTCCCGTCTTCGCTCGTGAATATTGGCTGGTAGTGGGCCAATCCACCCACATCATCGCCCCGGCTTCCGAAGCGCTGGTGTAACCGAGTGTACATCGTGGTCGGTCCCTCAATGTCTGCCTCTGTCGTCACGACATATCCGACTCGGTTGGAAATCCGATTATGGGCCTCATCAGGGTCCGTCGCTGCAATGAACGGTCCGTACGTCTGGCGAGCGTAGCTGTAGCTTCGTGACTCGCCGTTGACGAAGTAGTTGTACACGCGGTTCTGTCCCCAGCGGCTGAGGACGTAGTTTTCGGAATATTCGAGACCGCGCTCGGCGGCGTCTGCTTCGATTGCCGTCGCCGCGTCGTACGTCCCGTCATCGACGAGTACCTGACTCGTTTTGACTGGAACCTGCACCATCCCGAGGGACCCGAACAACAGGAACAGCACGAACAGCGACGCAACCGCGCGGGTGTCTGGAACGAGCACGTCCCGGAAGTCCCTGTCACCAGTCGTTAGTACTGGACGGGCGAGGTCGACCCACGAGGCGGCCCAGACGAACGCGAGGCCGGCGAACAGCGCGAGAAACGTGGCCAGCTCGCCGACGAAACGGACTTGAATCACGGCGAGGACGAGCAACACCCAGGCGTAGCTACTGACGACGAGCCAGCCGCTTTGGTCGCTCCGAGCGAGGTTGATTCCCCACACCATCGCTGGAAGCGCCACGAACAGCGTCAGGCCCAGCAGGAACAGGAAGCCAAAGGCGTCTGCGCTGAACAGGCCGTACGTCTCGGCGATCGCGTCGGACCGAAACAGCGTATCGAGCCGCCTGTCGAACGTGCCCCACTGTTCTGTGAAGCCAAAGCGGAAGACAAGCAGGCTGATGACGCCAAGCCCGATATCGACCACAGCTAGTTGCCCGGCAGTGCCACCGAAGCGTCTGGCTGCTTCTGCCGTCGCAATGACGGCGACAGTGCCCAGCGTCAACAGTGCTGGCGCACTAGCGACAAGCGCAGTTTGCCAGCCGGTGATAGTATGGACACCGCCAGCGAGTAGCGCACCGAGGCTAACGCCGGCAAGAACTGGTGCGTTTCTGACCAGTGCCGACCGGTCGTTAGACACGTCAAGAAGTGTCTGGCCTAATACGACCAGACTGGCCGGCAGAACAAGCAACGGTCCGGCCTCCCACGCAAGCACTTGGCCGGCAATCCCGACACCAATGCCGACTGCGGCGATCCACGGCTGTGGTTGACGAAGCGATGTTCGATTCGTGGCTGTCGTTAGCGCGACCACGAGTGCAAGGGCAGTGAGTCCCAGCCAGGGATAGTCGAAGGCGTGGTGGTCCGCGAACCCGAGGCTCGTCCGGAAGGCGTGGCCGGGAATAAACGCTAGAAAGAGGACCGATGCGAGACCGACACGCCGGTCGCCTGACACCCGAACTGCGAGCAGATAGAGCAGGACGCTCGTAACGAGTGCTGACACGACCGGATACCAGGCGAGAACGTGGCCAATAACTGGGTTGCTCCCGCCGAAGAGGCTGGCGACCCACCAGAGCGTCGCGATCGTGAGTGGCTCCCCATTGGCTAATCCACCTGGGAGCACGGAGAGTGCCCCGAAATCGGCCGCGCTGCCGGCGTTTGCCGCGACCTGTTCGACGTGATACCTGTAGTAGTAGGGGTCGTTGCCCGAGAGGACGATGTCGCCGCCACGATATATCGACCCGATGACGTACGTTCGGGCGACGAACACGACCGCTAGGGCAGCGACGAGCAGGCCAGTTGCTCGTGTATCGAAATCAAAACGTAGCGCGTCACCGAGCGCTAGCCCCTGCCCGCTGTCATTACTGACCTCGGAGTCGCCGTTAAGCGCGGCCCGCACAGCGTCGGGATCGGCGACGCGGTACTCGTCACCGTCCTTCTCGACGATGCCAGCGGAGACGAGTTCGCCGAACTGGCCCGAATCGATGGGAATGTCGTCGAACGTCCAGCCGTCCTGCTCGTCGTCGACGGCCAGAACCACTTCCGTCGCATCTCGTAGCTCGGGCCGGTCATCAAGTACCGCTCCCGCCCCGGGCGTATCGCTCATGTATCTTCTCTTTCCGGTCTGGCGAATAAATCCATCGAGACTCGTCGTCTACGTGTTCGCCGACTCCAGCGCCGTCCGAATCGCTGACTCGACGTCGTGTTCTGGCGTCCAGCCCAGAGCGGCGGTCGTCCGCCCGGTATCGACCGTGAACGAATCGACGAGTGTCTCGTCGTCGCCCCGTGGGTTCTCGACCAGCTCCACGTCGGCGTCGATGTCGGCGATATCGGCGGCGATGTCCCTGACAAGTTTGGCGACGGTGTGAACGCTCGGGTCCTCGTCGCTTGCGATCTCGTATTTTTCGACGCCGGTCTCGCCGCGGTCCAGTTGCTCCAGTAGCCGTTCGCAGCTATCGACGTAGGCCCGGGCCACGTCCTTGACGTGAATGAAGTTCCGGGACTGCGTTCCGGGCTCGTAGACGGTCAGCGTCTCGCCAGCGAGCGCGCGGTTCACGAAGAAGTTGATAACGGTCCCCTTCGAGACGGTCTGGCCGTCTATCTCGTGGCTCCCATAGAGGTTCGATATCATGAACTGGTGGGCAGGGAACGCGCCGTCGGCGTACGTCTCGACATCGCGCTCGTTGAGCAGTTTCGTTCGGCCGTACCAGTTCAGCGGGTCCCGTGGGTGGTCGACTGTAATGGGGAATTCCTGTGGGTCGCCGATGACGGCCATCGAGAACGGGAAAATCAGCGCTGCGCCTGTCTTGCGGCAGAACCAGGCGACGTTGTCCGTTCCCTGTACGTTCACTTCGTACGCTAGGTCTTGTTTCTCCTCGCAGTCGTCGACGCCGGACACCGCCGCGAGGTGCATCACGACGTCGGCCCCGTCTAGCGCCGCTTCCAGACGGTCCCGGTTCCGGATGTCGACGTGTTCGATATCGACATCGCCGACGGACTGCACGGTACCGAGATAGAAGTTGTCGATAGCGGTGATCTCCCAGTCGGGGTGGGCCTGCTGTAGTTCGTAGATGACGCGGCTCCCGATGTAGCCTGCACCGCCGGTGATGGCGATGTGTGGCTGTTCGCTTGTAGGTTCTGTCTCAGACATTGGTGGTGAATTTCTCCGCGAGGTCGCGGACGCCCTCGCGGAGCGTCCACGATGGTTCGAAGCCGGTCTCGCTCAGTCGGTCAAAGTTGACATGATACGACGGACCGGGATGCTCGTCTTCGAGGTAGGTCACGTCGACCGGGGCGACCTCGTCAGCGACGATGTCGGCGATCTCCGAGATCTGGTAGTTCGCGTCCATCGACCCGACGTTGTACACTGGTTCGTCCCAGGAATCGGGATCGCACGCCGCCTCCGCGTAGGCACGGGCAGCGTCCCGGACATGGATGAACGGCCGCCAGTTCGAGCCGTCGCCGTAGACGGTGAGCGGGCGGTCGGTGAGCGCGCGGAACACGAAGTAGTTCACGACGAGGTTGAACCGGATGCCCGGCGAGTGGCCGAAGTTGGTAGCCATTCGCAGGGCGGTGCCAGTCATATCGAACTCCTCGCAGTACTCCTGCAGTAGCGTCTCGGACTGCAGTTTCGTCTCCGCGTAGGGGTTGATCGGGTCCGGGTCGACTGTCTCGTCGATGTCGGTGCTGGTCGCGCGGCCGTAAACGTTACACGAGGAGGCGAAGACGACGTGGTCGACACCGAGCTTGCCGGCCGCAGTCAGGACGTTCTCGGTGCCGTCGTAGTTGATGGCGAAGGTTTCGTCGCGGCGTTCATGTGTGCTCGACGCGCCAGTGATGGCAGCGAGGTGGATGACGCGGTCGACGCCGCGCATGGCGCTCTCCACGTCGCCGTACTCGCGGATGTCGCCCCGGCGAAATTCGAGCCCGTCCCCGACTGTCCCCAGCAGCGCCCGCGGCGATCCTGAGGAGAGGTCGTCGAAGACGACGACGTCGTCCACGCGGTCGTCCGCACGGAGCAGCGGTATCAGCGCGCTGCCGATGTAGCCACAGGCCCCGGTGACCAGCACGTCCATTGTCAGTCCTCGCTCAGGACGCCCGGGAGGAAGCGGTCCTCGTGGGCCTCGATGGTGTCGGCGTAGCGGGTCAGCGTCCCGAAGATATCGTCGACGCCGTCCTCGAAGGACTGTGACTGGCCACCGATGAGGTCGGCGTACCGGTCGTTTTCGATCTCCATCTTGTGGGTCTCGTCCTCGTCGCGGGGGTTCTCGAAGTGCTCGACAGCAACATCGAGGTCGTACTCGCTGCCCACATCTGCAATCGTCTCGGCGATCTCGACAATGCTGATGGCGCGTGTGACCTGATTGTACACCGTCAGGCCTTCGGGGCGCTCGTCGGGGTCGGTCAGGGCCACTTCGGCTAGCCCTTCGACGGCGTCCTCCAGCGAGATGAACGGCTTGCGCTGTTCGCCTTTGCCATATACCGTGACGGGATAGCCTGCGACGGCCTGCGCGCAGAAGCGGTGGGTAACCGTCCCGAAGTAGTAGTCGAAGTCGAAACGTGTCTTGAGCCGGTCGTCAGCGCGGGTTTCCTCGGTTTCGGTCCCGTAGACGATGGCCGTTCGCACGTCCGAGATCGGGATGTCGAACTGCGTGTGAGCCAGCCGCATGTTCTGTGCGTCGAAACCCTTCGTCGCGTGGTACCAGCTCCCGCCCATGTTGGGGAACGGTACCTCGTCGCGCTCGCCCTGGTTCTCCATCGTCGACCCGCCCTCGGGAATCGGGAACTCCGGCGCGCCGTAGACGCCCGTCGTCGTCGTCTCGACGAAGTGGGTGTCGGTGAGGTCGTGTTCTTCGAGGCCCCACAGGAGGTTCCGCGTCGCTTGGAGGTTGTTGTGCTGGGTGTAGTTCGCCCGCTCGCCGTTGATCTGGGAGTACGGCGCGGACGGCTGCGCGGCGGTGTGGACCACGACTTCTGGTTCGTGGACCGCCAGCAGTTCATCGACGAAGGACTTCTCGGCGAGGTCGCCCTCGACGAAGGAGAGGTTCGTCAGGCCGTGGACCTCGCGGGCCGCGTCGAGACGCTCGTCGATACTGGCAACCGGTGTCGCGCTCGTCGCGCCGACGTCTTCAACCCACCCTCGTCGGGCGAAGTTGTCGACAAGCAGCACTCGCTCGTCCGTTCGGTCTGCGATTCGCAGCGCGGCTGGCCACCCGACGTAGCCGTCGCCGCCAGTGATGAGGATAGTCATAGTTACTCAGATTATGAGTAACCATGACGCGTAATCAGTCTTCTGGTTAGTTGCCTCCCTGCCTCGTCCAGCCCGACCGCTCGTGTGACACCTGACCCCGCTCACGGAAGCGACAGCCTCCCTCTACTGGCCGATATCGAACCGGTCGAAGTGCTTGAAGACGCACTGGTTCGCGTCCGCCGGTGGCTCCGTGACGACGCGACACGCGTCATGCTTGTCATCGACTGCTATCTCTGCCTCGCTCTCGGGCTCAACTCGGTAGATGATCGGTATCGTGTGTCAGGAGTCGATGTCAAAACAGGGTTTGGTGTGTTTTCGAGACAGGTGGCGAACGTCTCTGCCGGGATACGTTCGTCGTGAAGGTCCGTGTCTTCGGCCTTCGGTTCACCAGTGAAACTGCTCCCAATCTCGCTGTTTCGCAACCGTTAAAACTGACCCTGTCCTCTATCCAATCGCTATCGCACGGGCCGGTGGGGTAGCCTGGTATCCTTCGGCCTTCGGGTGGCCGTAACCGCGATTCGAATTCGCGCCGGCCCATTTTTCCAACGCAATTACTAAATAACGACAGTACCGTCCTCTGCGATTCCGCTCAATAGTCGGTCTGGCCGCGAGATACCTGATAGGCCTGGCCGCGGAACCGGAACCGACGTGTGTCTACATTGTGGCCAATGCCGTTGTTCACGACTTGCTCGTCGGTCTCGACGACGACGCGGTCGACATCATCGGTCAGGAACGGCAAGGCATTGCGGAGACCACCGGGGCGGCCGGCGAACCGAGCGCTTGCCATCACCTGTTCGGCGAGAACCCGCTCGCTCGCGCTGTCGGTGCGAGTCAGCGAGAACGTCGCGTCGGCTGGCCGTTCGCCGTCGCCGTGGCGACCAGTCGTCACCGTGACGGTATCACTGTCTCGGGCTGTCGACACCCCGTCGATCGGCGTCACCGCAGCGCTGTCGCCAACCAGTTTGACCAGGGCACCACTTTCGGTCGTCGCGTGCCCGTAGCCGGCAACGATAGCGTATTCGCCGCCGCCGAGGTAGCCCTGCGTGAGGCCATCGCAGGTGCAGTCGTCGGTGCTGCACCCGACTGCCTGCCCGTTGAACGCCCGGAGGCCCCACTGGTCCCGGCCGCCCGGTTTCAGGATACGACAGTCGGCGGTGTGGACTCCTGGCGCGATGTGGAACCACTCGCCGCCGACGAGTTTGTAGAGGTCCCAGTGGCCACACTGCAGTCGCCCGTGGCTGTTGTTGACCATCTCGAAGCCGACTTGGGTATCAAGCGTTGCGCGCTCGGTACTGGGCCGAGCAAAGGCCGGGGTCACCCTCTCTGCTTCGTGGAACCATTGGACGCCGCCGTCGCCAGGAAGCGGTGGGAGCGACCGGCCAGCGAACCGGGACTCAGTTTCCGGGCCGGGACTTCGCGTATCCCAGACGGAAACCGAGAGGGAGTCGCCCTGGCCGCGGAACTCGTAGGACCCGGTTGGCCGCCCGGACTGGCCCGGCTCGCCGACGAGGGCGTACTCCAGTTGGACCCATTCACCGGGGGCCAGTCGGTGGATGTCGGGCATCCACGGACCGACGTCGTCAACGCGCCAGTACCCCTCGGCTGTCCGGCCGAGCGAGGGCACTTCGTCGGCAAGTTCGTTGTTGGCCGTGGGTGCGAGATGGAGGCGTGCTTCGTGGTCGTAGCCGCTGGGTTGGCGGCTGTGTGTCCGTCCGACCCCCGGAATCCACTCGATCCTGAACGTGTTCTCGAACTCGTTGCCGTTCTGGAGCCAGCCGCGAACCGTGACCGGATGGGCGTCGGTCGCCGTCTGGTCGAACCAGAGTCCGACATGTCCCCTGTCGGCGGTGTGGAGTCCTGCCGAACTGAGGGCGTAGGTTCGCGGCCCGGTTTCCAGTTCGATGACGGTCGTCGGATTGTCTGGTCGCAGCGGGTTACCGGTGTCCGCCGACCTCTCTGTCCCGCTGTCGTTCGCATCGGTTACTGACTGCGTCGGGCGCGGAGCGGGCGTTACGTCGGCAGTCTCGTCTGAGCCGGGGGTCCCGAACGAACAGCCGGCGAGCCCGGCCAGCGCACCTGGGACTGACGCGAGGAGGGCACGTCTGCGCATGGGCAGCGATTCGTCGCTCTCGGTAAACCCTTTCTGGACGCTCAGACGGGGTTTGTAGCGTTCTTGGAACTCAATTTGAGATGGAGCCGCCTGACTGCGTCTCTATAGCCCCGACTTTTCGGATTCGGGCTGTCATCCTTCCGCGAACATCTCAACGACACGGTCTAGGTCGGGCGACAGTTCCTGCATCACGTCTGTCGTCGTGAGAATACCGACGCCGTCGGCCTGTCCGTCGACTACGAGTCGCTTGATGCTGTGCTCGACCATCGTATCGATGGCTTCCTCTAGCGGGGCACCGGGGTCAATCGTCTTGACCGGCGTCGTCATCAGATCACCAACTGGCGTCGTATCTGGGTCCATCCCATCGCGGAGGCCGGCGATAATGTCCGTTTTCGTGAGTATACCTCGTCCATACTCGGTTTCGACGACAACAGACCCGACCGCTTCGGACGCAAGGAGCTTCGAAACGTCGCGGACGGCAAGCTCCCGGTCGACGGTCTTCACTGGCTTGGTCATCACCTGCTCGACCGGTGTGTCAAGTGAATTCATAGCACTAGTTAGCAAACACACATAATAAGTCATTTGACTCCCGCAATCGGTGCTGACGTGGCCTTACCAGTCAAAGTCTTCGTGAATCGCCAGTCCCTCCTCGTGACATATCGGCCCGGCGACGTCGGTGATGCCGGCGAGGATTTCACCAGAGCGGACGGACTCCTCGTGGCCGCTGAACTCACCCATCTCGTCGCTGCCGACGCTGTACACGACTCGGCCGAGGCCGGCGTACCGGAGCCCGCCGGCACACATCGGGCACGGCTCGGTGCTCGTGTACATCACTGTCTCTGCCCGCTCGTCCGGGTCAAACTCCTGCATTGCTCGGTGCGCCAGCTGGAGTTCCGGATGGCGGCGCACGTCCGATTCAGTGAGGACGCGGTTCGATGCCTCCATCACAACCTCGTTGTCACGAACGAGTACCGACCCGAAGGGCCGGTCGCCGCGGTCGACAGCGGTCCGGGCCAGCTCGAAGGCGCGTTGTATGTGCGTTTCGTGGTCGAATTCGTCGAACTCTGACATAGGCATACCATCGCTTTGACCCGCAGTCGGAAGTAGGCACGGCGGGGGAGAGCTTGGGGTCGTGACCGCGAACTGACGGCGGTCAGACCGTTCCCAACACTGCCGACGCCGCGTTTCCCACACTCGACCACGCGACGGTTCAGTCTGCGACACGCTGGTCGCTCAGGGTCACATCTGTCCCGCGTTGGCACATGCCAGAGCGTATGCCTGTCGGCTCACAAACACGAACTATGCTGCGGACCGCAATCGTCGGCCTGGGCGATGTCGCACACTGGCATAAGGCCGCAATCGAGACGACTCCCGGTGCAGTTCTGACTGCGGTCGCCGATATCGATTCACAGCGAGCCGAGCGCGTCGCTGCCGCATGGGACGTGTCCGGGTACACCGACCTGCAGCGGCTGGTGGCGTCCGAAGCGGTCGACTGGGTCCACGTCTGTACGCCGCTGCAGACCCACTTCGACCTCGCGATGGCCTGTATCGACGCGTCGGTCCACGTGCTGGTCGAGAAACCCTTCGTCGCCACCAGAGCGGAGTTCGAACGGCTTACCGCTGCTGCAGACCGGGCCGACGTTCGGGCGACAGTCGTCCACAACCAGGTGTACTACCGGCCGCTACAGACCGCACTTCAGCGTATCAAGCGTGGCGACCTCGGGCGGCTCCACAGCGTCGCCGTTCACTGGGCGGAGGACATCGACCCGACGGTTCCGGGCCGCGGGGACTGGGTGCTCGACCTCCCCGGCGGCGAGTTCGGTGAGGGCATCGTTCATCCGATATACGTGGGGTTGCGCGCGGCGGGCAATCCCGCGGACGACGCCTCGGTCGACATCCGACGGTGTCGTACGACTGCTGACGACGTTGCCTTCGATGGCATCGCCGTCTCGTTCGTGACGGCCGAGGATGTCACCTGTACAATACAGCACCACTCGAACGTGCCTGACCGCCGTCGCGTCGTTTTTACCGCGGAGTGCGGACACCTCACCGTCGACATCGGGACACAATCGCTCCGGTACCACCGCCACGGCTACGGCCCTAACTCGCCGTACGACCTGCCGATGCTTGCCGGGGCGCTCACCGACCTGCGAAACGCGGCCCGTACGACCGCCAGCGCAGTCCGTGAGACAGTCAAGACGCGGCTCTCGTCGTCGTACTCGACCCACGACACACATACGCCGGTCGTCCGTCGCGAAGCACGGGCAATCGAACACGGCGGTGAGGGGCCGACGCCGCGAGCGGAGGCCGACTGGGCCAACCGGCTGTTCACCTCGGTTGCCGAACTGTGAGTCCTGCGTCCGGGTGGTTCATTGTCCGGATCTGGCCGCGTGTCGTTCGGCTGTCGATGCACGTAAGTCGCCGACCAGCCTCGAACCGGTATGCGTCAGTTCGTCATCATCGGTCACGACGCCCCGACGACGCCGGAGTTCTCGCTCGACGATCTGGCCGGCGCTGCCGGCCGGCTCGACGTGCTCTGTCGGTGTGTCACCAGCGCGTTCTTTTTGAGCCATGCCATCCGGGAAGACGTGCGGGTCCACCTGATTCTGGGCGACGAGTACACCGTTACGTTCGAGGGGAGCGACCTCCGCCGGCTGAACCCGGATGAACGGTCCACAGCGGCACTGATACGGAAGGCACTAGAAGAGCGCGAAGAAGCTATCGGCCACATCCCGGTCGAAACCTCGCCGGGCGTGTCGCTCACGCGACGGGGATTCGAAGGGACGCTCGACGACGTGGCGCGCCGCGGAACCGTCGTCCAGTTGCACGAGGACGGCGACCCCATCGTCGGCGTTGCACCCCCGTCGGACCCGGTGTTCGTCCTCTCGGATCATCACGACTTCCGAGACGAGGAAGCGGCGCTGCTGGCCGACCGTGCGGACGAGCGCGTCTCGCTTGGGCCGAAGGCCCTCCACGCAGACCATTCGATCACGGTCGCGCACAATTATCTGGACACAGCGGGGTTCGAACGGTACTGACGGGGCACGTTTGGAGACTGCCAGAAGGGTTTTCCTCCGCGGTTCGCTGAAATGGTGTATGGAATTATTGGGTTCGGAGACAGCGACGGGTCGCGCTGTCCGACGACGCACCGAAGCGATGAGGGACCGATGACTGACCGGGATGGACTGTCCCGTCGTGCGGTTCTGCAGACGGTTGCCGGGACCGGCCTTGCGTCCGTCGCCGGCTGTTCGGCGTTCGAAAGCGAAAGCGACGACGCGGCCTCGACAGTTGAGGGCGAACGCGCCGCAGAACTCGCCCGACGGTTTGCACCGACGCTGTACTTCGACCGGGCGGAGCCGTGGTTCCCGACGGACCCGCGGCCGTACACAAGCGAGCAGGACGGGGACACCGTCGTCGACGGGTTCGACGCGTTCAACGGGTATCACGAGCGGATGGCCGACGGAGAGCCGCCGGACCCGACGGCGTTCTACAACGTGGTCGAGTACGAGAACTCGCCGCTTGCCGTCGTCCAGTTCTGGTTCTACTCGGCCTTTGACCAGTTCACAACGAACTTCCACTGGCACGACTGGGAGGTCCTGCACGTGTTCGTCGACACGGGGACGGGCGACCCGCAACTGTACGTCGCCAGCTCCCACTCCCGGAAGGTGCCCAACAACGAGTTCCTCGACCCGGACCCAGAGATGGTGCCGCGCATCCTCTCGGAACTGGGCTCACACTCCAGCGCGCTGTCGGTCAACGACGTTCGCGACCGGTTCACTCGGCTGCCGGAGGGAGACCGGTTCGCGGATATCACGAACAGCGCGGTCGAAACCATCGAGGACCTCGCGGAGATTCCTGTCGCCTATGGGCTCCCGCGCGACGAGGGCTCGCGACTTCCCTATCTCGTCCCGGAGTACGAGGGCGCACCGCTGTACGAACACGAGCGGCTCCCGTCGGTCAGCCGTGAGGACCTCATCTCGGAGCCGCTCACCGTCCGTTCGTTCGATAGCCTCACCGAACCGCCGTCGGACCTGCCGACGCGGGAGACGGGGCTCGTCTTCCAGCACACCGACCGGGGCGACGGTGACCCAGACATCGAGTACGACCTCGTGCCGAGCAGCGAACTGGAACATATCGCTGATTTCACCGGCCCGCAGTTGAGCTTCGAGTTCGCCGTGCCTGAGTTCGCCGAGGACGCCGTCTCAGGCCACATCACGACGACTGGTGCGCCCTGGAACCAGCCCCGCTACGAGAACCCCGCCGCGGATATCTCCGAACCGAACCACCGGGCGGCGCTGGCCGAGCGCTACGACGCCATCGGCGCGCCGGCGGAGATACGGACCATCGTTGCCAGCCTTTCGGAAGCTGTCTCGAACGACGACGCCCCCGACAACGAAGGGCTCACGACCGAGGACACCACCGTCGAGTCTGTCGCCCTGCTGGAGAGCGACCCCGAGGCCGTCCCGACTTTTTCAGGTCTGGCTGTCGTTCAGGACGTGCCAGCGGGCGAACACCGGTTCACCGTCAACGGGGCCGGCGTCGCGCCACACAGTGAGACGGTGTCGGTCCCTGAAACGAGCGAGGCCGAGGGGCCGACTAGAGCCGGTGTCGACGGCGAGGTCCCGCTCGTCGCTCGGGAAAACGCCACTCGTCTCGAAGTCGATCCCGCTGGAGCCGATAGTGACCTCACCGACCTCGCCGTCGAGGACGACTTCGCTGGTCGACTGTACGACGCCCCGCTCGCCGAACCCGACGCTGTGTACGTCCACGGCGGCGGCGCGTATACGACGGAGGTCCGGGACCGCGACGACGAGATAGGTGCATTCCGGGTGAACCCGGACCCCGAGGCCGACACTGCCGCAACAATCGATGAGCCCCGAACTGGCAAGGCCTCGCTGGCGTCGTTCCTCGCCGACATCGCCGAGGAGACGCGCCAATCGGTGCTCGACGAAATGGACGATGACGGCGATTCTGACGATGATGACGGTACTTCCGGGAGTAGCGGCGGCTCCGGGAACGCTATCCAGGGCCTCGAACGAGCGCTCGCCGCTGTCGTTGAAGCCGCCGAGCGAGCAACGGAACGCGCCGAGGCCGGTGACCGCGGAAACGCTGACAAGCAACTTCAGGCCGTCGCTGACCGGCTCCGGCGCGTCGCGACCAGAATCGAGGATGCAAGCGACGCTCTCTCGGACCCGCTGTCGAACGCGGCCCGACGACGCCTCGAACAGGCAGATCGACGGACCGAGCAGGCACAGGCCGCTGACAAGCTGTGAGTGCTCGTGCTATCCTCAGAGCCCGCCCCACCGGGCCAACCCGCCGGCGACGAGGGCCAGTCCCCCAGCGATGAACGTTCCGGGGACCGGGAGGACGAACAATGCAATACCGAGCAGAATGACGATTGTCGATACTCTCATTCCACCTCTACAGAGTGCGCCATCTCGCATCCGTCCGGTGCCTGCATTTGCGTGGACCCGTGTTGACTTTGCCGGTGGGGACCACACTCCCAGTATGGACGAGGAACTCGCCTGGGAGACGCTTGATGCAGAGACCGCATACGCCTGTCCGGGGTTTGATGTCGTCCGTGAGGATGTCCGCTTCCCTGACGGCACGGAGGGTGCGTTCGATTACGTGCAGCACGGTGAGAGCGTCATCGTGCTCCCGTTTACCGCCGACGGCGACGTGGTCGTTATCGAGGAGTGGCGACAACCAATCCGTCGAATCAACTACGGTCTGCCTGCCGGAACGATGGAAGACGAGGACGACGACCCAACCGTCGCCGCCGCCCGCGAACTCCGCGAGGAGACGGGCTACGAGGCCGATACGTTCGACCACCTCTACACGGGTGAACCGGCTAACGGCAACACTGATTATGTGTTCCATTACTACGTCGCACGCGGCTGTGAGGCGGCGGCCGACCAGAACCTCGACCACAACGAATCGATTCGGGTCGACACTGCCGACTTCGATTCGCTGGTCCAGTCGGTGCGCGACGGCACGCTCCGTGACAGTCGGTCTGCCGTAGGTATCATGTACTATGCCCTGTTCGAGCGCTGAACTGACGACAGCTTGAAATCATGTGGAGTGGTACCAGCAAACACATGGCCCCGATTGCACTCGACGAACAGACGGAACGCCGGCTCGATAAACTGCGCGCGGCTGTCCGCCGTCGGACCGGTCAGCCGATTTCGCGGGCGGAACTGCTCGAACGGCTTGTCGAGGACGCCTACGGGTCCCGCGACGAGGTGGTTGCTATGTTCCGAACCTCACAGACGTACGTCGCTGACGAGGACTCCGGGACCGTCCACCGGCCCGAGCGGAAACTGGTGCCCGGCGGAGCGGAACAGCCCGACGAATAGCGGCGCTGTGCCGGCCGGCGCGCCGTTCGGCCCCACCGTCGTTCTCGGCTTCCGCCAGTGACGAACGGCCAGCCACGGGGGAACACAACCCTTAGGCGCGCCCACCGACGACGACGTGTAATGACGAATTTCGAGGTCCGCCAGTACGACGCCGCGGGCCGGCTGGGCGAGCTAACGGTGCCACGGGCCGGCGTCACCGTTGAGACGCCGACTATTCTGCCGGTGGTCAATCCCCACGTCCAGACGGTTGCACCGGCAACGTTGGCGTCGGAGTTCGGGGCGGAGATACTCATCACGAACAGCTACATCCTGCACGGCTCCGATGACCTCCGTGAGCCTGTGTTAGAGCAAGGCCTCCACGACCTGCTTGGGTTCGACGGGGCTATCATGACCGACTCCGGGTCCTTCCAGCTCGCCGAGTACGGCGACATCGACGTGACCACTGAGGAAATTTTGGAGTTCCAACACGAGATCGGCTCCGATATCGGCACGCCGGTGGACATCCCGACGCCGCCGGACGTGGACCGCGAGCGGGCGACCGAGGAACTCAAAACGACACAGGAACGGCTCGAACACGCTGCTACCGTCGACACCGGCGAGATGCTCGTCAGTGCGCCGGTTCAGGGCGCGACGTATCCGGACCTGCGGGAGCGCGCCGCTGCAGATGCCGTCTCGACCGGACTTGACGTGTTCCCGCTGGGAGCCGTCGTCCCGCTGATGAACGAGTACCGCTACGCTGACCTCGCGGATGTGGTCGCGGCCTGCAAGCGCGGGCTGGGGGAGGTCGGCCCGGTCCACCTGTTCGGCGCGGGCCACCCGATGATGTTCGCGATGGCGGCGGCGCTTGGCTGTGACCTGTTCGATTCGGCGGCGTACGCGCTGTATGCCCGCGACGACCGCTATCTCACGGTGCAGGGGACGGAACTGCTCGACGAACTGAGCTACTTCCCGTGTCACTGCCCGGTCTGTACCGACCACACGCCGGCGGAACTCGATGCGATGGACGCCGACGCACGCGAGGAACTGCTCGCCCGACACAACCTCCACGTCACCTACGGCGAAATCCGGACGGTCAAGCAAGCGATTCGCTCGGGCAACCTCATGGAACTGGTCGACAGCCGCGCCCGTGGTCATCCGGAGATGCTCGACGGCTACCGCGCCTTGCTCGACCACTCAGAGCAACTCGAACGCACCGACCCGGTCTCGAAGGACGCGTTCTTCTACACCTCGACTGAAAGCGCCCGCCGGCCCGAGGTCCGACGCCATCAGGACCGACTGGAGCGCCTCCCGGTCGAGGGCGAGGAAGTGCTGCTGACCGAAGGCAGTTCCAGTGCACAGTATGACGAGAGCTGGGGCGTCCTGCCCCCGTTCGGTCCGTACCCGCGCGAACTCGCTGACACCTATCCGCTGACCGCGGAAACGCCGGACCGGACCGACCGGGCTGCCTACGAGGCCGCGGCTACAGGAGTCCGACGGCTGGTCGAACTCCACCCCGACGTGTCCTTTACACTGGTCCACGACGACTGGCCAGCAACGGCACTTGACCGCGTGCCTGAGGGCGTTCGCCTGCGAGACCTGCACGCCCGCGACTGATCCGTTTTAATCTTCTCGCCGCGGGTCAGACTGTCGGCACATCCACGTCCACATCGGCAGCCTCACGCCACGAACGGGTCGGCTCCCAACCCAGCCGTTCCGTGGCCTTGGCTGTCGAGTACGCCGCGGCGTCCCCTTCGACTGTACAGTCGTCCGGCACACGACCGTAGTGGTCGCGCATAAGTTCGACCAGCGGTCGGCCCAGCGCGTTGTCGGGGCCGACGCAGTTGAACGTCTCATGCCCCGCAACATCTGCGGTGAGCGCGGCCTCGACGAGGTCGGCTACGTCTCGTACGTCAACGTACGACCAGTAGTTGCCCGCGCCAGCCGCGAGGTCGTCAACGTAGTCCTCTGACCGACAGGGGTACTCCCCGGGAATCTGTATCCACGACGGGCGGATTGACGCCACAGAGATGCCGTCCCGGCGGGCAATCGTCTTCCCGATTTCCTCGGTAACGACCTTTGAGAGCCCGTAGTCGTCCTCGGGCCTGCGTGCGTGCTTTTCCGTAATCGGGAGTTCATCTGGCACGGGGGTCTCCTCGGCGAAAAAGAAGCCGTACGCACCATCAGATGAGCCCTGCACCACGTCAGCGCCGACACGGCCAGCCGCCGAGAGGACGTTGTGTGCCGCCAGCGTATTGTTCTGGAACAGGTCTACACCGGGATGGTTCCCAGCTACCGGAATCGCCGCCCAGTGGACCACTGCATCCGGGTCGATGGCGGTGAGCGTGTCGAAGACGCCCCCGGCGTCTGTCAGATCGAGCGCCTGATACTCAACAGCCGGATGACCCTCGTCATCGGGGAGACGGCGGTCAAGCACTGTTACGTCGTGCGGTCCGACGAGACGGTCGACGATCCAGCGCCCGGAACTCCCCCGGCCGCCGGTCACGACAACATTCATACCGGACTTAGAGCCGCTGGCATCCAAAACGTGGCGGTGTGACTGCGTCTCCGGAAACAACGCTGTTACAGGTCAAGCCGGAACCGCTCGCCGTGCGTGAACGTTGTCCAGCCGAGGATGCGTTCGTCCCGATGTGGCCGGTCGGGGTTGTCAATTGCCGCCTGCTGGGCTGAGACGTACGTCGGGACGTTCTTCACTGGCTGTCCGCTCTGCTTGAGCGCTTTCAGATACGTATCTTTCTCGTAGTACGAGTAGGCCACCTCGTACAGCGAGGACGCGGCTTCCTGCTTTCTGGCGGGGAAGCCGTCACTGTTGACAAACCGGTCGGGGTCCCCTTCACCCATCGCCTCCCAGGCCTCTGGGTCGGCCACGTATGGCGCGTGGGCGTCGAGAATCCGCTCGATAGCACCCCTGTCACCGTCGAATTTCTTGTACTCGTACAGTGTGGGGCCGTCGAGTCTCTCGGCGTAGAGTCGGCTGAGTTCCGCGGCGGTGATCAGTGCCTTCGCCGCATACAGCGAGTACGCCAGACTCGACGCACGAATGATTTCGTTTTCCAGTAGGCCGTCCTCGCGGAGTTGGGTGAAGCCCGTCTCGCGGTTCCGTCGCATGGCCTTCTGGAACCGGTCCCAGTCCCGGAGGTACACCGAACCGGCGGCGTGGGTCATCTCTTGCCAGTTGAAGATGTTCTGTTGCCCCATCGCGGTCGGAATGTTGTGGCCCACGTCGTCGAGGAACGTCCGGACCCACTCCTGCAGGTCGGCCTCCGCGCCGACACTGTCGTCGCTCCACGCCTCGTGGCCGCGAACGAGTTCCGCGCCCCACCACATTTTCGGGAGCGTGATGAACTGCTCAATGCTGTTCGTTTTTACAGGAGCCATATAGGTCTCCGACCGCAGGAACCAGTGGTCCAGCAGTTCGACGGCCTTCTCGGCGTATTGATCCGCACCGGTGTACTGGTAGGCGAGGCCCAGATCCCGTATTCTGTCTCCGGTTCTGATGGCGGCAACGTAGTCCTTGCGTTCCGCGGGGTCTTCGGGTCCTTTCGTTTTGAACTCGTGGCCGTCGCCGTTGTCCGTGACGCTCTCGGAATCCGCTGCCATCGCGTCGCGGACATCACTCATGAAGGCCTCGTGGGCCCCCGTCCACGGGCTGTCGCCGTTCTCAACACGTGACTGTATCGCGGCCAGCGTATCGAGATGGACGAACATTGCGGCCCTGTTTTTACCTGGTGGCTCCGATACCTGTTCTGTTGGTGACCCCGATACCTGTTCCGTTGGTGTCGGCTCCGTCTCATCTGACACGGCCCTCGCACCCGAGTCCCCCGAGGAGAGGCCGGTCGAACAGCCCCCCAGCGCTACGGCTGTCCCCGAGAGAGCGAGCAACACGTCTCGTCGTGTCTGTCGCTGCACGAGTCGTCTGTCATCCCCGATGGATTTAGTTAGGACCTAGCTAATCAGCGAATAGCGGCTTGTTTGCGATAATCATGGTCACATAACTCCCGATCAGGATGCCGTTTGCTGGATTTGAACGGCTTTTTGCTCGCGGGGTCGTGCTGGCCCAAAGGCAAGATAGTTGGTCGCGCGCGGCTGACGCCATTGCATGACCGACTACTTCGAGGTCCACGAGCGCGACAGCGCCGCGCGAGTGGGTGAGTTGCGCCTCGCCGACTCCGTGACGACGCCAGCGCTGGTCGACGACGTGGACACTGAGACGCCGGGCGACTGCCGACACGTCCTTGCTGACGCCGGAAGCCGCTGGTCTACCGAGCGAGACGCTCCCGACGGCGACGACTCGTTGCTCACTGTCTTGCCCCACCGCGGACTCCCCGCCGGCACGCCGGACGAAGTCGCCGAGGCTTTCGCCGTCGACTATCCGGATGTCGAGTTCCCAAGTGCGGCCGTTGTTTCCCCTGATACCGCGACCAACCACGGCAGCGACGCCTACGTTCTCGCTGGTGCGCCCGGCTATGTCGGGCACGCGTCGGCGTTCGTCGATGCCGTTACGACCGTCCGTGAGGCAATTCCCGCGGACACCGCGCTCTATCTGCCCGGCGTTGCAACGCCGCGAAACGTCGCGACGCTCGTCTACGCTGGCGTCGACCTCGTCGACCCGGACCGCGCCGTCGTCCGCGGGACCGAGGGCCGGTATCTCACGACCGACGAGGCGTACTTCCTCGAAGACCTCGACGAACTCCCGTGTGCGTGTCCGGCCTGCCAGCAGCCACGCGCGGAGTTCGACCGCGAGGACTGCGCTGAACACAACGTCAACGCGCTCGCCGCGGAACTCCGACGCGTCCGCCGCCGGATTCGTGACGGTCGCCTCCGTGACTACGTCGAGGGTCAGGCCAGACAGGACAACTGGCTCACCGCGACGTTCCGACGGCTGGATCAGGGGTACGGCTATCTGGAGGAGCGAACGCCGCTCATCCGGCGGGCCGACCTCTCGGCGGCCAGTGACGACTCGCTCCGGCGGGTCGAAATCCAGCGCTTCGCCGAGCGCGTCACCGACCGCTACATCCCCCGCTTTGACGACCGCCCGCTCGTGCTGGTCCCGTGCTCGGCACGGAAACCCTACAGCGACTCACAGAGCCACAAACAGTACCACGACGCTATCAAGTGGCGCGCCCACGTCGTCTCGATGACCTCGCCCATCGGTGTTGTTCCGCAAGAACTCGAACTCACTTACCCCGCACAGCACTACGACTCCGTGGTCACGGGCGACTGGAACGCCACTGAAATCGAGTTCGTCAGCCGCGTGCTCGAACGCTATTTAGAAGGCACCGACTACCCGGAGATTATTGCCCACGTTCCCGGCGAAGGCTACCGCGACATCTGCGAGCGCGTGGCCGATTCGCTGGACCGGGAGTTTACCTACACGGTCACCGACCACCCAACGACGGCGGATTCGCTGGGGAACCTCGCCGCCGAACTGGAGGGCTGGGACCGCTATCCGAAACGCGAGCGCGAACACAACACTATCCGCGCCGTTGCTGACTACCAGTTCGGCGAAGGCGCGGGCGACGAACTGTTCGACGACCTGTCGACGCAGGGGCGGTATCCGCAACTGCGTGCCGATGACGCCGACGGGGAGCAACTGGCGGCGCTCGCCCAGCAGTACGGCGTGCTCTCGCTGACCACCGCCGGCGCGCGCCGCTGGGTCGAGAGCGACGTACCGACGAAAACCGTCGAAATCGAGCCGTTCGTCCCTCACGGCTCGGTGCTTGCGCCGGGGATCACGGACGCCAGCGACGACATCCGCGTCGGCGATGACGTGGTGATTAAGGGTGATGCGGCCTTCGGCATCGGTCGCGCCCAGATGAGCGGCCCGGAGATGCGGTCCTCGACGCGCGGTATTGCCGTCCAGATGCGACACGTCGACGAGCGGTAACAGGGTCCGCTGGGATTCGTTCCGAATCGGCTACCGGCTTCCCTGACCGTCCGACTTATTTGCGCACCGGGAAAACCGCCAGTATGGACGTGTCGGGGTTCCGCCGCTACCTCCCTGCAATCGGGTTTTCCCTCTTGGTACTGGTCACATCACTGCTTCCGGTTCCAGAAGGGGCGGGCGAGCAGGTCCCCGCACTTCTCGGTTTCGCGCTGGATAAGTGGGTGCACGCGGCGAGTTACGGCACGTTGGCGGTGCTGCTCGCGTGGGGCCGGCAGGCCCGCGATGTGACGACGGTTGCAGCACTCGTGATTGTCTCCCTTTGCTACGGGGCCGGGGTCGAACTCCTGCAGGCGCTCGTCCCGTCACGCGGTGTAAGTGGCGCTGACTTCGTGGCCAACGCTGTTGGGGCTGTTCTGGCCGGACTGGCGTGGCTCGTGGCCCACCGTTCTGACGCCCTTTCAGACCGAACCGACCCACAATCCCGGCAGTAACGAAGCGGCTTTACGCGCTCATCGGCTACCTCGCCCCAATGAGCAAGCCCAGTCCTGAAGTCTACGAGGAGGGCAAGGGCATGGACGCCCACAACTCCGTGATGCGTGACATCCGGTCGCGCAACGACTCGACCTATGACCCTCGCGAGCCGACCCGCGTGTGGCTCGACGAGGACAACACCCCGGACGGCGTCTACCAGAGCCTGACTATCATCCTGAACACCGGCGGCTGTCGGTGGGCACGTGCCGGCGGCTGTACGATGTGTGGCTACGTCGCCGAGAGCGTCGAGGGCGGCAGCGTCGCCCACGAGGACCTCATGGCCCAGATTCAGCACTGTCTGGACCACGAAAGCGAGAACAGCGACGAGCAGAGCGGCCTCATCAAGATTTACACCTCCGGGAGCTTCCTCGACGAGCGCGAAGTCCCGGCGGAAACGCGTCAGGCTATCGCCGAAACCTTCGCCGACCGTGAGCGCATCGTCGTCGAGTCACTGCCGGACTTCATCGACGAGGAGACCGTCGGCGACTTCGTCGACGTAGGTCTGGAGACGGACGTGGCGGTGGGTCTGGAGACGGCGACCGACCGCGTCCGCCACGATTGCGTGAACAAGTACTTCGACTTTGCCGACTTCGAGGCGGCCTCCGAGGCGGCGCAGGCCGCCGGTGCCGGCGTCAAGGCGTACCTCCTGATGAAGCCGCCGTTCCTCTCCGAAGCCGAGGCCGTCGAGGATATGAAGCGGTCGGTGCGACGCTGTGCGGCCGTCGACGGCTGTCACACCGTCTCGATGAACCCCTGTAACGTCCAGCGATACACGATGGTCGAGGAGCTGTACCACGACGGCGGCTACCGACCGCCGTGGCTCTGGTCGGTCGCCGACGTGCTGGAGTCGACCGCCGATGAGGACGTCATCGTCGTCTCGGACCCGGTCGGCCACGGCAGCGACCGCGGCCCGCACAACTGCGGCGAGTGTGACGACAAGGTCCAGCGCGCTATCAAGGACTTCGACCTCCGGCAGGACCCGTCGGTGTTCGAGCAGGTGAGCTGCGAGTGCGAGGCGACGTGGGACGCTGTCATCGAACGCGAGCGCAGCTACTCGCTCCCGCTCGCTCGATAAGCACTGCGAGCGCCAGAAACCGTGTGATGGCCTGTCGACCAACGCTTATCCGTCTTTCGCGCATAATACTGTTCGATATGACCCCGAACGGTGACCAGAACAGCCGAAGTTTCAATAAACGCGGGACGGTCACGGAGTGTGACCTGTGCGGTGAACAGCGACAGTGCATCGACGGCGACGGAATGGTCGCCTGCAGTGCCTGCCAGTCCGACCTGCTGCCGTCCGGCTGGGGTCTCTAAGGCTCCTCTTACGCCGCCGTTCACTTGCTTACGATGACTCATCCGACAGCGACCGGTCGAGAGCGGGAATGACGCCGGCGGTCGCGGTCGCTTTGAACGAGGCGACGAGTTCCGCGCCCGTAGTGATATCAAGTTTGTCGAGGCTTGTGTCGGTCACGAGCGCTGACAGCGTCGTCGTCGGGTCGACAGCCAGCGCAACAAGCGCGATAGAGGTTCCCTCGTCGATACGCTCGACGGTGCCCGCGAACTGGTTGCGTGCGCTTGTCCCCGTCGACTCTGGGGCCTCGGACGGTGCGTTCAGCGTCACCGTGTCGGCGCGGATGCCGACCTCCACCGCGTCACCGGGACACGCTTCAGTGTCGACGATGGCCCGGACCGTCCCCGGCGGGGTTTCGACGGTCGCAAGTTCCCCGTCACGGTCCACGACAGTCCCTCGCAGGACTGTCTCTTCCGCCGTCGCTACCCCGTCGAAATCGGCCTGTAGCCGCTGAAACCGGGCCAGTAGTTGCTCAGCAGCGTCCGTGAGTTCACTGCCGCCGCCACCACTGCCACCTCGACTGCGGTCGACCAGCGGGCCGAAAGCATCTTCCAGTTCCACGATGCGGCGCTGGGCGTGGGCGTACGACCGACCCAGCGCGTCGGCGGCGGCGTTCAGCGACCCGTGGGCCGCGACCGCCTGCAGGAGCGTCCGGTCGCGGGCGGTCAGCGCCACGTCGCCCTGCTCCAGTTGCACTTCGACGTCCGCAGTCGCATCCATATCTCGACAATGTCGTTCCCCGATAAAGGTATTGCCGCCGACCAGCCCTATCTTCCACCGGTGATCGGAGTGGGGTATGAAGCGGTCAGTAGACCAGTTCTCCGGAGATGAACTTCTGGGTGCGGTGGTCCGATGGGTTCTGGAAAATCACTTCTGTCGGGGCTATTTCAGTTATTTGCTCGTCGAGTAGCACTGCGACCCGGTCTGCCACCCGCTCCGCCTGATGCATGTCGTGTGTCGCCACCACGACACCGATACCCCGGTTCCGGGCCTCGGCTATCGCATCCTCGATAACGGCGGTGTTCCGTGGGTCCAGATCCGATGTCGGTTCGTCGAGTAACAGCAGGTCCGGGTCGTAGGCCAGCGCGCGGGCGAACGACACCCGCTGGGCCTCGCCGCCCGAGAGCGAATCCGCGTGCTGGTCCATTTTCTCGGTCAGCCCGACAACGCCGAGGGCCTCGTGAACGGCCGCCGCGGTGCCGTTCGAGCGAACTATGGACTGTAGTTCGCGCTGCAGTCTGGCTGTCCACGACCTGCGGATTCGAAGCCCGTATTCGACGTTGCGAGCGACCGGCGCGTCGAACAGACTCGCTTCCTGAAACACCATGCCGATACGCCGACGCAGCGAGAGCCGTGTCGCTTCGTCGACGGCCCACACGTCCGTGTCGTCGAAGCCGATGGTTCCCTCGTCCGGTTCCAGTGAGAACGCGAGCAGTCGGAGCAGCGTCGTCTTCCCGACGCCGGATGGACCGATGACGGCAACGACCTCGCCGGGTTCGATCCCGATCGAGAGGTCCCGGAACACGTAGTCGTCTCCGTAGGCGTGTGATACCGCCGTGACATCGAGCATTATCGCTGCACCCCCTGGTCCCCCAGTCGGATGACGATAGCGTTGACCGTCAACACAAGCGTGACCAGCACGGCCCCGAGAATCATCGCCGTCTCGTACTGTCCCTGTCGGGCTTCGAGTTGAATCGCGGTTGTCAGCGTCCGCGTTTTCGAGATGCCCCGTGCGCTCGTGATATTCCCGCCGACGATGAGCACGGACCCGACTTCGCTGATGGCACGGCCAAAGCCCGCAAGCACTGCCGTTGCGATACCGTATCTGGCCTCCTTGAGTACGACTAGCGCCACGTCGAGGCGTGTTCCGCCGAGAACGTGTGCGGCGTCGCGGACCTTGTCGTCGACGCCACTGATAGCCGCGAGGCTGATCGCCGTAATCGGCGGCGTTGCCAGGACGAACTGAGACATGATCATCGCCTCCTTGGTGAATATCAGCTCTAGATCCCCCAGCGGTCCCTGGTTCGAGACGGTAAACAGGACGAGAAGACCGACGACCACGCTTGGAAACCCCATCCCAGTGTTGATGACTGACTTCACGAACTGCTTGCCGGGAAAGTCAGAAAACCCCATCACCACGGCGATCGGGAGGCTGAACAGCGTGCTCAGTGTCACGGCTATGACACTCACGTATAGTGAGACGTAAATGATACTCGACACGTACCCTTCCCGGAACGGAAGGGCGACGACGGTCATCGGTAGGTATCCGACTGAATCGAGGAACACGCTTACTCGCCTGCGTCGCTACTCCATCCTTCTGGCACGTACTGCTGGAAGTTGGGGTCCTCGGACACGGCTTCCGGGAAGAACAACTGTTCGCCGTTGACCTGATAGTTCGAAATTGCGTCCTGGGTTCCGGGGCTGGTGATCCAGCCGATGTATGCCATTGCCAGATCGTAGTTCGCGTTGTCGTGGACGCCGGGATTGACCGCCATAATCCCGTACGGGTTCGCGAGGATCTCTGGTCCGTCCTCGATCGGCCCCTGCACCAGAATGACGAGGTCGATCTCTGAGCGCTGGGAGATGTACGTCCCGCGATCCGAGAGCGTGTACGCGCCCTGCTGGTTGGCGATGTTCAGCGCCTCACCCATGCCGGTCCCAGTCTCCTGATACCAGTTTCCGCCCGGTTCAGTTCCCGCCGCTTCCCAGAGGTTGAGTTCCTTGGTGTGGGTACCGGAGTTGTCCCCGCGTGAGACGAACTGGGACTCCGACTCGGCGATAGTTGTCAGTGCCTCCGTGGCCGAACCCATGCCCTGAATCCCTGCCGGGTCGTCTTCGGGGCCGACGATGACGAAGTCGTTGAACATCAGGTCCCGGCGGTTGATCCCGTATCCGTTGCGCATGAAATCGTCTTCGAGGCCGCGGGCGTGGACCATCACGATGTCCGAGTCACCGTTGCGGGCCGATTCGAGAGCCGCACCGGTCCCCTGTGCGACTGCATCGACCGACACGCCGTACATATCCTCGAAGTCGGGGTGGATCTCATCGAGCAGGCCCGTGTCGTACGTACTCGTTGTTGTCGTAAGCGTCAGGGTTTCGCCGGCCACCCCTGGCTGACCGCCGCCCCCGGATTCCGCTTCCGTTTCCGCTTCGGTCTGGCCGCTGCCTTCCCCGGACTGCGCACACCCGGCGGTAGTTGCTAACGCGCCTGTCCCTATTGCTGCAATGAACTCTCGTCGTTGTATCGGCATAGATACAGCGTTGACCCAACAGCAAATATAATTTATGATGGATAAACCGACGTATCTATTCTGTTAGGTCTGTACGGGCGACAGCGGTAGCGGACACCCTCGCGGCTCGTTGTCCTGAGAGGCACTAGCGCTCGACACAACGCGAGCGGGGGAAGGCCGCCCTGTTAGCGATGATTCGTTGCCGAGAGCAAATGCGAGTGGCTGATGTACTCTATCGCCATCAGCCGCAGCCAAACGCTTTGTCCTCCTCGATTTCACTTCCACTCCGGTACGCATGTATTTATACGGCTTGACCGCCAAGGCAATATAGGGGCCGCCGGACTATGTCACACGCTCCGCTGGTCCCTTCCCCTTTGAGACACAACCAGATAGCGGCGTGGCTGTTCGGATATGCCCCAGTCGCGTATGAAACCGCCGCAGTGACAGTTTCGTCTGTGACCGTTACTCAGCGAAGCCCGTTAGAACGCCGCGGCCGTCAGTCCGACCGAGGTCCGACAGTGTCGCCCGCTCCGGGTGGGGCATCATGACGGCGACGTGTTCGGCTTCGCCGGTGACGCCGGCCACGCTGTGCTTCGAGCCGTTCGGGTTCGCTTCGGGTGTGACAGTCCCGTCCTCGTCACAGTATTTGAACAGAATCCGGTCCTCGGCTTCGAGTTCATCCAGACGCTCGTCGGTGATCTCATAGCGGCCCTCACCGTGAGCGATCGGGAGTTCGACGACCTCGCCGTCCTCGTACTGGCTGGTCCATGGCGTGTCGGCGTTCTCGACGCGCAAGTGGACGTGCTCACACTGGAAGCGGGCGCTCTCGTTGGTCGTGAACGCGCCGGGGGTCAGCGATGACTCGCAACCGATCTGCGCGCCGTTGCAGATGCCAAGCACCGGCGTTCCCTCGCTTGCGACTTCGCGGACGTCGGCCATGATTGGCGAGCGGGCGGCCATCGCGCCGGCACGGAGGTAATCGCCGTAGGAGAAGCCGCCGGGGAGGACGACGCCCTCGACATCCTCGGGAAGCCCGTCCTCGTGCCAGACGAGTTCGGCGTCGAAGCCCAGCGATTCCAGAGCCTGGACGGCGTCGCGGTCGCAGTTCGAGCCGCCGAACTGGATGACGGCAATGGTCACGCGACCCACCCCGTGTGGGAACAGACCTTTGCCGTCAGTTTCGAGGTGCTGGTCATTCTGTCTCGGTCACCTCGACGTCGTAGTCGTGGATCGTGGGGTTCGCCAGGAGCCGCTCGGCCATCTCCTCGGCGCGCTCGGCCGCGTCGTCGGCGCTGTCGGCGTCGAGATCTAGCTCGAACACATCCGCCGAGCGGAGGTCGTTCAGGTCGAAGCCGAGGCGTTCCAGCGAGCGCTGTGTCGTCTCTGCCTCGGGGTCGAGGACGCCCCGTTTGAGGCGGACGGTGACGGTCGCGGTAAAGGCAGTCATTACTGGCAAGCGAGCGGGCAGCGGAGAAAACGCTTGTGTTCTCCCGGCAGGTCACGTTCCGACCGGCGTCCAGTTGGTTGGCTGGTTTTGCAGGCCGGCCACTCGGAGATCAAGGTCGCCTTGATCAGCACGAATATCCACCCGCCCGTCGAAAAACCGTGCCACGCTTTCGACGACCTGCTCCTCGTGGGCGTTCGGGTCGAGCACACAGATACCCAGCCCATCCGCAGTTCCGATCCGGCCGGTGATGGTGTTGAGGAACCGGTACACCGCCCGCACGTCGTCGCTGTAGACGAGCAACGGCGTCAGCGTGATGATGCCGGTGCGGACTCGCGTGTAGCCGCTGGCGTACGTCGACTCGTACTGACCGGAGTACTCGATACCGATACCGGTCAGGTCCGCCGGCGTGTTGACCGTGGACACGTTGTCCTCCGACAGGTCGCCGCTTTCCTGTGCGCAATCGATAACACGAACTCGCTCGCGGTCGAGCGCACCGCCGTGGCGCTCGAAGTCCTTGAGCATCGTTGTGGCGTCGCTGTCTGTCGCGACGAGGACGGTCCCGCCGTTGGTATCGGGACTACAGAGCAGTCGCAGTCCCATCTCCCGCGCGCCGCTCAGACCGGGCCCGGTCACGAGCAGGCTCGTTCCTGGCTCGACTGGATTCAGCGGTAGGTCGTCGAACGTGTATCGGTCGTCCTGTTGCTGTGCCATTAGCGGTCCCCCTGTAGCCGGCGTCGCAGCAGCAGTTGTTCCTCAACCTCGTCAGCGAACCGCTGGAGGTCGTCTCGTTCGGTCTGCGTGTAACGCCGCGGTTCGCCGTCGGTGCAACAGACGGCACCAATTGCGTTCCCCTCCCTGTCTGTAATTCGGCCGCCGGCGTAGGACCTGATATTGAGCCGTTTCAGCGCGTCGACCTCGGCAAAGCGTGGGTCTTCGTGGGTGTCTTCGACGACCATCGTCTCGTCCGAGAGAATCGTATGGGTGCAGATGGTGTCCTCGCGGGCGAGGGTCCGCCAGTTGGCTCCCTCACACGCCACGAACCGCTCCTCGTGTTCGTCCATGAGGCCGACAAAGGCCACGTCGATGTCGAAGTGACTGGTCATAAGCGCCGTCAGCCGGTCGAACGCGTCGATTGCCGCCAACTGGTCGACATCGTACTGCTGGACGGCGGCCAGCCGCTCCGTCTCGGTCTCCGGAACCGGGTAGGCCGCCTGCGTTACCTCGGCGGCAGCCATGGCAGCCACATCTGCAAGCCGCTCCCGGGACTCCGGAACCGTCCGCGGCACGTATTCGACGACCTGCTCGGGCCCGCCGCGGGGGAGGTCCGACGGCGCGTGTTCCGTATAGAGAGTCACAACACAGGCCGGATTCACTGCACGGACCGCGTCTACCACGTCGAACCCGTCCCCGTCTGGAAGGTCGAAGGCCGTCACAACGCAGTCGACCGACCGGTCAAGTGCTGCGGTCAACGTATCTAGGGACCCAACTCCCTCGACAGCGAGTCCGGCGTCGGCAAGCGCGTCGGCCGTCTCGGCGCGCTCGTCGGCGTCCGGCTGGACACAGAGAACGGTCGGCGAATCACTCATCACGACCAGACGTTCACGGACTAACACACAAATGGTTGGCGGCCACGCTCGGTGGAAAACGAAGGCTTTTGCCGTGGGACTGCCGACTCTGCGTCAAATGAATGACGACGCTGTCCGAAGGTGGGTATCGTGACTCGCGATTTGACTGAGATTACGGTCGTCGGCGAGGACGACACGGGCCTCATCGCCGAAGTGACCTCGCTCCTGTTCGAGCGCAGCATCAACATCGAAGACCTCGATCAGGCTGTCCGAGAAGGGGTCTTCCGGATGACCATGCGCGTCGACACGTCCGGGATGGTGACGACGGAGGAGAAACTCCGCGAAGACCTCACCGAACTGGGCGACGCACTCGGCGTCGACGTGCAGGTCCGGTTCCCCGCCGACCGCGAGACCCAGACCATCGCCGTCCTCGTCACGAAGGAGTCTCACTGTCTGGAGGCGCTGTTCGAGGCGTGGGCCAACGGCGACCTCGGGGCCGACATCGAGGTGGTCATCGGGAACCACGACGACCTCGAACCGCTGGCGGCCAAATACGACGTTCCGTTCCACGACATCGGCGACGAGAAGGGGACGCCGGACGAGGACCAACTGCTCGATCTGCTCGCACAGTACGACGCTGACCTCATTGCGCTGGCCCGGTATATGCGCATCCTCTCGCCCGATGTCGTCTTCCGGTACGAGAGCCGGATCATCAACGTCCACCCGAGCCTGCTCCCCGCCTTCCCCGGTGCGTCGGCATATATGCAGGCTATCGAGGAGGGCGTCCGCATCGCTGGCGTCACCGCCCACTACGTGACGACGGATCTGGATCAGGGACCGATCATCACCCAGCGCGCGTTCAACGTCCCCGACGACGCCACTGAGGAGGAGCTCCAGCAGATCGGCCAGCCGCTCGAAGCCGAGGCACTCATTGAGGCCATCAAGCTCCACCTCGACGACGAGGTGAACGTCCATCGTGGCCGGACGAAACTGCGGGACCCCGAGGAAACCTCGGCCCAGCTTGGTGCACCGGAGAAACTCGACCAGCTGAACCCCGACCGTCCGATCGACGGCCTTGGCGAGTTCGTTGCCGGGGACGACGAACTCGAAGCCGACGACTGAGACACCGCCGCTCGGCGTCTCACTCCGGAAACGGTGGCGCAACGGGGCTGTTTCTGGACGTGACGCCGCGAACGCTTCGAGCGACGGTGCGTGCTCGCATGTCAGCCTTGCTTGTTGCTGACGGGCCATCCTTCTGGCTGTAACTGCGGCAATCGATTCGCCACCCCGCGGTGGCGACAGTCTCGGAGAGCATCCAGAACATGAAGCGGTCGGCTCCCTCTATGTGTTGCAAAGCAGGCCTGCCGACACAAAAACTGGACTCCGGGCCGCACAGACATATGCCGTGGTTCAGTCCAGAACCGGTCGAGCTCGCGACAGGAAGTCGGACCGGTCGACGAGTCGCTTCGCGGCGGCGAACGCGAGTACCCCGATAGCCACGCCAGCCACGGTGTCTGAGAGGTAGTGCGTGCCGAGATAGACCCGCGAGAACGACACCGTCGCCGCGAGGCCGGCGACGACGCCGAACGGAAGCCGCGGCGACTGGCGCGCTGTCATTGCAAAGACGACGACGGCGGCCGCGTGACCGGAGGGAAACGACGTGGCGACGGTGCCGGTGTCCCCGGTCATACACACCGGGGCAGGCGGAAACGGCCGCTGCACTGTTTGCATAAGCACCCCGACAACGACGCCAGTCAGCACCAGCGCCACGGCAGCCATCAGGAGCTCGTCTTCCCAGCCGGCCAGACCGAAGAAACCGAGAAACACGACTGCCGCCGCCGCCGAACCTAGCCCGGTCACCGAGGTCAGGACCTTCGTGAGAAGTGGGTTCCGGAGTTGGAGTATCAGCGACACCGTCTGGTCGTCGGTAGCGACGATAATATCGATGAGTTCGCTGACGACCTCCTCCATGTGCCACAGTTGAGGGGCTGCTGTGGTATATCAGCACCGGCGATTGTCGGCGAGGCGGCAGCGCCGCCGTGTCACACCGGCGTCAGAGTTCGCTTGCGGCATCGACAGCATTGTCGAGTGACGGCGCGTCGAACACGTCGCCGCCGACGTAGGCGTTTGTGCCGGCGCAGTAGAGGTCGCGCGCGACTTTGATTACGTCGTCATCGAGCGGTTCCGGTGACTCATCACAGAGCGCCTTCCAATCGGCGACGCCCTCTACATCGGCCTCGTTTTTCGCCTCGCCCACGGCCTCGACCCACTCGGGCTGGGTTCGCTTGTGGTACTGGCGGATGACCTCCTTCGAGACCTGCTGTCCCTCGTAGGAGAAGCGGTTCTCGTCGAACGTGCCGACCACGTCGGCCACGCGGATCTCTCCGTCGTAGTACAGACACTCGATTTTCCCGTCCTCGTGGATCAGGTTGGCCTCGGCGGCCTGTTCCGTAACGATGTGGTTGACTGCCCGAGCCAGCTCTTCGAGGCGGTCGATGCTGGCCGCGCCGGCGATCCGGTCGGCCGCCTCGCGGTCGAGGTACCGGTCCTGTTCCTCGTATTTCGTCGAGAACTCGACGATCGGCTCGTCGAGGTCGACGACTTCCTCGGGCCAGGTGTCGTAGTCAAGGCCGTGGTCGGCAGGCTCGGTCCGGGACCGCAGTGACGACCCGACGCCGACCCGGTTCCGAAAGACGATCTCCAGGGGAATGAGGTAGTTCTCGTCGGCCCCCGCGTGGTAGGCGTCGTAGTCGTAGCTCCCGTCCTCGAAGGGGAGGTCCGGGACCTGCGTGAGTTCGATGACCATCTCCTCGGGGGCGGCGTCGGCCGACAGCGCCTCGCCGAGGTCACGCACCTCGTCGCTGTCGGGGAGCCTCACGCCCTCGTAGTGGGTCGGGACGTGGTTCTCCTCGAGTAGCTGGAAGTTGTACGCGCCCATCGTACACAGCGACGCGCCCTTGTCGGGGATCTGGTCCGGCATCTTCCCCCAGTCGAATACGGAGTAGTCGTCCGTGAACACGAACGCGCCGCGGCCAAGCCCCTCGGCCGTCGCCGGTTCGTCCACGCGAAATTCCTTGACGCTCGTCATTGTGCCCGCCTTTTGCGCCGGGGACAAAGACGTTTCTCATACTGTCGGCTGTAACTATTGTAAGATATTCGCGGTAGCGAAATTCTTCACAGACAGTATCACTCGCGCTCGGAAGGCAAGGTTTTCTGTCGGGCCGTCGACTGACTGTCTGATGGCTTCCAGTCTGTTGGTCGAGGCTGCGATCATCGTCGCCGCGACGGTCGCGATATGGAAAGGGAGCGACTGGCTCGAATCATCGAGCGAGCGGCTCGCGACGTACTACGGCCTCCCAGACGTCGTTCAGGGCGCGATCATCGTTGCCGTCGGGTCAAGTTTCCCGGAGGTCGCGACGGTCGTCGTCGCGGCGCTTGGCGGGTCAATGCCGCTTGGCGTCGGCGCAATCGTCGGGTCGGCAATCTTCAACATTCTCATTATTCCCGCAGCTGCGGGTATTGCCACGGACGACGAACTCGAATCGAGCCGGACACTCGTCTACAAGGAGGCGCAGTTCTACATGCTCGCCGTCTCAGTCCTGCTTATTACGATGGCGCTTGCGGTCATCTACTATCCCGGTGAGGCCACACTCACTGGCGTTATCACGCGGCCGCTGGCGGCGATTCCGCTCGCGCTCTACGGACTGTACGTTTTCATCCAGTATCAGGATACGGCCGACCACGACCCCGAAGAGGACTGGACTGCCGACATCTCGGTCGGGCGGGAGTGGCTCTTTCTTCTGCTGGGCCTGGCTGTCATCCTCGTGGCCGTGGAGAACCTCGTCCACGCCGTCAGAGTCATCGGTCGGGCCGCCGGCGTTCAGGAGTTTCTGCTCGGTGTGACGATTCTCGCGGCGGCGACGAGTCTCCCCGACACGCTCGTCAGTGTTAGAGCAGCCCGCGACGACCGCGGGGTCACGTCGCTCGCAAACGTTCTCGGCTCGAATACGTTCGACTTGCTTGTCGCTATCCCGCTTGGCGTTCTCATTGCCGGCACGTGGACCGTCGACTTCGCGATGGCCGTGCCGATGTTCGGCGTCCTGACCGGGGCAACGATTCTTCTGTTCACCGTCCTCCGAACCGACCTTGTGTTGAGCGAACTCGAATCGTATGCGTTGCTCGGCGCGTACGCGGCTTTCGTTGCCTGGGTTATCGTCGAGACTGCGGGCTGGGTCGGTGGCGTATTGCCGACCTGATGGAGTGTTCCCGGAATTGCAGCTGCTTGTCTCCCGGAACACGGGGCCCTGTCGACCTTGTGATCCGTGTGCGTACCCATACGCTTTTGACCGTTCTTTCCCTCCTGTCCAGCAATGCCGGACGTCCCAGAGACCGTCGGTACTCCGGACGGCTCCACCGAGTTCGAGCACCGTCCGACGACTGACCAGTCGTTCGAGAACGCCCTCGCCAAGGCGAGAAACGGGACGCGACTGACAGTTGACGACGCCGTCGAACTCTTTACCACGGGCACTGACCGGGACGGTATCGACCACGACCGGAAAGAGCAGGTGCTCGAAGCGGCCGACCGCCGTCGGGCCGAGGTCGTCGGTGACGAGGTCACCTTCGTCGCGAACCTCAACAACAACGTCACAACGGCCTGCAACACGGGCTGCCTGTTCTGTAATTTCAAGGACCGCTCCGAGCAGTTCCGGAGCGATTATCAGGAGGACCACGGCGGCTTCACGAAGACGCCGAGCGAATCCCGTCAAATCGTACAGGACGCTCTTGACCGGGGCATCTACGAGGTCTGCTCGGTGTCTGGACTCCACCCTGCGCTCGCGCTGGACACCGAACACCGGGAGATACTGGAGACGAGCGACCGCGGAGACCTGAACTACCGCTCGCCCGACGAGTACGAGACGGACCCGGCCACATACTGCGAACAGCTCGACGCGATGAACGTCGGCGACATCCATCTCCACTCGATGACGCCGGAGGAAGCCTATCACGCCCGCCGGGGCACTGACTGGTCCTACGAGGAGGTGTTCAGCCGACTGCAAGACGCCGGGCTCGACAGCGTCCCCGGCACGGCTGCCGAAATCCTCGTTGACGAGGTCCGTGACGTTATTTGCCCGGGAAAAATCCGCACTGACGAGTGGCTCGAAGCGATGGCGGCGGCTGCGTCGGTTGGCCTCGATATGACCTCGACGATGATGTACGGCCACGTCGAGAACGAGTACCACCGTGCGCTGCACCTGCAGCGCATCCGTGACCTGCAGGACCGAACCGGCGCAATCACAGAGTTCGTCCCGCTATCCTTTGTCCACGAGGAGACGCCGCTGTACGAACGTGGCATGGTCGACGGCGGCGCGACGGTCGACGAGGACGAACTGATGATCGCCGTCTCACGGCTCTTCCTCGACAACGTCGACCACATCCAAGCCTCGTGGGTCAAATACGGTGACACGCAGGGGTTGAAGATGCTCACCTGCGGCGCGGACGACTTCATGGGGACGATTCTCTCAGAAGAGATCACCAAGCGCGCCGGCGGCGACTACGGCGAGTTCCGGTCGTTTCAGGAGTACGCCGACATGATCACTGCCATCGGCCGGACGCCCGTCGAGCGCTCGACGGACTACGAGCAGCGCCGCGTTATCGACCCCGACGCCGACGTGCTCGGCCCGCAACTCGGACCACGGGCTGACGGAACGCCATTACTCGACTGAATTAGTGGACCACGGCTGGGCACTGGCCGTGGCCGGTGTGGTAGAGTATTCCGCCTAGAACTGCTGTCAGAGGCACGCCCAGGCATGATATATATTGGTACGCCAGCGTATGTGTAGATACCGCCTAGACTGCTAGGTGATTGCTGTCCAGTGTCTGTTTGGCCGTGGCGACCGTTCACCTGCAGACTGGCCGCCGGAGTCACAGCGTCACTGGATTCACACCCCGGTCCAGTATCGACCGGAACCGGTCGCCGGCGTCATTATCGGCCTCGATAGCCGCCTCGATGGGGGCAGAGAGCCAGCCGTCGTCGACGAAGTGGTCGTAGACCGGCAACCGCTCGCTCAGTGGCACCTCGGCGGCCTCGGCGACGGCGGTCAGTTCCTGCAGCGCGGGCCACTCGTACTCGGGGTTGATGTGGTCGACTGTGACCGGAGAAACGCCGCCCAGGTCGTCGATACCACAGTCAGTCAGGTCCCGGGCGGGCGCGAGGTTCGGGGGGACCTGTACGGACACTTCTTCGGGAAGGGCCGCGCGGGCCATTGCTGTCACCCGGCGCATTG
The DNA here is from genome assembly GCF_000011085.1 of Haloarcula marismortui ATCC 43049. Lineage (NCBI taxonomy): Archaea > Methanobacteriati > Methanobacteriota > Halobacteria > Halobacteriales > Haloarculaceae > Haloarcula > Haloarcula marismortui. Next base: position 2,901,298 of record NC_006396.1, read on the forward strand.
TCGCCAAGTCGGGGGAGCCGCCCTGCCAGCGCTCGTTCTCGACGACGGGCTGGATGATGACCTCCTGAATATGGCCGTAGCGTTCGTGCATCTCTCGGATAGCGAGCAAGCTCTCTGCGCGGTGGTGCCAGTCCTCGCCGATGCCGACGAGAATGCCCGTTGTGAACGGAACGCCGAGTTCGCCGGCCACCCGGAGGGTGTTGAGTCGCTGACCGGGGTTTTTCGCCCGCGGGCCACCGTGTGCTTGAACCTCTGTGGTCGTCTCAAGCATCACGCCCATCGAGGCGTTCAGGTCGGCGACGTGGGCCATCTGCTCGCGTGTCTGGTCGCCGGGGTTGGCGTGCGGGAGCAACCCCTCCTCCAGCGCGATTTCGCAGGCTTCCCGGAGGTACTCGTGGATGGAGTCGTGGCCCCACTCGGCGAGCTGGTCGTGGACCGCGGTGTAGCGGTCGTCCGGGTCGTCGCCGAAGGTAAACAGCGCCTCGGTACAGCCGGCGTCGGCCCCGCGGCGGCAGGTCTCCCGGATCTCTTCGCGGTCCATCAGCTCTGCCTGCCCCGGCGGGTCGTAGTACGTGCAATAGGTGCAGGTGTAGCGGCAGGCGGTCGTCAGGGGTAAGAACACGTTCCGGCAGTAGGACAGCGCCGACGCGGCCTCGACATCTTCGGGCATCACCGACAGCAGTCGCTCAATGTCGGCGTCCGAAATCTCGATAGCGATGTCATACGCGTCCGTGCCGGGTATCACGTCCCGGGGTGGGCACCCCACGGACAAAAACCTTCAGTCGTGTGTGATGGCCTGTGCCAGTAGTTGTGGACGGTCGAAACTGGCCACATGACAACAGAATCAGTGTGTCGTGACACGCCGGTTACTTGTGAACCGTTATCAGCTCCGAAGTGCCGCGTGATCGACGACACCTCGGTGCCCGCTACTGCTTAGTCCGCCGGCGTCACTGTGGTGTCACCCGAATCCCGAAGCAGTTTCGTGGCGAACACCTGCCGTCGGGCGTAGAAAAAGTACACGTAAGGGACCTTCGCCAGCAGGTCGAGAAACGCATAGGTGATGCTGACACCGACGTAGGTCGCGAATCCAAGTCCCTCGGGGCCAGCAAGCCAGACGAGCGGATACGCGATCCACAGCAGCCCGACGTGGTTCTTGAGGAGGCTAAACAGGCCGATACGCTGTGGGTCGTCCGGAACCGAGCGCGGGAAGATGAGGTACAGATAGGCAAATAGCGAGATGTGGAACACTGCCGAGACGCCGAACAGTGCCCATTTCAGTGTCCCGGCGGCGACGACCGCCCCGACGCCTGCAAGTATCATCAGGGCGTCTGCCGCCATGACCCCGAAAATCGCGCGTCGCGACGCGCCGGCAGTATACCCGATAAACCCGACCAGCAGCGGCGTCGTCACCACCCAGTCGAGATATCGGAACCCGACAAGCGTCGTCTCGCCGATGGTTACGGTACCAATACCGAACACCATCGCAACGTACGAGATACCTGCAACCCCGGGTATAAGCGCTAGTGCCGCCAGAATTGGCCGTTCGTCGGACCCCTCAAGCGACGCATAGAGGAACCCGACAATGGCGACACCGACCGCAAAGCCAGCGGCGGTTATCCCGTACACGACTGAAACGGCGTCCATCAGTCGTCACCTCCAATTGACGGCGACCCTACGGCGCGCGTCTGGCTTGCCGCTGTGGTATCTGTGTTAATGGTAAACAGTCGAACTCGAGATTCGAGGTCGTCAACCGCGGTTTCACGGAAGGAATCGAGTGAGTCGGAAATCGACTTGACGACGTCCCGCTGCCGACGGATCTGTGTCGACATTTCTTCCGCAGTCGTCGCTGTCTCCGCGCTTGCTTCGGTGACATCCGCTATCGAGTCGGCCGTCGCTTGAACGGTGTCTGCCTGCTCCGAGGTAGTTTCTCGCATCTCTTCGATGGAGGCTGAGATGTCGTCGACGGCCTCCGCGATTGTCGCAATTTCCGACAGGGCCGATTCGACGGTCTCAGTACCAGTTTCGACTCGCGTCTCCGTCGCCTGTATCGAGTCAGTCACCTCCTCTGTCTGCTCAGATACCTCCGCGATGACCGTTGCTATCTCGTCAGCCCGCGACTGCGTCTCTTCCGCAAGTGACTTGACTTCGTCTGCAACGACGCTGAACCCGTTCCCGTCCGCACCGCTGCCCTGTCCACCAGCGCGAGCGGCCTCTATCGACGCGTTCAGTGCCAGCATATTTGTCTGCTCCGCGATCTCTGAGATGATATCCGCGATGTCCGTTATCTCGGCCATTCGCTGCTGGAGGGTTTCGACCTGTGTGACAGCGTCAGCTGCATCAGCCTGTATCTGGTCCATCTCCGTCAGGGCTGTTTCCGAGGCTGTCCGAGCGTCACTGCTGGCTTCCTCGACCTCACTGCTCCGGTCGGCAAGGTCGTCAATTGTTGCGGCAATTTCCTCTGCTGACGCGCTCACGTCTTGAATATCGACTGCAGCTGATTCGAGTTTTGTCTGCTGGTCGGTTGCTTGCGTCTGGATATCGGCGACCGTTTCGACAGCCGCGTCGACCTCCTGCTGGACTCGCCGACTCGTTTCGGTTATCTCGTCAGTTTCAGTTGTGATACGCTTCGAAACGGCGGTGACCGTCTCGATCGTCTCCTGTAACTCATCCATCATCCTATTGAACGACTGGCCGACGGTCTCCATAGCGTCATACTCAGTGGCCACATCGACACGCTGCGTGAGATCGCCGTCTGCGGCGGCTGCCATGACTGTCCCGTACTCTGTTGCAATGTCCTGGTAGGCTGTGGCGAGTTCCTTGGCTTCCTCCTCAGCAGCCTCTGCCTCTGCCTGTGCCTCGTTTGCGTCAGTCTGTGCCTGTTCGAGGTCTGCCCTCGCGGCCTCCATCTCTGACAGTCGATCGCGCAACGAGACGCGCATCTGCTCGATAGAGTCAGCAAGGTCCCCGAACTCGTCGGTACGCGTCGAGTCGATTTCGATATCGAGGTCTCCGTCTGCCACCCGTTGTGTCTGTGCTGATAACTCGGTGATGCTGGCAACCGTTTCGGCTGCGTTGATCGAGCCAAGCGTCAGTAAACCGGCGATGCCGGCGACGACTGTCGATGCAACATCTTGTGTTACCACCCCGACAGTGATAAGCAGGGTAGCCGTTGCGATGTATCCGACACCGAGCTTGGCCCCATAGCTCTGCTTGACACTAGAAATAGTCACATATGGATAGTAGTCTGCAACTACCTAAATGTAAACTCGGAAGTATCAGTATTGATACTAGGGCGGCTGAGACCTCGGTCAAACTACCGAAATCGCTCCACGTCGACCCGTCCACCGGTGGCTGTCAGCTCGAATCCTGACTGTTTGAGCCAGTCGGCGGCCGCGCCGTCGCTGTGTAGCAGCACCTCAGCGAGGTCGTCCGGTTCGTCGATGTCGGTCGCAAGCCGCCGTGAGTCAACTTCGGTAACGCTGGCTCCCACGTCTCGGGCGGTCTCCCGATGGTCGCGGATAGACGCGCCGTGGTAGTCGACCCTGAACTCCGGATGCCGACAGACGAAGGCGTTCGTCCCACCGCCTAGACCCGGAGCCAGCACCACATCGGCTTCGGGAGCAAGCAGTCGTTCGATGCTTTCCCGGGTCACAAGCGGGAGGTCGGCCATCACGACGGCAAGTGCCCCTTCGTCGTCAGTCACCGTCGACGCGAGCAGGTCGTTGACGAGCGGATCAAGCCCGCGGTCGTCGACGGTGACCGGAACGGCACAGTCGAGGGGCGCTGTCGAGATGACTTCGGGTTCGTGGCCCGCTGATGTCACTGCGTCGACGACGTCTGCAAGCATCGCTTCGGTAAAATCACGGCGCTCGTCGGGAGAAAGAACGGATGCGAGTCGCGTTTTAGGGGTAGACCCCGAGACGGGGACGGCGAGACGCATTACAGCTTGGAGTATTCGTCCTCACTCATCTGGGCGTACGCGTAGTAGCCGCCACCGACCAGCAACAGGAGGACGATGAGTCCGCCACCGACCAGCAGCAGCGTTTGCTGGGTCTGAGCGCTCTGCTGGGCCTGCTGTGCTTGGCTCTCGGCCTGCCCGGCGAGGTCCTGAGCGTTCTGGAAGTTCCCGTTCTCGTATGAGGAGATAGCGCTGCTGACCAGTTCCTCAGCGCCTTCGTTCCCACCGGCCGCGTCGATTGCAGCCTGTGCGTCGTCGATTGCCTGCCTGGCCGCCTGACTCTCTTCGGTGTAGTGGTGGGCGGTGTCGCTGCGGAACTCCTCTTCGTTGTTGCCGCTGACTCGACTGAGCGCGGCGACCTGATAGTTCTGCGCCGGCTCATACGTGTAGTTCGAGATGGCCGGCGTCGTGCCGACAAGTTCGACGCGAACTTGGTCACCGTTATTATCGATCTCCAGATCCTGTTCGAAGGACTGGTCGCCGTAGGTTTCTTGATTCACCTGATTCCCCGCACGCAACACAGTGACCGTCCAGCTAACGTTCTGAAGTTCGGTCGAACCGGCGAGCGTCCACTCGTTCGGTGCGTCGGTGAACGGGTCGTCTATCGTGTACGTCACCGACACCTCTTCGCCGACGGCACTCTCGGTTGGCACCCCGTCGGCAGAGACAGAGAATGCACTCGCTGTGCCGGCGGTCGCGAGCAGTGCGACGACACAGAGGAGTACGGCGGTCTTATTAGAATAGCGGATCAAGTTCATCTTCGTCGTCTTCGACCAAGTCCTCTAAGTTATCTTCGCTTTGGTTACGGATATCGTCGATGTTGTCCTGTGCCTCGATGGCGACCTGCTGGAGTTCCTTGATCCGTGGAACGTTGTGAACGCCAGCCAGCAGGATGGATGCGGCCACTTTCGGGGCGTTAGTCGGATAGTCGCCACCGCGGACCTCCATCGAACCGGTCTGCTCCTCGAGCCACTTCCGGCCGCGTTCTATCCCCTTCCGGTTCAGGTGCTCTGGCGGCCCTGCCATCACGAGCAGGGCACGCTCTGCACCTTCGATCTCACAGGGGAGTGTCAGCCGGCCGAGCGCGGCTTTCCGAACGAGCGACGTGATACGGTTCGTCGTGTTAGCCGTATCCATGCTATCGTCTGACGAGTCGTCGCCCTTGAACCGCGAGAGCAGGCCGCCGCCGCCAGAGGATACCTCGACGTCCTCGGAGGCGTAGCCGACGGTGGACACGCCGCCGCCGTCGAGCGTGTTGATGATCTCGGAGGAGTCGACGACGCTTTCGGCGACGTTATCGCCAGCCTCGATCTCACCAGCCCCGAACAGCACGCCGAAGCGCCGGACGATCTCCTCGTTGATGTGGTCGTAGCCGCCTTCGACGGACTCGCCAGTCTGTCGCCAGGCGTCGTTGTCGAACACCATCAGGTTGTCCACCTCGCGCACGAACGTCTGGAACGAGCGGGCGGCGTTGAGGGTATAGATGCCACCCTCGTCACTGCCCGGCAGGACGCCCAGGCCGTACACCGGTTCGGTGTAGATGCGCTTGAGGTGTTTTGCGACGACCGGCGACCCGCCCGATCCGGTCCCGCCGCCGAGACCGGCGACGATGAGGAAGGCGTCGACTTCGTGGACAGGGATGTTGTCAATCGCACCCTGCACCTCGTCGATATCCTCTTCGGCGATTTCCGCGCCGAGTTCGTTGTCCGCGCCCACGCCGTGGCCCTTGACGCGGGCCTGGCCAATGAGCACTCGATTCTCTTCCGGAATGTGTTCTAGCCCAAGCAGGTCTGCTTTTGCTGTATTAACCGCAACAGCCGAGCGGACGATTCCCGAGCCGGTTTCCTTGTCGTACTCGAGAAATTTGTCCACAATTTTGCCACCGGCCTGCCCGAAGCCGATCATCGCCAGTTTCATTATATGGTTCTCCGCTTAAAGGGTCAAAGAGCGATGGCGAGTATAAGTGTTTTGCCCGGCTCTCAGTCCTGAAAGCCACGCTTGAAAACAAATCTATTCTGACACAAACCCCTATAGGTGGAGGCTACTACCAGTGATTATCCGCGGAGGTATCCGCTGAGTGTCGTTAAAGAGCCACTACTGACGCCGAACGCGTCGATATCGTTTGTTGCCGGACTGTTATCGAATTTGAGCGAACGGTACTGGTCAGCGCCCATCGGGAAGCCAACGCTTCCCAAGACAGAGAGGCCGACCTTCGCGAGCGGCATCGGAAGGGGAACGATGCTTACCGACGACCCCTCTGCATCGTACACCTGATTGGTCACGTCTCTGAGTGTCAGTACTTCCGGCCCACCGATCTCGTAGGCCTCGCCGACGTGTTCCTCGGATTCGATGCTGTCGACGAGCATCGGCACGAGGTCACCGACCCAGATGGGCTGGAACTTTGTCTGACTACCGCCGCCGGGAAGCGGATACAGCGGGACACCCGGCGCGAACATCCCTTTGAGGCGCTTCGTGAAGGAGACGAACTCCCCGCCCTTGCCGAAGACGACTGATGGTCGGAAGATGGTCCAGTCCAGCGAGGACCCCGTAACGACTTGCTCGGCCTGTCCTTTCGACCGGATGTAATGCGTGTCGCCATTAGGGTCTGCACCCAGTGCGCTCAGCTGGACGAATCGGTTGACGCCGTGCTCTTCTGCGGCCTGTACGCTGTTTTCGGTCCCGCCGAGATGGATACGTTCGTGCATCTTATCGCCGCCATCCGGCTTGAACAGGGGCGACAGTGCGACCAGATAATACACCGCGTCCTGACCCTCGAACGCGCTCTCGATGCTACCGTAGTCTGTGACATCTCCGGCGACGGTTTCGACACCGTCTGGGAGTGTCGCGTCCTCCGGAGACCGGGACAGCGCAGTGACAGCGTGTCCCTGTTCGTCAAGCGCACGGCACAGGTGCTGTCCAATAAATCCGGTCCCGCCAACGACAAGTACATCCATGGATTCCGATACGGTCGGTAGAACCGTAAAGGTGGGCGTATTTCTTTGCCCGACCGGCCCGCAGTCCGGTCACTTGTGTCAGTCTACGGATGCACCGACCAGGTCGGGGCGCTTACGTCCCCCCACACAGATTGTGAGGTATGCTCGTCACGCTCGAAGGACTGGACGGGAGCGGCAAGACGACCGTGTGGGAACGGCTCCGGAGCGACGACGCTGTCCCCAGCGAAACTGTGTTCACGCGCGAACCGACGGATACCTGGTACGGAGACGCCGTCCAGCGCTCCATCGACAACGACGACGCGGACTCGCTGGCCGAACTGTTCCTCTATACGGCAGACCACGCCGCACACCTCTCGGAGACGGTCCGACCGGCACTCAACGAGGGTCGGCTCGTCGTCTCCGACCGCTACAGTGACTCGCGGTACGCCTATCAGGGTGCGACACTCGCAGGTAGTGGGACGTTCGACGACCCGCTATCGTACGTCCGAGAAGTCCATGCCCCCTGGACCCGCCCGCCGGACCGGACCGTGTATCTCGACCTCGATCCCGAAACCGCCGCACGGCGAAGCGGCGCGACGAACAAGTTTGAGACCGCCGAGTATCTCACAACGGTTCGTGACAACTACGAGCGACTTATCGAAGCCGACCCGGAGCGGTTCGTTCGCGTCGACGCAACCGCCGACCCAGACACGGTGTACGAACGGGTCCGGGCAGCGATTCTCGATTAATCCATCGACGCCGGCAGTTCGACCTCGTCGGGGGCTGGCATCCAGAAGTAATCGAACGTAATCCCGGTAGCGAGTGGAATAACGACAGTCACGAGGAGGACAGCCGTCTGGCTCCCGAGATTTGCACCGAGTTTGAACACTCCGCTCAATACGATGAGAATGACGACCATGACTACCGGACAGAGGAGCAGCGAGTAAACGAGGCTCCCCCACCGCGTGTTCAAGCGGACGCGGAAAAAGCGCGTCATGAGCGCCGTCACAGCACTGTTGACCAGCACGATGACGAGCAGGCCGATAATACCGGCGACACTGACCATGTTCCCCGTAGGGTGGCAAGTCCCTTTGCCGTGTCGGAACAACGCGGGGCGCTCACTCCAAACAGATGTACGTGCGCGTGTCGGCGACGCCGTCGAGGTCTCGGACGTGACCCGAGACCGACTGCATGATATCATACACTTCCGTACCCGTCGCTTCGCCGATGATATCGTACTGCCCGGCGACGATATGTGCCTCGGTGATGCCCTCGGCGTCACGAACTGCCGCAAGGAGTTCTTCGGATTTGCCAGCAGCGGTCTTGATCATAATAAACGCGCTAACCATATTGTGGTGTGTCGTGTCATAGCACGAAAAAGCTTCCGTCAGTCGACAACAATAGCCTTGTTGTTTGATATCGTGGTCAAGGCGTCCGGTGGTTCCACCGGGTGGGTACTTTTATTCACCCCCGCCCCATAGGAGGGTGTATGCGATTCGTTATCGTGGGTGCAGGTCGTGTCGGATTGCGGACGGCTCGCGTCCTGCAAGAGAGTGGCCACGAAGTTGTCCTCATCGAGCGCGATGAGAACGCCGTCGAACGCGCGCGAACGGCTGGTTTCGAGGTAATTGCGGGCGACGGCGCTATCGAGGAGACGCTCGGCAACGCCGACCTCGAAGCTGCCGACGCGCTCGGCGCGCTCACCGGCGACCTGAACGACAATTTCGTTGCCTGTATGATCGCCAAGGAACACGGCTGTCGAACCGTTATGCGTATCGACGAGGACTACCGCGAGGAGATCTACCGACGCTACGCCTCCGACGTTGACGAGGTCATCTACCCCGAACGGCTGGGTGCTATCGCCGCAAAGAACGCGCTGCTTGGCGGCAACATCCGCGCGGTCGCCGACATCGCACAGAACCTCCAGCTCGTGGAGTTTACTATTCAGAGACAATCGCCGATGGAAGGGTACTCGCTGTCGGAGCTGGAGCTGCCATCGGATTCCCGGCTAATGGCGCACGGGAAAGGCGAGGACCCGCTCGCCATTCCCGACCCGGACGAAACGCTGGAGGCCGGCGACCGGGTCGTGATACTGGCCGACTTCGGGACGCTCTCTGACGTTCGTAGTATCGTTGTCGGTGAATCAGAACGCGCGACTGCGCTTGGAGGTGCCTGAACATGGTCATTGCCTACGTGATGGTCAAAGCCCACACTGGTGACGCGGACCGTCTGAAGGATGACATCGAAGCCGTTGACGGCGTTGTCGAGGCCCACATCGTCGCTGGTGACGTCGACTTTATCGCAAAAGTGAACGTGGAGACGCCCGCCGAAGTCAAGGATGTCGCAGCGACACACATCCAGGAAATCCAGGGTGTCGAAACGACACAGACCTATATCGCGATGGACTGAGGCTGGCTGTTACCCTGTTTCCGTGCTCGACATGTACAACTACAGTGGTGTCCCGCCGCGAGACCCCTCGCTCCCGCCGGTACTCGCCGAATTGAGCAGGTCAGCCACGACGCCGACATAGTCGTAGCCGGGAATGACGCCCTCGACGTACGTCCCCTCGACGTACTCGACGAAGGTTTTGGCGACGTCCGCGGCCTGCCGTTCGCCACCCATTGTGTACTGGAACGTGACCACGACCTGCTCGCCGGCCTCAACGACGCTGTAATCGTCCAGCTCGACAGCGGTTCGGGTCGCTTTCGGCGCGTCCTCAAGCCGTCGCTCCAGCGTCTCAAGCCAGCCATCGACGACGGCGTCACCAACCTCATCGCTTGTCGCGGCCTGTAGCGACGGCGCTCTGACCGTCACCTCGTAGTTTGTCCGCCACTCTTCGCCCTCAGACGCGGTCACGCGGCCGTCGAAGTTCGTCGTCTCGACCGCGTAGCTATCTCCAGCCGAGACGAGTGCATCGTGTCGGTCGAACGCTTCGGCAACGTCATCTGGCACATCAGTCATTACGCCGGTATAGGCCACAGAGGTGCAAAAACGCGTCGTGTCCGGACACTCTCCGGTCGAATCGCCTGTCACTGCCGTACCCGAAGCCCTAACCCACACAGGCTGTGCCACATCTGGGCCAAGTCGGACTGTCGAGTGTGTCACAGACGAGCGGTCAGGGTTGTCTCTTGTGGACTACTGTGGCAAATATCGCTCCTCATGTCCACTCGTCGCAGAATGCGAGGGATGGGATTCGAACCCACGGACCCCTACGGGAGCGGGTCTTAAGCCCACCGCCTTTGGCCAAGCTCGGCTACCCTCGCGCAGATTGAACTCTGCGGGGGCTAGTGAATGGTCCTTTCGGTCTCGGGCTGCGAGATGCCTTATCGTGTCCCACCGCCGTCACGTCGGCGACACTGGATACGGACCGTGACACATCGACGTGGCTGTCACTCTCTCCGATGCCGATACCTACTCGTCGACAGGGAGCCTGTCTGTTGGGAGGAACTTCGTCCGGTCCGCGTGGTTGAACGTTGCGACCGGGGTCCCGTCCAGTTTTCTGAGCATCGTCTGGAACGTCGCGCCGTCGTTCGCAGCGGTAACCGTGTTCCCGGCATCCTGGAGCTTGTACGCGCCAGCGATGAACAACGAGGCGGCGTCTGGGTCGAAGTACTCGACAGCCAGAAATACCTGTTCTCCGACCGTCCGCCGATACACGTCATACGCTTCGAGGGGGTTCGATTCGACTAGCCGCGTCACGTCTTCGGCCTTGTTGCCCGGAATGACGAACACGAGTTCGAGCCCGTCACCGTCGTCGACTGTCTGCAGGCCCGCATCCCCGGCCGGGACGACGACGGCCTCGCGGCCGTTAGACCGCCGCTGGTCTGCCAGTGCCTGTGTCTCTTCTAGCGTCTGTTTCCACGATGCCTTGCGCTCGTCCGAACCAGCGGCAAGCCGTTCGAGGTCGTCCGTCCCCTCGCCACCTGTCTTAACCATATCCAGTCGTTACGCCCGTGGGAGGTAAATGGTGGTGTCACCGGACGCCGAAGACGACTTCCATGCTCAGAGAGAGCCCGAGGACGAACAGGCTCGCAACAAAGAGTTTCACTGGCGGCGAGAATCGGTCTTCGGGTGGGGCGAGCGTATCGAGGGGTGGCACGGCACGAGCCAGCACCGACTCGAACGGCGTCCGCTCCCGCGCTGACACGCCAAACGACACGTCTGATTCATCGGACTCATCGGAATCGAGAGATGGCGCACGCCACAGTGTGACCGAGGCGTAGCCAAACAGCGCGAAGCCGATAAAAAACAGTGCGAATTTCACTGTCACCCAGCCACCGCCACGGAGCGGCGAGAGCACGCCACCGATAAGCGTCGCTGTGAGCGTTACGCCGAGGGCGTACCACAGCAGATCGAGTATCTTTCCCGCCAGGTTATCCATCGTGCGTGTCGTAGCCACGTTGGCGGAGTTCGTCGCCAGGGGAGACGTGCTCCTGTGCGTGGCGGTGACAGAAGCTCATCCGTCCATCGTCGACATCGTAGTACTGCGGCGTTTCGGTGTCACACTGACTGCCGAACACTTCTCTGAGGTAGGCACGAGCGGCGTCGGGGTCGCCATCACTGAGATACGACGCCGCCTGCTCGACGTGCTCCTGTACGTCCGGCGGAAGGGTCACGTCGCTGAACTCCTCTTCGACGATTTCCTCACTGTCGGCCAGTGCGGTGTCGAACCCGAGTCGTTCCTTGAGCCGCTCACCGATCGACTGTTCCGCGCGCGACCGCTCGCGAATGACATCACGGAACTCTCGAATCCGGTCCCACACTGCGTCGCTGGCTTCGATGTCTTCCGGGCGGATCCGGACGGGACACCGCGTTGCGAAGGGACACCCCTGCGGCGGATCCCGTGGACTCGGTGGTGAGCCCGGCAGGGTGATCCGATCCACCTGAACCGTCGGATCCGGTTCTGGAATCGCCGACAGCAATGCGCGCGTGTAGGGGTTTTCTGGGCTCTGGAACAACTGTTCCGTCGGCCCGACTTCCATGAGGTTCCCGAGATACATCACCCCGACGCGGTCACAGATGTGCCGGACCACGCTCAGGTCGTGCGCGATGAAGAGGTACGTGAGACCGAACTCCTCTTGGAGCTCCTCCAGCAGATTGAGTATCTGGGCCTGAACGGACACGTCGAGTGCCGAAACGGGTTCGTCGAGGACGACGAACTCCGGTTCGAGTGCGAGTGCGCGAGCAATGCCGATGCGCTGTCGCTGCCCGCCGGAGAACTGGTGGGGATATCGGTAGTAGTGCTCCGGCATGAGCCCGACCTGATCGAGCAGTGTCCGCACTTTCTCCCGACGCTCGCGGGCCGTGCCCTGTTCGTGAACGTCCAGCGGTTCGCGGATAATCTCGCCGACAGTCATCCGGTCGTTGAGGCTCGACTCGGGGTCCTGAAACACCATCTGGGCGTTGCGGCGCCACTGCTTGAGGTCGCCGCCGCTGAGCTCGGTTATATCGGTTCCATCGAAGGAGACCGTCCCAGACGTAGCCGTCTCCAACTGGATGAGCGTCCGACCCAGAGTTGTCTTGCCACAGCCGGATTCACCGACTAGCCCGAATGTTTCGCCGCGTGAGATTTCGAAGTTCACGCCGTCGACGGCTTTCACCGGGTCTCCCCCGAGCAGTCCACCGCCTTCGTAGTACGTCTTCAGGTCCTGTACATCGAGCAACGTCTCGTCGGCTTGGTGCGACACGGTATCGACGACTGATTCACTCATCTGGGTCACCTCCCTCACTGTGTCCGCCGGTGTCCCCGGCACTGTGGCCGTGGCCACCATCAGCCCGGGCATCGCTGTCGTCGGACCCGACCGGACTGGTATCCTCTCCGGCGTTTCGCTTCGCAGCCGGCCAGTCGTCTGCCGACAGCGCTTCGTCTGCCTCGGCACCTGTCTGGTCTGCGTTCGCTTCGTGCTGTGTCACAGTGTCGTCGGTAGGCATATCTTCGGGGTACAGGAGACAGGCGGCGGTGTGGTCTGCTGAGTCGCCGACCTCGACGTGGGCGGGATGGACCCGCTCACACTCGTCGAAGCCCTTCGGGCACCGGCTGACGAATCGGCAGAACGACGCCGATTCGTGCGGCGTCGGCACGTCCCCTTCGATAGTGGGCAGCCGATCCGTACTGGGGTTCCGGCCGGGAATACTCTGCAGAAGTCCCTGCGTGTATGGATGGTGTGGGTTTGCGAACAGTTCCTTGACGGGTGCTTGCTCAACGACTTCGCCGGCGTACATCACGGCGACGCGGTCAGCAACTTCCGCGATGACGCCCATGTCGTGCGTAATGAACATGATGCCGATGTCACGCTCCGTCTGAATCTCCTGCAACAGGTCCAGAATCTGGGCCTGAATAGTGACATCGAGCGCTGTCGTCGGCTCATCACAGATGAGCAGGTCAGGGTCACAGGCCAGTGCCATCGCGATGACGGCTCGCTGGCGCATCCCGCCGGAGAACTCGTGTGGGAACTCATCGACACGCCGCGCCGCGTCGGGGATGCCGACTGCACGCAGCAGTTCGATGGCTTCCGACTTGGCTTCGGCACCTTCCATATCGCGGTGGAGCTCTAGCGCCTCGATGATCTGGTTCCCGACAGTGTACACCGGGTTGAGTGAGCTCAGCGGGTCCTGAAACACCATCGCGATGTCCCCGCCACGAACTGACCGGTACTCCTTCTCTGAAAGCGCCGTCAACTCTCTCCCGTCTAATCGTATGGACGACTCCTCGCGGATTTCGCCCGGACTTTCGACCAGTCCCATTATCGAGCGCGCGGTGACACTCTTGCCGGAGCCGGATTCGCCGACAATACCGAGTGTCTCGCCGCGAGCAATTTCGAAGGACACCCCGTCGACAGCGCGGATCTCCTCTCGGTCGCTGTGGAACACTGTCCGGAGGTTGTCTACGGCCAGCAGTGGCTCGCCGTCTTCGGTGTGGCTCATCCGCCACCACCCCCGGCGGCCGCGCCAGTTGCACCGCCTTCAGCACCCTCGCTCTGTGGGTCGATAGCGTCACGAATCCCATCACTCAGTGCGTTGAACCCGGTAACGACCAGCGTAATCAGGATACCCGGAATGAGCGAGATGTGCCAGGACTGACTGGCGATGTACGACTGTCCAATGTTGATCGCCCGCCCCCACTCAGGAGTCGGGGCGGTAATCCCGAGTCCGAGGAACGAGAGGGCAGAGACGGAAATAATGACCCCGCCCAGTGTTAGCGAGGCATAAACCAAGAGATAGCCGAGGATATACGGTGCCATATGTTTCCGCATGATCACAGTGGGTCGCTGGCCGTAACTCTTTGCCGCGTCGACCCACTCCTGTTCCCCGACCTGTAACGCAGGGCCACGCACCGCTCGCCATAGCCCCGGCCAGCGTATTAACGCGAACAGGAGGATGAACAGCATCGCCCCGTTGTACAGCTCTGCTATCCAGTGATTCTTGAACACCACTGTCGCAAGAATCACCAGCAACAATGCTGGCATTGCCTGCACGGAGTCACTGGTCAGTACCACGATGAGGTCAGTCACCCCCTTGTAGTAGGCGGTAACTAATGCCAGCGTCGTCGCAATAAAGCCTGCAATCGCCATCGATCCGAGGCCGATGAACAGCGACACCCGTGCACCAAAGGCGAGGAAGGTGAACAGGTCCTTGCCGCTGACGAGCGTTCCGACGGGATGGAACCGCCCGAAGTCGTCGTAACTCCAGATTCCGACGTTGCTGTCACCGCTCCCGCGGGAAGCGGAACCGAGATTCGCCTCGCCGATCGTAATTGTTTCGACTGTTTCCGTGTCCGCGTCGTAGTACTGCATATCGTGGGAGTACGGTCCCTCGATATTCTCTTCGGCCGTCGTTGGGCCGACAACGGGCGCGAACGCGGCCATCGTGATGAAGAAGACGACGACCGCAAGTCCGAACAGGCCCCAGTAGTGGCTTCGGAGTCGGTCGATGACGTCGTCAGTCGGCGTCCAGTCAGCGGCGCGATAGTGCCGGCGGAACGTCACATACCCGTACCACAGCCAGCCCAGCAAGACTGCAACGTATACGTACACCAGCAGGAAGCGAATGAGCCATGCGTACTTCGGCTCAAGGCCGAGGAACGTGCCTTGCCAGGCGCTCCCGTCGTAGTATCCTCGGTTGGGTATCAGTTCGCGGCTCAGCAGGTGCGGCAGTTCGCTGAAGAACGCCGACGCACTGGCGAACGCCTCGGCACCGGGCGCGCCCGGAAGTAGCCCGAGTCCGAAGCCAATCGCGCCGAGCAGCCCATCGAGGTACGTCGGTCCCTCAAGCAACAACAGGAGACAGAGCCCGGCCCCCCACAGCAGTGCCGGCCTGGGGTGGGCCTTGAGTCGGTCCCGCAACGGTTGATCGATGTCTTCGGTGAGTTCTGTCTCCATCATGCGTCGTACCCCACGCGTGGGTCGATAATTGTGTACGCGAAGTCCTGTACGATATTCAGCCCGACGATAAGGAGGATAAACAGATACATCAGTGTTCCAACAAGCGGGAGGTCACCCTGCTCTGCCGCCCGGAAGAACAGAAGACCGATACCGTTAATCGAGAAGACAGTTTCGACGAGTACTGACCCGCCAATCAGGATGAACGCTTCCGCAGTGATCACCGGCACGAGCGGAATCAGGGCGTTTCGGAAGATGTGCTTCCACACCAGTACTCGCGGTGAGACGCCTTTGGCCTTGGCCGTTTCGACGTACTTCGAGTTGATCGTTTCGAGCACGGCAGTTCGGCCGATACGCATCTCTGTCCCCATCGACGCGGACCCGAGCACCAGTGCGGGCGGCAGTATCTGCTTTGTCGCTTTCGCGAGGTTGGTCCATGCCTGTCCCGGGTCAGTTATCAATCTCGTGGGATTCTTGAGCACGGCGAGGTTCGGCGAGGTCACGACGTTCGTCTCCACGATGAAGCTGGTCCAGCTGAACCCGAACAGCTGTTCCGACTGCGAGAGCACCGTCACCAGAATGACCGCGAGCCAGAAGTTCGGCATCGCTCGCCAGACAATCCCACCGAAGGAGGCGAAGTAATCCGAGAACGTATTCGGATTCAGGCCGGCGTAGAAGCCAAGCGGAATGCCGATTCCAAGGGCGATCAGGACCGCCCAGAATCCGAGCCAGATCGTCCGCGGTGCGTAGCTAATGATGAGGTCGATGGCCGGCGTCCCGGAGTTGACCACCCACGACTGGCCCAGATCGAACAAGAACAGGTCACTCATAAACTCGAAGTACTGTTCCCAGAGCGGTTCGTTCAGTCCCAATCGTTGCTCGATCTGTCGAATCGCGCGCGCATCGCCTTGCGGCCCGAGGATCGCCGCTGCGGGGCTGAGCGGCCCCAGTCGAATGATTGCAAACGTTACTGTCGTCCCGAAAATGATAACAGGGATTGACAGTACCAAGCGCTTGAGCATATACGTAGCGCGGCTCATGGCTTAGCTTGTCTCCGTTGTACGGGTACTTGTGAGTTCATAATCTCTGAGGGCTGCGAAGTTGTTCCCGTCACCAACCGTGACGGGGACGGTCACGCCAGCAGGGACGCGATTACTCTCTGTCTCCGAGCGACACAGTGTTCATTTTCTGTCGGCTCGGTCCCATCCCGGCAGGCGGAGCAAAGTCGACGTGGTCGTACCAGAACAGCTCAGTCAGCTCGTGATACACCGGCAGCATGGCGACGTCTTCCCAGTTCGCGTTCTCCATCTCGAGGTACGCGTCGTTCCGGGCGGTCTGGTCCTCTTCCGTCGGTGCCGGGTTTTCGGCGATCGCCTGATATGCCTCCTCAGCCTGCTGGGCAGCGTCGCCGTTCTCCGGCTGCCAGTTGACGTACGAAATCGGGAAATCGAGGCTCGTGTCAGTCTGTGGCGGGTTCAGCAGCTGGAGGAAGTTGTCCGGGGCGGGCCAGTCGGCGACCCAGCCAAGCGAGTACATCTCTAGCTCGCCGTTGCGGCCACGTTCAAGCAGCGTGTTAAACGGCGCCTGATTGACTTCGAGGTCGATGTAGACACTTTGTAGCTGGTCTCGAAGGATGCTTGCGGTTTCGCTCCAGACACCGGACTCGTAGATTGTCAGCTCCATGGCGAACCGCTCGTTTTCGCCGTAGCCAGCTTCTTCCATCACCGAGCGGGCCTCTCCGAGTTGGCTGTCGTCGTAGCCGTACGGGTACTCGTTTTCGGCGCGGTCGTTGTAGTTCTGGGCGCCGCCGGGGAAGATGGACTTCGGCGTGAAGTTGTAGGCGGGCTCGCCGCGCTGTTTGAACACCTGTTCGACAACGGTGTGCTGATTCATCGCGTACGCGACCGCCTGACGGACCGGCTTGGGTACGCTGGCCATATTGAACCCGAGATAGAACACCCCGATATTCGATACAGCGGAGTAATTGGCCGTGGCGCCGTTGCGCAACTCGCCGTAGGACCCGATCTGACGACCCTGGTCGTCTTCCTCTTCGACGGACACCTTCCCGGGGTCGTACTGCGCCGTGGGGAGCTCGAAGATGTCGGCATTGCGGTTCATCGCGTAGTTGTAATTGGCCGAATCGTTCTCGATGACCGCAAAGTGGACGCCGTCGACGCTCGCGCTCTCGCCGTAATAGTCGTCGTACGCGCTGACCCTGGCCTCAGTGCCGGAGTCCCACGTGTCGAACTCGAAGGGACCGTTCCCGACCGGGTTCGAACTGGAGAACTCGGCCTGTGTCATCTCGCCCTCATACCCTTCGATATCGCCGACCATGCCCTCAGGAACCGGTGAGAAAGAGGAGTACGCGAGCATTTCCAGCGTGGATGCAAACGGTGATTCCAGCTGGATTTCGAGCGTTGTTTCGTCGATAGCTTCGACGCCGAGCGTCCCGGACTGGTACACTTCCTGTTCCTCGCCGTCGACCGTCTCGGTCGTCGTCTCGTGTGTCACGCCCAGCGAGTCCAGAACGAAGTAGGCACGACTGGAGTTGCTAGATGCAGTCAGTCGCTCGAACGCGTAGACAAAGTCGCTGGCGGTTACGGTGTCCCCGTTGTGGAAGGTTGCATCCTTCAACTGGAACGTGTAGGTTGTGAAGTCCTCAGATACCTCATAGTCCGCAGCCATAAGCCCCTCTACAGCGGGCTGACTGTCGGGATAGTTCATCAGTGGGTCGAACATCTGCTGGATGACGATTCCCGACTGGGTGTCGGTCGCCTCGATCGGGTCCATCGTCGTCATCGTCCCCGTGTTGACCCGCCAGAGGTCCCCCTCTTCCTTCAGGTCGGTCCCGACATCGCCCCCACTGTCGTCTGTCGAGTCCATGCCGCCGCCGGTTCCCTCCTCTGCTCCCTCAGTCTCGTCACTATCACTGGAACATCCCGCCAGCGCTGCGGCCGCCGCAGCACTGCCCGTTGCTTTCAGAAACGATCGCCGTTCCATGCTACTTGAACGTGGCATATTGATACCCAAATTGCCCCCTACAAATAGAAGTTATGTCATACAGTAGCTTGAAATATTAAACTGCTCGCATGAAGAAATTCAGTTTATTATCTATAGTAATCTTACATGATATATCCTGTAGTGAATGTTACCTGAATGCAAATATTCCACCCCACACAACGGAATTATCGGCGGTATTGACCGCGCGCACTGGTTTTTATGTGGATTGATAGGTGGGAGTAACAGCGGCCGCTGTCAGAAACTGCGCTACCAGTCGACGGAGAGTGACCCGTCGCCGTTTGGGTCCGGGGCGATTTCTTCGTTCGTTCGCCGGTCGATGACGTGGATGATGCCCCGGTCCTTCTTGGCTGGACAGGCCTCCGCGGCCGCGATATTGTGATCGAGGTCTGACTCGTCGATGAAGTACGCCTCGGGCTTGGCGATGCCAGTGTCCAGGTCAAGCGTCCAATTGCGCGACTTCTCGGCGCATTTGCCCGCGCCGAAGCACTTGTTCGCCTCGAAGATTATTTTGTAGGGCTTCTCCTCGACCGGGGGGCCGTCCTGTTCGCCGAACTCGCTCGGGTCGACGTGGTCGTCCGCGTCTGCCATTACGCCCCGTTCGGGATGGACCGTCTTTCGATTGTCGGTCTCGCCGTTGTTCGCCGCTACGTCTCAGTCGTCGAGACGACCTCGACGGGGTCCCCGACGGCGAGCGCCGCGTCGCGGTCGGCCTCAGGAACGCGGGCGATGAGCATCAGGGTGTAGAAATGGTCGAAGGCGTCCCGGTCGGCCCACTCCGGAAACGTCTCCTGTCGGCGTTCGATGAACTGTTCTCGGAACCCCGGGGTTTCCTTCCCGGTGTCGGGGTCTCGCTGCGGGACCACACAGCGACCGCAGGGTGTCACCCCTTCGAAGCGGACACTGCCGGCCCGGAACGCTGGAGCGTCCGCGCCGACGAAGCGGTCTTCCCAGAACGCCGGGACGCCGCCGACCTCGACGTTCGCCCGGAGTCGTCGGCGCAGTCCGTCGACAGTCACGTCATCGAACCACGATGCCACCGTTTCCAGTGTCGCGGTACTGATGACCGACGGCCCCATTTCCCGCCGGTCGACGTACCCAAGTGTCTCGTCGCGCTCGACGGTCAGGTCCACATCGAAAAATTTGCTGAGCCAGTCGGCGGCTCGGGTGCGATCACTTGCATCCCGGAGTCTGAACGACGCGCTATCGCCGTCGGTGGTGACCGACAGCGTCCCCGTTTCGGTGTCGTAGCCGGTGTCGATGTCGTGGACGCGGCGGGTTCGCTTCCCGTTGACCACGTCGCCGTCGGTGTCGAACAGGGCGAACTCGCGGTCGTGCGCCAGCGTCCCGCCCGGACGCATCGATACTGAGTCGCAGTCCATGCCGTCCAGTGCCTTGACGGGGTAGACGGTGAGTCGTTCGACGTGTGCCACTATCGGTTGCTCGGTCGGAACAACGAAAACGTTGTCTGGTTACCGGTGAACGTCGACCGATTCCAGCAGCATCTCCTCGGTCGGCGCGTCGTTGCGGTCGGTGTCGACGCTGCCGATAGACTCGACAACGTCCATTCCGTCGATGACCTTCCCGAAGACGGCGTGCTTGCCGTCGAGGTGGGGCTGGGCGTCGAGGGTGATGAAGAACTGCGAGCCGTTGGTGTTCGGGCCGCTGTTGGCCATGCTGAGGACGCCCGGGCCGTCGTGGCTGAGTTCGTCGTGGAACTCGTCGTCGAAGGAGTAGCCGGGGCCGCCGCGACCAGTGCCGGTCGGGTCGCCCATCTGGATCATGAAGTTCTCGATGATCCGGTGGATGTCGATATCAGTGTACAGCGGGTCGATGCGCTTCTCGCTGGATTCAGGGTCTTCCCACGCGCCGGTCCCCGGGCCGACTTCGGTCCCGTCGTAGTCGTCGGCCCCTTCGGCCAGACCGACGAAGTTCTCGACGGTAGTCGGCACGCGCTCGTCGTACAGTTCGACTTCGATCTCGCCCTCTGTCGTGTGGAGGGTTGCAGTCAGGTCACTCATACTCAATCGGAGGGAAGCCCGGCAGAAAAGCCTGCCCACTGACCGAGGATTCACGTACTGCAACGAGGCCATCGCCGCCATGGTCTGAGTAGCTGTCGCGTGGCGGGACGCGGGAGTCTGACGCGTCGCCACGCGACCGGGAGTGTCGGCTGTTCGTTGCGCTGGGCTACGGCAGGTGTGACAGCAGTAGCTCCGAGACCTGCTCGGGGGCGTCGAACTGGACCCAGTGGCTCGCCGCCGGGAGCCGCTCGACTCGACAGTCCGGGACCCATTCTTCGAGGTCCTGGGTCAGGTCGAGCGAGAGCGCATCGTCCTGAACACCCCAGATAAGGAGCGTTGACGCTGTCACTGGACGGTTGCCGACCCCGCCCGCCGTGAGCGTCAGCTTTGCGTTCCGCCGGCCAAGCGCCCGGTAGTAGTTGACCGCGGCCGTGCGCGCGCCCGGCTGCCCGAGCGCCCGCTTGTACCGCCGCACGTCGGTCTCGGTGAAGGCGTCAGGGCGGGTCGGTCCGTCAGTCAGAATGCGCTCCAGCATGGTGAAATCGTTCCAGCCGAGGCTGGCCTCCGGAAGCGCGGGAAGCTGGAAGAACAGCACGTACCAGGAGCGCAATAACTGGTCGACCGAGTGGCGGAGCGCTCGTTCGTATGCCGAGGGGTGTGGTGCATTCAGAACCGCAAGCTGGTCGACAACATCGGGACGGTCGATAGCGGTCTGCCAGGCGATGACACCGCCCCAATCGTGGCCAACGATGTGGGCCTGTTCGCGGTCGAACGCCGACACGAGGCCCGCGACATCGGCGACCAGTTCGTCGATGTGATAGGCTCCGACGCCCTCGGGCTTGTCGGAGTGGTTGTAGCCCCGGAGGTCGGGTGCAACCACGCGGTAGCCGGCGTCCGCGAGCGCCGGGAGCTGGTGTTTCCAGGCGTACCAGAACTCCGGAAAGCCGTGCAACAGGACGACGAGGTCGCCGTCCGGCGGCCCGGCGGTCACGGTATGAAGCCTGATACCGTTCGTGTCGACCAGCTCGTGGATTCCGGGGGTTTCTGCTGCGGGTACCGTCCACGCAGTGCTGTCACGAGCGCTGGCGTGTTGTCCCATCAGAATCATTTCGCCCGCTCGGTAGAAGTGGGTTCCGCTCTGTGGGCCGTTGCCGGCTTAGAAGGTCCGAAGCTCGTCGAGTGTCGCCGCTGCGCTGCCGTCGGCAATCGCTTCACGGGCCTGTTCGAGGCCGTCCTGAATACTGTCGGCGTCCTCACGGGCATAGATGCGGAGGGCGGCGTTGAGCGCGACAGCATCGGCAAAGCCGTCTTCGCGCTCGCCGGCCAGCACAGCCTCGGTTATCGCTGCCGACTCTTCGGCCACGTCGTCGACCTGCAGGTCCTCGCTCTCAATGTCCATCCCGTACTCGCCGGTGCGGATTTCGAAGTCTGCGATGTCCTCGTCGTCGGACTCCTCGCCGGTGACGGGCCATTCGGCCACGATTGTCTCGCCGGGGCGAACGTCGTCGTAGCCCTCCATTCCCTGGAAGAACAGGGCACGCTCGACGCTGCTGGTCTCGGACTGGGCGAGCGTTCGGACCATCTTCTTCGCGAAGGCCAGATGGTAGAAGCTGCCGAGATGCACACTGGCGTTGGCGGGGTTCGCAAGCGTCTCGACAGTGTTGACGAACGTCCGGACGCCCATGTTGTCGCGGCGCTCGAACAGGGCGTCGATGCCGGGGTTGAACTCGGGCTGGTAGTAGTAGCCGAAGCCGACCTCGTCGACCATATCGGCACTTTCGCTCGGCTCGATTTCGGTTCGGACGCCCAGTTCGTCTAACACGTGCTTGTAGGCGTCCTGCTTCTGCGTCGGGACGCGGTCGCCGGAGTGGACGACAACGGGCGTCCCGGCGGCGGCGGCGACGACACCTGCGCCGACGCCGAGAATCGCGGACCGGCCTTTGCCGTCGTAGTTGGCCCCGCAGTCGACAGGGTCAGCTTCTGGCGTAGCTGTCTCGACCGATTCCTCGGACATCACGTCGACATACGCACCCAGTTCCTCGGGGGTGTTGCGCTTCCAGCGGTTGGCGAGCCAGAACGCGCCAAGCGTCGTGTGGTCGGGTTCGTCGCCGAGGATGCGCTGGAACGCCTCCCGGGCCTGTGTGCGGGACATATCGTCAGCCGATTTGTGACCGGAGCCGACGACTTCCGTCATGAGTCGTTTGAGCGGCCATTCGCCGTACTCCCGGGTCGCTTGCGCCATGGAAACGTGTTCGGGCCAGAGTTCAAAAGCCCCTGCGTTTTGTTCTCAGTTTATGAGAACTGACCGCCTTCCCGAAAGGGATACACGACTACACTCCTAATCGAATACAATGAGTCTCCAGTCGGGCGAGTGGCGCGAGCAGATCGACGAGGTAGACGCTGCGCTCATCGATGAGTTCCAGAGTGACTTCCCGATTCAGGAACGCCCCTTCGAGGCCGTTGGTGATGCGCTGGGGGTCTCGGCGGGAACAGCACTCGACCGGGTCAAAACGCTCCGTGACGACGGCATTTTCCGTCGGTTCGGTCCGGTTCTTAATCCGCCGGTCATCGGCTCTTCGACGCTGGCTGCTGTCAGTGCCCCCGAGGACCGGTTCGACGAGGTTGCCGAGATAATCAACGGGTACCGGCAGGTGAACCACAACTACGCTCGCGACCACGAGTGGAATATGTGGTTTGTTGTCACTGCAGGCTCCCGACAGCGACGCGACGAGATTCTGGCCGAGATTGAGGAGCGAACCGGCTGTTCGGTACTCGTCTTGCCGATGTTGACTGACTACTACATCGATCTGGAGTTCCCGGTTGTCAACGGTGACCGGTTCGCCCGGGAGAGTCTGGAGACGACCGACGCCACTGCGACTCGAATAAGCGAAGATGCCGCCGCGGACCTCTCGGAACTGGACCGGCGATTATTGCTCGAAATCCAGAGTGGGTTCCCGCTCGTCGCAACGCCATACCGAGACGTGGCGGACGCTGTCGATGCCGACGTGTCCGAAGTACTCTCGGCTATCAAGCGACTCCAGCGAACCGGCTGTATCAAGCGCATCGGCTGTGTCGTGAATCACATCGTCACCGGGTTCGACAACAACTGCATGGTCGTCTGGGACGTGCCGGACGACGCCCTCGACGAGCGTGGGCAGGCAGTCGGCGAACTCCCCTATGTCACGCTCTGCTATCACCGGCCACGCCGCCCGGAGCAGGACTGGCAGTACAACCTCTTTACAATGATCCACGGACGCGAAGCGGACATCGTGGACGAGAAGATAGACGAACTCGCGACTGACCACCTCCCGTACGACCACGGCCGGCTGTACTCGACGGAGACGCTGAAACAGACTGGGGCACGATACGACGACATCGTCGGCCAGTAACCGTTCTCAATCAGGGTGTCCCGGGAACGGTGGCCGGAACCCTTTTGCAATTCTGCTGTAAATATGCTAGCTAATGACAAAGGGTCGGCAAGTGACAATCCTCGTTGTCGACGACGAGCCAGCGGTGGCAGACGTGTACGCGGACCAGTTAGGGGAACGCTACACAGTCGAGACGGCATACAGTGGTGAGGCCGCCCTCTCGAAGCTGGACTCCGCAGTCGATGTTGTCCTGTTAGACCGGCGGATGCCGGACCTCTCCGGCGACGAGGTGCTGTCGGCGATCCGTGAGAAGCGCTACGATACGCGCGTGGCGATGGTGACCGCAGTAGACCCCGATTTTGATATCATCGAGATGCCCTTCGATGATTACGTCCTCAAACCAGTGTCGAAGGCGGACCTCTTCCAGACAATCGAACAGTTGCTTCTGTACGCCGATTACGAGGAACGCCTGCGGGAATGCTACTCGCTCACGGCGAAATACGCTGCACTGGAATCATCGAAACCACAGGCTGTCCTCGATGAGAGCGAGGAGTTCACTGCGCTGCGGGCCGAACTTGAGGAAGTCCGCGCGGAACTTGACGAACTCACGGATTCGTTCGACGCCACGGACTTCGAATTGCTGTTTCGGAATTTCGAGACGGACGAGTCAATACCGGACAACACACAGTTTTGAGCCGGGTCGGAGCGGTTGTTTCGGGACTCACGGCGACCCGCCCACCCTTTCGAAAGCACTAACCGATTCTCTTCCATAGGGAGGGCAATGAGTCAACAACTCCCGGACGTGCAGGCGTCGAGTCCGGACGTAACGGTCGGTCTCAATCGCGTCGGTGTGACGGGCGTCGAGAAACTCGTCAAACTGGGGCGTCGTGACCGCGACCCCATCGTACTCATGGCGGAGTTCGAAGTGTTCGTAGACCTGCCGTCCTGGCGAAAGGGTGCCGATATGTCCCGCAATATGGAGGTTATCGACGAGACGCTGGAAACCGCTGTCTCCGAGGAAGCCTATCGGGTCGAGGATGTCTGTGGCGACGCCGCCGAACTCCTGCTTGAGAAGCACGATTACACGACGAAGGCGGAGGTTCGGATGGAAGCGGAGTACGTCACCCACGAGTCCACGCCGGCGTCCGAAATGGCGACACAGTCGACTGCCGACATCATCGCCTCGGCGACAGCGACTGAAGACGGGACGAGCGAGGAAATCGGTGCTCGCGTCACCGGGATGACCGTCTGCCCGTGCTCACAGGGGATGTCAGCTTCCCGCGCCCGCGAGACGCTCAAGCAGCTAAACGTCGAAGACGATGTCATCGAGGAGTTCCTTGAAACCAATCCACAGGCCGGCCACTCACAGCGGGGCCACGCCACGCTCACCGTCCAGAGCGACGGCGCGCCCGAGGTCGACCTGAACGAACTCATCGAAGTCGCCCGCGATTCGATGAGCGCCCGCATCTACAACCTCGCGAAACGGCCCGACGAGGACCACATGACCTACGAGGCCCACAAGGACGCCAAGTTCGTCGAGGACTGCGTTCGCGCGCTTGCCGAGGGCGTCGTCAACACGTTCCCGGACCTGCCGGACGACGCCGTCGTGACGATGAAACAGTCCAACGACGAGTCTATCCACCAGCACAACGCCCACGCAGAGCGCGTGGCACAGTTGGACGATCTGCGGCAGGAAGTCAGCGAGGACTGAGCGCAGCGAAGTCCTCGGAATGTTGAGCGGGGAGCACAGCGATCCGCGAAACCGCAGAAATTTTTGAGCGGAGCAGTTCACAACAGTACGGACGCCGTTTGCGACTCGATTTCCTCTCACCTGTTCCGGCGGTCCAACTATGGCGGGCCGACCGGTTTCGCTTCGGCCCAGTGTTCTTCGAACGCCTGGCTGATATCGGCAGTGAAATCGGAGTCTTTCATGTCGATGACGCCAAAGGTTTCCTCGCGGCCCAGCGGGTGTGGGACCTCGATACAGACTTCGACGCCGTCGAGTAGCTCGAACGTGGTCCTGATGTTCGGGCTGGCGCGGGCGCTGTAGTTGTCGTAGTGGAAGAGGCGCTCGTAGTACTCACGGTTGGCCTCCTCAGGAAGGCTTTCGAACAGATCCGGTCGGACGAGCAGGGACACTTCCACACCGCGCTCTAACGCCGCTTCGAGTTCGTCGACGATCCGCTCGGTGCCGGAGAGGATATCGACCTGTCGAGCGGGTGCCGAGCCGACCATGATAATCTCGTCGTCGGCGGCGGCTAGCCGCTCAAGCAACAGGTCAAGCGAGTTATCGGGGCCGACGGCGGCCGTCCAGAACGGTTCCTCGACGGGGTCTGCCGACTCCAGCTGTGACGAGAGGTCGTCAACGATTTCCTCGTACTGGCCGACCTTTTCCTGGAGTTCGCGCTTCTTGTCTTCGAGCAGGCGGTCGAGGGCCGTGTCGGGCTCGACGGCGACGTATTTTTTCGGTCTGCTGGCGGTCTGGCTGCGGACGAGATTGTACGTTTCGAGGCTGTTGAGCACGTCGTAGATGCGGCCCATCGGAACGTCACTGGCCCGTGATAGTTCCTTGGCCGTTGTCGGTCCCGTTTCCAGCAGTGACCGGTATGCTCTGGCTTCATATTCGGAAAGTCCGAGATCTCTGAGACTGGACATACCCATACATCAGGGTACGTGTGCAAAAACTTGTCGGGGGTTTACCGTTTGTCCACGTTTGCTGTCGTTGTTCATGTCAGCGGTCGCCAGTTAGTGCGGCTTCGAGTTCGGCCGGCGTCGTCCCCTCGGCGACAATTGCGTCCCCGTCGAGGAGTCGCGCCGTGCCGTCGCCGTCCGGCTCCGGGACGACGGTGGTCTCGTGGTCGGCCAGCCGAAGTGCCGCGCGGTGGAGGTCCGTTCCCGCTTCGGCCCCGACGGTGAGCGTCTGGGGTTGCTGAAGGCGGGCCGCGACGCCGGCGTAGCCGGCCACCTCGACGCCCATCCGTTCTGCTGCGCCGGCGAAGGACTCGACGGCTGAAAGCGCCGCGTTGCGGTATCGGTCCTCGCCGGTGAGTGCCGCGAGGTCGACAAGGGCGTCAGCCAGTTCCACTGTCGCGTCGAGCGGATGGAGCGAGCGGGTACACAGCCCTGCGCCGCTGTCGGGACCGTCCCGGAACGCGCCGTCATCTTGCTGGCGGTTTTCGATGGTCCAGTCGGCGATAGCCTTGGCCGGCCCCGGTTCACCGAGGACCTGCCAGCTCGTCGTCAGGCCCTGGAGGAGCTGGGCCTGGTCAAGCAGCAGACCGGTATCGCTGTCCGCGCCGTCGTAGTGGGCGACCTCGCCGCCGTCGACAAGCGATTCACAGACGGCGTCTCGCGCGCGACTGGCGTACTGCTGTGCGCGCTCGTCGTCGGTGTAAGCTGCGACCCACAGCAGGGCATCGATAGCGAGGCCGTTGCGGTCTGCGAACACTGTCTCGTCGACGTTCGGCGACACGGTCCCTTCGCGCTCTGTCGGCTCCAGCCGGTAGTACTCGTCCGAGCCGGCTTGGCTCGCGGCGAACGCGTCGCCGGCCCACAGCGTCGTCGTGAGGTAGTCGACGGTCCGCTGGGCGGCGTCCCGGTACGCCTCAGTCCCAGTGTACCGGTAGCCGTGAGCGAAGGCCCGGACTAGGGCAGCGTTCTCGTCCAGTAGCTTCTCACGCCGGGGGTTCCCCCAGCTGCGCTCTGTCGAGTACCGGAAGAAGCCACCGTCGTAGGTGTCGAGCAGGTGTGTCCGAATCGCTTCGAGTGTCCGGGTGGCCTGGTCCCGCGCTCGGACAAGGGCGAACTCTACGGTCCGCGGCAGCGGGAACTTCACGTCGGTTCCCCAGCCGCCGAACTCGTCGTCGAACGCGCCAAGCAACTGTTCGACCATGTGTTCCTCGATGCGCGGCCGGAGTTCGCCAGCCGGCGGCGATTCGTCCTGTAGCTGCCGGGGAATCGAGCCCGCCGCCGCGCCCTGGGCGTCCCACGACTCCCGGACGGAGTCCAGAATACCGCGGAACCCGTCCGGCCCGAGGAACGTCGCGCCGGTGATGACCTCGCCCTCAGGAGTCAGGAACACCGTCGACGGGAATCCACCCATCGTGTACCGCTCCCGGACGCGTGGGTTCCGGTCGGCGTCAACGCGGACCGGGACGAACCCGTCGTTGATGTTGGCCGCGATGCGGGGCTCGCCATACGTGCCTCGGTCCATCGCCCGGCACTCGGCGCTCCACGGAACCGTCAGCGCCAGCAGTACCGGCTTCCCCGACTCGGCGGCGTCCTCGAACGGGGCTGTGCCCCACTCGCGCCACTCGACCTTCGTGTCGCGTGCGTATTCGTCCATACCGGGTGTGGGCGGTGGGCGTACAAAGGCCCTCTCACTCTCGGCGAAAGACCGATTGGCGGCGCGGTCCAAGCGTGGGCGATGGATACCCAGCAGGCGATTCGCGAAACGCCGGAACCGGTCACACCGGGCGACCGGCCACCCCGTCTCGGTCGCGTCCCGTTCGTCGACAACACCGCCGCGATGTTGCGTGACCCGCTGGGGTTCTATGACCGCGCCGGGGCCCACGAGGCCGACATGGTGGGGTACAGCGTTGCCGGGACGACGGGCTGTTTCGTCTGCCATCCCGACCTCGTCGAGCAGGTGCTTGTGACCGACGCCGATGTATACGAGAAGGGACAACTGCTTCAGGATACCCTCGGCCAGTTTATCGGCGAGGGGCTGTTCCTGCTGGAAGGCGAGGAGTGGCAACAACAGCGGACGGCGCTCCAGCCGGCGTTCTACCGGGAACGCATCGCCGCCTACGGCGACACGATGACAGAGTTTGCCGACCGAGCAGCAGCGGGCTGGAGCGACGGCCAGCGCATCGATGTCCTCCCACACATGCAGTCGCTGACGCTGAACATTCTCGGCAAGACGCTGCTAGACGTGGATATCGAGACGACTGCTGACGCGCTGGAACCGCTACTCGACGCGCTACGTACGCGACTGGACCCGCGGTCGCTGTCGGCGTACCTCCCGCTGTGGGTCCCGACGGCGACGAACCGCGCCGTCACTAATTCGCTGGCCGAGTTCCAGTCCACGCTCGACGACGTTATCGCCGCCCGTCAGCGTGAAGACGAGCACGCCCGCGAGGCACGCGACGACGTACTCTCCCTGCTGCTTTCGCTCGACGACGAGACGATGGACCGCGAGCGACTGGGTCACCAGCTCCTGACGTTTCTGGTCGCCGGTCACGACACGACGGCGCTGACGCTCACCTACGCCTGGTTCTTGCTGGCAAATAATCCGAAGCGCCAGCAGCGCCTGCACGACGAACTCGACGCGACGCTGGGGGAGCGCCAGCCGACGCCCGAGGACCTGTTCGAACTGCCGTATCTCGATGCCGTGCTGAATGAAGTCCTGCGGCTGTACCCGCCCGCGTTCACGGTGTTTCGCCAGCCGACGGAGCCGGTGACCCTCGGCGGCTACGAGCTCTCGACGGACGCCCAGCTCACTCTCCCGCAGTGGCTCGTCCACCGGGACGACCGGTGGTACGACGCACCCGACGCCTTCCGCCCCGAACGGTGGGACGACGACCTCGAAGCGTCGCTCCCGGACTACGCCTACTATCCCTTCGGCGGCGGTCCGCGCCACTGTATCGGGATGCGCTTTGCCCGGATGGAGGCCAAACTCGCCTTGGCAACCATCGCCCAACAGTACGCCGTCGAAGCAGTCACCGAACCGCCGCTGTCGCTGGCGATGCAGATTACACTGAGTCCCACAGCACCGGTCGAAGTCCGACTGCGGGAACGCTGACCCGCTACGCCGGCGGTCGACAGCTCGGTCCTGCTCTCGAAAGGCGTTTGGGGGCGGGCCTGCAAGCAGTCGTATGCTCCGGGTCATCGGGCTATTGCTGCTCATCCCGCTGTTCGACATCGTGTTACTGGTGACGGTCGCGATACCGTTCCTCGGCTCGCTCGTGACGGTCGCCCTCGTCGTTCTGACGGCGCTGGTTGGCATGCTGCTGGTCCGCGCCGAAGGCCGTGCGACGCTTCGGAAGATACAACAGCGGCTCGCCGTCGGCGAACTCCCGACCGACGAACTCATCGACGGCGGCCTCCTTATCGCCGCTGGCGCGTTCTTCCTCACCCCCGGCCTAGTGACGGACTTCGTTGGCCTCCTGCTCGCGGTGCCGTTCACCCGGTACCCCGTCCGCGCTGCCACGCGCCGCTGGGTCGTCCGGCCCTACATCGATGCCAAGACCAGCGGTTTCGCCAGCGGCCAGGTGTACGTCGGCGGGTTCCCTAACGACGAGAACGGCCCGGCCGGCCCCGGTGCGACCGGTCCAGATGGCGGCCCCAGTTCGGGGTCCGGTTCCGGCTCCGGCACCTCCTTCGACCCCACCGAAGCCACTGACGTCGACTTCGACGATAGCGACGAAAACTGAAGCCCTGACGCGGTTTCACATCCCTAACCGGCCGCGAAACGTTACCCTTTTCAATACCCCTCGGGTACAAAAGAATGCGTTGGGCCAATAGCTCAATCAGGTTGAGCGCTCGGCTGATAACCGGGAGGTTCGCGGTTCAAATCCGCGTTGGCCCATACCGAGTTCTTCCCGTTGTTGGCTTTACCGAAACCGGAGCTACAGCGCTGTAGTTCGCTGATTTCGGCGGAATTGAAAAGTGCCGTTGAAGGAAGTATTTATCAACTCGCAAGGGAACCTTGCGGACCCTGCCGCCGTCTGGCGTTTACTACGGCTCAGGCTGTTATCACGGGTGAGCCTGCCTTCGCGGTTCCGACCGGCAAAAACACACCCGGAAGGCTTTCCTTCCAGTTGTCTGTCAGTAGCTGTATGCGACGACGCCAGTTCCTCGCGGGCGGCACAGTCCTCCTCTCGGCTGCTGTCGCTGGTTGTGGCCATCCCTCCGTCGTGCTGGACATGGACGACGCGACAGCGACCGATATTGCCGACGAAGTTTCGATATCGCCTGACTCCGAATCGGCGGAATACACGGTTGTCTCAGCGGCCATCGAAAACGGCTCCGCGACGCGCCGGGGCCGAAACGAACTGTTCGACCAGATAGATATCGTCCGGATCGATGAGACCTTCTACGAAGTTTCGGAGACGCCACTTGAGAGCAACGAAGTGACGGTGTACGAGGTGCGAATCGATTTCGACCCGGCTGATTCGACGGCTGAAATCGGTGAAATCGCCTATGAGGAGCTACCGGCGGTGGACCGCCAGCGCCTTGACCCAATTATTTCAGACGACAACCCGCCCAGCGGGGACGGATACGATGTGGGTATCGGATACGGAACCGCCGCGGAAGTGGGTGACGGGTCGGTGTTCGTTCCGGAGCGCCAGTACGATATTATCGTCCACGACGGCGACCGCTACCGGGTGACGGTCAGCACACGAACGACAACAGAGACGAAATACCGGTACGAAGCGACGGAAGCTGCGTCGGGTGTCGACTCGTTTGCTGACCAGATCCGAGACCAGTACCTGTTCACCCTTACGGGCCTTTCCGAAGCCGAACGAGAAGTCGTTGAAGAAGCGATTGACGGCGGCTACTTTCAGGATGACGAGGCCTTCCGGTCAGTCACTGACCGCATTCGGGAACACGAAGGGATCGAGGTCACAGATAGCTACGGGACGTGGCTTCTGGCGTACGAACAGGTCGAGTATCTCACGTACGTCGAGTGGTAGTCAGCAGTCAAGGACTAAGGCGACTCGGCCGGCGCATCGGACCGCTCTAACTTCAGCGTCTGCAGCAGGTATCGGTTATAGTAGCCACTGAAATTCAATGTACACCTGATCGCACGAGAGCAGTGCGCTCAATGTGTCACTCGTTTCAACTGATACTGCTGTCGGTGAATTCGTCGAACAGGTCGGCGACACGCTTCTCGATCGCATCTCGGATTTCCCGGACCTGTTCGATTGGCTGCCCGTGCGGGTCCTCTAGCGCCCAGTCGCGCACTGCGACATCGGCGTCGAGTTCAAGCGTCGAACATCCCATTGTCGCAACGACGGTACACCCGTTGAGTTCGTCGTTCGAAACTGCCTGCGGAACCCGGTCAGAGAGGTCCATATCGAGTTCACCCATCGCTTCGACGACCTCCGGGTGCACTTCGTCCGCGGGGTCTGTGCCTCCGGTCAGGATTTCGACCGCATCTTCGAGTCCGCGACGGGTGCGCTCCCGCTCGGCAAACGCTGCGGACATCTGGCTTCGGCCCGCGTTCTGGACGCAGACGAATCCGAACTTCAGTGGCGTATCGGTCATCGTGTAACCGTACCGAGCGAGTGGAATAATCCTTCCTAAGACCACTATTGTGGGCTATATATCTGAGACCGTCTACCGTACGGCAGTCGCGGTTGGCGAGCGGGACGCTCTCACGTGCGTATAGACCCTTCACATTGAGGGGACAGTTCCTTCGGCTATCCAAGTCCGCGCCTGAGTATATGCCGGAGTACCGCTTCACGTGCCCGAACTGTGATGCGTGTGCAACGGTCGACGGTGGCGTCCGCGAGCGCCTGTTGGTTGTTGGATGCCCAGTTTGCGCTGGAGGTGTCGATACCCCGGCGTTTGTTGAGGTCTCGCCACACGGGACTGACCGACCCTGAGCCACGCCGTTGCCCGTGCTGAATTGGTCCAAGAGCTGCGATGTCTGGGTCGCAGCTTTCAATCATTACACAACTTATTTGAACCTATCTCAAGACTGACTGAACATGATAGAGGACGCACTTCGCTACCAGACACAGGGCGACGACTGGGTCAAACGCGTTGCCCTCGGTGGGGTTGTACTGTTTTTCGGCTTTTTGATCGTTCCGCTGTTCACGTTTCAGGGATACATGCTTGAAGTGATGCGCCGGGTCCTCAGGGGCGAGACTGACACGCCGCCGGCTTGGGACGAACTGGATCTGACCGACATAACCGTTGACGGAATTCGACATACCGTTGTCGTTATGGGGTACGGTTTGTTGCTCATGCTCGCGCTTGCTGTCCCGGGCCTGCTGGTAATCGGCGGTGGACTCGGCGGCTCTGAAGGATTGCTGCTCGTGGGCTTTCTCGTCGCCGCCTTGCTCTACCTTATCGGCGTTCTCGCAATGGCAGTGATACTGCCCGTTGCGACGGGGAACTTCGTCCGGGCGGACAGTATCGCTGCGGGCTTTGACCGTGATGTTCTCTGGTCTGTCGGCACGAGCCGAACGATGCTGATGGCTGTGGTGATGGCGTTTGGGGTCAACATCCTCATCTCCGTTGGAGCGACCGTTCTGGGATTCACCATTATTGGCTACCTTGCAGTTCCGTTCCTCGCGTTCGTCGGCCAGTCCGCGATCATGTACGTCTGGGGACGTGGCTTCGCGGACGCATACGATGAGGAGTACGGTGAACCGCCGCTTGCACCCACGACTGGGACTGGCGGGACACACAGGTCCGGACCAGCCACGACAGGCGTGGATGAGCCGACGGGAGACAGCTACGCCGATGACTCGAGCTGGAGTAACGATACCGACGATGACGGATTCGGCACTTCGGCCTGGGACGATGTCGGTGACAGTGACAGCGGGCAACGCTGATAGCAGTCACTCGACACGGCTGGTCACCTGTAACGCAAAATATCGTCAGAAGTCGCTCAACTGCGACTGCAACCCGGCGACGAGTTCGGACTTGCGCCGTAACTGTCCGAGACTGACGGGGAGTTGGTCGGCAATAGCTGTCAGTGTCTCCCGGAAGGACTGTGCGGTCCCGGGTTCGCCGTCAAACGCATTCCGGACGCCCTCACGCACCTGCCAGACGCCGACTGGTGCCCAGTAGTCGTCGGTGATTTCCCGCAGCACCAGACACTTCGCCTGTTTGTCGCGCTCCTGCAGGTGTTCGAGGACACCGAGGCGTGCCGCGTAGTACGCTCCCGCAGTCTCCTCGACATAGGCGGTCCGTCCCTCGTAGCCCTCGTGAGCGCTAGACATGTAGTAGCCTGTCTCGGGACGGGGGTTCCAGACGCTCTGGGGGGCTTTCATCTCGACGAGTTCGAACTCCCAGCGGCCGGGCGCAAGCACCACCCAGTAGCGGTTTCCCATGTACTCGTTGTACCACAACTCCGGCTTGTCGATGGTGTCAGCGTTGCGTAGCGTGCCGCGGACGTACTGCCCGACCGTGTCGTCGACGGCGGTGATCGACCACCGTGTCGGCACCAGCGACCGCTCGCTGGCCTGCCCGAGCGCGCCTGCCGAGAGGATGGTGTTGATATCGTACACGTCGAACCCGCGGCGGTACAGGTACGCCATCGCACCCTCCGCGCGCCAGTCGTCGTCCGACAGCGTCTTTTCGACGGGCCGGGGGACGTGGGGGTTCTCCGCCAGGTCCGCACCCGTCGCGTGTGCCCGTGGCCCCGTTGGCGTCCCAACATCGTCGAAGTTCACATCCATCTCGGGAGTGCCGTCGAGACCGACCTCCACGTCGACGGGATGATCCGCGATGGCGACTTCCCGCTGGACGCCGACGAAACCGTTCCAGACGTCGTGGACCCCGCTGGTACCGCGCCCACCACCGGCGCTGACCGAATCGACTGACGTGGTCTGGGTGGAGTTCACCATGCCGGTCCGGCGCTGGAGTACGTCCTCGATGCCAAGCCCCTCCTGATACCAGTCGCCGCTGGTTGCGAACCCGGCAGCGGCGGCGTCGGTATCGACTGGAGAGAGCAGGCCCGTTGAGACGTTGGGGTATCCTGACCGACCGACAAATATCTCGGGGGCCGTCGATCCGAACAGCGAATCGCCCTGCACTGCTGCCTCGAACTGCTGCTCGAGGTCTTCGAGGTGGTCCGTGATGGCGTAGGATTTCTCCGCCGCAAGGCGGCGCCGCTGTGCGGCTTCGTCCTCCTCGAACCCCTCGATGAACTCGTCGAGTTGCATCTGTCACGCCTTCGGCCCTCCCCGATAAGAACTTTTCCGGCGGTCCGTGAGAGAGCAACCCTTACAGGGTCGGATTGAGTAACAACAGGTGATATAAATCATGGCAAATACAACGAAGTGGTTCCTGCTCGGCGCGACGCTGGTCAGCATGGCTGTCGTATTCGTCTCGGCGGTCATTCCAGTCGCGTATGAGCAGGCGCTGGTCAACCTTCTCGTCGGAGAACTCGCGGCCCTCACGCTCGCACATTCCACCTATCGGGTCTCATCGGGGAAACAGGCAAGCCCTCTCGCAGCGGCGATAGCTGTCCTGTCCGGTATTGTCCTGTTTCTCTCACCCGTCCTCATTGAGCCTGTCGACCCCATTCTGTCAGTAATGTTCGCCGCTGGCGCCGTCGTCACTGTCGGCGGGCTGGTTGGTGTTCTGGGTCGGGTACTCGGCAGTGAAGAGAGTCGACAGACTGGTGCTGAGCGAATCAGCAGAAACGCCGGGAACTGACGGGCCGACCACAACGTCTATACCGACGGGTCAGCCACCCTCGGACGATGCCGGTTATCGAATGCGACGAGACGACGGCCCGCGAGCGACTGGCGGACGCGGGACTCGACATCCAACAGGGGAACACTGACCACGAGCGCTGGCGCGTCGAATACGGCGGCGCGACAGCGGTCGCCTACGACGGGAAAGTCGTCGTGCAGGGTGAGGGGACCGCACGACTTGAGGCCCTGCTGCGCGGCACTGACGGCGGGCGCGTCCATGCATATTTTGATGGTGCATCGCGGGGTAACCCGGGACCAGCCTCGGTCGGCTACGTGCTGGTCAACGACAGCGGGATTGTCACGGAGGGTGGAGAAACGATAGGAACGGCGACAAACAACCAGGCGGAGTACAAGGCGCTCATCCGCGCGGTTGAAGTCGCACGCGATTACGGATTCGACGATGTCCATATCCGGGGTGACTCAGAGCTTATCGTCAAACAGGTCCGTGGCGAGTGGGATACGAATGACCCCGAACTGCGCGAGCACCGTGTCCGTGTCCGCGAGCTACTGACAGACTTTGACGACTGGCAGATCGAGCACGTTCCGCGGGAAATAAACGACCGTGCAGACGAACTAGCTAACGACGCACTCGACGATGACTGACCTGCCGACAGATGTGACCGAACAGGCCGAACGGCTGACCAGGCTCGCTCGCGAAGTAGTTGATGATGCCGAGGCCGACGCCTACAGGACTGAACGCGACGAAATCCTCGCGGAGTACGACTACACTGCCCGTATCAGAAACGACGAGACGGGTGACGTACTCGTCTGCCATCCCGTCGAATGGGTCGATGATGGCGTCATCCGTCCGGAGCGGGTCGACGACATCGACCGAGGCGTCGAGATACGGCTTTCAGGCCCCGGCGACCCGGACGAGTGGGCAGAGATCGACGCTGCAAACCGCGCTGTCGTTGAAGCCGTTACCGAAGCACACGGTGAGACACACGGCGCCAACGCGGAGTTGCTCGCTGATTTCATGGGTAATCACTACGCGAAACCGATCTCGGAGGCGACGCCGGACGAAATTCAGGAGTTTCGAGACGACTATGTCCGACGAAATGCGTGGCCAACTGCGGAACAGCGGTCGGTTCTCGACCAGTCGATCCGTCTCACTGTCGAAGAAGCCGGTGGTCGCGCTCCTGACGCATAATCGTCTGGTACACCTGCCGGTGAGCAGTATTTGTCTGCTGTTAAGAAGTGGTTAACAGTAGTTCGCAGGTGCCCAGGTGCGAATCTACTGCTGCGCCGCGATCAGATCACGGAGTTCGTCGGCTCGGCCGTCATCGGAGATGAACTTTCCGAACACCCATCCGAGCTGGTCAAGGACTGCATCCTTGCCCGACTCTGTCAGGGAGTACTGGTTCGTTCGCTTGTCGAGTTCGCTCTTCTCGACGAGACCCATTTCGACGAGGTCGTCGAGGTTCGGGTACAGGCGACCGTGGTTGACTTCGTCGTTGTAGTATTCTTCTAGTTCGCGCTTGATAGCGAGACCATACCGCGGCTCTTCAGCGAGTATTACTAGGATATTCTGCTGAAAAGCGGTAAGCTCTTTTGCGATGCCCGGACTGTCAGTAACTGTTTGTGCCTCTGACATAGTTGAGTAAATGTCAGCAAGCTATTTAACACTTGTTAACTCTGGCGCACAACGCCTGCTGTGGGGCATTAACCACCATACAACTAGCAGCTACAGTAGTATCGGAAAAATTATATTATGCGCCCTCAGTTGAATTGAGTTTCCGATTAATTTGCTTTCAGATTGTCGTTTACAGGTGGTAAGTGTAATCTAAGAATATATCTATAGTTAGATATTATTGGGTTATATAGGGCATAATACCGAATAGCTGCGGCTATTACGAAAGGACTTTTTGACGGCGTCGCGCAGTCGCCGGTGATGACGAACCTCTGGGAAGACCTCGAAACCGGACCGAACCCCCCCGAAGAAATCTACGCCGTTGTTGAGTGCCTGAAAGGCGAGCGTAACAAGTACGAGTACGAGAAGGACATTCCCGGTGTCGTCCTCGACCGTGTCCTTCACTCGAACGTTCACTACCCGTCCGACTATGGTTTCATCCCGCAGTCGTACTACGACGACGAGGACCCGTTCGACGTGCTCGTCCTCGTCGAAGACCAGACGTTCCCCGGCTGTGTCATTGAGGCCCGCCCCGTCGCCCTGATGAAGATGGACGACGATGGCGAGCAGGACGACAAGGTCATCGCAGTCCCGACTGAGGACCCGCGCTATGACCACATCGAGGACCTCGACGACATGCCACAGCAGACCCTCGACGAGATTGACGAGTTCTTCTCCACGTACAAGAACCTCGAAGAGGGGAAAGAAGTCGAGACGCTAGGCTGGGAAGACAAAGAAGCCGCAAAGGACGCTATCGTCCACGCGCAGGAACTCTACGACGAAGAGTTCAACTGACGCGTCCGGGACCACCTTTTGCGGTTTTTGTTCCGTCGGCGGTGTATTTCCAGAAGTAATACCGGCAGGTACCTCCGATTATGTATGAGCATGGGTAATTTTTTGTCCGTGTAACCGCTATCGGTACGTGTATGGCTACTGATGACACCGACGCAGCGCTGGACCACACGACTGTTGTTCCGCGAGTCGAGCGACGGTCGACACCCGGAATCGCACATCTGACGGTGGTTCCGGAGAACGCGGACCAGTCGTCCTGACCGTTGGGCTGTGTCGATTATTTTGCCGCTTTCGGTGACGCGGCGCCGAAAAGAAGTTTCTTGTTCCTGACCTGACTAACAGACCGTATGGGATTATTCGACCGATTGAAGGGCGACGACGCACCGCGTGTTGCCTTCTTCGGCATTGACGGCGTACCGTTCAGTCTTATCGACGAACACCCCGACGTGTTCCCGAACCTCACCGAGATGGCGTCGGACGGAAGCGCCGGCCCCATTGACAGCATCGTCCCTCCCGAGTCTAGCGCCTGCTGGCCAGCGCTGACGACCGGTGTTAACCCCGGCCAAACGGGTGTCTACGGGTTCCAGGACCGCGAAGTCGGTTCGTACGACACCTACGTCCCAATGGGACGCGACGTGCAGGCGACGCGTCTCTGGGACCGCGTCACCGATGATGGCCGCAACGCGACGGTTCTGAACGTCCCGGTCACGTTCCCACCCCAGCGGAACGTCCAGCGGATGGTATCGGGCTTTCTCTCGCCGGGCGTGGACAAGGCCGCTTACCCGGACGAACTCCGCGACAACCTTCAGGACAGCGACTACCGTATCGATGTCAACGCCAAACTCGGCCACGACGACGACAAAAGCGACTTCGTCGAAGACGCTCACAAGACGCTCGAAAAGCGCTACGAGACGTTCAAACACTACGTCGAACAGGACGACTGGGACCTGTTTTTCGGCGTGTTCATGACCACGGACCGGGTCAACCACTTCCTCTTCAAGGACTATGAGCGCGACGGCGAGAACCAGGACGCCTTCTTTGAGTTCTACAAGCAAGTCGACGCGTATCTCGGCGACCTGCGCGACCGGCTCCCCGACGACGTGACGATGGTTGTCGCCTCGGACCACGGCTTCACCTCGCTCGACTACGAGGTCCACTTCAACGAGTGGCTTCAGGAGGAAGGGTGGCTCGACTACGCGACTGATGACCACTCCGAACTCGGCGATATCAGCGAGGACACCAAGGCCTACTCGCTCATCCCCGGCCGCTTCTACATCAATCTTGAGGGCCGCGAACCGAACGGCGGCGTCCCCGAAGACGAGTACGAGTCTGTCCGCGCGAACCTCAAAGAAAAACTCGAAGCGCTCGAGGGCCCGGACGGCAAGCCCGTCGCAGACCGTGTCGTCACCAAAGAAGACGCCTACCGCGGCGACCACGACGACATCGCACCGGACCTCACTGTCGTCCCGAACCACGGCTTCGACCTGAAGGCCGGATTCAAGGGCTCCGAGGACGTGTTCGGCGTCGGGCCGCGAAACGGTATGCACAGCTTCGACAACGCGACGCTCATGGTCGACGACCCGGATGTTCGCATCGACGACGCCGACCTCTACGACATCGCGCCGACCATTCTCGACCTGCTCGACCACGACTTCGACCGCGCAAAGTTCGACGGCAGTAGCCTCGCCTGAGGCTCCTGTTGCGACCGAGAAATTCTGCTATCTAAACCGTTAGAACAGTCCGTCCAGCTGGTCGTTCGTGAACTCGTCCGGGTCGGTCGTTCCACCCTGTGAGTTCGCCGCTTCTGTGGCGCGCTCCATGAACTCGTTGACCCGCTCGGACCGTTCAACGCCCGAAAGGACGATGAGCGACGCGATTTTATCGGAGCCGAGCGGGAAGTCCCCGCCCCGGACCTCCATACTCCCGGTCTGGTCTTCCACCCAGCGGCGCGCTCGCTCGACGCCTTTCCGCGAGAGGCGTTCGGGGTC
Source organism: Haloarcula marismortui ATCC 43049 (assembly GCF_000011085.1). NCBI lineage: Archaea > Methanobacteriati > Methanobacteriota > Halobacteria > Halobacteriales > Haloarculaceae > Haloarcula > Haloarcula marismortui. The sequence goes on from NC_006396.1 coordinate 2,940,825, forward strand.
ACCCGCGACGACGAGGAGGGCCGAGTCAGCCTTGACCGCGTTGGGTAGACTCATGCTCGTAAGGAGGGCTTTCCGGGTAACGCTGGTGATAGTGTTGACGTTCTCGCCGGCATCCTCGCTGGCCTCGGCGCTGGCGTAGCCGATAGAGGCAATGCCGCCGCCCCTGAGTGTGTTGATGATCTCCGAGGAGTCGACGACGCTCTCGCCGACCCCCTCAACTGCCTCGCCGGAGGCGAACAGTAGGCCGACGCGCTGTGAGATGGCGTCATTGACGCGTTCAAAGCCGGCGGCGACGCTGTCGCCGCTGCCCCGCCAGGCGTCATTGTCGACGAGGAGGAGGGAGTCTGCCTCGCGGGCAGCGGTCTTGAGCGAGCGACCGGCGTTGGCCTGGTAGAGGCCGCCCTCGTCCCGGCCGGGAAGAATGCCGAGGACGTACACCGGCTTCTCGTAGATGCGCTTGAGTTCGCGGGCGAGCATCGGTGCGCCACCGGAGCCGGTGCCACCGCCGAGTCCAGCAACGACGACGATGGCCTCGGCTTCGGTCGTAATCCGACCGTCGAGTTCGTCGAGCACTTCGGTGGCGTTCTCCTGCATAACCTGCGCCCCGAGCTCGTTGTCACCGCCAACGCCGTGACCTTTCACGCGGTCCTGTCCGATGAGGGCTGTGTCGATATCGAGATTCTGGAGGTCGGCTCGCGCCGTATTAACGGCGAGGGCCCCCCGGACAGCGTCGAACCCCATGTCGTAATCGAACTGGGCAAGCGACTGGGTTACTTTCCCGCCAGCCTGCCCGACACCAATCAGGACGACTTTCATATCAAATGTCTCGTGAGGGTGACTAATCAACGTTGTCCTCACACTGTGAACGGGCGACAAAGAAGGTGAAGCGGCCCTTGGCGTGGAATGGCGGACGCGGTTCCTCAACCTGAAGCGCGTCGGGTGGTTACTCGACCCGGAGCGTGTAGATCCGCTTACGCGCGTCGGAAAACGAAAACCGGGAGTCGATGACGCCGACATCTTCGAGGCGAGAAAGGGCGTACCGGACTGTCCGCGGCGGCAACAGGGTCTCCTCGGCGAGCTGGCTCTGGGTCAGGGTCTCGTTGTACTCCAAGACTTTCGCGACGAGTTTTGCGCTCGGCGGGAGATCGCGGACGGCGTCCCATCCACTGTCCTCGTCCTCGCTGTCGGCATCAGCGGATTGGATATCGGATGCGCTCATGGTACTTCCATTGTATCCAATACAGAGTGATAATATTTTCTGTTCTCTATTATGCTCTGTGGAAATGTTTCGGCAAAAAACGCGGCCGCGGACGGAGTCTATGCCCGAAAGTTTACCTTCGGTACATCCGGTGTCACAGACGTGGACGAAGTCGAGGTCAGCACAGTCGTGTATGTCCCACCCGAAGAGGTGTACGAGTTTCTGCTGGATTTTCCGGGCTACGCACGATATTCCGAATATCTCGACCGCGTGGTACAGGACGGCGACGGCTCACCGGGGACGAACTACGACCTCGTATTCTCGTGGTGGAAGCTCTCCTACACCGCTCGGTCGGAGGTGACTGACGTTTCGCCGCCGACGCGTATCGACTGGCGGATCGTCAAAGACATCGACGCCGAAGGGTACTGGGCGGTCGAGCCTGATCCGGACGACGTTCTGGCGGACGAGCAGACGGCCTCACGGGTGCGATTTCACGTTGCGTTCGACCCGGGGTCGGCCTCAGACAGCGCTATCGACCTTCCCCGACTTGTTTCGATGGACTGGGTAATCGAGAAAGTCAAGCCACTCATCCGCAAGGAGGCGACCAAAATCGTCGAACGTGTCGTCGAGGACCTTGAAGGGCAGGAACGGGATGTCGATCTGGAGATTCATGCCGGGCCGGATTCGGTATAACGCAGCGAGGGACCGCTACTCGGGCGTCTCGTAGTCGCCGCCGTACCGGATGAAAAAGTACGCGAGTCCGAGCGTTGCGACCATCACGAACGAGGTTGCAACCCCGAGCGTCTTCGCGCTGTTTGGCACTTCGGGCGGGCCGGAACTCCCACTACCACCGCCGCCGCCGCCGGAAGACTTCGTCGGGTAGTCCGTCCCGACGACGATGGCTCCCTTCATGCCGAGCCCTTCGTGTGGCACGCAGACGTAGGGGTAGATGCCGTCCTCCTCGAAGGTGTGCTCGTAGTTGACGCCGGCGCTAGAGACGGCGCTCCCGGAGTCAAGCGGACCCTCACCGTCCGAGACGACGTTGTGGCCGCCGCCGTTGCCCGTCCACTCGAACTGGACCGTTGCACCGTTGTCAACGTGGATCGCGGGTGGGCCGAAGCCGAACGCCCCGCCGTTTGCCTGCACGCCGACTTCTACCGTCGCCGTGTCCTGTCCGGTCGCATCGGCGACTGAGCCATCGTAGTTGCCAACCTGGTCGAGGAACCCACCAAAATCCGGCGGCCCGCCGCCGCCACCTTCGGTGCCTTCCTGTGCGGTCGCGGTGCCTGCTGCGGCCGACGCAGCCGTGGCCCCTGCCGCTGTCCGCAGGAAGCCGCGACGGGACACGTCCGCTCTACCGTCTGTCATACCTGACCGTTTGGGACTCCCCGTCCTGAATATGTCGGTTTCGAATCGGGGCCGTACTTTTCACAGTGGCATCACAACAGCCGCGGGTGCCGTGAAACATTTAACGCCGGTAGACCGAAACCACCGGTATGTCTACCGGAAGCCAGGGGGTCGTCGGCGGGATCCGTATCGACCTCAATCGGTTACACGAAACGTGGATGGAGCTCGTGTATCCACGCCAGCGAAACGCTAACGACACCGTTCTCGGGACGTGGACACCGGACTCCGCGGTCGGGATGGCCCTCTACCGTCTCTGGTCTGCGCTCGGTGTCCCAGTCATCGCGCTGGTGTATCCGCTGGTACTGTGTGGCGTCGTCCTGCGCTACCAGACCCGCCGCATTGACGGCACGGCGACCCGCCTGGGCGTTGTCGGTGTCGTTCTACTCTCTGTCCTCGCCTGGGGTGGCTTAGCGGCCCTTGCCCGGTTCGAGCCGGGGAGTATCGACCTCGTGTCGGGCGGGTTCACCGCTGTCGCTGTCGCCGGCGGGGTTGCGACGCTGTCGGCCGCGCTCGCTGTTACGTTCCGGCGGGTCGGCGGTCGCGGGACGACGGTCGCGCTGGCATACCCGTTTGCTATGACGGCCATCTTCCTCCCGCCGGTCGTCGCAGCGCTGTACTCAACGACTGTCGCCTCGGTCGTCATCCCCGCGAGCGACTCGCTGTCCCGGTGGTTCCTCTACGAAGTGCTGGCCACTGTCGGTGTCGCGGAGTTCTTCATCGAGAACTTCGATCGGGAAGGCATCGCCTACGTCATCATCTGGCTCGGTATCTCCATCCCGCTGGGGTGGGTGCTCGGCCTGCTGGTGACGCTTGCGGACTTCGTCCGCCCAACCGAGTGACCGCAAAGCCACCGTGTAGACGTCCCTGGCTCCTGTTCTTGATGGGATGGAAGCCGGCAAGGTGTTTCTGAAATAGTGGTGTATGGCCGGAACTTGTCCGAACCGCGCGTGATGGAGACAGAGGACGTACTGGGTAGTACAGTGACCAGCATCAGCAGCCCATAGTTGTAGAAACTGTCTGAGAATCGATGTTTCCGGTGTCGTCAATACGGACTTCTGCAAACCGGGAATTACAGTCGAAATGATCAGTCGTTACTGGGTACGTACCAGTCGTCTGTGTTGATTCGTCGGTTATCTTGAGAAGGTAGCCCGGAGACCGAATTTCTAACCAAAGTGTCCCGTTCGGTGGAAGTGTTTTTGTCTGGGTTACGACTGAGGAGGAACTCTCATTATGCAGTAATTCGACAGAGACAGTTCGGCTCGCCGGGCTATCATTCCAGATCTGAATTGGCAACCTATCTCCAGCTCCATCAACTCGGATGACGGTCGTGGGTTCCGCTTTCGTTCCCTGATACGGGGCTGGAACGGATGGATCAATCGTTGGCGTGTCAGATGTCGTTACGTCGGGCGGACCACTGAGGTGTGAGAGAGCGGGAAACAAGAACGCTGAAACGACGATGCCGGCAACAATGATGAGAATGACCGTAAGAAGCGGACGGATATTCACACTACAAGGGACTTCCTTCTGTGCGTATCTGTCTTCTGGTTGTCACATCGACGGCGCGTCCCGGTCACATCAGTCACTTTGAATCGGCGCAACTCGGGGTTGCGGTGACTTGCCTTGCGGACTGTGTGAATCGAAAAAGACCGCTACGGACTGGCGCGGAACTCGCCGTGCTTCATTCCGAGGAAGAACGCGACGACCGAGAACACAATCATCGAGGGCAGAACCATCATCAAGACCGTCGAGAGAGTCATCACAGACGTGAGCCCGACCGTTGCGATAGCGACGATTACGACGAGCGGGGCCACTGCGGGCACAAAGTCAAAATCCATACTTCCGATTGTAGCCGGACAAATAAATTCTTTAAGAAAGCAACAGCGTCGATCAACTGACTGGCCAGCGGTTCGGTTCTTCACCCGCACCAACACGACGAGTACTGCGTACCCGTGAAGTACACTGCTGACGAACGTCTGCCCGGTCGCTACGACGGCGTCGCGTCGTCCGGCCGAACAACGGTTTCCTCGGGCGCGTCTCTATCGGCAACAGCGATATCCGCAGTCTCGTTGCCGCCGAACACAACCGTCGCACCGGTCCGCATCGGTGCAAGCAGTCCGACGACAACCGCGCCCGCAGTCGTCATCGGTGCCCGAAGCGCGACGGTCGTCTCCGCGTCGATATCGTAGTCGGCAACGACACGGCCGCTTTCGGCCATGAGTTCGCCGTGCGTGTATGTTCTGTCGGCCGCCAGAACAGCGTCGTCAGGTGCGACCTCGCCCGGCGGCTGAAGTGGGTTCTCGCTCCACAGTTCTCGCTCGAACTGGGCGATGGTGGGGTCATCGACCGGGCCACCGTAGGCCAGCCCCTTGGTCCCCGGTCCCTGCGTGTAGCGGTCGAGCCACGCCGCTGGCGCGACGAGCGCCGTCGCGTCGACTGCATTCGGCGGGTCCATATCAACGACCGCGCCGTCGAGCGCCGCTGCGAGAAAGGCAAGCAGTGCGTCCGGGGCGTCCCGAAGGTAGCCCGGTCGGTCCTCGTCGGTCGGCTCTTTCGGACCGACGACGACGGCGACCCGCGTCCCGTGCCGGACCCCGTAATGTCGCAGCAGATTCCCGCCTTTCCAGGCGTTCGTGGCGAAATCGGAGTAACTGTACGGCGCCGCCCGCTCCGGCGAACGAAAGAGGACGCCGTCGCGGTCGCGGGCCTGCGCGACAAGGTCACCGAGTACCTGCATATGTCGTCGTTCGGCCCCACCGATGAAAAACAGCGCGGCCACAAAGCCGATGTGGGTGGCTATCCCCACGCTCTAGAAATGAAACGACAGCAACAGGTTGCCGACGTACTCAGGCACAGCGACATCGACACGCCGCCCGCGTACCGGTTGCTTGACGTGGTGGCTGAACTCGGCGACATCGCGGCACAGGTCAACGAAACGACCGGCTACGGCACCGATTTGACGGCACTATCGATACGGGAAGACGAACTCGGCGACGCTCTATTTGCACTACTCGCGCTATGTGAACAACTCGATGTCGACGCCGATGCCGCGCTCTCGTCGGCGCTGGCGAAATACGAGGGACAATCAGGCACAAGCGGGACGCCGGCAAGCGAGGACTGACTACAGCGAGTTCTTCAGTTTCTCGAAGAAGCCTTCATCGACATCGACCTCTTCGCCGCCGGCCTCCGCGAACTGTTCGAGGGCCTCCTTCTGTTCGGCGTTGAGGCTGTCGGGTGTGACGACCTGTACCTGCACGTAGAGGTCGCCGTGGCCGCGGCGGCGGAGCCGCGGCATCCCCTTGCCCTCCAGTCGGAACACTTCGCCGCTCTGGGTGCCGCTTGGCACGTCGACTTCCACCTCGCCGTCCAGCGTCGGGACGGTGATGGTGTCACCGAACACTGCTTGCGGGAACGAGATGGCCTGCTGGTGTTGCAAGCTGTCGCCGTCGCGCTCGAAGTCCGGGTGGTCGCGGACCTGTACCTCGATGAGCAGGTCGCCGTTCGGGCCGCCGTTTTCCCCGGGCGCGCCCTCGCGCTCCATCCGGAGTGTCTGCCCGTCGGCGATGCCGGACGGAATCTCGACTTCGAGGCTCGCATCGTTCTGGACAACGCCGTTGCCCCGGCAGGTCGAACACGTTTCGTCGTACAGCGTCCCCTCGCCGTCACACCGGCGGCAGGTCGTCCGCTGCTGCACCCGCCCCATCGGTGTCTGCTGGACCTGCGTCGTCTGGCCCTGGCCGTTACACTCCGGACAGGTCTCCGAGTCGGCTCCCGGCGGATGCCCGGCCCCGTCACAGTCGTCGCAGGCTTCCGGCCGGGTGACGTTCAGTTGCTTCGTCGCGCCGTTGTAGGCCTCTTCGAGGTCGATTTCCAGTCGCGTCTGGAGGTCCTGCCCCTGCCGCCGTCGGCTGCCACCGCGTCCGCCGCGGCCGCCGCCCCCGAAGAACTGGTCGAAGATATCCTGCATATCGAAGCCGCCAGCGCCGCCACCGAACGGGTCTCCACCCATCCCACCGCGGCCGCCGCCACCACCAGCGCCGCCGCGCTTCTCGGCCTGTTCGAAGCGCTCGTGACCCATCTGGTCGTACATCTGGCGCTTCTCCTCGTCGGTGAGGACCTCTTTGGCCTTCTTGGCCTGCTTGAACTTCTCTTCGGCGTCGGGGTCGTCGCTCACGTCCGGGTGGTATTCCCGGGCTTTCTCCCGATAGGCCTCCTGAATCTCGTCTTCGGAGGCGTCTCGAGAGACACCCAGTATCTCGTAGAAATCCTGACTCATTCGTTGTACAAGGCTTAGACGATTGAGCTACTTCAAAAGAACGGGTTGTCGACTAGTCGTGTTCGACCCGTACCGGGGCGCTTATTTTCGTGCCGGGGGAGGATTCGAGCAATGAGTCCTGAGTCGTCTCGTGGGCATCGGGGTCTCGTCACGGTCGAGCGAGTCGCAGTCTGGGGGCTCGCGGCGCTGGCCGTCGTCGGGCTTGTTGCACTCGTCGTCGGCCCCGGTGCGGACCTGCGGACGGCGTCGCCGTCGGTCACCGTCGACGGCCAGTTCGACGCCGAGGCGGGAACGGTCACGCTCACCCACGCCGGCGGGGACCGGCTCACGGACACCAGTACGCACGCGCTGGCGCTCATCGTCACTGACGCTGACCGGAACCGCTCTACCACACTAACGTGGGCCGAGGCAGAACGGCTGCCCGTCGTGCCCGGCGACAGCGTCGTTGTTGACGACCCGCGCGTGGACTCGAATGGTGACGGAAATTATCTCGACGGCGACGCCTCGGTCGGCTTCTACCTCGACAGCGGCGACACCGTTGCGGTCCGCTGGACTGGCCGGCCACTCGGTGCACCGGACGAGCGGACAACGACGCTCGATACAGTAACGCTCGGTAACACAACTGGTTGACTGTTCCCCCTCCTCAGGTGGCCCGTTATGGCATTTCCGGGAAGCGTCCCCGGCCGTTTGCGGCGGTGCTCCTGTTCCGTGTGTCGTCACGGACCGACGGGTCCGGTGTGGACATACACGTCTCCGGTTCCGGTCACAGTCACTCCGTAATCACCCAGCTGAAACGAGAGTGATACGGCGCTGTCCGGCCCTGACGAATGGACAAATAGCTGGTCAAGCGCGTCCGGATCGAGCGTTTCGATGAGGGGTGATAGCTCTATCGCCTCTTGCCCAGCTGCGATTGCAACCGTTTGTACGACCGCTACTGACGGTGAGACTGTGTTCCAGTCGAACTCCGCGTGGAGCGTGTCCGGATTGTCGGATGTCCCGTCGGGCCGCCTGTCGGACCCACTCATTACTAGCAATATGTTGACCAAACATCTTAATTCTACTGTCAATCAATAAGTTGTAATTATGATATGTGGAACAACTACCTAATTACCGAGTAAACGCCGATAGAAAGCTTTCACTGCTGGATGTGAACAGTCCTTTATGATTGCAAGCTGATACAGTAGCTGTCCGCTAAACTTGTATTTCTGTGTCGGCCGTTTCCGCCAAGAAATGACACTACAGACGAAATACTGCCAGTGAAATAGCTGCTGTATCGTGTCTGACAAGACTGCGTCCGGCTGAGTATCACTCTAAACGCACTCCCTGATGCCTGTCTGGGCAGTTTTTCTGAAAGAGGCACGCAGCAGATGTGGTTGGGACACATAGGATGCCGCGTGCCAAGTACCTCTACTCCGGACCGGGGTATAACAGTTGTGTGATTAACTGAGTAAACAGGGGCAGGACGCCGACGCGACCGACACGTGGATCAGCACGTGCGACAACCGGAGCCCGGACTGCCACAATACGCTCTGTGGCCCCATCAAGCAGCACTAACTCCGATGAGAGCCGGCAATGTAGCAGTAACAACGTCTTTTACCTGTGGGCGTCATCTTCCTGCACATCCTCGGCTTCCACCGAGGTGAAGGTTGGGACACATGACATCTGATGCAACACACGAAGAAGCGGTAAGTTTACTGCAGGAGTTGGGTTTGAAAGAGTACGAGGCGAAATGTTTTGTCGGACTCTCTCGGATGTCCAGCGGCACAGCGAAGGGACTGAGCGAAGTGACGGACGTCCCGAGAACGCGCGTCTATGACGCCGTCCGGATTCTCGAAGCGAAGGGGCTGGTCGAAGTCCAGCATTCGAGCCCCCAGCAGTTCCGGGCCGTCCCGCTCTCCGAGGCCACCGAAACGCTCCGCGATCAGTACGAAGAGCGTATCGAGCGCCTCCAGTCCGCACTGCGCGAGATGGGACGTATCGAAGCCGACAATGACGAGGCTGAGCTACAGGAGGTCTGGTCGCTCTCCGGGTCCGACGCTATTGAGAACCGCGCTGCGGCGATCAGCGCGGACGCGACCGACGAAGTGGTCCTCGTCATCGGCTCTGAAGCGGTCCTCACCGAACCGCTAATCAAGCAACTCAATTCGCTCAACCCGAATGCAGACCTCATTGTCGGGACTGGGTCCGCCTCGATACGGGACCGCGTGGAACAGGAAATCCCACGCGCCACCGCGTTCCTGTCGGAACTGGACTGGCTCCACAGCGAAATGATACCTGAGGAAGACGCTGCTGTCGGACGACTCCTGCTTGTCGACCGGTCGACTATGCTCGTCAGCTCAATCAACCCACAGACTGGCGACGAACAGGCCATCTTCGCGACCGGGCTCAGAAACGGGCTCATCGTCATCGCACGCCGTCTCCTCTCGCAGGGCGTCGTGGAGATGACCCCACTAGAGCAAGACTAACAAGCCATGTGCGCGGGCCGTCACCGCCCACGCCCCTTACTCGTGGTGATACTCGGAAAGGCACGCAAGTAGCGGCCGAAGCCGCTGGTACTCTGGGCCACGTGTGACACAGTGAGTCTCTCTATCCCACTCGATGAGCCCCATCTCTGCCAGTTTCGGGAAATGCCGATGGTAGAGTGCAGCCGGAATGGCTGGCTCACCAACGAGCGATCGGTCACCATCGAAATCCGAAGCGGATGGCTGCCACCGCTCCGTGTCGCGTAACGCGAACAGTATTTGCCGACGGTCCGCGTGTCTCACCGCGTCTAGCTGTGCGCTCAGACGCTGTGGCCTGACCTGTTTCTGATCGCTCATTGTCTGACTGCACGCTCGACTATCTGATATATATGCATTATTTTCATTATCTTATACTGTTTTGATTATCAGGGTAACCTGACTGAGACAGACCTATCCAGTGACGGACCGCTGTTGCGAGCACAGCGGCACAGCAATGCACCCACCGCTGCCTACTGTCGCCTGAAAATGATGGCAATCGGTGGCGTGGTGTGCAGGCGCCGCCCTGTTCTGGCCGTCTTGCGGTGCTGGCACCGGACCGGCATCACCGGGTCAGTCGGTCACTGTCCGGAGATGTCCTGAAGGTTGGCTTTCGTTGCCGTTGTACCGACGAAAGTGACGTGACTCGCGTTATTCGTCTTCGTCGTCTTCGGCAAACTTGAGAAGCTCACTTCGTTCGCTTCCCAAGACGCCGATAGACTCGCTAACGCCCGTCTATCGAGCCGAGGAAAGCTCCTCAGACTCGTTTCACTCGTCTTCGTCGCTTTCCTCGACGTCTTCAAAGTCTGCGTCGACGTACTCCTCGCCCTGCTCGGCCGCGCCGCCTGCTGCGCCGCCCGGTCCGGCAGCGCCGCCGGGGCCGGCCGCGCCACCCGGACCAGCGCCCGCGGCACCGCCTGCGGCCTGCTGGGCCTGATCCTGATACATCTGCTTGCCGATCTCCTGCAGTTCTTCGCTCAGGGTCTCGGTGACCGCCTCGTAGTCCTCTTTCGTGGCGTCCTCGTCTTCGAGGACTTCCTCGACGTCCTCGATTTTCGCCTCGATGTCGGACTGGAGGTCCTCATCGATCTCCTCCTCGTTCTCGTCAAGGAGCGTCTCGGCACGGCGGACGGACGCCTCGGCCTCGTTGCGCGCTTCGATGCGCTCGCGGCGCTGCTCGTCCTCTTCGGCGTGCTGTTCGGCCTCCTGTTGCATCTCCTCGATCTGGTCGTCGGAGAGGCCGGCACCGCCTTCGATGGTGATGTCCTCCTTGTTGCCCGAGCCCTTGTCCTCGGCTTCGACGTTGACGATGCCGTTCTCGTCGATGTTGAACGACACCTCGATCTGAGGCGTGCCTGCGGGGGCCGGTGGGATGCCCGAAAGCGCGAACGCGCCGAGCAGTTCGTTCTCCTCGGCGATTTCACGCTCGCCCTGGAAGACACGGATCTGGACCTGTGTCTGGTTGTCCTGAGCGGTTGTGAAGATCTTCGATTCCTCGGTCGGGATGGTGGTGTTCTTGTCGATGAGTCGCTCGAACAGGCCGCCCTTGACCTCGACACCCAGCGACAGCGGCGTCACATCGAGCAGGACGATGTCGTCTACATCGCCCGAAAGGACGCCAGCCTGAATGGCTGCGCCCAGCGCGACGGCTTCGTCGGGGTTGACGTTCTTTTTGGGCTCCTGCCCGGTCATCTCTTCGACCTGGTCCTGCACCTGCGGCATCCGCGTCGAGCCACCGACGAGAATGACTTCGTCGATGTCGCTTTTGGTGTAGTCCGCGTCGGCAAGCGCCTGCTCCGTCGGGCCGACGGTGCGCTCGATGAGATCCTCTGTAAGGGACTCGAACTTCGCGCGCGTGATCTTTTGCTCAAGGTCCAGCGGACCGTCGTCGGTGGTCGCGATGAACGGGAGGTTGATTCGGGTCTCCTTGCGCGAGGAGAGCTCGATCTTGGCCTCCTCGGCAGCCTCGGTCAGGCGCTGGAGCGCCTGCCGGTCGTCGCGGAGGTCGATGCCGTGTTCGGCCTCGAACTCGTCAGCGAGATAGTCGATGATGGCGTGGTCCCAGTCGTCGCCACCGAGGTCGTTGTCCCCGTTGGTCGCGACAACTTCGTAGACGCCCCCACCGAGGTCGAGGATGGAGACATCGAAGGTGCCGCCCCCGAGGTCGTACACGAGGACGGTCTGGTCGGATTCATCATCGAGCCCGTAGGCCATCGCGGCCGCCGTCGGCTCGTTGACGATTCGTTCAACCTCGAAGCCGGCGATCTCGCCGGCATCCTTGGTTGCCTGGCGCTGTCGGTCGTTGAAGTACGCCGGGACCGTAATAACGGCCTTCTCGATCTCGTCGCCGAGGTACTCCTCAGCGTCGTGTTTGATCTTCTGGAGGATCATCGCCGAGACCTGCTCGGGTGTGTACTCCTCCCCGTCCAGTTCGACCGAGTAGTCGTCTTCGCCCATATGGCGCTTGATCGACTGGATGGTCTCGTCGGGGTTCTTTACCGCCTGGTTCTTCGCCGGTTTCCCGACAAGCCGCTCACCGTCGTCGAACGCAACGACAGAGGGTGTCGTCCGCTCGCCTTCACCGTTGACAATGATTTCAGGGTCGCCACCTTCCATGACCGCGAACGCGCTGTTCGTGGTCCCAAGGTCGATACCCAGAATCTTGTTGCTCGCCATCTTACCCGCTCATAGCGGATTGGGCCGGTTAAAAGTTGCTAGATGTACTGATTGGAAAAACGGACAAAGGGGCCTCCTCCGGGCGGTTTTATACTCGGTGGACTTCCCTGACCGGTGATTATTTAATGTACCGCAATACGACCGCTATACCGTCAGAGTTGCCCGCTACTCCTCGCTCTCGCTCACGGTGACCTGTGCCTCGCGCAGCACTTTGTCGGCCATCTCGTAGCCCGGCCGGTGGACATCGGCGATTGCCCCGTCCGGCTGGTCGCTGTCGACGCGGGCGAGCACCTGATGCTGTGTCGGGTCGACGTCTCCGCCGGGGTCGGGGTCGATGACTTCGACGTTCTCGGCATCGAGGACATCGTCTAGCTGGCGAAGCGTGGATTCGACTCCACCTCTGATATCGGTGTCCTCGTCCTGTCCGAGCGCACGCTCAAGATTGTCTCGAACGTCGAGCAGGCGCGTCACGAGGTCCTCGGTGGCACGCTTCTGTTCCTGTTCGCGGCGCTTGTCCATCCGCTTCTTGTAGTTCTGGAACTCCGCTTGCTTGCGCTTGAGCTTCTCCTCTAGCTCCTCGATGTCACCGTCCTGTTGTTCGACCTGCGATTCGAGACTGTCTACGCGCGTCCGTAGCGCGGAGAGTTCCCGAGCGATGTCTTCGGGGTCCGATTCGGCGACCCGGTCGACCAGGTCCTCGTCGGTGTCGAACTCGCCTAGGTCAACCTCGTCCGCGTTGACGTCCTCGGGCACGTCCTCGAGATCCGCGTCACCGTCCGCTTGCGCCTCGCTCGCGGTCGACTCCTCCGTCGCGGCCGTGTCGTCGGCTGCGTCCTGCTCGGTCATACCCGATAGAAGTCGTCACGTGGATAAAAGGATTCAGAAACGGCCTGGCGGTGATACTGATAATCAGAGCCTGTCTCACAGGAGGAAGCTAACGACCATCAGAACGAGGAAGACGACGACGAGGATCTTTGCGATTCGCACACTGAGCCCCGCCACACCGCTCAGTCTGGCTAGTCCGGCGATAATGGCGAGGACGAGAAACAGCAGCGCCAGTTCGAGGAACCCACTGCCGGGTTGGAGTGGGATCGCCGGTATAGTGTCACTGCGAACTAATGCACATTCTGCTGTACAACAACAGTACAGTTAGCGTATAAACGGTTTCGACTGTGGCTGCGGTAGATACTGCATGACACTGTGTACCGGCACACCTCCAGGTATTATCTACCGCCTAATCAGGGACCCATGGCAAATACGTCCGGGTCGTACTGGAACCGAGTTTGATAGGTCTCCCACTCATCAGCCTCCTTCAAGCGGTACTTCGCGAAAGACGGGTTTCGGACCAGTTCTAATTCGGCAATCCGTTCCTGAACCGGGTCGAACATACTTTTCCAATCGAGGTCACGGAGTGACTCGCCGGGCTCTTCATCGGCTGCAGCGAATGTCACTCCATCATCTGTCTGCTCAATTGACCCGTACTGATATCGACTCCAAGCCGTGTACGTTCCGAACGGAACCGTTTCAGTTGGCGGTGGTGGTCGACGATACTGCACTTGGAACCGCTGATGCCTTTCCCCGCCGCCCCACAGCACTCCACGAGTGAGAAGCTTAATACGGCTTTTCGTGTCTATAGAGCTGTTATAGGTGATTCGGGCGTGCTCGTATTCGCTTGATTGGAACTGGTCTGCGACGTTATCGGTGTGATGGATCTCGATTTCGTGCTGATACGGTAACGATGTCCGGCGTGCGCGCTCGACAACTGAAATCGTCTCCGTGCCCCGACGAAGCTCATCGTGTGGGCCTGTTCGACGCCACTGTGCCGGGTCGGCCTCATCGGGGTCGACCCACTCGTCCATACTACTAATATGCGATTGACAGTGGTAAGCTTTGTTATGGTTCACTGTGGCATATGTTTCGCGTGCTGCCAATGTCGTGTGAAATACAACTGTTTACACTAACATACGGTCGAGTTCGACAACGAGGCCGCTGTCGGCGTCTGGGTCGCTGACGAGCGTCCCTAGGCAGACCGCAGCCCCGTCGGGCGTGACAGAGACGACCTGTGAATCTATCTCAGGCGTCGCGTCGCCCACTTCTGCCGGGCCGGTCTCGATGACGCCCGGCGCATACACCGGCGCGCCTTCGGCGACTTCGCGGGCGGCGCTGGGCGCAATTGTGACCCGTGGCAGGTGGGACAGCGCACGCTCTGCGGGCTGGATAATCTCGCGCAGTTGCGCTTCGTCCCCGTCTGCAGCAAAGGCCAGCGCGTCCACGAGGTCGTGCATCGTCGACAGCGATCCGTCGTCAAAGGTGCCGGTCGCCGTCCGGCGGAGGTCGCCCATGTGTGCGCCGGTCCCCGCCGCCAGCCCGATATCGTGACACAGCTTCCGGATATAGGTCCCCGACGCACACCGGACCCGCAACAGCAGTCTCCGGTCCCCCTGTTCGAGGATATCCAGTGAGTGAATCCGGCGGGAACGCAACTGGCGCTTCACTGCGCTCTTTCGAGGAGGTTTCTGATAGATGTCTGTCTCGAACTCGGCGACGATATCCGCAATATCGGCCGGCGCTTGGTCGTGGAGTTCGAGCACCGTCACGTACTCCTTGACGGCGTTGTCGAACACTTGCGCCATCCGAGCGGCGTCGCCGAGCAACACGGGCAGACAGCCGGTCACCTTTGGGTCGAGCGTTCCGCCGTGGGCGACCCGGTCCTGGCCAGTGGCGTCGCGAATCCAGGCCGCGACCTGATGGGCTGACGGGCCCGGTGGCTTATCGAGGTTGACGACGCCGAACGAGCGAAGCGAATCGAGGTCCCGTTCGTCGGGCGGGGCACGGAGTGTCATCGGCTCAGAACTCGTACCGGATGTTCTCGACCGGTGCCTTCCCCTCGTCGCCATCGGGGCTGTATGATTCGACAGCGTGGAGGGTCACGCTCAGGACTCCCTGTGGGTCCCAGCGAGCGGTGTTGACCGACAGGTCGTAGATAGAGAGGTCGTCGAAGTCGATGTCGTAGTAGTCGCTGTAGCGCTGGGCCTCGCTGTCGCCACGCTCTCGGGTTTCGGTCTTTGCCTGTTCGAAGGGCTTGTTCTCCCGTGTCGCGATGCGGTCGGCGCGTACGTCCAGCGGCGCAGTCAGCCACAGTTTCATGTCGGCGTACTCGCCCGCCATCCAGCCGGCGAGGCGCGATTCGAGCACGAGGTCGTCACGCTCGGCGGCGATGTCCCGAAGCTTGCGGTCCAGATCACGGTCGATCTGGTCGTCTTCCTCGGCGGCTTTGTTCAGCTCGAGCGGTGTCATCCCGCGCTCTTCGGCCAGCGAGCGGAAAATATCGCCGCCACTGACGTGCTCGTAGTTCAGGGCGTCGGCCAGACTCTTGGCAAGTGTGCTCTTGCCGCTGCCGGCCGGGCCGGAGACGGTAATCAACATAGAGATGTTCGGGGGGCCCCGATAGAAAGGGCTGTCTCTTCGCGCCTACCCAGTCGGCGTCGTCTCGACGTTGAGCGCCTTCCGGATGATCTGGGTGAACGACAGCGAGCACAGGAAGTACCAGACAATCCACGCCTGGACCGGGCCGGCGACGCTGTTGCTCCACGCTTCGACCTCGCCGAAGATGGGGAGCGTAATCACCGGGCTCGCGTCGACGCCGGCTCCGAAGACAATCCAGTAGAGCCAGAGGAACAGCGGGATGTTGACCAGCATGATCCACACCATCGGTCGGAACTGCTGTTTGAACATCCCCATCTGGTCGGTCATCAGTTCCATCTGCTCCTCTTCGAGGCGGTCAAGCGCTTCTTGATCGTCGCGTTCCTTTGCGGCTTTGCGGCGCTCTTTCAGGTCCTCCATCTTCTCTTGGTGGTCGCCCATCCCCGACATGTCCATGAGGTTGTCCTGCAGAATCGTCGAGGTGGTCCCGGTGATAATTGCAAGCACCAGGATAACGACATAAAACGGCAGCATGTCGTTGAGCGGCCCGAGGACGATGTCGATGACGCCGCCTGCGATAACGTCCCGGACTGAAGTCAGGGAGTAGCCGGCAAACAGGCCGAGCGTGCCGAGGCCGGCGAGCTTGTCCCATTTCGACCAGCCGCTGCCCTCGTCATCATCGCTCGGGGCCGCGTCGGACTCTTCGAGCGCCTCACGGACGCCATCAGGGTCGTCGATAACGAACCCCTCGCCATCGGCGTCGATGAGCAGGCCGGACTCGATGAGCCGGCCCCACTCGCCGCTCGTGAGGTCGTCGCTCACGTCGCCCCAGGTGACGGTCCCGTTCTCTTCGGCCGCAGCGAGCACCGTCGAGAGCGCATCAGTCATTGCCTCGCCGTCTTCGGCGAGTCGTTCTACCTTCGGCGCGGTACGTGCCATTGTGTGTGCTTGAGTTGCGACGGCATATCAACGTTTTACTCTGACTGTCTCGACGATGTCGGCCTCAAACGGCGGTTCCGTCGCGTCTCAGGCCGTGTGTGCGTCGACGGCGTCCTGAATCTCGCTCCAGACCTCGTCGGGTGTCTGCTCGCCGTCGATGGCGACGAAGCCGTCGTGGTCCCCGTAGTGGTCGATGACCGGTGCGGTGTTGTCGTCGAACACGTCCAGTCGGTTGCGGACGGACTCCTCGTTGTCGTCGTCGCGCTGGATGAGGTCGCCGCCGCATTCGTCACAGACACCGTCTTCCTCGGGCTGATTGAACTCGACGTGGTAGTTCGTGCCGCAGTCGTCACAAACCCGCCGGCCCGTGAGTCGGTCGACCAGTTCCTCCCGCGAGACATCGAGCGAGAGGATCACGTCGAGGGCGGTCATCCCTTCCAGTTCTTCGGCCTGTTCGAGGTTACGCGGATAGCCGTCGAGCACGAACCCGTCAGCCTGTGAGAGGGCTTCGTCGACGATAGCGTTAACTACCGCGTCCGGCACGAGATCGCCCGCTTCCATGTACTCACGGGGCGTGTCGTACTCGGTGTCCATGTCGCTGATATCCATGTCCTTGTTCGCCCGAAGGGCGTCACCGGTCGTGATGTGTTCGACGCCGTACGCTTCGGCGAGGTTGGCGCTCTGGGTTCCTTTGCCGGCTCCCGGCGGCCCGACAATCAGGATTCGTGGATTCGACATGGTCAGGGTTTCCAAGGGGTCGGTTAAATGGTTGTCCAAATCACGCTGGCGGGTCACGCTGCCGCCACCCAAAGGCGTGTAGGCGTCCCGGGCCAACACAGAATAATGCTTGAACCCGGCGCGCCGGCCCCCGACATCAGCGCACAGAATCAGTTCGGTGAGACTGTCTCGCCCGACTTCGATGCGCCGACCGTGCTGTACTTCTATCCCGAAGATTTCACTGGCGGCTGTACCATCGAGGCTCGGGATTTCCAAGAACAGCTCCCGCAGTTCCGCGAGGGCGGCATCACCGTCTACGGCGTTTCGATGGACGATGTGGCGACCCACGATGAGTTCGCCGAGGAGGAAGGCCTGCTGTATGACCTGCTTGCCGACCCCGACGGGACCGTCGCCGAAGCGTTCGGCCTCGACACCAGCGGCGGCCGGACGGACCGCCGAACGTTCGTGCTCGCCGATGGCGAAATCAAGTCTGTCTACGACCCGGACATCTCGGACCCCGACGGGCACGCCGAGGCAGTGCTCCGGGACGTTCGTAACGAGTTCGTCCAGGGCGGCTGACCTGCCTTTCGTCTTCGGCTTCTTGATTTGAGTATCTGCCCGACCACGTCTCGCAGTCGAGGACTGGCGCGCTACTGCTGGTCGTCCGGCGGGTCCCGTGCCGGTAAATAAAAAAAGACGGCGTTCCCGTCACCGCTCCGCTCGAATCGGAGTTCACCGCCGAGAGACTCAATACACCACTTCATCACGAACAGGCCGACGCCGGTACCGTGCGCCGTTTCTGTGGCCTGCGTCGGGTCGAAGAGCGCGCTGATCTCCGTATCTGGAATCGGGGGGTTCGAATCGCGAATGCAGATCTCCACTCGGCCGGTGTTCGGTGACGGACCGACGGATACCTCGACTGACGGGGTGACAGCCTCACTGTGAATGATTGCGTTCTCGATGGCGTGGGTGAGTGCGTATGTGAATGCGTCATTGCTGTCTACCCACAGCTCTGCCCGTTCGGTAACGGTAATCTCTGAAGTAGGGTAGTCGGTCAGGATGGTGTTCACGACACCTCGTACCCTGCGCGTGACGTGACAGCGGGTGTAGTCTGTGCCGGGGCGCGCGACTGCCCGTTCGATCTGCTTGACGGATTCGACGATGTTCGTGAGGTTTTCGACGCGAGACCGAATCGTCTTGCTGGCATCCCGCACGGCCTCAGTCCCGGCCGAAGCTGTGATACGGGCTGTGTTTCCGGCGATGACTGTCGCTTCGTTCCGCAGGTTGTGTCGCAGTATCCGCCAGAGGAGCTCCTCGCGGTGGTGTGTCTCGAAGTACTCCGTGATGTCACGGATCTCCGCACAGACGTACGTCCTCCCGGACACGACCCGCTCCGAGAGGTGAATCCGGGCCCAGATGAGCTCGCCGTCCGCCCGTTTGATCCGCCACGTGAACTGGCGCGACCCGCCTGCGGCGCTGTCTTGCAACCGGGACCTGAAATCGGCGACAGAGTGGACGAATGTGTTTGCGGTGTACTCGCTGATCGACCGCTCGCGCAACTCCGAAACTGAGTATCCGAATATCTCTGCTAGCCGTTCGTTGCCGTCCAGAATAGCACCACTGTCGGGGTCGTACAGTGCGATACCGATGTTGAGCGCGTCGTATGCTGCTGGAAGCGCGTGCCCCGTCTGAGATGCCATTGCTATTCAGGTAGCGCGGCGAGACGCCTTGCTGTTACTAATAGCAGTACATAGTGCTATAACGCGGTACAGACGTCTCATCGCCCGACGGGGGTATCTCTCTTCGTCGACGACTGACCGCGTGCGGGATGAACAGCCCGGTCTTCTCGCTGATCCCCCGGCACGATATGGAACGAAGTAGTCCCTGTCATCCCCGGTGCACCCACACCGCCTGCACACCGGCCAAGTGCCCCAATCCCACCTGTAGACACCGCTGACGAGATGCTCCTTCCCGCTTTTCCGCGACTGCCTTCGAAACGGACCTGTCCGCTAGTCGCGGAGCGTACCGTCGCGGACCTGCGGACGGTCTCAGAACACTTCAGCGCCGCCGCCGATACGTGTCTGGTACACCCGGGCGTCGACCCCGCGCTCGCCGAAGGCGTCGAGCATCGTGCTCGCGATTTGCCGACGGTCTTCCTCTGCGCAGGCGGCGATAACCGTCGGGCCGGCCCCGGAGATTGTGACACCGGTTGCACCGGCCGCCAGCGCGGCTTCACGAACCTGTTCGTAGCCGTCGATGAGCTTCGCGCGGGCCGGCGTCACCACGGTGTCGTGCATCCCCTGACCGACGAGTTCGGGGTCGTCGCGGTGCATCCCCGTCGTCAGCGACGCGGCGTTGCCGACCGTCTCTACCATCTGGTCGACGCGGGCGGTCTCCGGGACGACGTTACGCGCGTCCCGCGTCGAAACCACGATATCGGGGAGACACGCGACAAGCGGGATGTCGGCGTCGACCTGCGTGACGCCCTTGTCGGTTGCGATGGTGAACCCGCCCATGATCGAGGGGGCGACGTTGTCGTCGTGGGCGTCTCCGGAGACAACAGCCTCGCCCTTGGCGGCGATGGGGACCAGTTCCTCGCGGGAGTAGCCGCGGTCGTACAGTTCGTTCAGCCCAACGGCCGCTGCGGCGGCGCTGGCCGCGGAGGAGCCAAGCCCCGATGCGGGGCGGACACCCTTATCTATCTGAATGCGTGCCGGCGCGTCAAGTGCGTCAGCGACCGCGCCGACGGTGTTCTTGTCGGGGTCTTCCGGGATGTACTGGCTGCCAGCACCGGTTACGTCGATGGTCACCCGGTCAGCTTTCTCCAGACGGACAACGTCGGCCGGACGCTCCAGTGCAACGCCGAACACGTCGAAGCCGCTCCCGAGGTTCGCACTGGTAGCCGGCGCCCGGACTGTCAGCATGCCTGCGAATTTCAGCAGTGTAGGCAAAAAGGTAGCGAACCGACACTGTGGCCGTTTCCCAGTACTGAGAACGCGGCCCAAAGGCATAATGCTGGGAAACCTGACGTTGGGATAGGTATTGCTATGGATGTCGACATTGCAACGGTCGCCATCCTCGGGAACGCGGGTGGGGCGCTCATTGGTTTCGCAGTTGCGATTACCGCCACCCGATATCAGGATGTCCCCGGCGCTCGCCAGTACAGCTGGCTCGCGCTGGCTGGAGGAAGCTGGTGTGCCGTCTCGATGGCGAAGATCATTGCCAGTAATCCTGCAGTGGTAGAGACAGCCTATGTGATAGCACGAACCGTCTCTTCGCAGATAATCGCGCTCTGGATTATTCTCGTTCTTGTCTACACCGGGCGCCGCTCGTGGCTCCGACCGTCTCGTCTCATTCCACTCTTGATTGTGGCGAACGCAGACGTACTGCTACTATTGCTCGGTCAGGGACGCTTCGGTCAGGCGATAGCTGTCCCCGTCACTCAGAACGGTGTAACGCTGCTCGCCGTTCAGCGCGGGGTCGCCTTTGCGGCTACGCTGACCATCTCTTATCTGCCGGTGCTGCTTGGGTACGGGTTCCTGATCGAATTCCTGTTTCGGTCGGGAAACATCTACCGGCGCCAGACTGCGGTAATCGGCGCTGGAACTGCTCTCCCGATGATTGCCGCCCTGCTGTACGACCTCGGGTACACGCCCCATCCCGCTATCGACTTTACGCCGGGAGTGTTCGCAGTGAGTATGTTGTTCGTCGGCTGGGCGCTATTCGAGGATGAATCCCTGTCTGTAACGACGCTGTCGGGTGACACCCTCGTCGACAATCTCCCCGACCCGGTCATCGCTCTCAACGACGACTGTGTCATCATTGATTATAACGCCGCGGCGGCCAGCGCGCTGGGTCATCCGGAGCCCAACGGGGAGCACCTCGATAACATCGCTCCCGGTCTTTCAGAACAGATCGAGCGTGGCGAGGTGTTCTCGCTCGGGGATTCGATTACGTACTACAACCCACAGACGACGAGCCTCACCGACCAGTTCGGGACGGAACGTGGTCGCCTCGTCGTGCTCAGGGACGTCACCGGGCAGCAGCGCCGTCAGGACCGACTCGAAGCGCTGCAGGCCGCGACCCAGCAGTTCATCGAGGCAGAAACCGCCGAGGCGGTCGCGGAGATGGCCGTCGAGTTCGCGACGGCCGTGCTTGACCAGAACGCGGCGGGCGTGTTCCTCGAAGAGAATAGCGTTCTTGAACCGGCCGTCATCAGCGAGACGATCGAAAATAACGTTGAGGAAGAACTGCTATACGGGTCACCGACTGACAGGCCCGAAAGCAAACTCTGGCAGACGTACGAAACCGGTGAGATACAGACTGTCTCGCTGGAGCAGGACGGACTCGACCCGCTCGACAACGCGCTTATGCTGCCGCTTGGCTCCCACGGCGTGATGGCGATCACCGCATACGGCAGCACCTTCGCCACGGAGGACAGGCGATACGCCGCGATTCTCGCACAGACGACGCAGGTCGCCCTCGATCAGGTTGAGCGCGAGCGCGAACTCCGCCAGAGCCGGAGCTCAGTCCAGCGACGCCGCGAACAGATAGAGTTCTTCAACGGCATCCTCAGACACTCGCTGCACAACGCGATGGTCGTCATCCGCGGCCGCGCGGAGCACATCAGGGATGATGTCCCGTCATCAAAACAGCGCCATCTCGACAGCATCAGCGACTGGTGTGGGACGCTCACAGAGATGAGCGAAACGATCCGGGATATCAACAACACGGTGACAGCAAGCGAAGCCGAGCGGCTGGACACCGTCGATCTTAACGCCACACTCCGGCGCTCAATTGAGTCGCTCCGAGTCGAGTACGATTCGGTATCGGTCTCCTGCGAACTGGACGGTGAGTACAGCGTGCAGGCGAATGAGTTGCTCGAAGAGGTCCTCCTGAGCATCCTCCGGAACGCGGTCGACCACAACAACGCCGACACCCCGCAGGTAACCGTCTCGGTCCAGCAGGCCGGCGACTGGCTGCAAGTCCGCATCGCTGACGACGGCCCCGGTATGAGCGATGAATTAAAGACGAAAGTGTTTGAGCGCGGGCTCTCACCCGACCAGACCGCCGACGGGTTCGGCCTCTACTTCGTCTCGGTCATGATGGAGCTGTACGGCGGGACGCTCTGGTTCGAAGACAACCGCCCGACGGGGACGGTCGCTGTTCTCGAACTCCAGCGGGCGGTGACGTGCAGCAAAGCCGGCGACGACCCCCAGTCCGGCGACACCGAGACGGCGGCGACCGAAGCGCAAACTAAATCCCACAACCGCTGATAGGTCGGGGTATGATTGGCGTCGTCGGTGGCGGTATCGCCGGCCTCTCGGCAGCGTACCGGCTCCAGCAACGTGGTCACGAGGTACGTGTCTTCGAGGCGAGTGAGGACCTCGGCGGCCTGGCAGCGACCTACGAGACGGCCGGAGACCCCATCGAGAAATTCTATCACCACCTCTCGAAATCCGAGGAAACAATCGTCGACCTCGCCGAGGAACTGGGCCTCGGTGATGCGGTCGAGTGGCATATCGGGGAGAACGCCTACTACGTCGACGGCGTCGTCCACCCCATGGACAAGCCCTGGGAAATCCTCTCGTACCCGCACCTCTCGCTGTACGACACGTTCCGGCTGGGGATGCTCGTTCTCGATATCGACGTTCGCGGCGGCGTCCCGTCGTTCGACACCTACGAGCGGCTGGAAGACTTCGAGGGCGTGCCCATCGAGGAGTTCGTCGTCGACCACACTACCCGGGGCGTCTACGAGAACTTTTTCGAGCCGCTGCTCGATGCGAAGTTCGGCGACCGGAAAGACGACGTGAGCGCCGCGTGGCTACTCGGCCGAGTCAAATTCCGCGGCGAGCGGGACATCCTGAACGGCGAGATTCTGGGCTACTTCGACGGCGGATTCGGTCGCCTGCTCGACGCGCTGGTCGACGCCGTCGGCCGCGACAACATTGCAACTGGCACGCGCGTCTCCGACATCGATACGAGTGGCGGGACCGTCTCGTCGCTGACGGCCACGGACGGAACCGAGACGACGGTTCACGACGTTGACAGCGTCGTCGTCGCGACGATGCCGAACGTGCTGGAAGCCCTGACCGGCTACACCTGCGACATCGATTTCCAGGGGACAGTATGCTCGGTTATCAGCATGGACGAACCCTTGCTTGATACGTACTGGCTGAACATCGCCGACGACGCTCCCTTCGGCGCGCTCATCGAACACACGAAC
Source organism: Haloarcula marismortui ATCC 43049 (assembly GCF_000011085.1). Classification (NCBI taxonomy): domain Archaea; kingdom Methanobacteriati; phylum Methanobacteriota; class Halobacteria; order Halobacteriales; family Haloarculaceae; genus Haloarcula; species Haloarcula marismortui. The sequence goes on from NC_006396.1 coordinate 2,964,182, forward strand.
TTCGTCTCCGCGGAGCGGTACGGCGGCGAGCATCTGCTGTACGTCGCCCGCTACATTCAGGACGAATCCGAAGCCATCTGGCAACAGAGCGACGACGAGGTCGCCGAGACGTGGCTGCAGGGCATCGAATCGCTCTTCCCTGATTTCGACCGCGACGCCGTCAACTGGATTCGAACAGGGCGCAATCCACGGACTGCGCCGGTCTACGAACGCGGGTATCTCGACATGGTCATCCCGTACGACCTGAGCGACGCCGTCGCGGACGGCCTCTACTACGCCGGGATGGCCTCACGTGCCCAGTACCCGGAGCGCTCGCTCAACGGCGGTATCGTCGCGGGCTTCGAGTGCGCCGACCGCATCGCACGCGACCCGTCTGCGGCGACGAAAACCGACGAGTCGCCGCTTTCGGAAGCCCAACGCTGAGGGCTTTGCTGCCCGAGTCGATATCCTACGCTCCGGCCATATGTTGGCTGCCCCTTCTGATTACGGCTGATACAGCGAAAAACAGGCCTCCGACCGCCGTCTGGCTCAGTCGCCGGCCGCGCTTTCCACGTCGTCCTCGTCGATGACCGGCGCGTCGGTCGGGCTCACGTCGTCCGGTTCCTCGCGGCCGCCACCGACTAGCATCTCGCCGTCCTCGGTTTCGACGTAGACGTCGTCAGCAAAGCCACCGACGGCGTGGGGGTGTTCCGGCTCGTCCAGTCGCTCTGGCGTCGACGGCGCGTCGGTGACGCCGCCGGCCGGCCGGAACGTCCCGAGCGGGTCGTCGATGGTGATGCTGTGCGCGTCGAAGAAGTCCGCGTACCGCTCGTAGTGGGCTTCGAGTTCGTCGGCCGGGAACTCCATCATCTCCGTCCAGCCGTGGTTGTAGAAGTCGAAATTCGCCTGAATGTGGGTGATTTCCCGAGCCTCAGCCTCCGAGTACTCTGCTTCGAGTGCAGCCACGTAGGTGTCCATCGTGCCGTCGAAGAAGTCATCGAGGTGGTCGCGCCGCTCCTCCCGGTGTGCCTCGTCGGCCTTCCCGAGGAAGATTTTGGTGTGGAGTTTCACCAGCCCGTAGTTGGCCACCGACCGGACGCCGGGTGTGGTCAGCGCCTTCTTGCTTGCCCAGTGGCGCGGGTTCTGGTAGATTTTCATTTCAATTTCGAATACGGGCCCCAGCGCCTTCAAATCCCCGACTATCGGTGTGTTCAGTTCGCTATCGGAAACGATACGCAGATAGCAATCCACATTAGGCCTGATTTCGTACCGGCCGTACATGAGCACGTCGCACGTAATCATCGGTGACGGCATCGCGGGTGCGTCCGCAGCCGAAACAATCCGGGAAGCGGACCCGGATGCGTCGGTCACAGTCCTGACCGACGAGGGGGAGGCACTGTATAACCGGATTCTCATCAAGGAGTTCGCCAAGGGGAAGCTGCCGGAAGCGCCGATCTCGATCCACGAGCCGGAGTGGTATGACGAACGCGACATCGACCTCCAGCTGAACACTCACGTGACGGACATCGATCCCGATGCCCACGAGATCCAGACCCACGAGGGGGACACCTACGAATACGACAAGCTGCTGGTGGCTACGGGTGGGACGCCGGCACAGGTTCCGGTCGAGAACAGCGACGCCGACGGCATCCACCACTTCTGGACGTTCCAGGATGCACGTGGCATCCGTGAGCACGCCGACGAGGCCGACCAGGGTATCATCGTCGGGGCTGGACTGCTCGGCATCGACCTCGCGGCGGTCTGTGCCGCACAGGAAATCGACGCGAAGTACCTGATGCGTGGCAACCGCTGGTGGCGCTACGCGCTCTCGGAGGAGGGCGCAGAGATCATCCACGAGGCCCTCGAAGAGAACGGTGTCGAACCCGTCTTCGAATCCGGCGTCGACCACTTCGAAGTCGACGACGACGGTCACGTCACCGGCGCGGTCGACCCCGACGGCAACCACTACGAGGGCGAATGGGCCGGCGTCGCTATCGGCCTCGATTTCAACACCGAGTTCCTCAACGGGACCGGGCTCGAACTCGACGACGGCGTCGTCGTCGACGAGTACATGCAGACCAACGTCGAGGACATCTACGCTGCGGGTGACCTCACCCAGTTCTACGACACCATCCTCGACTCTCAGGCGCAAAACGGCGCGTGGGGTTCAGCCAAGGAGCAGGGGTCAGTCGCCGGGACGAACATGGTCGCGGACGCCGAGGAAAAGGAGTTCCGCTGGGTCTCCTCGTACTCCATCACGCACTTTGACTTCCCGTTCCTTTCCTTCGGCCATCCGACCCGTGGCGACGACGAAGCCGAACGGAAGTACTCCGACAGCGAGTGGCGGCGGCTCGCCTTCGAGGACGGACAGCTCGTTGGTGGCGTGCTGATCGGCGACCTCTCACAGCAGTCGGCGTTCAAACAGCTCATCCGCGAAGAGCGGCAGGTCGCCGACAAAAAGGAACTGCTGCTGGAGAAGGAAGTCGACCTCGAAGAAGTCAAGGCGCAGACGCCCGCACCGGCCGAATAAGGCCAGCCGACACCGATATTTTTACGCGCTGCGGACGTAGCAGCATGTATGCGCAACGCCCTCTCCCGCGTCGTTGCTTGGCTCAGCCGCCGCAGCGACCGGTCGGGTGAGGCAGACAAAACGGGCGACGAGAGCGGCGGCTTCGCCGGCTCGCGGCTCGATGCGTCGGTCAATCAGGGGCACGGTCAGGGCGACCCACGGGCCGCCAGCGAGATGGCGGCGGTCCAAGAGCAGGCCGACCGGCTCACACAGACGGACCAGCACCGCGAATAACTGCCAGCGGGAGAACGACGCTCTTTTTTCGCCCTAAGGCGGAGAGTCGCGTATGGATGGCGGCAGCGGCGATATGACACTCGCGTTCGACCTCGACGCCCTCAAGCAACTGGCCTACCCGGACAGCGTGTTCAACGACGCGCGCCAGTGGTCTGAGTACGTCGGCGTCATCTCCGAACAGCCCACTTACGTCGTGACCAACTTCACCCGGAAACACCGGATCAGACAGGACTTCTTCTCAGGGCCGCGCGGCCGCGAGGAGAGCCTCGAAAACGTCAAAGAGCAGTTCGACACTGACCGACACGTCTTCGTCGGCGCTGACGACGAGGACGCCGATCTCGCCGAGACGGCGGGCTGGGAGTACCTCCCCGTCACGCAGGCCGCAGAGGCGGCCGACTGGGACCTTGGCGAACCCGAGACGCCGGACACAGCAACTGACGAGGACGAGCAGCGCGACGACTGGCCGTAAGCGGCACAGTCCCGCCGTCGGCGGGTATCTACGATTCGACTAGTTTTATATTTTCCCGGAGAGCGACTGAAGATATGGCCCTCCAGATCGGCCGTGCTTTCCAGGACGGTATTGACGAACTACTCAGCGAACGTGGGGCGATGTTTGCCGGCGTATTCATCGTCTATGGATTGCTCAGCTCTGTTGTCTGGGCGTCACTTTCGCAGGCGTTCACAGAACTGTTTCTGGGGCGACTGCCGAGCGATGCACAGGTAAATCAGGCAGCAATGGCTGGGAGTACCCCACTGGCACTCGACCTGCCGCTTGCAGTTACTGGCGTCGGTGCGCTCGTGTTGCTTATCCTCAATGAGGCGCTGAACATCGTCGCAATCCGTGCCTTTGCCAGTGATGACCGCGAACCGATTCCCGACAATGTGGGCCGACGGCTCGGGAGGACCGTTGTGGTCGCGATCGCAGCTGGCATCCTCACCACTATCGCAGTGGGTATCGGCCTCATTCTACTCATCATCCCCGGACTGGTGTTTGGACTCCTGTTCTTCTTTGTCCGACAGGAGATTGCACTGAACGACAGCGGCGTTATCGAATCAATTAGCAACAGTGTCAGCGTCGTCACCGACAACCTCCTCGCCACGTTCGTTCTGGCTATTGTGCTCGTGGTGCTTGGATTCGTTCTCGGAGGTGCCGTCAGCTTTCTCCCGATCTCGTTGCCGCCAATGGTGTTGGCGACAGTCTCTACTGTCTTCTCAAGTGTCGTCAGCGTCTTCTCAATCGCTGTGACGACTGTCGCGTACCTCCAAGCAACGGGGTCCAGCTACACACAGGACACAGAGTCCATCGGCGGGCTCTAACCCGCTGTAGTCCGTATCGCGGCCTTTAACCACGCGAGCGACCAATCATGGGTAATGGCTGAACCGCGCGTGCCCGGTGGGCGCGAGTCCGAACTCGAACTGGCCTGTGGCGAACTCGTCGACACGCATGACCTCCATCTGGGGATGCGGGAGTTCGCGTGTGACTGCGGGCAGACTCACGGCGTCGTGCTTGACCCGCACCCGCTGGCACGGTTCGTGCCGGAGTTTCTCACCGAGGTGCTACACGCGACTATCGAGACCAACGACGACTACGATGAGTTCACCACCGTCCACCTGATGGGCGTCGTCATGGAGGAGTTCCCCGAGAAGGTCGTCGCCGCCGACACCAGCGAGGACGGGTCAGTTGGCTTCTCGCTGGCATGGGTGAGTGACTTCGATTCCCGCCGTCTTCACGAAATCGTCGTCGAACTGCTCGTGGAACTGATGGAACACGCTATCAGCCACGCCGAGGACGACGACGTGATGGCGGAGTTCGAGGAGCAGATGCTCCAGTTCGATGTTGACGCATTTGTCGAACAGTACCGCGACGAGCGAAACTTCGACGGCCGATCTGATACCGCGATCTGAGACCGACTGCGACCTGAGCACTTAGTAGGGCGGGCTCGCATACCCACGCATGGCGGGTCGCATCGCGGTCCTGCTTGTCCTCTTGCTTTTTGCGGGCTGTGGAGCCTTCGGCGGGGCGGAGCGACAGACGGTGACCCCAGTTCCGGTGCCCGAGCAGTCACAGGACGACCGGGCCAACCCCGCCGTGACCGAGGACGCTGTCGACGCCAGGCGACTCGCGGCGGCCCACCGGCGCGCGACGCGGAATCGCTCGTACGTGCTGGGAATGCGGCTGTCGCTGGAGTGGGGGACACAAATCGTCAGTCTCGTCGTCGAAGACAGGTATCGCTACCAGTTCCGAACCGAAATTATCAACAAGAATTACACCAAGCAGGTGTACACCAACCGGAACCGACGCTATGTCTACGACGAGCGAGCACAGGGAGCCTGGACCGCAACGCGGCGGCCAACCCCGGTTAGCGGGGTACTCGACCCCGACCCCGCTCGACTCATCGAAGCCTACCTCGCCACGAACGTCAGCGTCGACCGTCCGAGGGACGACCGTGACTCCTGCAGCGTGACGCTCATGGCTACGGACCCGCCGGCGGCGTTTGAACCGGCCGATAATTACAGCGTGCAGGCGACTGTCCGGCCGGACGGCCTCGTCCAGTCGCTCACCGTCTCGTACTGGGACCGCTCCAGAAAGGCCCCAGTAAGCTACGAAATCCGGTACTCCGCGGTTGGCGATACAACCGTCTCCCGACCGGCGTGGGTCCGAAAGCGCTGGGGGAACGCGACAGACAGCGACCCTGAACTGTCCGACAGCCAGTGACACGCCGCCGTCGGTTGATTTCCCGAAATCAGCCGTCTGACTGTTGTCTGACGGTGTTATATGGTGGAAGCGGTGCTGTAACTGTGTATGGCTATGCGTGAGGGAGAGTTCGGGCGCATCCTGACAGTGCTCGAAGAAGCCGATGTCAACGGCACACTGACGGCACGCGAAATCTGTGACCTGCTCGAAGAACACGACGAGGCGTTCGGGAGCGCCCACCGTGTTGCCACAGTCCTTGGTCGTCGTGCTCAGTCCGGCGAGGTCGAGGTTATTCAGGGCCAGCCCTACCGGTATCGCGTTCCCGACCGCGACAACTGACCGTTCTCAGCGCCGCTACCGTCTGTCTGCTATACCGAGACTCGTCTGTGAGAGTGCTGACTATGTGACGCAGACGCATTACGATATTCGAAATTAGGCTTCGAGCTTCGCATTGTTTCGCCGGGCTTATTACGATGTGTAGACTCCGCTCGTACAATGACAGCGGACGAGGACCGTACAATCCTGCTCATCGGCAGTGGCCCGATCAAGATCGGACAGGCGGCCGAGTTCGATTACTCCGGCGCACAGGCGTGTCGTGCCCTTCAGGAAGAGGGTGCCCGCGTCGTGCTCGTGAACTCGAACCCGGCGACGATTATGACTGACCCGGAGATGGCGGACAAGGTGTATCTCGAACCTATCAACACCGAAGCTATCTCTGAGATCATCCGGAAAGAAGAACCCGACGGCGTCATCGCCGGTCTGGGCGGCCAGACTGGACTGAACGTCACCGCCGAACTTGCCGAGGAGGGCGTCCTCGACGAGTACGACGTGGACGTGATGGGGACGCCACTGGACACCATCTACGCGACGGAGGACCGCGACCTGTTCAAACAGCGGATGGAGGACATCGGTGAACCGGTGCCGCGCTCGACGACCATCACGCTCGACGACGGTGAATCGGTCACCGACTTGGACGAGGACTCGCTCATCGACCGCGTCGAATCCGCCGTCGACGAGGTCGGCGGGCTCCCCGTCATCGCGCGCACGACGTACACGCTCGGTGGCTCCGGCTCCGGCGTCGTCGACGAGATGGACGAACTCATCGAACGCGTCCGCAAGGGCCTGCGCCTCTCGCGCAACAACGAGGTCCTCATCACCGAGTCCATCTCCGGCTGGGTCGAACTCGAATACGAGGTGATGCGCGACGCCGACGACTCCTGTATCATCATCTGCAACATGGAGAACATCGACCCGATGGGTATCCACACCGGGGAGTCCACGGTCGTCACCCCCTCGCAGGTCATCCCCGACGAGGGCCATCAGGAGATGCGCGACTCCGCGCTGAAGGTCATCCGCGACCTCGGCATTCAGGGCGGCTGTAACATCCAGTTCGCCTGGCACGACGACGGCACCCCCGGCGGCGAGTACCGCGTGGTCGAGGTGAACCCGCGTGTCTCCCGCTCCTCTGCGCTGGCCTCGAAGGCAACCGGCTACCCGATTGCCCGTGTCACTGCGAAGGTCGCGCTCGGCAAGCGCCTCCACGAAATCGACAACGAAATTACCGGCGAGACGACCGCCGCTTTCGAGCCGGCTATCGACTACGTCGTGACGAAAGTGCCGCGCTGGCCTATCGACAAGTTCCGCGACACGGAGTTCGAACTGTCGACAGCGATGAAATCCACCGGTGAGGCGATGTCCATCGGTCGGACCTTCCCCGAGAGCCTGCTGAAGGCGCTTCGCTCCTCGGAGTACAATCCGGCTGCTGACTTCAACGAAATCGACGACGCGGAACTCGAAACGGAGTACCTCGAAAAGCCAACGCCTGACCGTCCGTACGCGATGTTCGAGGCGTTCTGCCGCGGCTACACCGTCGAGGAAGTCGTCGATATCACCGACATCAAAGAGTGGTACGTCGAGCGGTTCAAAGAGGTCGCCGACGCCGCTGAGGCCGCCCGCGATGGCGACTACGAGACCGCCGCACAGGCCGGCTTTACTGACCAGGAAATAACGGCGCTGGCCGGCGGTGAGTTCAACGATACGCACGTCTCCTGGCTCCCGGCGGATCTGGATGAAGACGGCGGCGACGAGCCGGAAGTCGAAGCGGCGACCGATGGCTCCGGTGTCACAGTCGACACCGTCGAGACGGAGACGACTGACCGCGACTTCAAACTCGTCGACACCTGTGCCGGCGAGTTCGAGGCGACGACGCCGTATTACTACTCGACGCGGGACCCGCTGTCGGGTATCGACCGCGACGAACTCCAGATCGACCCGGACCTCGAAAGTGTCGTGGTCGTCGGTGGCGGCCCCATCCGTATCGGGCAGGGCGTGGAGTTCGACTACTGTTCGGTCCACGCGGTCCGCGCGCTGGAGAACCTTGGCATCGACGCCCACGTCGTCAACAACAACCCCGAGACGGTGTCGACCGACTACGACACGTCCGACGGACTGTTCTTCGAACCAGTTACTGCAGAGGAGGTCGCCGATGTCATCGAAGCGACCGACGCGGACGGCGTGATGGTCCAGTTCGGCGGCCAGACCTCTGTCGACATCGGCCACCCGCTCGAACAGGAGCTCGAACGCCGCGACCTCGACTGTGAGATCATGGGGACCTCCGTCGACGCGATGGACCTCGCCGAGGACCGCGACCGGTTCAACAAGCTGATGGACGAACTCGGTATTTCACAGGCCGAAGGTGGCTCTGCGACCTCCAAGGAGGAGGCCCTCGACCTGGCCCACGACATCGGCTACCCCGTCCTTGTGCGCCCGAGCTACGTGCTCGGCGGCCGCGCGATGGACGTGGTGTACAACGACGAGGACCTCGAAACGTACATCGAGGAAGCCGTCCGTGTGAGCCCGGACAAGCCGATTCTGGTCGACGAGTTCCTCGCCGACGCCGTCGAACTGGATGTCGACGCCGTGGCCGACGAGGACGATGTCCTCATCGGCGGCGTGATGGAACACGTCGAGACGGCGGGCATCCACTCGGGCGACTCCGCCTGTATGATTCCGCCCCGGTCTCAGGAGATCAAGGACGTGATGCCGCGCATCCGCGAGGTCGTTGAGGATATCGCCGACGCGCTCGATACCGTCGGTCTGCTGAACGTCCAGCTCGCCGTTCGTGACGGCGAGGTGTTCGTCCTCGAAGCGAACCCGCGCTCGTCCCGTACCGTTCCGTTCATCTCCAAGACGGCTGGCGTCCCGATCGCCAAAATCGCCGCTAAGGTGATGTCCGGCGCGACGCTCTCGGAACTCGACGTGCAGGAACAGATTCCGGAGCAGGTCTCTGTCAAGGAGGTCGTCCTGCCCTTTGACCGCCTGCCGGGTTCGGATCCGCGTCTCGGCCCGGAGATGAAATCCACCGGCGAGGTCATGGGGACCGCCGGCTCCTTCGGCAAGGCCTACCAGAAGGCCCAGATGGCCGTCGGCAAGGCAATCCCGCTTGAGGGGACGGCCATCGTTGACCTGCCAATCCTCGGCTTCGAGGAGCACTTCGACGTACAGGACTTCGACGACTACGAAGACACCGACGCCATCATCGACGCCATCCAGAGCGGCAAGGTTGACCTCGTTCTCTCCCGCAACCGCGACGTGCTGGAAGCCTGTGTCGAGGAGACTGTGACGTACTTCTCGACTCACGAGAGCGCCGAGGCGGCGCTGGAAGCGATCAACTCCGCTGACCAGCCACTCGCTGTTCAGGCCATCGATGAACGGCCAAAGACCCAGCGCGAGTGGGGCGCTGAGTAACGCGGTCGGCTGTTCTCGGGAGCAGATCACCCACCGCGGTGGCACCGATTCCTGTCACTCGAACGGACAGGTACAAATACTTATTCGTTGGACACGTTCACGTACCATTCATGGCCGATGCCGTACGTGTCCTGCATGTTGAGGACGACCCCGAGTTCGCGTCGATGACGGCGGCGTTTCTCAGCCGTGCCGACGACCGGTTCGACGTGGTCCCGGCAACGTCGGCAAATGAGGGACTCACCCGGCTCAGCGAGGAACCAATCGATTGTGTTGTCTCGGATTTCGAGATGCCCGGTCAGGACGGCATCGAGTTTCTGGAATCCGTCCGAGCTATCGACGAGAACCTCCCGTTCATTCTCTTTACAGGGAAAGGCTCCGAGGAAGTGGCCAGCGAGGCGATTTCGGCCGGTGTGACCGACTACCTCCAGAAACAACAGGGCACCGACCAGTACACAATTCTCGCCAACCGCATCGCCAACGCGGTCGAGCAGTACCGGTCACAGCGGGCACTGGACGCGAGCCGGGAGCGGCTCTCGCTGTTTATCGATAAGTCACCGCTCGGCGTCATCGAGTGGGACGAGAGCTTTGAGGTGGTTCAGGTCAACGAGAAAGGCGAGGAGATCCTGCGGCGTGGGGAATCGGCGCTCGCCGGCAAGGGGTTCGAGACGCTCGTCCCGGACTCGGCGCTGGATGCGGTCGAAGAGACAATCACGGCCCTGCAGGAAGGCAGCGGGGGCTACTATACGGTGCTTGATATCGAGACCGGCGACGGCGAGGAGATCGTCTGTGAGTGGCACAACCGAATCATCCGAGAAGACGGAGAGACCGTCGCGATCTTCTCGCAGTTTCAGGAGATCACGGAGCGTCGGCAGCGACAGCAGCGTATCGAGGCACTGCACGACACAACGCGGGAGCTGATGCACGTTGAGTCACGCGAGGCTGCCGCCGAACTGGTCGTCGAAACCGCGCGTGATCTGCTCGGATTGCCACTCAGCGCTGTCTTTCTCGCCGATGAGTCGGCCGACGCTCTCAGGCCGACCGCAGTGACCGACCAGGCTCAGGCGATTATCGACGACCATCCGACGTTTAGCGAGGGCGATAGTCTGGTCTGGGAGGTGTTCGACTCCGGCGAACAGCGTGTTTTCAACGATGTCTCCACTCACCCCAACCGCTACAACCCTGACACCGACGTCTGTAGCGAACTCCTGATTCCACTGGGCGACCACGGTGTGCTGATCGCCGCATCGACCGATGCCGCCGCGTTCGAGGACGCATCGGTCTCGCTGATGCGAACCCTCGCTGCGAACACCGAGGAGGCCCTTTCCAGACTCGACCGGCAGCAAGAACTCAGAACGCTCACGGAACGCCACGAACTCGCCCTTGAGGGTGCTGAGCTCGGCGTCTGGGACTGGAACGTTCAGACGGACCAAGTCACCTTCGACGAGCGCTGGGCGAATATGCTCGGCTACACGCTCAATGAACTCGACCCGACAGTCGACACCTGGGACAAACTGATTCACCCTAAGGACCGCGAGCGGACCTACGAGGCACTGAACGCCCACCTCGACGGCGAGACGGAGATATACGAATGTGACCATCGCCTCAAGACGGCGACCGGCGACTACCGATGGATCCGCGACATTGGCAAAGTGGTCGAACGCGACGAGAACGGCGATCCGGTCCGTGCGGTGGGGATCCATCAGGACGTGACCGACCACAAAAAGCGGAAACAAGAACTCGAAGACACGAGCCGCAAACTGCAGGTCATTCTCGACACAGCGCCGACGTACATCCTGATGAAAGATATCGACAGCCGCTTTCTCTTCATCAACAGTGCGGCTCGTGAGCTCTACGGGATCGACGCTGACAAATCTGTCGTCGGCCTGTCCGATTACGATATTCTTCCGGACCGCATCGCGGAGCAGACTCACGCCGACGATCAGCGGGCCCTTGAACAGAAAGAGACCGTCGAAGTCGAGACGGTGATTCCGGTCGACGGGACGGAGCGGACGCATCTGACGCGGAAGACACCGATACTCGACGATGACGGCGAGCCGTACGCCCTCTGTGTCGTTGCGACTGACATTACCGACCAGAAACAGCGCGAGCGGGAGTTGGCTCGCCTCACCGACGAGTATGCGGCGGTGTTCGAGAACACCAACGACGCCATCGCGCTCGTCGACATTGAGGAGCCGGCAGACGATCCGACGTTCCGATACGTTCGGACGAACGAGGCCTACGAGCGACAGACCGGGTTCGACACCGAGTCACTGACCGGTCAGACCCCAGTTGAGGCTGCCGGCCCGGACATCGGTCGTCGAATCGCCGACCACTACAAGCAGTGTGTCTCGGCCGGTGAACCTATCACATTCGAGGAGCGGGACCTCCACCCGACTGGCGTCTGGGAGACACAGGTAACACCGATCGCCGCTGACGGAGAGATCACCCGGCTCGTTGCCATCTCACGGGATATCTCCGACCGAATCGAGTACCGCGAGGAACTGGAGCGACAGAACGACCGGCTCGAAGAGTTTGCGAGCATCGTTAGCCACGACCTCCGGAACCCGCTCAGCGTCCTCGAAGGCTCGCTCACCCTTGCCAGAGACACCGGCAACGACGAGCAGTTCGACCGCTGTTACCGTGCAATCGACCGCATGAAGGAACTCATCGAGGATCTGCTGACTCTCGCCCGTGAGGGGGACACGGTATCCGAAACGGAGCCGCTCAACCTCGAACCGACGGCGCTGTCCTGCTGGCATGCTGTCGAGACGTCTGATGCCACACTCGAAGTCACTGCTGAGAGCACAATCTACGCCGACGAGAGCCGCGTTCGCCAACTCCTCGAAAACCTCATCAACAACGCTGTGACGCACGGCGGCCCGGCCGTCACTGTTGAGGTCGGCGATCTCGACGACCCGGGGTTTTACGTCGCCGATGATGGTGGTGGTATCCCGCCGGAAAAGCACGACACAGTGTTTGAGAGCGGCTACACCACCACTGACGGTGGAACCGGCTTTGGGCTCGCTATCGTCAAGGAGATAGCGGCGGCACACGACTGGTCGGTGTCCGTTACTGAGAGCGACGCCGGCGGCGCACGATTCGAGTTCAGGGGCGTCAGACAGGAGTCATAGAGCGGTCGGGCTGTAACGACTGTTATCCATGCACCGATTTCTCAACCATTACATGTCCGAACCGTTGAACCGATATAGTGGTCATAGCTAGTACTCGATTAGCTACTGATGACTATCTGTCCTGTTCTGTGCCAATAATGGCACGTTCGTAACACTCATTTCTGGGGCTGTGACACTAGCAGTATGGACCGTGTTGCAATCGCTGTCGCCGCTCCGGGAATCCGATGATAGAGGACATCACTAAGCGGGCGGAGACAGTCGCTGAGATGGCTCCCAGTGACTCGGTAACGGTAGGTGTCCTCGCTGGATACAAGAGTCGTTTCTCTGAGTCACCACCGCTGAACAACCCACCGCTGACGTACCTCGACGGCGCGGAAGCCCCGGCGTATCTCCTGACCAACGGGAAGCGCGGCATCGGTCGCGGAACGAAACGCAAGACCGACTCACCGGTCGGCGACCGACGGACCGTCATTCTGGTTACCGGCCGCCGGACGCTCTGTCTCATCGGGAAAGACGAGGACGACGACATCATCGAGATCCCACACGAAGCAGTTGCCGACGTTACCACCAAGACCGGGTTCCGTGCGCACCGCCTCGCGCTCCGGACCCCACGGAAAATGTACCACTGCTGGGTGCACCGCAAGACCGACAAAACAACGCTCAAAGCGGCCGCCGAGTTCATCGAGAACCACCAGCAGGACAGTCCGGACGCAATCGACGGCGACGACGACGCCAACCGAGTCATGTACCGCGGTCGCCCCGTCGCACCGCAGAACAACACGGCCAAAAGCGAAGACAGCGACCAGACGAAATACTACCGCGGGCAACCAATCGACGACGACAGCGACTGAAAGACGTGGCTCATGCGCGTCCAAACCGCGCCGCCCGCGGTTCGTTGCTGTTCACGGTTCGCGGTTCTCATCTGCTCCGCTCGCTTCGAACCGCGCTACTGCTCGCGGGTCACTCTGTTCCCCGTCGTCGGGCGGCGATACCGCCCGACTGCTTGCGGGACCGAAGGTCCCGCTCCGCTCGCAATGCGAGGGCGGCTCCCTGTCGTCGCGCCCCTCGCTCTCCTCACGGTTCGTTACCACTCGCCGCTCGGAAGTCCGGGGACCCCTCCCTACGGCTAGGCTCCCCCTACTCCCCCGCCATCCCTAGCACATCATCAAAGAAGCCGAGCGAATCATGCGGGCCGGGGTTGGCCTCGGGGTGGTACTGGCGCGTGATGATATTCAGGTCGTCGTTTTCCAGCCCTTCCGGCGTGTCGTCGTTGACGTTAATTTGGGTCACGTCGAGCTTGTCGCCGGGGTCGGCGACGGTGTAGCCGTGGTTCTGGGTCGTCATCACGACCCGATTGGAGCGCAGGTCACGGACCGGCTGGTTCACGCCGCGGTGGCCGAACTCCATCTTCTCAGTTTCGCCGCCGAGCGCGTTGGCAACGACCTGCTGGCCGAGGCAGATGCCCGCGAGCGGCACGTCGCCGACGTAGGTTTCGACGAGTTCACCGGCCTGTTCGAAGTTCTCGGGGTCGCCGGGGCCGTTCGAGATGAACAGCAGGTCCGGGTCGACAGCGGCCACGTCGTCCTCGGTGGCGTCGTACGGGAACACGTGGACCTCGGCGTCGCGTTCGACGAGCGACTCGGCGATAGAGCCCTTCGCACCGCAGTCGACCAGCGCGACCGTCGCACCGTCGCCGCCCTCGTTGTGGACCTCGACCTCGTCGACGGAGACCTGCGCGCCGATGTCGGTGTGGTCAGACATATGCTTACACTCGTGGAGTTCGTCGAGCGCGTCCTGCTCGGTCACGTCCGGCCCGGCGGCGATCCCGCATTTCATCGCCCCCTCGTCGCGGATTTCGGTGACGATGTCGCGCGTGTCGAGGTGGTCGACGGCCGGGATACCCTCGGATTCGAGCCACTCGGCCACGTCGTCGGTCATCTCGCGGGCCACTGCCGCGCGCGGGTGGACGCGGTCCGACTCGAAGCGTTCCTCTCGGACGCCGTAGTTCCCGATGAGCGGATAGGAGAACGTCAGGACCTGTTCCTCGTAGGAGGGGTCGGTAAGACTCTCCTCATACCCGGTGTACGCCGTTGTAAAGACCAGTTCGCCGCGGGCCGTCCCCGGAGCGCGAGCGCGCGCCTCGATGACGCGGTCGCCTTCGATTGCCACGTATGCGTCAGCCATTACGAGATGCGTATACTATAGTCGGCCATAAGGGTTGCTTTCGAAGACGAGTTTCGAATTTCGTAATCCTCAAGTCACGACCGGTGATACTGTCATATCTCGATGGACGACCTCGACAGGGAGATACTCTCGATACTCCGCCGGGACGCCCGAACCCCGTATACGGAAATCGCGGACCGGGTCGGCACGTCGGAAGGGACTGTGCGAAACCGCGTCGAACGACTGGTCGACGACGGCGTTATCGAACGATTCACTGTCGCGACGCGGACCGGCAACGTGAAAGCGATGATCGAGGTCAGCGTTGATGTGAACGTCGACACGGCCGAGGTTTCGGACCGCATCGCTGATTGGCAGGAGGTTGATTTCGTGTGGCAGGTCTCCGGCGAGGAGGATATCGTCGTGGTCGTTGATGCCGCTGACACCGACGCAGTCAACGGGCTCATCACGCAAGCGCGTGAGTTGGAGGAGGTTGTGGGCACGAAGACGAGGTTGATTTTAAACGAGCGCGTCGGGTGATGCGCACGGCAGAGCCGCCAGAAGTAGCGCGATTCGAAGTGAGCGACGTGGGTGAGAACCGCGAAACGCGAACAGGCAGGCGGGCGGCCCACCAGTCCGACGTGACACCCTGATTTCATATCTATTGGGCTACAAGAGACGGTATGCAGTTCCCGGTGGGCCTGGATATCGACATCGTCTCGACGTACGGACAACTCGCGACTGACGGGGCGCAGTTCCTCGCCGCCGCGGCGCTGCTCTACGCTGTCGGCCGGCTCATCGTCGTACCAGCGGTCCGGTTGGCGCTGTCACGGACGGCGACGAATAAAACGGTCGCCAGTGCGCTGACTAGTGCGGTCCACCTGCTGTCGGTCGTCTTTGCGGTGGTCATCGGAGCGAGCGTTGCAGGCTTTCGGGGGGCGCTCGCGGGGTCGACGCTGCTGGCCGCGGGCATCACACTGGCGGTGGGGCTGGCAGCACAGGACGTGCTCGGGAACTTCGTCGCTGGCGCGTTCATCGTGACTGACCCGGATCTGAACGTCGGTGACATCATCGCCTGGAACGGGATGCAGGGCACGGTGGTTGATATCGACCTGCGAGTGACGCGGATTCGAACGCCAGATAACGAGCGCATCATCGTCCCGAACACGGAGCTGGCGACGAGCGCGGTGACGAACCAGACATCAACAGGCCCGGTGGGTATCTCCTACCGGTTCGGCGTGAGCTATGACGCCGATATCGAGACGGTACAGGCCATCATCACGAACGCCGCCCGCGACCTCGATCACGTCTCGGAGAAGCCGGCACCGACAGCCAGAGTCAGCGACCTCGCGTCGACAGCGGTCATCCTGACAGGCCGGATCTGGATTCCCAACGAACGGCGGAATCGGCTCGCGTCGGTCAGGGCTGCGTTTATCGAGCAGGTGCAGGCCGACTGCCGCGCCGAGGGCATCGACCTCAGTGACACGAGCCAGCACGAACTCTCCGGCGACATCGGGGTCCACGACGGCGTCAGGCCGGCGCACGAGCGAACCGAATAGCTACCGGCCGGTACAGCATCGACCCCGTGCTGTCTGCGAGATTCGCAGCGCCCGTACGTTTATACCTGTTCATAAGATGGTATGTATATGGACGAGAAGCGCTTCGTCGTCGCCCTCTTTGGTCTCGCTGTCGCGGTGGTGGTCGGCGTCCTCGCATATCAGTTTATCGCGGCGTTGACCGTCTCCGTGTTCCTTTACTACTCGACGCGACGGTACTACACCTCCTTGCGCAGGCTCCGCCTTCCGGCGCGGGTGCGTGCGGTCGTCGTCATGGCTTCGCTGGCGATTCCGCTCCTGTTGCTCGTCAGCTATGCGGCCGTCCTCCTCATCATCGAAGCCCGGCAGTTTGTCACCCAGTACGCGCTCGTCGACGTGGCCGCAACACACGTCAGCTGGCTGGACGGCGCGGAGTCTGTGCCAGACCTCACCGTAGAGGGGTTGTACAGCGCCTACCAGTCGGGACAGCTCAAGCCGTTCGTTGACTTCCTCAGCGAGAACGCCATGGTACTCACGTCGGTCGCCTCCCAGTTCTTCCTCAATCTGTTCATCACGACCATCGTCACGTACTACCTTCTGGTAGACGGACGACGCATCCGCGGGTGGCTGCTCCGGTTCGATGACGGGGCCATTATCCGCGAGTATCTCGAAGCTGTCGACGAGGAGCTGGAAGCGGTGCTGTTCGGCAATCTCCTGAACGTGCTGGCGATATCGCTCATCGCCATCGCTGCATTCACCGGCTATAACGTCGTAGCGCCGGCGGCTGTCGAGGTCCCGTATCCAACGCTTGCCGGCGCGCTGACCGGTATCGCGAGCTTGATCCCTGTCGTTGGGATGAAAATAATCTATCTCCCACTGACCGGCATCACCGCGCTCCCGGTGGTGCTTGACGGCCAATCGTCGCTGCTTGCGTACGTGCTTGGATTCCTCCTCATCGCCGTGGTCGTCGTCGACACGATTCCGGACCTGCTGCTCCGGCCACTTCTCAGCGGTGAGAGCACACACGTCGGGCTCCTGATGCTCGCGTACACCCTCGGACCGGTCGTGCTGGGGTTCTACGGGCTCTTCTTTGCCCCAATACTGCTCGTCGTTGGCATGACGTTCGCGAACACGGCACTTCCTCGGCTGCTCGGCGCGAGCGAACCGGACGGTATCCACCCCGACCAGTTACGACTGGAAGACTTCAGCTAATCGTCGTAGCGGTGAACGAAACCCGAATGTGGATAGAGTTCGCGAGCGAGCAGTGATTGACAGCCACGTCGGGTGTGTGATTTTGACATACAAAAAGAACATTTATATTCAGGTCGAAATAAGGAACTAAAAATGGGGTCAAACTCCGACTCCCTCCCCTATCAGGCGTCCTCAGCTGACCAGATCGGGGAGTTGCATGTGGCGATGCGGCGACTGATGGCCGCCGAAGACCAGTCTGAGGTCGCGGCAGTCGCAGTTGAGACTGCAACAGCAATTCTCGATTTTCCCTTCAGTGTCTTCTGGGAGGCCACCGACAGCGAACTCAAAGCCGTAACCATCTCCGAGCCACTCCGGGAGCACGTCGAGGCCCCTGCTGACCCGGGGAAGGTAATGCGACATGAGCATGGGAGCTGGCTGTGGAAACAGTACGAATCCGACGAGACACAGCGAGTTCTGGTTTCGGAAGAAAAAGCCGCGTCTGATGCACCGCTGCATGGCGGTATCACCGTCCCGCTCGCAGAATATGGGCTTTTGACTGCTGGGACGGATGAGCGAGCCGAACCGACTGAGCGTGAGACGCAGTTGGCCGACATCCTCGGGAAGAACGTACTCTCGACCCTCGAACGGATCGAGCGCGAGCGGGAGCTGAAGCGGCAACGCGACAACCTCGACCTGTTGAACCAGATCGTCCGTCACGACCTCACGAATCACCTACAGACCATCACCGGCCGGGCGGAGTTGCTCCGGGACCAGTGCAGTGGCGACGCCCTAGAACACGTCGACGGGATTCAGGAGAGTAGCCAGTCGGCCGCAGAACTGCTTGAGACGGCTGGAAACCTTGCGACGGTAATGCGACAGACGGACTGGGAGACTGAGCCGGTCGCCCTCGGCCCAGTCCTGTCCTCGGTGACCGAAGACATCACAGCGACGTACACTGACGCACAGGTTACCGTCCCGGACGAGTTCCCGTCGGTGCGGGTGCAAGCCGACGAACTCCTGTCCTCCGTGTTCCGGAACGTCCTGACTAACGCCATCCAGCACAACGACTCGGCAACGCCGTCAGTCGTCGTTGACGCAACTGATGATGGAGACGTAGTCAACGTCATTGTCGCCGACAACGGCCCGGGAATCCCGGACGAGCAGAAACGGACGGTGTTCGAGCGCGGGGAGAAGCGACCGGACAGTGAAGGGACCGGCGTCGGCCTCTACCTCGTCCGAACGCTGGTCGACGCGTACGGCGGCGACGTGTGGGTCGAAGATAACGAGCCGCGGGGGGCCGTTGTCGGACTCACGCTGCCGAAAGCGGCGGATGACGCCTGAACCACCGCCGGAATGAGAGGGCTTGTTATCGATTCAACAACCCGTCCAGTAAATGTATCGCGCCGTGTTTGTCCAGCGGGTCGTTCGCGTTCCCGCAGTGGGGCGACTGCACGCAGGCCGGACAGCCGTCGGCGCAGTCACACGCGGTCAGCATCGACAGCGTGGTGTCCATCAGCGGCCCAATATCGTGGTAGCCCGCTCGCGTTAGCCCGATGCCGCCGGGATAGCCGTCGTAGATGAAGATGGTCGGTTCGCCGGTGTGGGGATGGCGCGGCGTCGACAGGCCGCCGATGTCGCCGCGGTCACAGAGGTATTCAAAGGGGAACATCGAAATCATGGCATGCTCGGCGGCGTGGATGGCCCCTGGGAAGTCGCCGTCGTCGCCGGCGTCGCCGCCGTCGGTCACCGCATCGCCGGACTGAACGCCGTCACCGCTTTCGCTCCCGCTCTCAGCCCCGTACGCACCCTGCCGTATCTCGCGTTCTAGGTCCGACGGCACGGTGTGGTACAGCGCCTTCGTCTCCAGCGTCGTCTCTGGTAGGTCGAGCGAGCGCTGTCCGAGGACCTCCCCTGAGGAGCCGTCGCGGCGCTCGTAGCCGGTGATCTGCTTGCGCATCGTCACGGACGCGAAGCGGACCGGCACGTCTTCGCGGGTCGGCAGTCGCCGCTCCGCCAGGTCCGCCTCGACGGTGATGGTCTTGTCGTGCAGGACGCGGGTGAAGTAGTCGGCCCACGTCCGGTCGAGTTCTGCCACACCCGCGTTGAGGTCGAGGTCTGTCACCTCGTAGCGCCGGCCCTGATGATGGTAAATCGCGCCGGGGTGGGCGTCCCGCAATGCGTCCTCGACGGAGAGTTTCGCTATCACGTCGCCTTTCGCCACCAGTTTCACCTCGCCGTCGTCGACGGTCCGCAGGTTCATCTCGTGGTGCGGGCTGCCGTTACCGAGCCAGCGCATCCCTTGGTCGGTCTGGCGGCGGTCGAGCTTCCCGGCCGATTCGAGGCCGGAAACCACGTCGGGGAACGTCTCGCCGAAATGACGGTCGTCGTCCGGCGAGAGCCAGTTTTCGCAGGCGGCTGCGTGGACGTGGCCCGGAAGCAGTTGCTCGTTTTCGGGGTTGGTCACGGCCTGCTCGGCCCCTGTCTCGAACAGCGCGTCGGGGTTGCGCAAGACGTACTGGTCTAGCTGGTCCTCCCCGCCGACCAGCGCCACCAGGGCGGGGTCGGTGCCGCGGCCGGCCCGTCCGGCCTGTTGGAAGGCCCGCATCCGCGTGCCGGGGTAGCCGTCCAGCAGCACGGCATCGAGGCCGCCGACATCGACGCCCAGTTCGAGCGCGCTGGTCGACCAGACGCCGCGCAGGTCCCCCGACTGCAGGCCCTGCTCCAGTTCGCGCCGCCGGTCGTCGGTCAGTGCGGCCTGATACGCGCCGACGCCATCGGCGAGGTCGTGCTCGCCACGCTTCCGGAGTTCGTCGGCGCTGTCGCTGGCGTACCGCTCGGCCGTCTGGCGCGACCCGGCGAAGACAACTGTCTGAAGGCCCCGCTCTACGAGGTCAACGAACAGCTGTTTCGTCTCGACGTGGTTCGACTTCCGGCGACCGCTCCCCCAGCCGTCGCCATCGTACTCGGGCGGGTTCCACAGCAGCCAGTGCCGCGGCCCGCTGGCGCTCGCGTCCTCGTCGACCAGCACGAACGACGGTTCGGGCTGGCCGGTGACCGCTGCCGCGTGCTCCACTGGATTGCCGATGGTCGCCGAGCAACAGACCCACTCAGGGCCGCCCGCTGTTGCGTTGTCGCCCCTTCTGCCGTTGCTTTCGCTGCTATCTCCGCCGGCGTCGAACCGCTCGGCGATACGCTGGAGGCGGCGCATCACCAGCGAGACGTGGCTGCCGAACACGCCGCGGTAGCCGTGGACCTCGTCGACGACGACGGTTTCGAGCCGCTGGAAGAACCAGTCCCACAGCCGGTGGGCGTGGGGGAGGATGCCGTAGTGGAGCATATCTGGCGTGGTCAGCAACACGGTCGGCTGGCGCTCCCGGATGGCCTCCTTCTCGGATTTGGACTGCCGACCGGTGTACTGGGCGACGGAGACCCCGGAGGCGAAGCCCAGCCCCTGCGCGAGTTCCGACAGCGTCTCGGTCTGGTCGTTGATGAGCGCGACCTGTGGCGCGATGTACAACGTCGTCGCCCGGCGGTCCAGCGCCCGCTCGAAGGCCGGCACGGTGTAGGCGAGGCTCTTACCGCTGGCCGTCTCGGTCGCGAGGACGACGTTCTCGCCGCCGCGGACCGCCTCGATAGCGTCTCGCAGTCCGCGGTCCGTGCGTCCCGACCGGGTACCGTCCGCTGGTCGACGATCTGTCCCTCGTAGTACGGACGGTTCCGGAGCCACGAAATCGTGTCGTCCACGGGCGGGGTACGCGGACGAGAAGTATCGGTGTTGCTGTTCTCAGTCGGCGGTGCTCTCAGTCAGTGGTCGACTGGCTGAGTGGCGGTGTCGCGTCGCGCTCCGTTGCGGGCGGCAGGGACGCGACTGCCGCAGGGAGCGCAGTCAGCGGCACGGTGTCGTGACCGTTGCTGGTGTAGGCGCTCTCGTCTGTCTCGACGGCGAAGCAGGCACCGCCAGCCTCGATAACCGGGCTGTTGCCGTCACCGGTTTCGCCCGCTATCACGACGGCATCGGCCGTAGCGGCGAGGTCGGCGGCGCGCTGGCGTGCCGCGTCGTCGATGCCGGCGAAGGCCGGGACCGTGACCGCCTCGCAGTCGAGATCGGCGGCCCGCTCGGCAGCTGTGTCACCGGCGGGGACGACGCCGATGCTGACCCGACAGCCGGCCCCGACGAGCTTCGAGACGGCGGCAGCCGCTGGCGTGCCGGTCCCGACGACGTGGACGCGACGGGCGACCGACTCCTGCTCGGGCAGCGGTGTCACGAGCGGCGCGTCGGTGCCGGGCTGGGTCGTCACCAGCGTCTCCGCGTCGAAGGCGTCACGGAGCGTGTCGCTCGTGAGAACGTCAGCAGGACGGCCCGCGGCGCGGACCCCGCCGCCGGCGAGCAACACCAGTTCGTCGCAGTACCGCGCGGCCAGATTGAGGTCGTGTATCGCTGCGACGGCCGTTTTCCCGTCTTCGACCAGCGTCTGGACCAGTTCAAGCGTGCGGACGGCGTGGTTGATGTCGAGGCTCGCCGTCGGTTCGTCAAGCAGGAGCACCGGTGTCTCCTGTGCCAGTGCCCGAGCGAGGAGGACCCGCTGGCGCTCGCCGCCAGACAGCGAGGTGAACGGCCGGTCGGCGAACTGCGTGACGCTCGCGCGTTCCATCGCCCGCTCGACGGCGCGCCGGTCGGCCTCGTCCATCCGGTCGAACCGGCCGAGATGTGGCGTCCGGCCCATCTCCACGGTCTGCCTGACGCTGAAGTCGAACGACAGTGCGGTGCCCTGTGGCGTGCTCGCGACGAGGCGGCTCACCGCTTTCGCCGAGCGGTTCGAAATCGGCTCGCCGTCGACACGAACTGTTCCGGTGTCCGGGTTGAGCGTTCCCTTCACCGCTCGCAGGACGGTCGTCTTACCCGCGCCGTTGGGACCGACGAGGCCGACGAGCGACCCGCGGTCGACGCTGAAATCGACGCCCGAGACGACCGACTGGTCGCCGAAGGAGACCGCGAGGTCAGACACGTCAAGCATCGGCCCGGAGCGGTCCCGTTCTGGGTCCGAACCTTCGGGCGCGGTCTGCTCGCTCATAGCTCGTGCACCTCCCGCTTCCGGAGCAAGTACAGGAAAAACGGCGCGCCGAGGACGGCGGTGACGATGCCGACCGGGACCTCGGCGCTACCCGAGCGTGCTAGCGTGTCCGTCGCCACGAGAAACGACGCGCCGGCGAGCGCTGCCGTCGGGAGCAGTATCCGGTGGTCCGGCCCGACGAGTAGCCGCATCACATGAGGGACGATGAGGCCGACGAAGCCGACGATGCCGGCGACGGCGACGCCCGCTGCCGTGATGACTGCCGACAGCGCGAGCAGGACCCGCTTGGTCCGTTCGACCTCGATACCGAGGCTCTGGGCGTCCTCCTCGCCCAGCAGCATCACGTTCAGGTCGCGTGCGTACGCGAGCAACACCACGAACGGGATGGCCACGAGCACGACGCTGGTGGTCACTTCGGGCCACGACGCGCCCTTGAGATGGCCCATCAGCCAGTACAGCGCCCGCCGGATGCTCTCGCCGCTGTGGAGCAACAGGAACGAGACCACCGCGCCCAGAAACGTCTGTATCGCCACGCCGGCCAGCAACAGCGTCGCGACCGGTGTGCGGCCGTTCCGCGTCGCGATGAGATAGACGCCGAAGGCCGCGACCAGCGCTCCTGCGAAGGCCGCGCCGCGGAGTCCGAGCCCGAACGGGATGACGACTGGCGCGACAATGAAGGCGACCGCGCCGACCGCCGCGCCGGAGGAGACGCCGATGATAGACGGGTCGGCCATCGGGTTCCGGAAGATACCCTGCATGATTGTCCCCGCGGCGGCAAGCGAGAAGCCGACGACCGCACCGAGCAGTATCCGGGGGAGTCGGACCTGCAGCACTATCTGTGTCTGGAGGTCGCTTACGGCGTAGGAAAACACGTGAGCCGTGGTCACGTCGACGGCAGGGCCGGAGATCGAGATGCCAGTCGGAACGACGACAGCGTTGAGCAGCACTTTCCCGACATCGGCAGGCGGAATCCACACCGGGCCGATGCCGGCGCTCGTCGTCACCACGGCACAGAGGACGGCGACGAGCCCTGCCGACCACCCGAGAGTCCGACCCGCGAAACGCATGTATGAAAGCCCACTTGCAGTAGATAAGTATTTATTGCTCCTGACACCCGCCTATGGTATGCGACGACGGTCTCTCGTCTGTGTCTTTGTCCTGCTCGTCGGCTCGTTCGCGGGTATCACTCCAGCTTCAGCAACAGCAGCCACACAGGCGGAGGGCTGCTCGTTTCCGGTCACGATGACCGACGCGACCGGGACCGAGGTCACTATCGAGGAGCGCCCGGCGCGGGTGACGACGACCAACCCCTCGGCCGCCCAGACGATGTGGGAGATCGGCGGTCGTTCTCAGGTTGTCGGGCTCACACAGTATGCAAGCTATCTGGACGGCGCTGAGAGTCGGACGAACGTCTCCGCGAGCTTCGGCGTCAACGTCGAGCGCGTCGTCAGCACGAGCCCGGACCTGGTGATTGCACCGAACGCCAGCGCCGGTGACGTAACCCCGCTCCGGCAGGCCGGGGTCACCGTGTATCACCTCCCCGCCGCGACAACTATCGAGGACATTCGAGCAAAGACAACGACCATCGGCCGCCTGACCGGCAACTGCGAGGGTGCGAGCGAAGCGAACGCCTGGATGGACGCAAACGTCGACGCTGTCCGGCAGGTTACCGCCGATGTCGAGGACCGACCGACCGCGCTGTACCCGCTGGGCGGGGGGTACGTGGCGGCGGGCAACACCTTCGTCACGTCGCTCATCGAACTCGCGGGCGCGGAGAACGTTGCGGCCCGTAACCACACACAGTACCCACAGCTCAGCGACGAGGTCATCCTTCAGCTCGACCCGGACGTGCTCTTTGTTACCGAGAACACAGCGACCGTCGCGGAGACAGAACCCTACGCCAGCACGACCGCGGGCGAGACCAATTCGACGGTCACCGTACAGGTGCGGAACATCAACCAGCCCGCCCCGCGAAGCGTGGTCTCGTTCGCCCACAACGCCACTGCACAGCTCTATCCGGACCGCTACGACGCCGACAGCTACGTTCCCCGGTCGGCGGTGACCAAAACGAGCGAGCCCACGCCCGCGGACCACACGCCAAGCACTGACCAGTCCACGACCGACGCCAGTGGTCCCGGATTCACGGCTGTTGGGGCGCTTGCCGCACTGCTGACGCTGGTCTGCATACAGCAGGTCCGCCGCCGGAGGCCATAGCGCCATGGATAAACAAACTATCCGCGAGACGGTCTGGGACGCGCTGGAAGAAGGCGGTATCGCTCGATTCCCGTTCCCGCCCCACGACCGGATTCCGAACTTCGAGGGCGCAAGTGAGGCCGCACAGCGCCTGACCGAGACGGCGGTCTGGGACGCCGCGGAGACGGTGAAGGCGAATCCGGATTCGCCACAGCTCCCGGTCCGCCGGGCGGCGCTGCGGGCCGGCAAAACGGTGTATATGGCCGTGCCACGGCTCCGGGACGAGCAGTGTTTCTACGAACTCGACCCCGCCGAACTCGACGATATCGAGGCCGCGCCGGCGGTGTCGAACGTCGCGGACCACGCCCGGCAAGTGGGCCCCGAGGCGGTCGGGAGCGTCGACCTCGTGGTGTCGGGCTCGGTCGCAGTCACCGAGGACGGCGCGCGCATCGGGAAAGGCGAGGGGTACAGCGACCTCGAATACGCTGTTCTCCGTGAACTGGGACTGGTCGACGAGACGACACCGGTCGTGACGACGGTCCACGAACTTCAGATTGTTGGCGGCCTCGAAGGCGTCGTCGACACCACTGTCCCCGTCGACGACCACGACGTGCCGATGGACTGGGTTGTGACGCCGGAGCGCACTGTCGAGACGGCGACCACGCATACGACGCCAGCGGGCGTCGACTGGGGCGCGCTTTCGACAGAGCGCATCGACGAGATTCCGGTCCTGTCAGCTCGCCGGCCCGACTGACCCCTCAGTCGCTATACACGGGGTAAAACCCTGGTAATGAAAGCCTACCGGCGGTACAATTTTATCCCCACATACCCTGAAACGGGTATGGATACACCCGTGGCCACGCCGAACCGTCACGGGGCCGACGGAACTGCCGGGCGGGTACGCGTTCTGTATGTTGACGCGGACTGCGACGACATCACGGTAGTCACGGAGACACTGAGCGGGAGCCCCGACGAATTCACTGTGACGGTGTGTGAGACGGCGGACGACGCACTCACATCACTCGAAAACGCGTCCTACGACTGTGTCGTCAGTGAGTATCGACTGCCGGACCGAGACGGAATCGAACTGTTACGGGCCGTCCGGGACCAGTCCTTTGACCTCCCGTTTCTGCTCTTCACTGACGACGGGGACGAGAGCGTGGCCAGCAACGCTATCTCTGCCGGCGTCACGGACTACATGACGAAGACACCGCTCTCAGAACAGACGGAGCTGCTCCGACAGCGGATTACCGCTGCTGTCGCCCGCTATCTGGAGGAGGCAGACATCCTTGACCGGATGACAGACGGATTCTTCGCGGTGGACGAGGACTGGGAGTTTACCTACCTCAACGAACGTGGCCGGCGCGTCATCGGCCGTGCGATGGCATTGGACGGGGATACTGCTGACTTGCTGGGGCAGAATATCTGGGAGGCGGTCCCGTCGATAGAAGGAACGGAGTTCAGCAAGCAGTACCGACGGGCGATGACCAAGCAGGAGCCAACATCCTTCGAAGGGTACTTCGAGCCGCTACAGACGTGGTTCGACGTGTCCGTGTACCCATCGCCAACCGGAATTTCGGTGTACTTCCGTGATATCACTGAGCGGCACAGGCACGAAGAAGAGATCAGGAGTAGAGAGCGGACGCTGCGAGAGATTTACGGGGTCATCTCGCGCAAAGACCTGGATTTCGAGGAGAAGGTCGAGCGACTCCTCGAAATCGGGCAGAACGCCCTCAAAGCCGAAACGGCCGCGCTCTCACACATCGATGGCGATATGTACGTCTTCGAAATCGTCCGCGACCGGACGGGAGCTATCGAGGCGGGCGATGCAGTCCCGCTGGACGCCACGAACTGCGAACGGGCCGTCGTTGAGGAGCAAACGCTGGTGCTCGCTGATATCGCCGCAGACCGCCCTGAGCTGACCGCCAAGGCCGGCTACACGGAGATGGGAATCTCCTGTTACCTTGGAACGCCCGTCATCGTCGACGGGTCGGTGTACGGGACGTTCTGCTTCTACGGCACGGAACGCCGTGATTCCTTTTCGGAGTGGGAAGTCACGCTCGTCGAGCTGATGGGGAACTGGATCAGCTACGAACAGGAGCGTGAACGCCGTGAGCAGGAACTCACTCGCCAGCGTAACCGTCTGGAGGACTTTGCCAGCGTCGTCAGCCACGACCTCCGGAACCCGCTCAACGTCGCGGTCGGCCGGCTCACGCTTGTCGACGAGGAGTACGACGGAGACCCGGAGCACGTCGAATCGCTCCGGCGGTCACTCGAACGGATGGATGAACTCATCGACGACGTGCTCGCGCTCGCTCGCGGCGGCCACAAGGTCATTGACGCGACCGAAACGTCGTTAGACGACATCATCACGGCCGCCTGGGACACCGTCGAGAGCTCGGACGCGACGCTTGAACGGGTCGATACGGACGCACGAATCACGGGCGACCAGACGCGGCTTCAGCAGCTCTTCGAAAACCTCTTCCGAAACAGTGTGGAGCATGGCTCCACAAGCAGTCGGCTGGGGGCCGACGACAGTGTGGAGCACAGCAACGACCCCGTGACCGTCCGCGTCGGGACCCTCGCTGACGGCCGGGGGTTCTACGTCGCGGACGACGGTCCCGGGATTCCCGAAGACGAGCGTGACGAGGTGTTCGAGCGCGGCTACACCACGAGCGACGACGGGACCGGCTTCGGGCTGGCTATCGTCTCCGAAATCGTCGACGCACACGGCGGCCGGATAACTGTCGCAGAAAGCGAGGACGGCGGGGTTCGCTTCGACGTGACCGGTGTCCAGGTCGACTGATTATAACTGGTCGACGCAGTCCCGAATGAGGCCATCGACGTTCTCCGGGAGCGTCGGGTGATAGGCCCGGTCCGGCAGGTCACGCACGTCAAGGCCGAGCTCGACGATGGTCTGGAACGTCTTGGCGAAGCTGTCCGCGTGGTAGTGCATGCCTTGCCAGCCGAGCACTGTCCCGTCGTCGGCGTCGACGACGAGCTTTGCAAGCCCCTCGGGCACGTCTTTCGATTTGAACACGCCGTCGTCGCTGGCCTGTCGCGTCGCCGTGACAATATCGTAGCCAGCCTCTTTTGCAGTCTCCTCGTTGTGGCCGACGCGAGCGAACGGATACACACCCAGCCCGGAGAAGATGACGTGGTGGTGGACGTTTCGGTACGCTTCGAGCGAGCCACCGGCTTCCTGTCGGACGATGTTCTCGGCCGCGGTGAAGCCCTGCTCCTTGGCGACGTGGAGAATCGGCTCTTTCCCGTTGACGTCGCCAACGGCGTAGATGTGGTCGGCGTCGCGGGTCTGCATCGTGTCTCTCGCCCAGTCGCCGTCAACTGAGACCGGTGTGTTCTCCAGCCCGAGCCCTTCGACGGTCGGCCGACGGCCGGTAAAGAGGAACAGCTGGTCGGCCTCGAACGTCTCCTCGCTGCCGTCGTCGTACTCGACGGTGAGGCGAACGCCGCCGTCCTCGGTCTCTTCCAGTTCCTTCTCGTAGCAGTTTGTCGGAATGGTCACGTCCCAGTTGTTTTCGTAGATGTCGAGCGCCTCGTCGCCGAACTCCGGGTCGCCTTCGTCGATTGGCCGGTCGTCGTGCTCGATAACGGTAAGCTCCATCCCGCCGGCCTCCGCCAGATACGGCACCATTTCCATCCCGATGTAGCCAAAGCCCATCACGATGCCGGAGTCGGGGAATTCGGTGGCGTCGAGCACCTGGTCGCTCGTCATGAAGTCGACCTCGTCGATGCCGGGCGTCTCCGGGACGTTCACGCTGGAACCGGTCGCAATGACGACGTAGTCGGCCTCGTGTTCCTCGCCGCCAGCCCGGACCGTGTGCTCGTCGACGAACGTGGCGGTGTCGTGAATGAATGTCACGTCGTCGCGTTCGGCCATCTCGTGGACGGAGTCTCGGCGGTGGCCCGCCCAGTCGAGCACGTGGTCGTCCTTGCGTTCGACGACGGCTTCCAGATCAACCTCGGGCACGTCGCCGACGAGGCGTTCGTCGTGGCGCGCCTGAAAGCGGTGGGCGCCTGCGGAGAGCACTTCCTTGGACGGCATACAGCCACGAAGAATACAGAGGCCGCCGCCGGGCTCGCCGTTGTCGATGAGCGTGAGTTCGATGTCTTCCGCCTCGACGAGGTCGCCGGCGACTGCGGCCCCGGCACTGCCATACGCGCCGATGATAACGACGTGAGTCATACCAGTGCTAGAGCGACGGCATTAAATAAAGGCTTCAGTGGCGTGTTTCGCCCGGACACGACCGACGTGTGGTAGTCTGGCCCACCGAACCGACTGGTCAGTCGTCGCCGTCGACGGGCGCGGGTGGACGCGACCGCCCGAACCCGAGTATGCCACGAACCGACCAGTCAGCGTTGAACACTCGGTCCCAGACGACAAGTGCGGAGGGGATCACCAGCAGGGACGCGAGGAACGCGTACCCGATCGACAACGCCGTCAGGATACCGAACTGGCCGATTGCGGGGAACACAGCCAGCCCGAGCACGCCGATGCCGAACGTCGTGGTGAGCATACTCCCGAACAGCGCGCCACCGGTCCCGCGAACGGTCCGGTCCAGTGCCGTTTCGAGGTCGTTTTCGTCGAACTCGTCGGCAAACCGGTGGGTGACGTGGACTGAGTAGTCGACCCCCAGTCCGATAGTTATCGCCAACATCGTCGCTGTCAACGCGTTGAACGGGATGCTGAGCACCCGCATCGTCCCGCCGAGCCACGCCACCGTGACGACGACAGGAATGATGTTCACGAGGCCGAGCGACGGCCGTCCCTCCAGCATATTGTAGATGAGGATGAGGAACACCGACGCGCCGATAAGTGCGATCGCCAGCGACTGGATCGCAGACTCCAGGATGAGGTCCGAGACGGCCTGGAACACGACAACCGAGCCGGTTGCCGTCGCGTCATACCGGAAGTCGTCGGCAACGTTTCGCGTATCGGTGGTCACCTCTGCGTCGGTCGCGTCCGCCTCGACGGTATAGACAACGCGTGCGCTCCGGTAGTCCTCGGTGATGTACTCGAGGGCCTGGCCACGGGCCGACGAGTCGAGCAGGTACTCGTATATCTGTTCGAGGTTATCGTCCGGGATCCCGTTGTCGTTCCGGTCGTTGCGCTCGACCATTCGGCGGAACTCGGGGTCCTCGTCCGCCCGGTCCCGGATGACGGTCACGATAGACGTCGAATCAGCACGCCCGTCTTCTCGAACAAACGAGTCCGGCGGGTTGTTCCCCGCCCGATACATCTGCTCAAGCGCCGCGTCGTTCCGCATCGGCCCCTCTACGTACACCGTCGCCTGACTGGACTGGGTCGTGTCGAACCGTTCATCGAGGAAGTTCGTCACCTCCGTTACGGTGTATTCGCTCGGAGCGAACGGCTCCGGCAGGGCCTCGACGAAGTCCGGGTTCTCCTCGGGCGGCAGGAAGTCCTCCTGACTGAACGACGTCGAGACGCCGGTGGCGTAGTAGCTGGCACCGACCGTAGATACGAGGATGAGCACGAGGAAGATGATCGGGGCGCGGTTCGCGATGACGACACCGCCGCGCAACACGTCACTGAGTGCCGAATCCTCCGCGCCCAGCGGCGTCTCGCTGAACGTCGGAATTGGGTAGCGCTGGCGGAGCCGGTCCAGTTCTACCTTCGCCGCGGGCAGGAACACCCCGAAGATGAGGAAGGTGAAGGTGATACCGACAGAGGCCACGTAGCCGAAGTCCTGAATCGGCGGCAGTGCGCTGGTGAGGTTCGCGGCAAACCCGATGACTGTCGTGCCGGTCACGATGAAGAACGCGACAAGCAGTTGGTCGGTCGTGATCCGCATCGATTTCTGGATGGACGCCCCGGTTTCACGCTCCTCCCGATATCGGTTGACGGCGTGAATCCCGAAGTCGATACCCACCGCCAGTAACAGCGGTGGCACGGCGATGAGCATCTGCGAGAAGGGGATGCCGGCAAGCCCCATGAAGCCGAACGTCCAGACGACGGCCATAAACAGCGCGAGCAGGCCAAGCGCCATGTCCGCGAGGTCGCGGTAGGCAATCGTCAGGAAAAACAGAATGAACAGCACTGCCGCGGGCACGGTCAGGATGAGCGAGTCGCCGACGACGTTCGAGAACTCGTCTGCGACGATACCGCTGCCGAACAGGGTGATGCCACCGTGGTCAGCGCTGGAGACAGTGAACCCGGCCTGTTTCTGGATACTCGTTAGCGGACTCGAACCGCCCTGGCCTGACCCGGAGGAGATTCCCGCCGGGACCTCGTGTGTGACGACTCCGATGGTCGCCGACGCCGAGGCGGCTTTGCGGTTGAAGTCCTTGCTCAGTAGTGATTTGAACCGGGGATTCTGCTCGGCCGCGCGCCTGACGGCAGCGTCGATTTCACTCGGCGTTGCGGCTTCGACAGCATAGACCTGTTGTTCAGTTGTCGTCGCTTCCGGGTCTAGCTGCTTGGCGACAATGCTGGCGGCGCTTGAGGTCGATGTGACACGGAGCGTTCCGCGCTGTTCCAGCCGGTGCTGTGACCTGAGCATCCGGAGTAGCGCCGGCTTCGAGAGCACGTTCGTCTCCTGCTGGATCAGCTGTGTGCTCCCTGTATCCGGTGAGAAGGTCGGCGAGAACTTGTCGTTGACCTCCTGTAGTGCCTCCTCGGCCGGCAGTCCGGTCGTAAACTGCGATGTCCCGGAATTGGTCGAGACGCCCCCGAGGCCGGCGCTGAAGACCACCGTCACGACCAGGAAGAGGAGCACCACCTTCCGTGAATCGTGGACGATGCGGTCGTCTGCCCAATCGATGTAGCGCTGATAGTCCATGCGTTAGCGGAACCTGAAGTAGCCGCCGATGGCCAGGGCGGCCACGAGTGCGACGCCGATAATCGCCGTCAGTGGTGAACTGCCACCGCCGGAGTTGGTCACGGAGACCGGAAGCCGGTAGGTATCAGACACCGGCGTATCTCCGTCCGGTTCCTCGTACTGGAAGTCCACCGAAACGGGGTAGCTCTTCGTCATCGCGGCACCGCTTGCGCTGATGCCGAACTCGATGGTTGTTGACTCACCCTGGTCAAGGCTGTCGACGTACGCCTGGTCGTCCGAGACGGAGATCGGTGACTCGGCGAACAGTTTTGCCTCGATATCGGTCAGTCGCTGCCCGGCGTCGTTGGTGATAGTCACTTCGAGCGTGCTGGACCCGCCAACGTTGACGGACGCGTTCGTCGTCTCGACAATGAACTCATCGGCGCTCCCGTCGACGCTCTGTCGGATTTCGAGCGTGTCGCTCTCGCGCCTGTCGTCCTCACTGTTGCGGTAGGTGGCGACGAAATCGAACTGTCGTGGGCCGGCGTTCGCGTTATCGGACACGTCGGCATCGAACGAGACGGTCGCCGACTCGCCCGGCTCGAGATCGCCGACTGCGTACTGGGTTTCCTTCGGCGAGACGTTGTCGTGGGAACTCTCCCAGTTCAGGACAACGTTACGGACCGTTCGGTCGCCAGTGTTGGTGAGTGACGCTTCCAGCGTGCCGTCGTCACCTGCCTGCAGGGTCGATTCAACGTCGCCTAGCTCGAAGGACTGCTCTGGCTCGGGCCGGATTCCGAGCGAGATGTCGTCAGCGACGCCGGCATCGCCTTCGGGGTCGTCGTAGCTTACCGACGCCGACAGGGCGTAGCTCTGTGTCTTGGCGTCGTCGCTGGCGCTTGCGTCGACGCTCACCGTTCGCGTTTCACCGGGCTCCCAGGAGCCGACGAACTGCGACGTGGACTCGGACTGTCCGAACGTAATTGCGGTGTTCTGCGTGGCAAGCGACACTGTCGCGCCCGAGACCGTGACAGGACCGTCGTTGCGCAGGGTCACGTTGTACGTCCCGGAATCGCCGACAGCGACGTCACTGTCGGTACTTTCGACGGTGAACGTTTGCTCGGGGTTGGGCGTAATACCGAGGGAGGAGGCGGTCGTGCTCTTTCGCACCCCGTCCGTGTCGTCGAAGTCGACCTGGAGGTCGAACTGATACGGTTCGGCTCTCGTATCACCGCTCGCACCGACGCGGTACCGGAGGGTACGCTGTTCACCGGCCTCCCAGGTGTCGATAAACCGGGAGCTGCTGGCGTCGCCACCGACTGTGAGTTCGGAGTTCGTCGATTTCAGCGTTACCGAGGATTCTCGGGCCGGCTCGTCACCGGTGTTCTCGACAGTGACTGCGACCGTGCCGGTCGAATCCACGCGTGCACCGGAGTCGACGTTCACCACGTCAAAAGCCGCGTCGTCGTCGATTTCGATTTCGAGTTCGATCCGTTCGCTCGTGGTCGTTTCAGCCCGTGCACCGTCGCTTTCTGAGGCATAGCTTGTGTACTTGTATTCGACGATGACTGGAACGGTATAGTCTCCTGGGCTTGCACTGTCATCGACGCTCACTTCGAAGGGAATCGGCTCCGTTTTTCCTTCTGGGACGGACCCAACGGCCTGTTTGTTCGTCGTCACCGTAATCGGGGCGTCGCCGCTGTTGACCTTGACCATCGTTCCGCGGGCGGTCGTCACTTCGCTGTTCTGGACACCCTGGGTCGAAGACCCGGAGTCGATCGTTCCGCTGTTGACGAGGACGACGTCGAGTGTCGTCTCCTCACCGGGTGTGACGGTATTATCGACGAACGTTGCGTCGAAGTCGGGACTTCCGGTCACGGCGCCGATCGCCGTTCCGGATGCCATGAGCAATGCGACAACAGCCAGCGTCAGTAATGTTCGTGGTTTCATGCGTAGGGACACTTCGGACATGCCGTGTCGTTATTTCTATCCGGAGCGGACGTCATGCGTGGGAGATCGGCATATATGCCCACATACGTCTGTACAGACTCCCGCCCGAACCGTGTACATCGAACGAACGTTCGGTCGCCTATCAACGTTGTGGTTCAGTAACAGTGGGAAGATATTTACTGCCCGAACGAATATTCGGTCGGGATGAGTGATGGAATTCCGTTCGCCGGGGAGCCAGCGGACTCGCACGAGGCGATAATGCGAGCCACGTTCCGTGCCCTCCGGGAATACGGGTATGCCGGACTTTCGATACAGCGAATCGCGGACGAGGCCGACCTCAGCAAATCGACGTTTTATCACCACTTCGATGGCAAGGAGGACCTCCTGTTGTCGTTTCAGGAGTTCATCCTCACGGAATTTAACCGCATTTTTCAGATCGAGTCGACCGGCGACCCCGAACAGGACATCAAGACGTTTGTCAGTCTCATTCTCGACGATTTCCCGGACTGCGTCGAAACGCCAACCAAGAACGCCGTACTCGGTTCGTACGTCGAGATGCGTGCTCAGGCAGTCCAGAACCCGGACTTCCGCGAGAAATTCACTGAGACGGACGAACTGTTCGCCCGACAACTCGTACAGATCATCGAGGACGGCATCGAACAGGGAGTCTTCGCCGATGTCGACCCCGACACGGTTTCGCGATTCATGATCACGATACTCGACGGTGTAATTCTTCAGAGCGCAACGCGCAACGACAATCCTGTCGCCGAGGTTCGGGATACCATCGACGAGTACATCGAAGAGACGCTGATTCTCAACACCTAGCTTCGGCTGATAGACTGGTACGTCTGTTTCAGCTCTTCGAAATCATCGTTCTCGGCGTGCAACATCCATTCCAGTTCCCTGGCACGTTCCTTTAGCTCCGTGTACTCGGCGCTCGATTCCAGTTGTGACGCGGACTTTTCGCGTTCCAGCACAGAGAGCTTCGAGGAAATCCGGAAGTACTCGTCGAGCCTATCGTCCTCGTCGGGTCTGTCGAGATGTTGATCGAGCGTCGACAGGAGCGTCGACTGGCCGACCGGCTTCTGGAGGTAGTCATCGAACGGCATCTCCAGAATATTCAGATCAGCGTCGACCGCGGTCAGCATGATGATGATGCCGTCGTACCCTCGCTCACGCAACCGCGAAAGCACGTCGTCACCGTGCACGTCAGGCATTCGTCGGTCGAGCAACACAGCGTCGAACTCCGGGCCGGCAGCGTCGAGCGCTGCTTGGCCACTGTACGCAACCGTCGTCTCGTAACGCTCACCCAGTTTCAGGGCCTGCGTGTCGGCGACGTCGTGTTCGTCGTCAACGACGAGCACCCGCGGCGGGCCGCCTGTTGTTCTGGACACAGTATTACGCAGGTCTAGGGCTGGCAACTGTATATGTCTTATCGGCAGCCGCCTGGTCGTGTTTAGTTAAGCGTGAAAAGTGAGGCGAGAGTGATTTCAGCTGTCCATGGCAGAAATCACGCGCCTCAGCGGATGTAGAGACTGGATTGATTTGGGTTTTGTGGAGCGCGAGCGGACACCCGAGCCAGCGATGGCGTTGGGTATTCAATCGCACGTTGCGGGCCTCTCGCTATCGAATACCGTTGAATTACTCGAAGATCTGGGTGTCCAACGCAGTCGCAAAGCCGTCCACGATTGGGTGCAGAAAGCCGATCTACAGCCCGACTCTGGAAAATCTCCGAATCAGATTGCGCTTGACGAAACAGTGATTCGGATCAACGATCAGCAGTTCTGGCTGTACGCCGCGGCCGATCCGCAGTCGAACGAACTGCTTCACATCCGGCTATTTGCGACGACTACGACCACTCTCACAGAAATTTTCTTGCGCGAACTTCGGCAAAAACACGACGTCGAAACTGCCGTCTTTCTCGTCGATGGCGCTCAACATCTTCAAACTGCACTGCAACGAGCTGGACTCCGATTTCAGATGTCTCGCCACGGAAATCGGAACGCTGTCGAACGGATTTTTCGAGAACTAAAGCGACGAACCTCGTCGTTTTCGAATTGCTTTAGCCATGTCGAACCGGAAACAGCCGAAAATTGGTTGCTGAGTTTCGCTCGCTGGCACAATGCTACTAACTAAACACTACCAGCCGCCTCTTGAAAAGCGTTAACCGATGGCCCATTGAGTGTGTACCGATGAGCAAGTCGTCGGCGGACACAGGCGGTCGACACCGTCTTGGCAGCCTCGCGGCCGTGATCGGGTGGATAGGAGCAGGAGCGGTCGTGCTCGCCACCGTCGCGCTGGCGGTGCAGTCAGTGTTCTCACTCGGACTCTCGGAACAGGTCACCATCGGCCTCGGTCTGGCGCTTGGCGGCGGGCTGGGCGGCGTTTCCTACCTGCTGGTGACTGATTCGCCCGGCGAGACGACCGACGAGACGATGACTGTGTCGGCAGATGCCAAGCACACACCGGAGCCACAGCCGGTCGACCTCTTCGACGGTCATCCTGACCCGGTGTTGTACTTCGCCGACGAGGGCCACGGCCCGGTCGTGCGTGCAGCAAACGAATCGTTTGGGGCCACGTTCGACGTCCCGTCCGACCGCCTCAGCGGGACAGCCCTCTCAGAAGCCCTGCTCGTGGCCGGTATCGACGAAGTGGACGCCGAGACAGTCAGCACGGCTGACCTTGATGTCGTCGCCCTCTCGACGGCACCCGACGAACCGCGGCAGTTTCGGCTGCGGACAGCCGGCGCCCCATCGACCGGCTACCTCCTGCTCACACCGCTGGGGACAGCGGGCGAGTGAACGGCCGAACGCCGCCCGCGGGTCGGCGGCGTAACGGAACTTTAAAGATTCCATCCCGGCGAGATTCTGGATAGGAATGCTCGCGTCACCGCTGCAACTCATCGATAGTTTCCTGCTGAACTACACCATCGGTGATGTCCTGCTACTCGGCTTTGTCGGTGGGCTCGTCGCAATTCTCCCGCAACGATCGCTCCGGATGCTGGGACTGCACACAATTGCGCTGGGCGCACTGCTCGTGATTACGCCGGCATCGGCGATGGAACCGAACAGTGCGAGCGTCCTCGCATCGTCGTTCCAGTACAAACTATTCGGTATCGTGCTGCTCGTCCTCGCCCCGGTGCTGTACGCCGTCGGTCGGCGTTAGGCCAGCTTGTCAAGTGCGGTGAAAAAATCAAGCGGCGGACCGGCAAGCCGGACCGGCTCGCCCGCACGCGAGACCGTTATCCGCTCCGGTGGGACCACGTCTTTTCGAACCCGCCCGTCACTGACGACGACACCGCTGTCGGCGTCTGTGAGTTCGACGACGATTTCGCTGTCAACGTCGACGACCAGCGGTGGCGTCCCCATCTCGTCTGCCATCCCCGTGATGATGAGGCCAGCCACGTCGGGGTGGACGAGCGGCCCGCGTTCGCTGAGGTTGTACGCCGTCGAGCCGGTGGGTGTCGCCACCAGTACGCCGTCGGCGTGGCCGGACGTGTACAGCGAGTCATCGACGTACACATCGACCGTCGCCCCGCCGCCGTGACCGCGGCGCTCGCCCTGCACGACGACCTCGTTTAGCGCCGGCGACAGCTCCCAGTTGTCGCCGCTGGCCTGGAGTCGCGGCTTGGCCCGCGTTCTGGCGCTCCCGGTTTTCTGGATGTGTTCGACCTCCGCGACGACCGTCTCGACGGCCTCTTCGGGTGCAATAGCGTTCAGAAAGCCGACTTCGCCGAGATTGACCCCCAGTATCGGCGTTGACCCCGCACCGCGGGCCGCGTACAGAAATGTCCCGTCGCCGCCGATACTCACGACGAGATTACAGGCGGACATCTCATCGACCGGAGCCGAATCGGGCACGGCTGCCTCCCATGCGTCGTGGTCACCCAGCGCTCCGGCGGTCGTTTCGTCGACAACGACGGCCGCCGACGTGGCGCGCAGTCGGTCACACAGTGTACTCGCAAGCGACATAGCCCGGTCGTTGTCCCGCTGCGCGACGATCCCGACAGTCATTGTCGGACGTTCCCGCCGGCCGTATATAAACCCTCTACGACAGCAATTATATCAGTCCCGACGCGTATCCACTTCTATGGGCCGTTCGTGTGGCTGGTGGTCGTGCGTATGAGTGAGGATGACGAGTCCGACGACGACTGGTTTGAAAGTGCGCTGGACGACGAGGACGGCGACAGCGAACCGACTGAGGCAGACGACATTTCGGCGACGCCATCCGAGAGCGACACCGAGGAACCGGCGTCTACCGGCACTGACTCGTTTGGGGCCGACAGTGACGACGGCAAGCGCAGTGGTGATAGCAGCCCGTTCGATGACGACGGCAGCGCCGACTTTACTGAAGGCAGTGATAGCAGCCCGTTTGGTGATGACGGCAGCGCCGCTTCTGGCGGGGACAGCAGCCCGTTCGACGACAGCGGCGGTGACCCCTTCAGCAGCGAGAGTGGGCCTGCTGATGCCGACGCTGGGTCCCCCGGCGATGGTGATGGCGGCGGGCTCTTTGACGACGACTTCGCCACGGCGTTCGAGTCTGCCGGCAGCGGTGGCGGTGACAGCGGGAGCGACTTCGAGGAGGAGTTCGAGTCCGACATCCCACGGGTCGACATCGGTATCGAGGGACTCGACCAGATGATTCAGGGCGGGATTCCACAGCGCCACCTCATCGTCACTATCGGTTCAGCCGGAACCGGGAAGACGACGTTCGGATTGCAGTTCCTCCACCACGGCCTTCGGAACGGCGAAAACGCAGTGTTTCTGACGCTCGAACAGTCCCACGACGCGATACTGGACACCGCCGGTGACCGCGGCTGGGGGTTTGAGGAGTACGAAGAGCAGGGCCAGCTAGCGATTGTCGACCTCGACCCGGTCGAGATGGCAAACAGTCTGGACAACATTCGCGGCGAGCTGCCGGCGCTCATCGAGAAGTTCGACGCCGACCGGCTGGTGCTTGACTCCGTCTCACTGCTTGAGATGATGTACGACGACCAGTCGCGACGACGCACTGAAGTGTTCGATTTCACCCGGTCGCTGAAACAGGCCGGCGTGACGACGATGCTCGTCTCCGAAGCCAGCGAGACCAACCCCTTCGCGTCCAGACACGGTATCATCGAATACCTGACGGACGCCGTGTTCATCCTTCAGTACGTCCGGTCAGACACCAGCGAGACGCGACTCGCCGTCGAGATCCAGAAGATACGGAACGCGAACCACTCCCGGGAGACGAAACCCTACGAGATAACGAACGACGGCATCTCAGTTTACCAGCAGGCTAACATCTTCTAAACCGTCGCCGTCCCGACCGACTCCGATTCATCCCGATCATCAAGTGCGGCGTTGTAGCCGCTGGCCCAGAGGTCCGTCGCGACGACGAGCACGTAGAAGGTGGCGAACGGACTGAGCAGCACGGCAATAAGCGAGCCGATGAATGGAACGACGTTGAGCAAGTTCACCACGACGTTGACGGCGATGAACAGGGCAATCGAGACCAGCCACGGTGTCGCGTACTCCGGAGACATGACTAACGTCCGTAGCGTCCCGAAGTCGAACCCGGCACCGAACTCGCCGGTACAGGCGAAGTGGATAATAGCCGCTGTCGCAACGTAGCTGAACACCAGCGACAGGACGAACGAGATGGCCAGCCCACCGAAGAGGCCGGCCAGGCCGGCACCCGCTCCGGCACGAGTCCCGGTCGCAAGCGCGAACAGGCTGCCGCCGACAGTTACTCCGAACACGACGAGCGGAACGAGCATATACACGATACCGATGAGCCAGGCTTTGACGCCGTCGACAAGCAGTTCCCCC
The DNA here is from genome assembly GCF_000011085.1 of Haloarcula marismortui ATCC 43049. Classification (NCBI taxonomy): domain Archaea; kingdom Methanobacteriati; phylum Methanobacteriota; class Halobacteria; order Halobacteriales; family Haloarculaceae; genus Haloarcula; species Haloarcula marismortui. Next base: position 3,003,248 of record NC_006396.1, read on the forward strand.
CAGTCTTCGAACCCTGGCGGCTGTGTCGCCCCGTCTGCTCGCTTGCGGATTGCCTGAACGAGATAGCCGTACACGAGGATTGCAGGGACGATGAGGAACGAGAGGAGGCTGAGGCCCCCGCCGATGAGGACGGTCACGGTCCAGTCGTCGTCCTCCATGGGATACGTGAGTGCATCGTCTATCGATTCCATGACTATTGGTCACACTCAACAGGGTTAGTTACAGACAGCTTGCCGGGTTATTCGCTCGGCTTACCACAGGACCGGGATGTGTCGCCACTGTCACTTTCTCTCTGCGATTGCCCCGGTTAGCGGAACCAATAAATCACAACCGGGCAACAAGTGGGATATGGTACTACTCGTTCCCTTTGACGGCTCGGCCCTGTCGAAAGCCGCGCTCACGCGGGCGATGGAGTTCGCGGACTACCGCGATGAGGATATCACTGCACTGTCTGTTATTCCGGACGATGCGGCGTACGCGCGGGAACACGGCTGGCTCGACGCGGATGAGGCGTTCACTGTTGAGGCGGTCGCCGACCGGATGCGAGAGCAAGCCGAGTCAGTCGCCCCGGCGGCGTCGTTCCGCTATGAGGTCCCGGAAGACGTGAGCTCGATGGCATCGACGACGACGAATATCACCCGGACAATCAGAGAAGTCGCTCACGAAGAGGAGGCCTCAATCGTGTTCATCGGCAGTGAAAACGCCGGGCGGGTGTCGACGCCGGTCTGTAGCGTCGGCTCGCCGGTCTCAGAAGACCCTGAATACGACGTTCATATCGTCCGGCACCCGTAGCGCTATCTGACGACAGTTACGGGGATGGACGCCCGTCTGACGACGATTTCGGCGACGCTACCCAGAAGGATGCGAGACATTCCCGAGCGGCCGTGACTCCCCATGACGATCTGGCTGATGTCGTGGTCATCCGCGTACTCCACGATGACCTTTGTTGGTCGCCCGACCTCGATGACGCGTTCGACGGACTCGACACCGGCCTCGGTCACTTCCGACTCAAGGTCGTCGAGGAGGTCCTCCGCCGTTGCCTTCTGTGTCTCGTACCACTCCTCGGAGAACGAGGGAATCGATGCCTCCGCGCTGTAGCCGGCCTCTGCGGGGTTGATGACGTGCAGGAGAACGAGTGTCGCGTCCGGATACTCTTCGGCTGCGAACTCACAGGCTACCGATGCTTGGTCTGAGCTGTCGACCGGAACAAGGATTCGCTTTGCCATACGCCCCATTCCGCTGGGGCCGATTTGAATCTTCGGCCCGCTGCAATCGGCGAGTGGGCCTGCAGTCTGTCAGTCTCGCCCGTGGCGAGTCACACACGTCGACAGGCCGATGAGTTCGACTGGCTCGGAGTTATCGGGCGAGTAGACGACCCGCTGGCCCTTCTCCATGTAGGGAACCTTCGATTCCAGATTGCTGGGGATGTTCACCGCCGAGATGGCGTCTTCGTCGCCGAGGTTGAGTACCATCGTCGTATTGATCTGCTTGAACACCGGGTCGGCGATGTCCTGTGGGTCCTGCGTGATGAGGTACAGGCCGAGACGCTCCTTGCGGCCCTGTTTGGCGGCCTCGGTGAACTTCCCGATGACCTTGCGGCCCTGCACGCTGTCGGCGTCGGTCAGGAAGTTATGGGCCTCGTCCATCCCGAGGACGAGCGGCGTCTCCTTGATGCGGTCGTAGTCCGGGTCGTTCGAGAGCTTCTGGTCGATGAGCAGGCTGGAGACGGCCAGTACGATTGTCGATGCGGTCCGGGAGTCCGTGATGTGGTACGTCGGGATAACCGTCAGCCCGCCGTCGCGGACGAACTGCGAAATCTGGTCGGTGATTGGTCGGGCGTCCTGGTCGAAAACCGCGCCAAAGCCCTGAACGCGGCGCTTGACGGCGTCGAACGTAGCCTCGTGCACGTCTCCCGCCTCGTCCAGTTCCTCCTTGAGCGCGGGGTCTCCGAGGAAGGTCCGGAAGTCGCTGTAGGTCCCGCCCTCCCCGTATTCGCGCTTGAACCGCGGGAGCAGTGTGTTCACCAGCGCGCCGTACTGGTTGTCGTTCAGGCTTGACCCGGCGATGAGCCAGGGATTGTCGTGGACGAGTGAGAACGGAATCGTGAACTCCACCTGCTCGGCGCGGTGGTGGCTGGCGTTGTAGTCGGCCCCGGCCACCTTCGGAACGAAGGCGATAGTGTCGTCGTGCCCGCCGTAAGCGATGCCTTCCCGTTCACAGCGCCGCTCGAACTCGTCGGTCATCTCGGGGTTGTCGTCGTGCATCTGGGCGTACTCGTCCTGGGGGTCGAACTGGACGACGGCGAGTTCGGGTGTGCGGCCGTCGCCCATCTCGTAGGTCCGACCGAGATACTGCCGCAGGACGTTCTTCGAACTGTGGGTTTTCCCGGACCCGGTCCCGCCAGCAACGAGGGTGTGCCGGAACACGAGCGGGTCACCGGCGACGTAGTCGTCTTTCAGCCGGTAGTCGATGGTCGGCGGCTCGGCGGCGGTGCGGACCTTCTCGCCGCCGACGGCAAGGTGGCCCAGAAAGACGCCGTCCTCGGGAATCTTCAGGCCGGTCTTGATCTCGGACTTGTCGGTGGCCTCCCGGACGACGGTTTCGGGTTTTGGCACCCGGTCAGTCATCCGACGTTTGAGTTCGCCACCGTCGCTGTACAGCACTGCAACCGGCTCAAGCTCGGCGATGAATTTGAAATCCCGCTCGTCGATGCCCCGCTCGCGCATCGCTCGCCGGGCGTGGATTTCGGTCGCGTCGTCGGCATGGAACTCTTGGGCGTACTCCAGAGCCTTGATGCGGCAGAACAGGCGCTCACCGCCTGGGTATGGGACGAGTAGATACGTGCCGATGCGCAGACGCGAGCGGTTCCGCGCGGTGACGTACGCCCGGAGGACCGTTTCCTCCGCTTCCTCGCTGATCCGGAGGCCGTTCGCGGCCGAGAGGACGCCGAGGCCGGTGTCTGTTCCGGCCGGTGTCACATCCATATCTTCGAAGTCATCGTCTGCAGACTGTGTTGTCGGGTCGGTTTCCTCCGACGCATCGACAGCCCCATCACCGTCATCGGCCGTCTCGGCCGACTGTGCGGCCTCGTCGTCAGCCGCCGCGTCGTCGCCGTCGAAATCAGTGAAATCCCCGAGGTCGGACATACCCCAGTTCAGGGTAGCCGGGGATTAACACCTTTCCCCAGCAGCATGAATGTGAAACCTTACCCGGATGGCTGTCAACGAACGCATATGAAGCCGACGCGGGTGATGTCTTTCAATGTGCGGTACGATACTGCCGGGGATGGGGTAGACGGGTGGCCCCACAGGCGGCGGCTGGTGGCGGGGACCATCCAGTATCACAATCCCGATATTATCGGGGTGCAGGAGGCGATGGCACACCAGCTCCGGGAGCTAGAGGTGTTGCTGGACGGCTACGAGTGGGTCGGTGACCCACGGGAATCCGTCGATGCCGGCGGGGAGCACACGGCCATCGGCTACCGGGCCGAGCGCTTCGACTGTGCGGCCACGAACACGTTCTGGCTCTCCGAACAGCCCGCCGAGCCGAGCAGCGTCGGCTGGGACGCTGCCTATCCCCGCGTGGCGACCTGGGCCCGCCTTCGTGACCGCGACACCGACGATGACCTCCTGTGTCTGAACACGCATCTCGACCATCAGGGGGCTGACGCGCGTGTCGAGGGTATCGAACTGGTGCTTGACCATCTCGATTCTGCCACCCGGGATGCGCCCGCAGTGGTGATGGGTGATTTCAACTGTGTCGTCGGTGAACCGGCCTACGAGCGCGCCGAGGGGCACGAACTCCCGGACGGCCGCCGGCTCGTTGACACCCGCAACACAGCGACCGTCACCCACGGCCCGACGACAAGCCGAACCGACTTCCACGACCTGCTCCCCGAGATGGGTATCGACCACGTGTTCGTCAGCGAGGACGTGGCCGTCGACACCAGAGCGGTCATCGCCGACCGCGACGACGACCACTACGGCTCCGACCACTTGCCCGTCGTGGTCGACTGCGAGCCCTGAGCCGGGGGAGAATCTTTTGCCGTTGGGGCCCCTATATAGGATTATGTTGCTTATTCGGGGGACGGCAGGCGGGACGGCGGTGACCGGGACGCTGTACGAACCGGGTGAGGAGCCGCCCGAGTTCAAGGGCGCGCCGGACGAGGGGACGCCCTACGTCTGGGTCTGTGACGCTTTTTACGAGGTCGAGAGCGGCGGGCAGGTCCAGTCCATCGGCGACCGCGAGATACGAATCGCCTTCGAGTCCCCGATGCCCCGCGGCTTCGAGACGCGCGATGCGGCCATCGACGCGGCCAAGGAACACGTCCGAACGCAGTTCGCCCGGCTCGGCGTCGCCGGCGAGACGGTCGACGTGACGGTACAGCAGGCCGAGACGGCGTAGTCGGAGTGGCCCGTTTTCTGAGTCAGCGAACGACCGGTGAGTTATACGACGATGCCGGGTGAACTACTGCGCGTGGCCGAGGACCCGTCCCCGACTGAGGTGTTTGCCCTCCTCGACGACGAATACGCTCGCGCGCTCCTTGCAGCCACGGGTCACAGACCGATGACAGCAACTGAACTCAGCAACGACTGCGAGATGTCACTCTCGACCGTGTATCGCCGTCTCGACGCGCTTGAGGACTGCGGCCTCGTCGCCGCTCGAACGCAAATCGCGGACGATGGGCACCATGTAGACGTGTACGAGGCACAGATGGACGAACTCACCGTGTGTCTCACCGACGGGACCTTCGATGTCAGCCTTGCCGTCGAGTCAAAGACACACGAGTTCGCCGACGCGCTGGTAGACCTCTGGGAGGGCCTCTGATGGAGTTTGCCGGCCTCTCCGCCGAAACGTGGGTCACCGTAAACACTGCGTTCCACCTCGCACAGACGGGGGTCGGACTGCTCATTGCTGCATTGGCGCTCGTTGGCTACCGACGACGGCGGACCCGCTCCATGCTCGCACTGGCTATCGGAATCAGCCTCCTCACCTTCGTCTCGTACCTTGTTACCCTTAGCGCCGTGCAGGTTCTCCCGCGAATTGTGTTTCCCCTTCCGGGCACTATCACAGAACTCGTCGGTCTCCTCGTCCTCCTCTACGCTATCGTTCTGGCCCGTCGCGACTAGCCCCTTCAGAACGATTCTTCGACGGCGCCCCACCGGATGTCGTTGTACTCCCGCTCCCGGTCGGTCTCGAAGGTCCGCTCGATGCGGCGGGTGAGTTCCTCGCTGCCCTGCCGGTCGATTTTGGCGAGCTCGTCGGCCTTTCCGATTGCCAGCGGCGGCCCCTGTTCCCGGGCCACGTCGTGGAGTATCTGCCGTGTGAGTTTGGTCCGGCACTCTGGGTCTTTGGTGAACGCGTACGGGGCCTCGACGCGGAACACGAGGTCCGAACGCGGGTCGTAGAGGACGAAAAACGTCACCTCGTAGGCCTCGGGGTCGAGCGACCGCTCGATGCCCAGCGCGTCACCGTCGGCGGCCATGATGCCGTCAGTGCCGCCCCGCGAGCGGAACCAGTTCGTCGCAGTGAGACAGTCGGTCTGGCGCTCGCCCTCGTCGTCGCGGCGTTCCAGGATTCGGCGGAAAAAAGCAGTGTCGTTCACCCACGGGGCGTTGGTCTTGCGCCGGAGTGCCCGCGTGAGGGCCTTCGTCGAGGAGTTCTTGATGAACCCGACCATCGGGACGTCCCGCTCGACGAACCGCTCGACGAGGTCGACGTAGTTGTTCACGACCGTTTTGGGGCGGTCGTCCTCCGCGAGCAGGTCGGCCAGTTCGGTGTCGCGGTCGGCCCAGCGGAGCACGCCGGTCGGATAGATAGGGCCGTCGAGGATGAACAGGTCCTCGACCACGTCGGCGTTGGTCAGCGCGTGCCGGCTCTCCGCGAGGTACAGCGCCAGTGCGTGGACGACCCGCTGCTCGTAGCGGTCGACCTGTGGCACGTCGAGGACGCGCCGTTTGGCGTAGCCGCGGTCCCCGCCTTGCCACTCGCCGTCGAATCCCAGCGTCGCGTCGTTGGAGTGGACGGCCATGATGATGGTCCGGCCCCGGTGGAGTTCCACGTCTGATGGGACACTGCCCATCGCAGCCTGCGCCACGTCCAGCACCAGTCCATTCTTGAACGTCGTCGGATTGATCGTCCCCGAATCCAGGCCGTGCTGGGTCGGAAACGGCGGGTCTGCCAGCGCGATATCCTCGATAGGGACCTTCCGGCGGCGCTGCTCGTCCAGCGGCTCCAGAATCTTCGTTCCGTCCTGCCACAGCGGGTCGAGAAAGCTGTCCCACACCTCCTCGGCGGCCGCCTCCTGGTCACTCGTCTCGACGGTCTCGCGTACCTGCCCGGCGAGCTTGGCGATTCCGTCGACGTGAACCGGGTCCAGCGTCATGCCCGTGGGTTCGCCGGGACGGGCATAACCCTTTGGTCACCCGCCGATTCGGTGGTTACTCCTTGCCCGACTCCTCGCGGAGCAGGCGTTCGATGGCCTCGGCGATTTCCTCGTAGGACTGCATCGTCAGGCCGTCCGTGGTGATGAGCACGCCCTGGCGTTCGGTCGTCGCCCGCACGAGGTAGCCGTTGGAGAACGCGCGCACGGTGAAGCGATAGTCGCCCAGCTCGGACTCTTGGTATGCGTTTTTTGTCTGCTTGTACCCCTGCCATTCGTGGCCGACGAAGTCGTTGAGGTCGGCGTCCTGTTCGAGGTCGTCCCGCAGGTAGAGCTGCTCGAAGTTCGCACGTGTGAAATACGTCACCGAGCGCAGCGAGTCGCCCGTCGCCGTCCGGGCTGTCGTAACGATTGCGTCGGCCAGATCCTCCGAGAGAATATTTCGAGTCATGCCCGACCGAAGGCGGGCCACCCTCTTAATTTCAGGGTTCCAGATACCGACAACGATAGCGGGGCGGAGGCGGGGGGATAGCCCCACCAGCACCGCCGAATTTCGCATTATCGACCGTCACGTTCGGGACTGACCGACAGTGTATTAGGCCGGTCGCGTGACCCACTGGATATGGACGCCGGACTCATCATCTTGGACGGGTGGGGCCTGAATCCGGACGACGATGTCCGGGATGCCGTCGCCGCCGCCGACACGCCGAACTTCGACCGCTACCGAGACGCGGGCGCAGCGTCGACGCTTACCACCCACGGCCGCCGGGTCGGTCTCCCGGAGGGCCAGATGGGCAACTCAGAGGTCGGCCACCTCAACATCGGGGCCGGCCGCGTCGTCAAGCAGGACTCTGCTCGCGTCAGCGACAGTATCGCCCGCTCGCGGGGCGAAGCCCCGCCCGATGACGACGCACAGGACCCGCCGTTCTTCGAGAACGAAACGATTCTATCGGCCTTCGAGCACGCCGAGGCGCACGGCGGCCGGGTTCACTTCATGGGCCTCGTGTCGGACGGTGGCGTCCACTCGTATCAGGACCACCTGCACGCACTCATCGAACTCGCCGGCGAGCGCGGGACTGACGCTGTCTCACACGCCTTCACCGATGGCCGGGATACCTCGCCGACCGGCGGCGAGGACTACCTCGCCGACCTCGAAGCCCACGTCGAGGAACACGGGACCGGCCACGTCGCCACCGTCTGCGGACGCTACTACGCGATGGACCGCGACCAGAACTGGGAACGGACCCGCCGGGCCTACGACGCCATCGTTCACCGAGAGGGCGACCACCACGCCGATGAGGCCGTCACGGCCGCCACGGAGTCGTACGCCCGCGACACCACTGACGAGTTCATCGAACCCACGACTGTCGGTGACCACGCCGGCCTCGAAGCCGGCGACGCGGTCGTCTTCTTCAATTTCCGGTCGGACCGCGCCCGACAGCTCACCCGGATGCTCGGCGATATCCGACCCGAAGACTGGGGGTCCGACACCGAGCCACCGGACACCCGGCTGGTGACGATGACGCAATACGACGAGACGTTCGACCTGCCGGTCGCCTTCCCACCGAACCAGCCTGCGGACGTGCTCGGCGAGGTGCTTTCCGAAGCCGGGAAGACACAGATTCGACTGGCCGAGACGGAGAAGTACCCCCACGTCACCTACTTCCTCAACGGCGGCCGTGAGGTCGCGTTCGACGGCGAGAGCCGCGAAATCGTCGATAGCCCTGACGTGGCGACCTACGACCTCCAGCCAGAGATGAGCGCGCCGGAACTGGCCGACACCGCTATCGAGTTCATCGAGACTGAGGACCCCAGCGCGATGGTCCTGAACTTCGCCAACCCCGATATGGTCGGCCACACCGGCGACTTCGACGCGGCGGTGACCGCCGTCGAAGCCGTTGACGAACAGCTCGGGCGACTGGTCGAGACAATTGGGGCTGCTGGCGGTCACGCACTCATCTGTGCCGACCACGGGAACGCCGACGATATGGGCACGGAAGACGACCCACACACGGCCCACACGACCAACCCCGTCCCGTTCATCTACCTCTCTCCCGACGGAACTGCCGGCGGTCGGACTGCCCGTGACGGCGGGACGCTGGCCGACCTCGCGCCGACGATGCTCACGCTCATGGGTATCGACCGGCCGGACGCGATGACCGGCACGCCGCTGGTCGAGTAGCGGGCGACGCAACCACGCTATTTTTCGAGCAGCGAAAGGTACACCGGCGACACGCGGTCAGTTGTGTACGTCTCGGTTCCGCGCTTGACGATTCGGCGGTCATCGGACTGCATTGCCGTGGCGTCGACGACGAACACGACGGGGTCGGCGGCGTGGCGACGCCCCACCTCCCGGGCCGCCGCGGCGGATTCGGAAAGGTGGACCGTCTGGCGGCTCATCGGCTTCAGTCCCGCCTCACGTATCGAATCGACGTTCCGCGGGGCGGTCCCGTGGTACAGCGTCGCCGGAACGGGGTCATCGGTCCCGTCGAGGGTCACGTCGACGGAGTGCCCGTATGCCGCGCGAACACGGCCGCCAGCGGTCGTAATTCCTGCTTCATTGCCGACGCCCGTCCGCTCGAATCGCCCTTTCGGGTCCGTGGCGATGACGCCGGCCAGTGCCGCAGCATCAGCCCAGTCGTACTGTCGCTCGACTGCGACACGGAGGGCATCGAAGCCCGTCCACCCCGCTTTGTCTACCTCGATGCCTGCGTCTTCGGGAAAATGTCTGAGCGCGCCCGAGACGAACTTCGAGAGCTGTCGTCGCCGTGCGCCGTCGAGAATGTGGGTCCCAGCTCCGTCACAAACCGGGCACGTGTCGCCCTCGAAGAAGCCGTCTTCGGGACAGCGGCGGACCGCGTCTGGCATAGTCGAGAATGAGCCACGACCATACAAAAGCGTCACGCGGACGTGCCAGTTTTCTGCGACACAGACACCTGTTCCAGCCGGTTTCACCGGCGGCCACGGCAGCGCTGCTGGCAAGGCGGCCTGCAATTGCAGGTGACGGTGCTGGGTAGCTTCAAGTAGATACAGTCATCAGTGGGCCATAGCGAGATGCCGTCCCCAACAGACCTCGAACTCGGCGGTGAGCGGTCCGACGTGTACCGGTTTGTGGAACGGAACGGCCCTGTCGCGCCCGCCGAGGTGGCCGAAGCTATCAGTGTCGACCCCGAGCGGTTCCAGCACCACGTCTCCATTCTCAAACGGGACGACCTCATCGAGGCCACCGAGGACGGGAAGCTCACCGTGGCACTTCATGGCGGTGAGACGGCCGAACACTACGAAGCCGGCGTTAGCTACGAGATACGCCCGTCCCGGCCGTCGGACCTCTCCGGCGTCGTCGGCACGATACGCGACGTGACCAGTGAAGCGCCGTATATTATCGCGGCCGGCGTCGCGGAGCAACTGGCCTACGAGGACACGCTCGTCCGGTGGGGTCCCAACCGCTGTCGCGTCGTGTTCGTCGCCACGGTGGACGACGATGTTGTCGGCTGGGTCCACGTCGCCATGTCCGAAGTGGACGAACTCGCGTCGACGGCCGAACTCACGCTCGGCGTGATGGAGACGTACCGACGCCATGGTATCGGCAGTCACCTGCTTCACCGCGGGGTCGAATGGGCCGCAAGCCGTGGCTGTCGGAAGGTGTACAACAGCCTGCCGGCGACGAACGAGCGAGCAATCGACTTTCTGAAGGCGGTCGGCTGGACGACTGAGGCTGTCCGCACTGACCACTACGAAATTCGGGGCGAACTGGTCGACGAGGTGATGCTGGCCCGCCAGTTGGACTGAGACGGACTGTATAGCGTCTCACCGTGTGGTGAATAGCGACCCCCGAGCCAGCGCCCTGTGGCTTTATGATTATCTACCGACAAGTGCTGGCATGACATTTGAGCAACTAGAAGAGTACGGGATGCTCCAGATGGACAGCGGGGATATCGAAAAGACGCTCGAACGCAAGAGTATCGGCGTGCTCGGCGTCCCAACCGACTCCGCGCCGCTATTGCGCCCGCTCAGTTTCTGGTACGACGGCGAGTCTGCGCTCTATTTCGTCTACGTTCTCGGTAGCGACAGCCGGAAAGTGACGGTGAGCGACCAGGCGGACGTTGCCCGGTTCCTCATCTATGATATCGAGACGACGTTCAACTGGCGCAGCGTCCTGCTGACGGGGACCATCGAGCGAGTCCCTGACGACGAACGTAGGGCAATCGAAGGCCAGATTGACACTTCATGGAAGCCTGACGTGTTCGAGCGGGCGGCCGAGACGGAGGCCACAGCGCTGTACCGGTTCCAAATCGATGACCGGGCCGGTATCAAGCAACTCGAACTCCCGCCCGAACTCAGGTCTGAATCCTCGTCGAGTCGGCCGGAGTAACCGGGACTCAGCCCGTTCGGAAGGAGAAATCCAGCGTCGGCGCGGAGTGGGTCAGCGACCCCATCGAAATGATGTCCACACCTGTCTCGGCGTAGGCCGGCACGTCCGCGACGGTGATACCGCCACTGGCTTCGGTGAGCGCATCGGCATCGGACGCCGCTACGAGGTCGACAGCCCGCTCGGTCTCAGCAGGGGACATGTTATCCAGCAAGACGATGTCTGCGCCGGCTTCCGCGGCCCGCGGCGCGTCCTCCGGGGCTTCGACTTCGACGTCGAGTTTTGTTGCGAAGGAGACTCGCTCGTGGAAGTGCTCAATAGCGTCAACGAGGCCCATTTCGGCAATGTGGTTGTCCTTGACCATCACCATGTGCGAGAGGTTGAGGCGGTGGGTGTCACCGCCGCCGGCTGCCACCGCCCGCTTCTCGACGCCGCGCAGGCCCGGGGTCGTCTTTCGGGTGCCGGCGATGCGGGACCCGGAATCCGTCGCAACCGATTCCGCGGCATCGACAGCAGCCCGGGTCTTCGTCGCCACACCCGAGGCATGGCCGGTGATGTTCACGGCGACGCGCTCGCCGCGGAGCACCGACTGCGCGGGGCCGTCGACGCGAAGCACTACGTCGCCAGCGTCGATGGCGGACCCGGAGTCGACCGATGTCTCCACCGCGCAGTCCAGATACTCGAACACCGCGGTGGCGGCGTCGAGGCCCGCCACCACGCCGGACGCTTTCGCTACCAGACGGCCCTCGGTCGTCCCGGGTACATCGTTGGTCACGTCGTGGTGGCCCACGTCCTCGCGGAGCCACCGCTCGATGTCACTGTCGGTAAGCATCAGTCGGCCGTGGACTCCGGCGGCTCCTCGCTCGCGTCCACGAGATTGTGCGTGCCGACGCTCTCCTCGTTTTCGGCGGCGTGGCGCGCGATCAACAGGGCGGTGACGCTCGCGTGGCGGAGTTCGTACAGCGAGCGACTGGTTCGCGTGCGGACGTAGGCGTCGACCTCGCCCTTGAGCCGGCGGAGGACGGCCATCGCGCGCTGGAGGTCCGCGGGGTCGCGCTCGACGCCGACGTTCTCGGCCATCACGCGGGTCAGCCGCTGGAACTTGTCGCGGGCAAACCGCTCTGGCAGGTCCGGGTCGCGTTCGAGCAGTTCCGGCGCTTCGATTGGCTCCGGGTCGGCCCCGGCAGCGTCCCCGCCAGCCCGCAGGCCCCAGACCAGCCCTTCGAGCAGGGACGTGCTGGCGAGGCGGTTCGCGCCGTGGACGCCGGTCCGGGAGCATTCGCCGACGGCGTACAGTCGGTCCAGCGTCGTCCGGCCGCGGTCGTCGACGTTGATGCCGCCACAGAGGAAGTGCTCGGCGGGCGCGACCGGAATGCCGTCTGTCCAGTCGATGCCGTGCTCTTTACAGCGGTCTGCGAGGTTCGGGAACTCTTCGGCGAAGTCAAGCGGCGAGACATCCAGCGTCACCTCACCGGTCGCCTCTCGCTCCGCCTTGACTGCCCGGGCCACCACGTCGCGGGGCGCGAGTTCGGCGTCCGCGTGGTAGTCGGGCATGAACCGCTCGCCCTTGCCGTTGCGCAGCAGACCACCCTCGCCGCGGACGGCTTCGCTGACGAGGAAGGCCACGTCGCCCGCTCCGGCGGTTCCACCGCCTCCGTCCGAGCCACGGGGTGGCTCGCTATCGAGCGTACAGGCCGTGGGGTGGAACTGCACGTACTCCATATCCTCGACCTCGGCTCCGGCGAGCGCGGCCATGCCGATGCCGTCACCGGTCGTGTTGTCGGGGTTCGTCGTCCGCGGGTAGAGGTCGCCGATGCCGCCGGTCGCCAGCACGACGCTGCCGGCGAAGTACGGGTCGACCTCGCCGTCGGATTCGAGCATCGCGCCGTGGACCCGCCCCTCGTGACGGATGAGTTCGAGCGCGGCGGTGTCGTCCAGAATCTCCACGCCGTCGTGGTCGTCGATGTAGTTCAGGAACGGGACGTGAATGTGCTTGCCCGTCGAGGCGTCCACGTGGAGGATGCGGTCTTCGCTGTGGGCGGCCTCGCGGGTGAAGTCGTGGCCCGAGCCGTTCTGGTCGAACTCGACGTCCAAGGTCTCAAGCAGCACGTCCTCGACGGCCTCGTTGGCGTTCTCGACCAGCACATCGACGGCGTCGGGGTCGGCGGTGCCGTCGGAGGCGGCCATGATGTCGTCTTTGAATTCTTCGGGCGTATCTCGGGAGATGGCGATGCCGCCCTGTGCCCACCAAGAGGAGGAGCCTTCCGGGCGGGTCGCCTTCGTGGCAAGCGTCACGTCGTCGCCTTCGCGGGCCGCAGCGAGCGCTGCCGCCAGTCCGGCGATACCGGAACCGATGACCAGCACATCCGTCGTAATCGGGTCGTCCGTCATGGTCAGATCTCTAGCATTCGGTCCATCGCGACCTGTGCCAGTTCCTTCTCCTCGGGCGCGACTTCGATGACGTTGCGCTCGCGGCCCTCGACCAGTTCCTCAAGCACCCATGCGAGGTAGTTCGGGTCGATCTGGCGCATAGCGTTGCAGTCCATGCAGGCGTCGCCACACAGCGGGACGACATTCACGTCGGGATGCCACCGCTGGAGGTGGTGCGTGAGGTGAATCTCCGTGCCGATGGCCCACGTCTCGCCGGGGTCGGCCTCGGCGACGGACTCACAGATAGTCGACGTGGAGCCGGCCACGTCGGCGGCCTCGACGACCTCGCGGCGACACTCGGGGTGGACGATGACGTTCGCGTCGGGGTAGTCCTCGCGGATCGATTCGATGTGGTGCTCGCGGAAGCGTTCGTGAACCTGACAGTACCCCTCCCAGAGAATGACGTCGTTTTCGACGGCGTCGGCGGCGTCGGTGCCCTCGGCGTCCCAGGGATCCCACTCGACGGTCTCGTCGGCCATGCCGAGCCGGTGGGCCGTGTTTTCACCGAGGTGCTTGTCGGGTAGGAACAGCACCTTGTCGCCCTTCTCGAAGGCGTATTCGAATGCCTTGTGCGCATTCGAGGAGGTACAGACCAGACCGCCCTGCTCGGCACAGAAGGCCTTGAGGTCGGCGTAGCTGTTCATGTACGTGATTGGGATGATTTCCTCGTCGTCGAGCGCCGCGGTCAGCTCCGCCCACGCGGCGTCGACCTGCAGCGCCTCGGCCATGCCGGCCATCGGGCAGGACGCCTCCATCGACGGGAGAATCACGGACTGGTCGTCGTCCGTGATGATGTCTGCGGATTCGGCCATGAACGTCACGCCGCCGAAAATCACGTAGTCGGCGTCGGACTGGGCGGCTTCTTTCGAGAGCTGGTAGGAGTCGCCGATGAAGTCGGCGTGTTCGACAATCTCCTGTCGCTGGTAGTTGTGGCCGAGGATGACCACATCATCGCCAAGCTCGGCGAGCGCGCTCTCGATGCGTTCGGTCCGCTCGTCCGCATCGAGGTCCCGGTACGACGGCGGGAGCTGCTCGAGGTTGTCATACTTGAAGAGGCTAAGATCCGTCTCGAACGCGGCGGTTTCCATTTCGGGCACGTTGTATCCACCTGTGGGTACTCACACTTCGTAACTACTTCGTGAAAAGATTTTATCTTCAAAGAAGCTAGTTGGTGGCGGAGGAAATTGTGTATCCAATATCGGTGGATAGTATACTTTTGTTTCCGGGATTGGTGACCGCTCTGGTTTTATATCCGGCTTTGGCGACTTATCCGGTTCTATACCCCGTATTGCTGAATCAAGTTGTTTGTTACCGAACAACAAGAACCGCGGCGCTTCGATACCGCCCTTTGTTTGATTCAGTCCCCGGAGTCGAATACGATGTCCCCGGCGCTGACGGTCATTGTGACGTCTATGTCCGAAATCTTCCCGTTCGGTACTTCCCACGGCGAGGCCGATAGCACAGCGAAATCCGCGACCGACCCCGGTGTGACTGTCCCCATCCGGTCCTCGTCGAAGCCCGCATAGGCAGCACCGCTGGTGTACGCCCGGAGCGCCTTGCCGACTGTCAGTCGCTGGCTCGGCTCCGGCGCGGTAACGGCCTGCTGAGCACCATACAGCGGGGAAAGTGGCATACAGTCGCTCCCGAAGGCCAGTTGTGCGCCGGCATCCACGAGGTCGCGGAACCGGTTCGTCAGCCCGCGACGTTCGCCGAGGCGCTCGTCGTACAGGTCGCCCGGCGCTGCCCAGCGGTGGAAGTTCGGCTGGGCCGAAACGACCAGCGGCGACGCTGCCAGTCGCTCCACCAAGTCGCCGGTGAGGACTTCGGCGTGTTCGACGCGGTGGCGCTCGTCCGCGGCGTTGACCGACTCGATAGCCGAGAGCAGCGCGTCGATGGCCGCGTCACCGATGGCGTGAGCGGCGAACTGGAGGCCCGCGTCGTCAACCGCCGACACGAGTTCCCGGAGTGCGTCCGGGTCTGTCCGCCACTCGCCGGCGCTATCGCTGTCGGCGTAGGGGGTCCGAAGCCGCGCGGTTCCAGCCCCGAGCGACCCGTCGATGTACGCCTTGATAGCGCCCGTTTGCACTCGGTCGCTCCCGTGGTTCGTCACTAAGCCGAGTTCCCGTATGGCGTCGAGGTGGTCTGCCCAGTAGTTGAGCCGGACTCGCAGTGAGAGAGTGTCTTCGTTATCTAGATCGCGGTATACCCGCGGCGCGTGCGACTGCCGCACCATGTCGTGAACGGCGGTGATTCCCTTTGAGAGGGCCACTTCCTGTGCGGCCAGCAGGTACTCCTGAGTCTGTGTGTAGTCGGGCGCGATGGCGTCGAAGACGGCCTCAGCGGCTTCCTCGACGAGCACACCGGTCGGCGCGCCGTCCTCGGTGCGGACGCCGTCGTCGGGCAGGTCCAGCGTGTCCAGCGCGGCGTGGTTCACAGATACCGTGTGAATGTCTTCGCGCGCGGCTGCGACCGGGCGGTCAGTGCTCACCCGGTCCAATGTCGCCGCCTGCAGCAGCTCGCCGTCCCAGTCGCTCTCGTCGTAGCCAAAGCCCAGAACCCAGCCCTCGCCGTCGTCGGCCGCCAGCAGCCGGTCGATGCAGTTGTCCGGGCCGTCTGCCCCGGCGAGGTCGGCTTCGACCGCACGCCGGCCGACGATGTCAAGATGCGTGTGGGCGTCGACGAAGCCGGGCAACAGCACGCCACCGCGACAATCGACGGTCTCAGCACCCGCTGTCAAGAGTTCGTCCGGGTCACCGACGGCGGTAACCGTGCCGTCCGTCACTGCAACCGCGGACGCCGGGTCGTCGCCGGATAGCGGCCGTACCTCACAGTTCGTGAATACGCGGTCGACCATACAGACTCCGGGCGCGGCGACTGCAAAACGCTTGGCCTGCCAAGAGCAACTGTTAGGAGTCCCGAAGCCACACCGGTCAGTATGACCGACTCCGACGTCGTCGCGCTCGCAGAGCGCGTTCGTGACGGTGAGTTGCGGCTCTACGAACTGGAAGACCACGCCGAGCCCGACGTTGCGGCGGCGGCCCGCAGACACCTGCTGGCCGAGGAGACCGACACGGACCTCTCTGCGGTCGGCGACTACACGTTCGACGCCGCCGACGCCGAGAGCAACATTGAAAACATGGTCGGCGCGGCACAGGTCCCGATGGGTGTTGTCGGCCCGCTGCCCGTCGACGGCGGGGCCGCCGAGGGTGACCACCACCTCCCGCTGGCGACCAGCGAGGGCGCGCTGCTGGCCTCGGTTAACCGCGGCGTCTCGACCATCCGCAACGCCGGCGGCGCGACCGCCCGCGTCCTCAAATCCGGAATGACCCGCGCGCCGGTGTTCCGCGTCGAGGACGTGGCTGAGGCGGGCGAGGTGTCGGCCTGGGTCCGCGAACACGTCGATGTCCTCGCCGACGCCGCCGAATCAACGACGAGCCACGGCGAGCTACAGGACGTGACACCCTACGTCGTCGGCGACAGCGTCTTCCTGCGCTTCTCTTACGACACCAAAGACGCGATGGGGATGAACATGGCGACCATCGCAACAGAGGCGGCCTGCGATGTCGTCGAGACCGAGACGCCGGCCGACCTCGTGGCGCTCTCGGGCAACCTCTGTTCGGATAAGAAGCCCGCTGCCATCAACGCCGTCGAGGGGCGTGGCCGCACCGTCGCCGCGGACGTGTTGATTCCCCATGAGCAGGTCGAGGACCGACTCGATACGACCTCCGACGCCATCGTCGAGGCCAACACCCGAAAGAACCTCGTCGGCTCCGCAAAGGCCGGTGCGTTAGGATTCAACGCTCACGCCGCCAACGTCGTCGCCGCCGCCTTCCTCGCGCTCGGGCAGGATATGGCACAGGTCGTCGAAGGGAGCAACGCTATCACGACGGTCGACGCCCGCGAGGACGGCCTGTACGCCTCGGTCACCATCGCATCGCTGGAGGTCGGGACCGTCGGCGGCGGGACGGGCCTGCCAACCCAGTCCGAAGCGCTGGACGTGCTGGGGTACAGCGGTGGCGGCGACCCCGCCGGGAGCAACGCCGACGCGCTCGCCGAAGTTATTGCCGCCGGCGCGCTGGCCGGCGAACTCTCTTTGCTTGCGGCGCTGTCCTCGCGCCACCTCTCCTCGGCGCACGCTGACCTCGGGCGGTAGTCCCGGCTTCGGGGCGGTGCGCTATCGCTCCCGGCTCTGGCTCACCAGAAAGCCGGCCCCCGCAACGAGCACGACGACACCGGCGAGCAGGAGCGCCTCCTGCCCAAGTAGCGGGCCGAGCACGAGCAGCGCCCACGCGACGGCGAAGACACCGTGGGCAACGGCGAACAGCCGGCGGCCCCGGCGAGCGAACACGACCGTGCCCAGTGCGAACCCGAGCGTGAGAACGACCGCCGAGAGCGCAACCGTGCTCACCCGCAACGAGCCGACTGCGACGGGTTCGACGACTGGCGTGAGCAAGAACAGCAGTCCCGAGAGACCGACGAGCGTCCCGACTGCGACCGGTCCGGGCTCGAAATCCAGTGTTGCGGTCATAGCAGCCGGTAGTGCCCCCGACTCTCCGATGCCTCGCCGGCACGAACCAGCTTTTTCAACGCCTTCCGGGTGTACGACGCCGGGACGCCACGCTCCTCGGCGTAGCCCACGATATCGTCTTCGGTCGGCTCGTCCAGTGCCCGCAACGCGTTCGTGACCGTCTCCTTACGGCTCGACCCGCCCGTCGCTCCCTGTTCGGCGCGGTCGGCAGCCGCCGACACGGCGTCGGTGTCCACCCCCGAATCTTCGAGATACGTCTCGTCGTCCACGCCCGCGTCGTCGACCTGCCGCTCCATCTCGGCGTAGGAGTCCAACTCCGCGAAGGCGTCGCCCTCCCCCTGGCGGTTCGCAAGCATCGACGCCCGAACCTCTCGGGCGTGGGCCTCGTCGTCCGTCTCGACGAACTTCCGACGCTTCTCGTGTTTGCGGCGCGTGCCACACCGCGGGCACTGGGTCGTCTCCGGTCGCCCCTCGGTGACCCACAGCGCGCTGCACTCACTACACCCGACGACCGCATACATACCTCCCCGTCAGGGCCGGACGGTACTGAATCCACCGACGTCCGATGCCGGGGGACGAAGGCTTAGGTGCGGCGGACATGACATAGCTGAGCATGGAAGAAGTACCACAGGCGGCCTGTGAGACAGTCGAAGCAGTCGACGGCGTGCACCTGACACAGATGGCCGTCGGAGAGGAGATGAGCGTCCAGCAGTTTCATATCGAACCCGGCGCGGCCGTCCCGGAGCACAGCCACCGCCACGAGCAGGTCGGCTACGTTGTGAAGGGAACTTTTACCTTCCACGTTAACGGCGAGGAGTACGTCATTGGTCCCGGTGACTCCTACGTGGTCCCGAGCGAGGAACCACACGAGGCGCGCAACGACGGCGAGGAGCCGGTCCGTGGTATCGACGTATTTAGTCCGCCGAGGCCGAATCCGGACTGGCAGGACTAACCACAACTGTTTGAGTCCTCCAGCTGTATGGTAACCAATGACGCGAGCAGTGGTTGCTATCGTGACGCTCGCGCTCGTACTCGCCGGCTGTTCTGGGTTCGTCCAGCAAGACAGTCCCGAGACGGTCACGCCGGCAGCGGTGCCGACCGACGGGGTCGGGTATCCGCCGGGCGTGAGCGACGACGCAGTGGTTCCGTCAACGCTGGCCAGCACCCACGAGCGGACGCTTGCGACGACGAATTACACGCTGGTCACTCGCCAGTGGGTCACTGACAGCAACGGGACAGTACTCCGGCGGTCCAACCACACCCGCTACGTCGCGGTGAACAAGACGACGTACGCAGGGCAGTTCCGCCAGAACGGCACGGAGTTGAACACGTTCACCACCCGCATTGACTACTGGACTAACGGTTCCATCGTTGCGGCCCAGTACGACGAGCGAGTGAACCGCCGCAGCCAGGTCAAGTGGTCTGTCCGCGACGACGGCCCGGTCTCGGACCTCTCGGAGCGCCGGACGATACGTGCCGTCGGAGAAGCCGTCGCTCTCTCCGTTGCAGACCGAAGTGACAGCGGCGTCGTCCTCGTCGGCACCCGCTTTCGGAACCCTGACAGACTCAACACACCGCTGTTCGTGAGCGACCCCCGCAACGTCTCCGTCCGACTTCGCGTCAACCACGATGGCACCGTTTCCGCGTTTCGGCTGGCCTTCGATGCTAAACGGAGCGACCGACAGGTTCGTGTCACCCAAGAGATGCGGCTCCGACACATCGGGTCGACGACAGTGAGACAGCCAGAGTGGGTCGAAAATACAACTCAGCGGTCGCTTCAGGACTAAGAGTCTGCCTGCAGCGAACACTCAGGCGCTGCCGAGCGCGGGAAACACTCGCCGCGATGCGAGGGTATAGCCGGCGTACAGGAGGACCAGGCCCATGTACACCTCCCAGGTAGCGAACGCGGAGACGCCGCCGGACAGGTCGGCGAGAGCGGCCTGTTCGGTGAGTGCCCCGCCAACGGTTAGCCCGGCTGCGAGCAGCGTCGAGAGCAGGAGTTCAAGTAGCTCTGGAATCGATTCTGAGACCATGTGTGCCCAGATATCATTCCGAACGCGTTTGTAGCTCTTTCGATCCGAGAGAGCTTAGTAGGTCCACGAGGACGGACCTGTATGAGTCAAAACTGGAACGCGGACTACGCGACACTCGCGAAGCGCGGGTTCATGCTCGGGGCAGGGCTGTTCCTCCTCGGCATCGCGGGCGAAGTCGCCGGAAGCGCCGTTCTCGGGACGCTCCCCGCCTGGGGCGACACCCTGCTAGTCGACATGGAAATGCTCGGTATTCTCGTCGGACTTCTCTCGCCGCTCGTGTTTGGCGTAGTTATGCCGCTGACCGAGTAACGCTTCTCGGACGGCTGTGCTGCATAAGAAACGCAACTCCCGAGAGATAGCGCTGTTCTCCAAATGATACTCGCCTGTGTCGTCACTTTCGGGCTGTAACGCGCACTAAAAATGTAGAGTTCGGGTGGTCAGCGCGATTCGCTTATGCGAGCTTCTCGATGTTCTGGCGGCTTTGCCGCCAGAGCCCAGAAACTTGCTTATGCAAGTTTCTCGATGTTTTCGACGACCTTCTCGGCGAACTCGCTGGTGGCGAGCTTCGTACCGCCTTCGATCTGGCGTTCGAGGTCGTAGGTGACGTTGCCAGAGGAGATGGTCTCCTCGACGGCGTCACGAACGAGCTGGCCGGCGTCCTTCCAGCCCATGTATTCGAGCATGAGGCGGCCGGAGAGGATCATTGCGGTCGGGTTGACCTTGTCCTCGCCGGCGTACTTCGGCGCGGAGCCGTGGACCGGCTCTGCGAGACAGCGGGCCGAACCGAAGTTCGCACCGGGGGCGATGCCGAGGCCGCCGATCTGTGCGCCGGCAGCGTCGGACATGTAGTCCCCGTTGAGGTTCATCGTCGCGATGACGTCGTACTCGTCGGTACGGGTCAGGAGCTGCTGGAGCATGTTGTCGGCGATGCGGTCGTTAACGACCAGTGAGTCCTCGGGCGCCTCGCCGTCGTACTCGTCCCACAGCTCGTCCTCGGTGATGACGTGCTCGCCGTACTCCTCTTCGGCGACCTCGTAGCCCCAGTCACGGAAGGCTCCCTCAGTGAACTTCATGATATTGCCCTTGTGGACCAGCGTGACGCTGTCGCGGTCCTCTTCGAGGGCGTAGTCGATGGCCTCACGGACGAGGCGCTTGGTCCCGAACTCGGTGATCGGCTTGACGCCGATGCCGACCGGGCCGTCGTGGATGGTCTCGTCGAAGTTCATCTCGTCCTCGACGAACTCCTTGACCTCCTCGACTTCGTCGGTGCCGGCCTCCCACTCGATGCCGGCGTAGACGTCCTCGGTGTTCTCCCGGAAGGTGACCATGTCCATCTCCTCGGGGTCTTTGACCGGTGACGGGACGCCCTCGATGTGATAGGTCGGGCGAACGTTCGCGTAGAGGTCGAGCGTCTTGCGAAGTGCGACGTTCAGCGAGCGGAAGCCAGCGCCGACCGGTGTCGTTAGCGGGCCCTTGATAGCGACGTTGAACTCTTTGATGGCTTCGACGGTGTCATCAGGGAGGTTCTCGTCGTACTTGTCTCGGGCGGACTGGCCGGCGTAGATGCGCATCCAAGAGATGTCACGACCGGTTGCGTTCGCGGCGGCTTCGAGCACTTTCTGTGCGGCCGGACCCACGTCGGTCCCGATACCGTCCCCGTGGATGATAGGGATAATCGGGTTTTCCGGAACGTCGAGTTCGTCGTCCTCCGTGACCTGAATCTGCTGTCCCTCGTCGGGAACCTCCACTTTGTCGTAATCGTAGCCCATATTCCGCCAATTGACAGTCGCCCCTAAAGGCGTGCCGCTTTCCCTCAGACGTGGTAACACAGTGCGTAAAGAAAGGGCACGACCGCACGCCAGCACGTCACTATCGCAATGGTCGGAGGTGATATGCCTTTCGTGTGTCAACGGGTCCGCATGCACGTCATCGTCCACGGCGGCGCGGGCAGTCCACCAGAGTCACCGGCCACCCGACAGAAAACGCTTACCGATGCCGCTGAACAGGCAACGGAGGCGGCGCGTCCGATGGGCGCGGTGCTGGCCGCGCTTCGGCCACTTGAATCAGACCCAGCATTCAATGCCGGCGTCGGTGGGGCAATCCAGAGCGACGGCGAAGTCCGGACTGACGCTGGACTGATGACCGACGACGGCGGGGTCGGAGCGGCGTGTGCAATGTCTGGCGTTGTACACGCCGCGGATGTAGCCCATACTGTGGCAACTGAGACGCCACACGTCCTCCTTGCCGGCGACGAGGCCGTTGAGTTCGCGGCTGGCACAGGTGTCGAAACCGGCCGGGACCTCACGACTGCAGAGACGCGGCAGCGATACGAGCGCGCGGACCCGCCCGACGGTGGCCCCGCTGACCACCTCGACTGGGTCCGTGAGCATTTCAGCGGCACTGACACCGTCGGCGCTGTCGCGACCGACGGGGACCGGCTTGCGGCGGCGACATCGACCGCCGGGCGCTGGTTCGCGCTGGCCGGTCGAGTCGGCGATGTGCCACAGGTCGGGGCCGGCTTCTACGCGGACGGCCGCGGTGGTGCGAGCGCGACCGGCGAGGGGGAGGCTATCGCCCGGTTCGGGGTGGCTCGCCGCGCTGTCGAACTACTGGACACGTACGGCCCGAAACAGGCCGCCGAAGAAGCCATCGCCGAGTTCGAGGACGCGACCGGTGGACGTGCCGGCGTCATCGTTCTCGACCATGCCGGCCATACCGGGGCCGAACGGAACACCGCCGCAATGCAGACCGCGACGAAATAGCAGAGGGAAACCCCTTTGCCCGCCACCGACTAACCGGCGTGCATGACTGACGTGGACTTCGATTCCGAGCAGTACGAGAAATGCCGCGAAGCGGGCGAAATTCTAGCACAGGTACGCGACGAGGCGGCCGAACGCGTTGAGGTGGGCGTCTCTCACCTCGAAGTCGCCCAGTGGGCCGAGGACAAGATCCGGGAACTGGGCGGCAAGCCGGCGTTCCCGGTGAACATCTCTATCGACGAGGAGGCCGCTCACGCTACTCCCGAGCGCGACGACGACGCGACGTTCGGCGAAGAGATGGTCAACCTCGACATCGGCGTCCACGTCGATGGGTGGCTCGCCGACACCGCCGTGACGGTCGACCTCTCCGGGCAGGACGAACTCGCCAAAGCCCCCGAAGAGGCCTTGGACGCCGCGCTGGACGTTGCCGGCCCGGGTGTTGATGTGGGCCAGATCGGCGCAGCCGTCGAGGAGGTCATCGAAGGGTACGGCTACAACCCCGTCGTGAATCTTACCGGCCACGGACTCGGTCACTGGGAACAGCACACGTCGCCGAACATCCCGAACCGCGAAGTGGCACAGGGTGCGACGCTCGACGTGGGTGACGTGGTCGCTATCGAGCCGTTCGCCACCGACGGCCGCGGCAAAGTGCAGGAAGGGGCTGACGAGGAGATTTTCGCCCTCGAACGGGAAGGGTCAGTCCGGAACCGGCAGGCCCGACAGGTCCTCGAACAGATCACCGATGAGTACCGAACACTGCCGTTCGCCGCCCGCTGGCTCGACTCGCCGCGAGCGGAGATGGCGCTTCGCCGCCTGAAACAGCAGGATATCGTCCACGGCTACCCCGTACTCAAAGAGCAGGACGGCGCGTACGTCAGCCAGAAGGAGCACACCGTCATCATCACCGAGGACGGCTGTGAAGTAACGACGCGCTCGCGGTAACGCGACACCGACTTCGAACCCGCCGGGTGATACCGGACTACTGTTTTCGAGCAGCAGTGCTATCGCTCTGGGATTCGCGTGAAAGGTGGGGTGGGGTGTGTGGCCACGCAGTCAGAGACCGCGTGGCGTACGGAAAGGGTGGGGTGGGGGGTGTGTGGCCACGCAGTCAGAGACCGCGTGGCGTACGGAAAGGGTGGGGTGGGGGGTGTGGGATGGTTAAGCGTTGTTCATCCGTGTCGACGTGGTTGTCCCACAGATTTGACACTCGCTAACCCGATACGGCTCTCGGGAAAACGCCGCGTTTTCGCGTTTATCGGATTCTGTCTGTATCTGGACACGCACGGCGTGCGGTGTCTCACGGTCACACGTCGAACAGTGTTCGGCCATGTCAACGCCGTCGTTTATCGCTGCCATCCCGTCTGATACAAGCCGGGTAGAGAGTATAAAAACCACCATCAGTTCTGGTCCGTTTAGCACTGTTTATCGCCAGACGGCAGTCGATTTCTGCCGAAGGCGACCTTAGGTGCGCCGAGAATGTTTAAAAGCCGTCCTGAGCCCACAAAACCCGGTCAGCTTGCGTGAACGGCCAACACTTTTATATACTACATTCGCGGTATCGGTCATGTCGTTTTTGCTGGTGGGTCGACAACTGGCGGTATGGACAAGGTGTTTGCGCCGTGGCGCATCGAGTGGGTCGAACGCGAAAAGACGAACCCTGATGTCGACTGCGTGTTCTGTGCGTTTCAGGCACAGGACGACGACCGGGCGAACAATCTCGTGGCGCGAAGCGACCACGCTTTTGTCCTCCTGAACAACTACCCGTACAACCCCGGGCACGTGATGGTTATTCCCCATACCCACACCGGCGAGTACGGCGACCTCGACGACAAAACCCTGCTCGATCACGGCCGACTGAAACAACGGACCTTCGACGCTCTTGAAACTGCGTTATCCCCGGACGCGTTCAACGCAGGGCTGAATCTCGGCGGCTCGGCGGCCGGCGGCTCGATTGACGACCACCTCCACACCCACGTCGTGCCGCGGTGGAACGGCGACACCAACTTTATGCCGGTCATCAGTGATACGAAAGTCATCGTCGAGGCTGTCGAAGAGACGTACGACCGGCTCTACGCTGCGTTCGCGTCACAGGACGGAACGACCGCTCCGGAGGACGGAGCTGTCCGAATCGAGTAGCCCTGGCCGTCCCGGCCGTACCGACCGAGATGCCGTCTTCGTCTGTAGCGATGCGGTGAAACAGCCGATTTCCGGTAGCTGAAAAGCATCGGGTGGGCCTTTTTCAGTGGCTGCCAAACCGTTGCATGGTCCTATGACGCAAGAAAGCTCTCCAAATCACGGCCAGCGTGACAAGTACCCAGCCCCGTCCGGTCGCCGCCGCTTCGTCAAAGGACTGGTCGGCGCCAGTGCGCTGTCAGGGGTGACGACTGTCGGCGGCCTCGCAGTCGACGCAACGACCGACCAAGGTGGCATCGGTGGCGGTACTGTGTCCTATGTCGGCATCCGGAATATCGCTGGCCCAGCGAACCGGCCGATGCCGATTGTCCCCCTGGAGATATCCGATGGCGCACTCCGCGGGATGTGGCCGTCCGTATCAGAAGTGACAGCGGGCGGTGATACCTTCCGTCTCGCCAGGGGTGAACTGGGCGGCGTGACGTACTCTCAGCAGTGGTTCCAGTACTGCGGGCTCGAAGTCGCCCCGGGACTCGAACCGGACCCCGAGCGCGACGGGTTTCTCAGGTCGAAGACGACGTATGACTGGCAATCTGAGCTGCCCGATGGAGAGAAACTCCGTGTCGAGCACTTCGAGAACTACGAGTCGTGGGGAAACAACATCGGTAGCGACGGTCTCGGCAAGCCAGCGGTCGCGACCTGGCGTTCACAGGGCGAGGACGTCAAGGAGATTCAGGTTCAGGTGCTCCGGACACCCGCTGTCTCGAAGATGGTCGCCGGTGAAGACGAGTATGCTGACCTCGCCGGTGAGATACGTGACTTTCTGGACGCGGCCACTGCCGAGGATTTCATCGCATGGGTGAACCGCTGTACGCACCTCTGCTGTAATCCCGGGTACAAAAAGACGCCTGGAAGCGCGAAATTCGAGGCCGCCGACAAGGTGTACTGTAACTGCCACCAGTCGGTATACGACCCGTTTTCGCCAGCGATGGCAACCTTTGCGTCTCGGCCTCGGCCACAGGAGTAGCTCAGTGTCGAAGCGGCTTTGACGGCGGCCCAACAACGGAGGGGCAATGTCACGCCGCACGACGCTCAGGCGAGTCGGCCTGCTCGTTCTCGGCGTCAACCTTCTCCTCGTGCTGCTGAAAGCCGGCGTCTGGCTCACTACCGGAAGCTTCGCCGTCCAGTCCGAGGCGGTCAACAGCGCCGCTGACACCGCCTACTCGCTGGTCATCGTTGCCGGGCTGTACCTGACGACGCGCCCGCCTGACTTCGAGCACCCCCACGGCCACGAACGCATCGAGCCGTTCGTCTCGCTGTTCGTTGCCGCGGGTATCTTCGCCGCTGGCGGGTTCGTCCTCTGGAACGCCGGGACTGCCCTGCTGACCGGGAACATCTCGGTAACACAGGGGCCAGCCGCCGTGCTCGTGCTCGCCTTCTCGGCCGTCGCGAAGTACGCCCTCTACCGCTACTGTCTCCGCGCGGGCACGGACCGTAACTCCCCGGCGCTCATTGCGACGGCGAAGGACAACCGCAACGACATCCTCACCGCGGGAGCGGCGCTGGTCGGCGTCGGTGGTGCGATGGCCGGTTACCCCATCGCTGACCCGCTGGCTGCGCTCGTCGTCGCCATCGGCATCATCTACACCGGCATCGAGGTCGTACAGGAAAACGTCACCTATCTCGTTGGCGGCGCACCGCCAGAGGACCTTCGGCGCGAAATCCTCCGCCGCGCGCTGGACCACCCGAAGGTCAGCGGCGCACATGACGTTATCGCCCACTACGTCGGCCCTGAAATCGACGTGAGCCTCCACATCGAGGTGGAAGGTGACCTGACGCTGTTTGAGGCCCACGACATCGAGACGGCGGTCATCAAATCAATCGAGGAGCTTCCGGAGGTCGACGACGCGTTCATTCACGTCGACCCGAAGGAACTCGGCGAGTGGAAAGACGACGAAGAAGTGGAACGACTCGCTGACTTGGAGTGACGTTTTAATAGCTGTCGTGCCATGCGATAGCATATGGGTGACGACTCATCACGTAGCTGGCTTGCACTTGGACGACTGTTGTTCGGCCTTGGCGTGGCCCTTCAGGCCGCTGAGGACTTCCGGGACATGGAAGACGCTATTGAGTACGCTGAGTCGGCGGGTGTCCCCGCGCCAGACTTGCTGGCCCCGCTGGCCTCAGGGATGATGCTGGTCGGCGGGCTCGGGACGGCATTCTGGCGGCTTCCTCGTGTTTCGACCGGTGCCGTCGCCACGTTCCTTGCCGTCGTGACCCCGACGATGCACGACTTCTGGAACGCTGACCCGGACGATCAGAGCGGCGAGCGTCTGGCTTTCTTCGGGAACCTTGCGATGTTCGGCGGAGCGGTAACGTTCCTTCGCAAAGCCTACAGTGGCGACTGAGCGGCTGGTCAGTCCTGACTGAAAATGTGGGGACCCGTCAGTCCGCTATCTGGGCCCGCTCGATCGGCTCGCCGAAGGCGTACACGGTGTTGTGGCTCGTGATCTCCACGTCAACCGTGTCGCCGATTTCCAGGCCCCGCTCCTGTGCGTCGGCAATGACGACCTGCCGGTAGGCCTCGTCGTAGCCCACCAGCGACTCGTCGGTGCCATCCTCGACGAGCAACACCGAAGACGTGTGGCCGACCATCTCCTCGTAGGCCTCGGCCATCAGTTCCATCTTCGCTTCGCTCATTTCCTTCGAGCGGTCCTTCTTGATCTGGCCGCCGAGCCCTTTCATGTTGTCGGCGTCGGTGCCGGGCCGCTTCGAGAAGCGCGTGACGTTGATCTTCTCGGGGCGGGTCTCGCGCAGCAGCGCCATCGATTGCTCGTGGTCCGCCGGCTCCTCGGTCGGGAAGCCGACGATGAAGTCCGTCGACAGTGTCCAGTAGTCCAGCTGGTCGTCCAGCGTCTCGACGACCTCCAGATACTCCGAAACGGCGTGTTGCCGGCGCATATCGGCCAGCACGTCGTCGCTGCCGGACTGGACCGGCGCGTGGATGAAGTTGTACAGTTCGTCGTGTTCGGCAAACACCGCTGCGAGTTCCTCACGGACGCCGTGGAGTCCCTTCGGGTTCGCCATGCCGACACGAACTCGGAAATCGCCGTCGATGTCGGAGCAGATGCGGTCGAGTAGCTCCGGTAGAAGGCTCGTGCCCTGATTCGTATCCCAGCCGTAAACGCCCGTATCTTGGCCGGTGATACGGATTTCCTTCGCGCCGGCGTGGACGAGCGCGCGGGCCTTCTCAACGTTCTCCTCGACAGAGGGCGATTCGATTCGCCCGGTCGCCTGCTTGGTGATGCAGTAGGAGCAGTCTGACATACAGCCCCGAGCGATGGGGAGGATGCCGACGACGCCGTTGAGCACCGTCTCGGTATCCGGCGTGATCGTCGGGCATTCTCCGTTGAGAACGTACTGTGGGACATCGTCCCAGTGGAGCACCTCGGCGTCGATGTCGGCGCTCTGGAACTCCTCACCCTGCGCGAGCGCCATACAGCCCGTGATGACGAGGTCGGCCGGCGTTTCGCTATCGAGTTCTTTGGCCCGCGCGAGCATGTTGCGTTCGGTTTTCTCAAGCACCGTACAGGTGTTGAGGATCGCCACGTCGGCGGACTCCGGCCCGTCGGCGGGGTGGTGCCCGCCCTCCCGGAGCGCCTGCTCGATCTGCTGGGTCTCACCTCTGTTCGAGGTACACCCGTACGTCTCGATGTGATACCGGGCCATTCATCCAAACACTATCGCCAGGGCGGCAAAAGGGCGACGGATTGGACCGGTCAGTAGCCGTCGGTCGTGTCCGCGCCGTCCCGGTCTGATTCCGGCTCGGTCACGGTTTCGCCCGCCGTTTCGGCCTGCCACTCTCGAACGATGGTATCGCCACTCGACGCGCCGATCCGCTCGGCCCCGGCCTCGAACATCGCCTTGGCGTCAGCCCACGACCCGACGCCGCCGCTGGCTTTCACCGGGAGGTACTTGCTGAGAATCTCCACGTCGTGGACCGTCGCGCCGCCCTCGCTGAACCCCGTCGCAGTCTTGAGATATGCGGCGTCGGCATCAGCCACGAGTTGCCCGACCCGTTCGAGTTCGGCATCGGAAAGCAGCGGCGCTTCGACGATGACCTTCACGGGAACTGGGACGCTGGCGACGACTTCGGTGATGTGGTCCCGAACGGCGTCGTCCTCGCCAGCTTTTAACAACCCAACGTTACACACCATATCCAGTTCGTCGGCCCCAGCGTCCCAGGCCAGTTTGGCCGCCTGACAGACGCTGTCGGTCTGACCCTGACCGTGTGGGAAGTCGATGACGGCCGTGAGCGGGACGTTTGCGTATTCAGTCGCCAGCGGGACCGCCCACGGGGGGATGCACGCCCGCATTCCGTACTGTAGCGCCTCGTCGAGGCAAGTTCGCACGTCGGCCGGTGTCGTCGTCGGTCCGAGGACCGTATGTTCGATGCGGTCTGGTATATCGTCCATACCGCGGGGTGACACGTGGTGTCTACGTAAAGACGGCGGGCGGCAGACGGTAGCCAGTTCACTATCTCTCTGTCCTCGGCGTCCAGCGGTCGCCGCTCAGGCTGTGAGTACCTCCGTCAGTCTCGTTCGGAAGGTTTTCCCTCATAGGAGTCGGCGTGGGGGACATGGTACTGCCTTCGGGGTTAGCGCTCCCGCCGCTTGAGTACACTGTGGCGCTGCTTGCGGGCACGCTCGTGGTGACAGCGCTGTTGTACGCCCTCGAACCACCGATCAACCAGCGGACCGTGGTCGCCCTGACGCCGTGGATGGCGCTCGGCGGCGCACTCCACGCGTTCCATCAGCCACCGATTGAAGCGTACCGGCCGGTGGTCACACCGCTGTTTGGCGCGCCGGCGGTGTATCTTACGACGTTCGTCACGCTGGGCGTCGTCTGGGTTACGCTGACGCTGTTCAGCGTTCGACGCGGCCACAGCGAGACGATATCGCGGAATCTGGGGTATATCGGCATCGGACTCCTGACGGTACTTCTCGTCATCGCTGTCGTGATGGCACTGGAGTCCGGCCTGCTGGGGCTTATCTGGCCAACTATCGCTGTCATCGTCGCGACTGTCGTCACCGCGGTGACGGTGCTTGCGGTTGCGCTGTGGCGGACACCGGTCGTGGTTCGGATGCGCTATGCGGCCCCGACGGTCGTGTTCGCGCACATGCTTGACGGCGTCTCGACGGCGGTTGGCGCTGACGTTATTGGGATCACGGAACGAACACCGATCCCGGCCCGAATCATGGAGTTCGCCGGCACGCTCCCGACGGCCCCATATCTCGGCAAAGGCTGGCTGTTCGTGTTCGTCAAGCTGCTTGTGGCGATTGGGGTCGTCTTCCTGCTGGATGACTATCTTGAAGAAGATCCCGTCGAAGCGAGCCTCTTGCTCGCGGTCGTGACGGCCGTCGGCATCGGCCCGGCCACGAACAATATCGTCCTGTTCCTGTTCAGTCCGGTCTGAGGGCGGCTACTCTGTGACCGAATCGTCGAAGCGCTCCTGTCGTTCCCGTTCGAGCCGCTGACACCCGAACACGAGCGAGTCCGGAACGTCCGTCGCGTTGGACTGTAGCGAGTCGAACACGACGCCCACCTCATCGAACCGCGGGCCGCGACCGGCAACCAATGGCTCGCTTTCCCACGTAATGAACTCGTGGTCGGACAGCATCGGCAGATGACAGTGGTACAGCTCCTGCCGAAGACCCTCCAGGTCCTGTGGAACGTTTGGGTTAATCGCACTTTCGGGGAGGGGGACTGTCTCGTCGGGGTGGGCATCCAACAACGCGACGATGAGCTGTCGCCGCGGCTCAACGGCAACAGCCTTGAAAACTTCGTCCCAGCGTCTGATCACCTGCTTCCCGTTCTGATAGCGCTGCTGTGTCATGGTGTAACTTGAAACATGTTTCTGCACGACGACATATATACTATCGTGGTGTACTATATTGAGTGAATTGAACTCTGACGATGGTCGCTCCGAGACGACACTGCCGCGGATGCTGCAACAGGCTTGCTGGCGCTCGGTGAGACACCCGGTGCAACTCTCCTGATAGCGGGCCGTTCTGGCCTCGGACCCGTTCTTGGAACTGTCCCGCTGTGCCTCCACGGTCGCATGACACAATGCTCATTGGCACCGCGAGCAAGGGGAGACACGTGCTTGATTACCCCCTCACGCAGTGGGCGTTCGTCTGTGTCGTCGCCGGCGCGGTCGTCGGCCTGTTGTTGAACATCCCGATGGTGACACAGGACGAGGGGTACCTGCCGGCGTACGTTGCCGCGGCCGGACTCACCCGCACTGACCCGAGTGCAGTGAGTCGTCCCCTCGCCGTCGTCGTCCATCACGGCACCGCCCTCGTCGCGGCGCCGCTGTACAGCGCGGTTGTCGCTGGCCTCTCGTTCGTGCTTCCGACGGCGATCTCACTCAACGGCGTCCCGCTGATTCCACATACCATCGGTGCTGTGGGCATCTCCGCGTTCATCTACTACTTTTTCGCTCGCATCGCCATGCCTCGATTCGGTGGTAGTCTTCGAGACGACGCTGACGAGATCATCCAACAGTGGGCACTCACGGCGTTCATTTTCGGAGCGGCGCTTGCGCTGTTCATCCCAGTGCTCGTCACCTGGCTGTAAGCTACGTGTCCCGGACCCGCTTCGAGAGGTTTCTGTAGGCCCCGAGATACAGGAAGACGCTAGCAAGCAGCGCGAACGGGACGACGAGAGTCCACGAGGGGCCGTCCGGTGTTCCTGCGCCGACGGTATAGCCGGTCAGCAGTCCGAGGACGATTCCAGCGGCGATAGCGATACCCGCCGGCCCTCGCATCCGTCTGTCGAACAGCGAGATATCGTCTGCCATACGTCCGCTCTCGCGGCCGTCCCACCTCACTGTTGCGACCGACGGGAATCCACTGACTACTAAATAGTTCCGTGCGACTGGCCTGTATGGCGAAACAACCCCATCTACTCGTCGAACCGGGTGACCTGACAGACATCGCGCTCGTGCCGGGCGACCCCGGACGCGTCGACCGCATTGCTGGCCTCTGTGACGACCACGAGGTCGTTGCGGAGAACCGCGAGTACAAACTCGTCAACGCAACCTACGACGGCCGCGAACTGACGATCTGTTCGACCGGCATCGGTTCGCCGTCGACGGCCATCGCCGTCGAGGAACTCGAGGCGGTCGGCGTCGAGACGCTCATCCGCGTCGGGACGACCGGCGCGCTGCAGGAAGGCATCGAGATCGGCGACATGGTCGTCGCCAACGGCGCGGCCAAGGACGAGGGAACGTCCCAGCGCTACGAATCCAAGGCTGTCCCGGCCGTGCCGGACTACGACGTGCTCTCGTCGCTGGTCGACGCCGCCGAGGCGAACGACGAGGACGTTCACGTCGGCCCCATCGCCACGGACGACGCCTTCTACGCCGAGACGGATGAATACATCAACGACTGGGAGGCCGCCGGCCTGCTGGCCGTCGAGATGGAGGCCGCCGCGCTGTTCTCCCTGTGTCGCCGTAAGGGCCTGCGCTCAGGCGCTATCTGTACCGTCGACGGAAACCTCGTCGAGGGGACACAGAAGGGCGAAACCGAGGACGAGGAACTCCCAGAGAAAGCCAAGAACAACGTTGAGCGTGCCATCGAAATCAGTCTGACGGCGGCCGCGTCGCTGTAGGCGTTGGAGTGACTGTCTCTTTGAGAGCCGCCGACGGTGCTATCGAACCGGAATGCGCGGCCGCTCGCGCCGCGCTCCGGCGGAGGGCTTAACAGACGCTCTCCCGTGGGAAACTGTATGCTCGACCAGTTCCGGAAGCGACTCCGTGCGGCGGCAAGGCGACTCCGGCGGGTCGAGCGCCGCGAACTACAGGACTTCAGACGCTGGGCCGAGGTGACTGAAAACCTTGTCCACCTTTCGATGCTGGTGTTCGTCCCGCTTGCTATCGTGCTGGTGACGACGCTGGCAAACGCCGTCCCACGACTGAGTTTCCTGCTGTTTCCGCCGCTCGCAGCGGGGTCGTACACGCTGTTCGTCGACCCGACGAGCAAGTACTCCGACCCGAAGCGGTTCGTCGCGGGGCTCACCATCGGCGCGGTCTGTGGACTGGGCGCACTTGCCGTTTCGAACAGTTACCTCACAGCGCCGGGCGGCCAGTTCGGCGTCAACGCGCTCGGTGCCGGCCTGGCCGTCTTTGCGACTGGCGTTGTCACATGGCCGCTGGACATCGAGGAGCCGTCGTCGTACTCCACCGCCCTGCTGGCGCTGCTGGTCGAACCGAACCAGCGGGCGACGTTCGTTACTAGCATCTTCCTCGCCAGTGTACTTGTGGCGGTCCTCTTTATCATCTGGCGCGAGCAGTTCTACGAGCAGCGAGCGACGTACCTGTACGAGTCGATGTCCGGTGACGACCACGTGCTGGTCCCGATGCGTGGCGACTCGGCAGGACAGACAGCGATGCTGGGCGCACGGCTCGCGGCCGCCCACGAAGCCGGAAAAGTCGTCCTGCTCGACATGGTTGCAGACAGCGACGCCGCCACGACCAAGCAATCGCTCACGCGGGACACGATACAGCTCGATATCCGGTCAGAAAATGGCTCAGAGTCGCCGCCGGCCCGGACCCGCCTCATCGGCGATGGCGGTGACCCGGCCACTGCGGGGGTGTCGCCCGACAAGACTGACCTCGACGCGGAGGTCGACTGGCTGGAGACCCACGCCGACCGAATCGAGACGCGAACGGGCGTGTCCTGTCAGGTCGTCGTTGCGAGCGACGATGGCTCGCCGGCCAAGACGACGCTGCAAACCGCGGCCGAAACCAACTGTGACCTTATCGTCGCGCCCTACGAGAGCCAACACGGAGCGCTGACGCCGTATCTGCAGCGGCTGTTTCGAAGCAAGAGCGATATTGTCGTCCATCGGTCCCGGAGCGACCGGACCCGCTGGAAACAGGTCATCGTCCCCGTCCGGTCCGTCAGCGATGTAGCCCACAACATGGTCGACTTCGCAACGCGACTGGCCGGTCGGAGCGGACGGGTCGCCGTCGCAACCTGTATCGGTTCTCGCGGGGACCGCCGCCGGGCCGAAGAGATGCTTGCGGACCTCATCGAACCGTACGAGGGCGCGTTCGAGACAAGGGTTCCGCGGACAAGCATCCAGACGTTTCTGTCCGATACTGCATCGCAATACGACCTCGTCATGATCGGAGCAAGCCGTGACCGGAGCAAGGCGTCGCGGTTCATTTCGCCACCGACGTTCGAACGACTGGAGGACGTGGAAACAGACATCGCTATCGTCGACCGCGGCCGGGCCTAGATATCTGCGTCGTCCTCGTCGTTCACATCGAGCAGGTGGTCGGCGATATTTTCCATCCCCTCCCGGCCCAGCGCCGACTGGACGATGAGGTGGCCACCCAGCACTGCCGGGCTGATGACCGTGTCCGCGCCCGCTCGTCGGAGTTTCTCGATGTTCTCGCGGTCGGTCGCCGCAGCGACGATGTTAACCTCGGGGTTGAGCGTCTGTGCCGTCAGTATCGCTAGCGCGTCCTGTGCGTCGTCGTTCGTCGCTGCGACGACCGCCACAGCGTCCTCGATACCGGCCCGTTGCATGGGTTCCTCGTCACTCGGGTCCGCAGTCAGGACGGCGATATCCTGTTGCTGGAGCCGTGTCGCTGTCTCCGTGTCCGGCGTGATGACCACGAAATCGATTGCGCCGGTCAGTTCTTCGATAATCGGTTCCGTCAGGTCGCCGTGGCCGAGCACCAGTACGTGGTTCTCGAGCAAGTCCAGTTGTGCGTCAGTCATGTTTCCGAGTGCCTCCGAAAGCCGCTTCTCGATTGCCGGGCCCAGCAGCGACCCAAGCGCGATGGCGAAACTGGCCGTCCCGAGGACGACCACGGACATCCCGAATAGTTTCGCCTGCTGGCTCTGTGGGGTCACGTCGCCGTACCCGACGGTACTGGCCGTGACCAGTGTGTAGTAGAACGCATCGGTCGCTGTCGAGAGATTGGTGAAATCGTCCCGGAGCGCGTACGAGCCCGCCGTTCCGTACATAAGCGAACCGAGGAGTGCCGCGCCAGCGGCCAGTTGCGCTGTCGAGAGGTCAATTGGTCGGTCGAACCGCCGCCGGTTCAGCAACATTGCCGGGAGCGAAATCAGCGAGAGCACCACGAGCGGAATCGACACCGCCGAACTCGGCACGGGGCCGACGAACGGAAGCGTCACCGCCGAGTTCTGTACCAGCCCCTGAACCGCCGCCACGGGCAGTAAGACGATGGTCGCGTACCACGCGATTCGCAGGCGGCGTCGGAGTCCGACGACGCTAACGAGTAGCGTGAATCCGGTGAGCGCACCGGTAAATCCGGCGGTACGCTGGATGCTTCGCGGAATGAGGTCTCCGAGCGGTCCGCTGATCGATACGGCACTGATGTTGACCACACCAGTGACGAACGACAGCACCGCCACAAGCACCGGCAAGAGGATTGTTGTGCGCGCTCCCAACCAGTTCCGCGGCCTGTCCATACCCATCCAGATTACAGCGGTCGGTGTAAATGTACTGTCCGCGGGCCGGAAGCGATTTACTACCGGCCACGCAGGATGTGGACATGGCTTCGCTCCCGGTCGAGGTGTTGATGGGGATCTATCTGGGGTTGTTGGTGGGAGTGATACCGGCGCTCGTGTCGTGGGCGCTTGGGTTCAGTTTCAAGTACTTTACCGGCATTACCGTGCCGGGGTTCGGTGTTGTCGTGCTGGCAATCGCACTTGCCGGCGTCAGCGGCGGCCTCATGGCACTGGCGGATAAGTCGATTACGCAGGCCCCTAACGCCGAGCGCATCATCACCGCAATCATTCTCGTGGGGATGGTGTCGCTGTACGCTCACAGCAAGGGCGACCAGCTTGGGGCGAACTTCCCGAAGCGGCTCTCCTTGCAGGGGCTCCGCGAGAAGAAACTCTCGGCCGATGTGGTCGAATTTGTCGGCGGCCGCGACGAAGTCCGTATTCGCATCGTCGGCGACGTGGCCGACATGGAGGGGTATCCTGCGCTTGCGGAGCCGCTCCGGGCCGAAATCCGCAGCGAGGAGTGGCGGTTCCCGGCCGACCTCCGCATCGGCGAACTCGAACGCCGGATGGAGGAGCGGCTGAAATCGGAGTTCGACCTCGGCGACGCCGCCGTCTCCATCGACGAGCAGGGGCGAGCGACGGTTGTCGCCGCGCCGCCGTTTTCGGGCCTGTCGAAGCGTGTGGGCGACAACCGCCACGCCGTCTCGGTGGACGCGCTGTTGCCGACCGGGCTGGCCCGAAACGATGAGGTGACAGTGCTGACTGAGGACGCACAAGTTCGGGGAACCGTCGTCAGTGCCCGGTCGACGCCGTCGGCTGACGAGACACCAGCCGAGACCCCGACGGAACCGGAAATCGCCGACTCCGAGGCGCCCCCAACGCCGGTTCAGGCACCGACGACTGACGGCGGCGAGGGCCGGCTCACGGTCGCCGTGACCCGGACGGACGTGCAACCGCTCTTGCGGTCGGCCCAGCCAAAGGTCGTTGTCGAACCCCGCGGGACCCACCGGGAGTACGAACTCGTCTCCCTGCTCCGGCGGGCCGGAAGCCGGTTCCGGCGGCTTACAGTTCGCGCCGACGGCCCGCTTGACGGGACGACGCTCCGGGACGCTCACGTTCGGGAGGCCTACGACGTTGCCATCGTCGCCAGCCGGACGCCGGACGGCTGGCAGGTCGCGCCACGCGGCGACGCAGTCGTCGAAGCCGGCGACGAACTGTACGCGATTGGCCGCCGCACCGACCTCGACGCCTTCGCGGAGGCGGTCGCATGACGCCGCTCGGCCCGACACTGCTCGCACAGATCGGTGCGAACCTGCAACTGGGGATAGTGTCACGAACGCTGGTCGAAGGCGTTGTCTGGCTCCTCGCCATTACGGTCCTCGCCGCGACGCCGGCTGGTGCTATCGCCGTCTTCTACCGCTGGTACGTCCGTGAACGCATTCAGACCGGGCTGGCGCTCCTGTTCGGATTGACTGCGGTCGTCCTCGTTATCGGAGCGACGACCGCGCTCAGTGAGGTTATTCTCGGTGATGAGGACGTGCTGGCGGCCGGTGCAGTCCTGCTGAATCTCGCCGCATTCCTCGCTGGCGGTGTCGGGGCCTACGGCGGGATGCGAATGGGGGACCGGCTTGGCGTCGACCTCTTTGCCGCGACCGGCGGCCGGAACATCAACGCCGACGTGAGCGAGATCGTTCAGACCGTCGGCCGCGTCACGTCTGTTCGCCTTCCCGAGGATATCGACGACATCATCGGCTACGACCCGATGCCCGACGAGACCAAAGAGACGCTCGCCAACCGGCGGTTCCTCTTCCCCCGGCGGCTGACGAAAGACGAACTCCGGGACCGGCTGGTCGCTCGGCTCAAGACCGACTACGGCGTCGGCCACGTGGACGTCGAACTGGCCGACGACGGCACCGTCGACTACCTCGCCGTCGGCTCGCGGGCGGCCGGCATCGGCCCGACGCTGCCGCCCTCGACGAATGCCGTCGCAATCCAGGCTGACCCGGCCCATGCTGCAAGCGCTGGCGATCTGGTTCAGGTCTGGGAGCAAGCGCCGGCGAAACGCGTGCTCACCGGCGAACTCCGGGGCGTCGCCGACGATGTGGTAACGGTCGCTATCGACGCCGCCGACACGCCGAAACTTGACCCGCAAACGCGGTACAAGCTTGTCACGCTCCCAGTGCAGGACCGCTCCGACCGAGAGTTCGCTTCGCTGCTCCGTGCGGCCGACGAGACGATGGGAACCGCCACTGTTGAACCGGGGAGCACGCTTGACGGCGCGCCGGTCGGCAGCCTGGCAGTCTCGGTGGTCGCGATCACCCGCGACGACACAGCGCCGGAGACAATCCCATCCCGCGAACGCGTCCTCGCGGCCGGTGACACAATCTACGCAATCGCCACCCCGGACGCGCTGCGGCGGCTGGAACAGGCAACGGAGGGGACAGACGAACCGGGCACGACGGCGGCTGTGACGGACGAACTGGGCAGCGATACTGATGGCGATGATGGCCAGTCAGGCGCGTCCGACGCTGTTGCCCGGACCGAGCAGACTGACGGGACGGAAGAACCGGCGGCTGATGCGACTGCTGCCACGGCTAACGACGGCGCACCGAATGCCGACGCGACCGAGACTGAGGCTAATGACACGGCAAACGCTGATGCGGACACATCCACGGCCGACACCGCCGCTGCCGACGAGCCGACTGAGACCGCTGTTGAGGATGAGTCGGCGGCGACCAGCGACGGCGCGGATGCACCAGCAGACGCCGAAGCTGAAGCCATGGCGGACACTGCCGACAGCGACGAGTCCCCGGACGACGACCCGCTAGAAGCACTCCGGAACACCGACATGGAAGAGCCAAGCGACGATCTGACTGCGGACGAGGCGTTCGACGACCTGCCGGCGGACGACGGCGACGACACTGTCGAGGTGTGGGACCCAGAAGAGCGAATCGCCGAGGCGGACGGCGAGCCGGCCGCCGACGAAGCCAACGACAGCGACTCGATAGCTTCTGAAGCGCCGACCGAGGACGGAGACGGCGAAGATGACGAATCAACTGCTGGTGACGATTCGGAGAAACCAAACTGAGGCGAGTATCGGTACTACCGGACACCCCGTCACAGACTGTCCCTCTCCTGCCTGCCCGAACGGGCCGGACCGGACACACCGTGGTCCGGAACCCTCTTTTGCCGGACGCTCGGAATACGGCTATGGAGTGGAAACTGTTCGCACACCTCCGGGACGCGGCTGACGGCCAGTCGGTCAGCGTCGATATTGAGGGGGACGCCACGGTCGAAACGGCGCTCGACGCGCTGCTTGCGACGCGACCGGCGCTCGCTGAGGAGGTGCTCGACGAGAACGAAGAGTTGGCCGACCACATCCGGGTGCTCGTCGACGGTGAAGACCCGTTCGCCGCCGGCGAAGGGCTGGCGACGGCAGTCGATGAGGAAACGGAACTGGCGCTGTTCCCGCCGGTCAGCGGCGGTTGAGACGGATCGTTGGCCGGATCAGCTTTCCACCGGTCGCGCCACTGTCACGTTCGAGATGACGACGCGAACGCCGTCCTGATATTCAGTATCGAGTGTCACGTCCCAGCCGTGGGTCCGTGCAAGCATCCGCAAGTTCGGGAGCGTCATCCCGGCCGCGGCGTCCGGTATCGCGCCGCCGTACTCGAAAAAGGCCTCCGACGCTGTCTCGCCCGCCGGGGTCCCGTCGTCGGTGATGACGATCTCGTCGGCCTCCCGCGAAACGGTGACCATCGACGCGTCGTTGTGTGCCGCGAACGTGAACCCGCTCTCGAAGAGGTCCCGCAAGCGTGTCGGGTCGGCGACGACCTGTCCCTCCACGTCGGCCGCCATGGTGAGCCCGTCAGTGTCGGCACGGTCCCAGGCTCCTTCGACGACTGGCTGGAGGTCGACAGGCATTGTTTCGTCGATCGTCTGCCCATGTCGAGCCAGCGTCGCGAGTCCGTCGACGATTTCGGACATCCGGTCGGCTGTCTCAGACGTTGACTGGAGGGATTCCTTCGCCAAGTCGACGTCCCCGCGGTTCAGGGCGTCGCCGGCGGCGGAGACGCGGCCGGTGACTATCTGGAGCGTGTTCAGCAGTTCGTGTCTGATTGCAGTGGCGAACCCTTCCAATTGCTCGTTCTGCCGGTCAAGTTCGCGCCGACGCCGCTCGCTCTCGGTCACGTCGGTAAACACGAGCATCCGACCGATATCGACCTGGCCCAGTGAAAACGAGGTGTCGCTGACGAGGTAATACTCCGCTCCGCCACCTCGGTTTCGTTCGAGAATCTGCTCGTCCGTCTGCAGTATCTCCGTGACGGCCGGCAACACCGTCTCAAGATTTTGTCCGCGGCTTCCGGATAGTGCTGGGAAGAGCCGCTGTGCCTTGCCGTTTGACTCCTTGATGCGGCCGTCATCGTCGAGATACACCACGGCATCATCGACGCCGTCGGTCAACTGTACGGCGAGAAACGCTTCGTCGTACACGTAGAGGACACCGAACGCGAACAGTGCCACGCCAAGCGGTTCGTGGTTGATATCGAGGAGGAAATCGCTGACGTACCCGACGATATCGAGCGTCACCGGGAGCGCGGTAATACCGACGAGAACGCCAAGCGGGCGGGTGTCGTAGTCGGCTTCGAGGAACAACTCGAACAGCATGAAGAAGCCGACAGTGACGAGCGCATAGGAAAGCCCCGTCACGACCCAGTGGAACAAACCGTGTGTGATCGCCAGATGCGGGAACGGGTCGGCGACGAACCGCGTGGCGAAGTAGAGCCCGTGCAGCGGATTGGTCAGCTTTACGATGACGATACTGAGATACGTGCTCACAGCGACCACACGGTACGACCTGTTCCGGTGGAAGGCCCGACCGGTGTACGCCGAACAGAAGTACAGCCACGCGCCGACCGTCGCAAGCCCGACGATGAGGCTGCCGAGGTAGAACGCGTACCCCAGCGTCCCGGGCGTGATCAGGAACCCGAGCTCCAGCGCCGCCCAGCCACCGCTACAGACGAGGAGCCCGACCATCCCTCGGCGGGTATCGGGGTCTTCCATGCGAGTCGCTCTGTAGAGCCCGATACCACAACCGACCGCCGCGAGAGCGTACGCCGCGACATACGCAAGAAACGCTGGAGGGCTCCCGAACAAATTCATCTACCCATGGTATGGGGAGTATTTCTATGAGTGTTGTGACCGCGTTATCGGTTATGATAACTCTTCGAGGCCGTCTATCTCGAGCACGAAGTCCGGGCACTCATCGATGTTCCCGCTGGCGTACGCGGCCTGGGCGACGTGGCGCGGTGTCTCGGGAATGAGTACCCGCGTTCCGTCGACGCCAAGGGTCGCTGCGTCGGCGGCTATCGCAGTGAACAAGGCCCGTGCAGCGTCGACATCGCTCCACACTCCGACTGCGTACTCCGCAAGTTGCTCGCCGTCAGCGTCTGTCGTTCGGACCCGACAGGCCATCCCCTGTGGCCCGTCATCCCCGATAGTGAGGACAGTCTGGTCGGCCGCCAGCCGGTCGAGTGTTTCCCGCGTCAGCGTCG
Source organism: Haloarcula marismortui ATCC 43049 (assembly GCF_000011085.1). Classification (NCBI taxonomy): domain Archaea; kingdom Methanobacteriati; phylum Methanobacteriota; class Halobacteria; order Halobacteriales; family Haloarculaceae; genus Haloarcula; species Haloarcula marismortui. The sequence goes on from NC_006396.1 coordinate 3,043,984, forward strand.
AGAGCGCCCAGCTCTCCCCACTGTCGAGCGCAAGCCCGGACAGGACACCTCGGCCGTCGCTCTCCTGCCAGTAGCGCCACGCATTCGTGGGGTCGTTCCGGACAGTCATTTCGGGCGTCTCGTCCGCCGGATCGGGGTGCGCCCAGCGGAACGACGTGACCGCTTCGAAGCCAGCAGCCAGCGACTGGCCGAGCCCAGCCTCGTTCCAGGAAAACACCATGCTTCGACCGACTGACGCGCCGGCATCGGCCGCCCATTCGATGAGGTGCTCGGTCAGCAGCGACCCGAACCCCTTCCCCCGGTGATCCGAGTCGACACGCATGCCCTGGAACCATGCCTCAGTCTCGGTGAGTATGACGGCCTGCGCGAGGCCGACGGCGTGGCCGTCAACGTCGACGACGAGGGTTTTCCGGTTGGGGCCGTCATCGTCGACCCAGTCACGGAACACGTCGGGGATGTAATCAGCCATCGCACGGTCGGCCCAGACATCGCTGGTCAGGTCCACAATATCGTCGTAGTCGTCGTGACGAGCCGTCCGAACAGTCGGCGACATACCGGGAGACTCGCCCGCGACAATAAAAAAGAGGCGCTCCGATGGCGAGGTCAGTGTTTGCACCGTGACCGAGCCACTGCGCCAGTTCCAGTGCTACAACCAGGGCGTCGAGCGCTGCTGAATCTCGCCAGCAAGGGGCTCCTGCATCGTATCGGCTACGTCGTCGCTGTTTGCCAGCGCCCACATGAGCTTGACCTTCGCTGTGCCGGGGAGCATATCCTCGCCCTCGATGACGCCGGCGTCGAGCAGGTCCCGACCGGTGTCGTAGACGCGGTCACAGACCCGGCCTTCGAGGCACTGGCTGGTCATGACCATCGGGATGTCCAGTTCCTCGATGGTCCCGATCCAGTCGGTGTTGACGTGACCGAGCCCCGTCCCTTCGATGACAATGCCCTCGCTGCCTTCGGCGGCGGCTTCGAGCAGCGACGGGTCCATCCCCGGCGAGAACTTCAGGAGTTCAACGTCCGTCTCGATGTTGTCATGCAGTGCTAGGTCGACGGCGTCCCGTTCGGTGTACTCGCGGTGGAACGTGACAGTGCTCTCGCCGTCGATGTCGTAGTCGACCTCGCCGAGTGGCTTCGCGCCGACGGTCTCGAAGGCGTCCCGGCGCGAGGTGTGGTTCTTCCGGACGCGAGTGCCCCGGTGGAGCGCACAGCGGTCGTCGGACTCATCGGCGTGCATACAGACCAGCACTTCCGCACAGTCGCTCGTCGCAGCCTCGACGGCGGAGACGGCGTTCATCACGTTATCAGAGGACGGCCGGTCCGCCGACCGCTGGCTGCCCGTGAACACAATCGGAACCGGCGTGTCGAGCATGAACGACAGCGCCGACGCGGAGTACTGCATCGTGTCGGTGCCGTGCATGACGACGATTCCGTCCGCCCCGTTCTCGATTTCCTCGTGGACTGCCTGCGCGAGGTCCTGCCAGACTGCCGGGGTCATGTTCTCCGAGAGGATATTTGCGACGACGCGGCCGCGGTAGTTCGCCATCCCGGCCAGGTCTGGGACCGCCCGCAGCACGTCCTCGGCGTCGAACTGGGCTGTCACTGCCCCGGTCCGGTAATCGACTGTCGAGGCGATGGTTCCACCAGTGGAAATAAGAGAGACCGTCGGGAGGTCATCGTCAAATTCGATTGCCGACTGGCTCTGTTCGTCCTGTGCGCTCTCGACATCGTACACATCCGACTCCAGCACGTCGATAGACGCATCTTCGCGGTCGATGCCAACGTTGTACCCGCCGTCGAGTTTGACGACGAGGTGGTCGGGCGTACTCGATGGGAGCAACACGCCCTCGTATGTCTGGGCCGCGCGTTCGACGCGGACCCGGTCGCCTGCGTTCATGGGCGGCACTTTCCGCCGGTGGGACTTGAACCCACTCGTTTCGGCGAGCGCGCTCGACCATATGCTGGACCTGCCGACTGGGCGGCGGCTTCGGTGTCCACCGCGGTTGCACTCCGAGGCATCGCCATTTGTTACGCTGGCTTTCAAGCGGTACCGGACCACAATGTTATCTCACTCGACATTCTTCTAACAGGTATGGCAGACAACAAGAACGGCCGCGAAGCCCAGGCCCAGAATGAGGAGCGTCGCCAGCGGGAGCGTGCTATCGCCGAGGAACTTAAGCGCGCGGACGAACCTGAGCCGCCGGTTGACCCGACGGAACTCGCGTACTTCGAGACAGAACTCGAAACGCTCGAATTCCCGGCGACTGCGGCTGAAGTGGTCGCTACGGTCGGCGACCACGAGATCGAGTCGGCCGACGAGACGTACACTGTCGCGGACCTCCTGCCCGATACAGAGGTCGAGTCTTTCGACTCGCCAGCCGAGGTCCGGGCCAGAGTCCAGCGACCGACGGTAGCCGAGGCGATGAAACGCGTCGTGGCGGCCGCCGACGAACACCAGAGCGCGTCGTTCGGGGCCTCACAGCGTGATGGCTACGAGCGGACGTTCCGGGAGCTACAGGCTATCGACGCGGATGACGACGACGAGGGCATTCGGGCCATCGCCGACTGGATTATTGAGCACATTCACGAGAACGAGAAGCTTCCCGGGTCCCGCGACGTTCGCCGTGAAGCGGCGGAGTTCTGCCGGTCGAACGGCTACTCGGTTCGCAACGACGAGTGGCTCGGCATCTGAGCGCCACACCATCGTATCCCTGACTGCCGGCAGACCCCACAAGGACCATACTACTCGCGGTCCCACACTCTGTATGGCCGAACGAACCGAGGAGCGGACCCGCGACGCGGACGCGAAATCGGGCAGTGACCTCGGCGTCGATGTCGGCACGACCGAGTCGGTCGAGACGGACGTTGCTGTCGGGGAATCGCGCGGCGCGGAGTCGTCTGTCACCGAAACGTCCACGACAGACAGCGGCAGCTACTTTTCACTGCGGGCGCTGCTGTTCGCCTTCGGCGCGGTCGGCGGCGGCATGGTGCTCGGCGGGCTGATACCGCTCGTCCCGTTCACTGAACTGGTCGGCATCCTGCTTGGCGGATTCGTCTACGGACTGCTCGCCAGCGAGCGCCGATACGCCGAACTGGGGCTGGCGGGTGGTCTCAGTGGCGGTGCGACGGCTGTTCTGTCTCTCCTCCCCCAGCTCGCCGCAGGATTGAGCGGGACCAGACTGTTCGCTATCGCCGGCGGTGTCGGTCTCGTGCTCGCGCTTGTCGGGCACTACTTCGGCCGAGACCTTCGCAGCGGACTCACCAAAGACCTGTAGCTCTCTCGACGGCAGATTCGGGTCAGTGCCGCAACCGCCTTTCTGGCTTACTGCACTGTATTCGATGGTCCTCCCGTCCGATGCCGGATATCGGTCGCCCGGCCAAACGATGTCGATGTTTTCGCGGTAGCCTGCCTACAAAAGTGCCCGATAGCAGTATCGCCGTGAACGGACTTCCTGTCACGTAATATCGACTGTACTGGTCTTGCCATATGGTGGTAAAATAAACCTATGTCTCCAGAATATCGGCCTATATCTGACCATCTGATTCACTTTCCGGCGTTTCTATCACAGTGTCTTGAGTTGATAACGCTTATAACCCTCGTATGTAAATCCCGGAATAGAACGCATGGCACCAGAAACGTACGGGCTTATCAGCCTGTTTCCGGCGATGCTCGCCATTGTACTGACGTTGTTCACTCGCCAAGTACTGCTCTCGCTGTTTGCAGGTATCTGGATCGGTGCGACGGTTCTCGTCGGCTGGAACCCGGCCGCCGGAGCCGCTCGAAGCCTCCAGTTTGTCGTGGATAACGTGACTGAGCCGTTTAATGTCAAACTGCTCTTGTTCACGTTCCTTATCGGGGCAATGCTGGGGATGATCTTCCTCTCCGGCGGGATGAATGCGCTGGCGTCACAGATGGTCAAGCGCATTCGAACCCGTCGGCAGGCGGCGCTTGGCACGTCGCTACTGGGGATGACGATCTTCGTCGACTCGTACGCCTCGACAATGATTACCGGGTCGGTCATGCGGCCGATCACCGATAAGTTCGACATCAGTCGCGAGAAGTTGGCGTACATCCTTGACTCAACCACTGCTCCGACCGCATCGATATCAGTTGTCTCGACGTGGCTCGGATTCGAGGTCGGCCTCATCGCCGAGCAACTGACCACAATTGGGGTGGACCGAAGCGCGTTCCTGCTGTTCCTCGAATCGATTCCCTATCGGTTCTACAGCCTGCTCGCACTTGCAATGGTATTCATTGTTGTCATCGCCGACCTCGACTTCGGCCCGATGGCGGAGGCCGAACGCAGAGCCAGAGAAGAGGGGAAGGTCCTCGGCGACAACGCCGACCCGCTGATGGAAACACAGGAAGACGATATCGTGACGCCCGACCACGTTGAGCCGCGGTGGTGGTACTTCGCCGCGCCAATCATCGCACTTGTGGGGGTAACCGGGTTCTCGCTGTACTACTCCGGCGGTGGATTCGCTGGCCGGGGCCTTACCGACGCGCTGTCGAACGCGGCCACTGCGGATGCCATCGTCTGGGCCTCGTTCTCGGCCTGTCTGGTCATTTTGACCATTCTCGTCGGGCACGCACGAATCGCAGTTGACGAAGTGAGCGACGCTATCTTCGAGGGGTTCAAGATGGTGATGTTCCCCGTCGCGGTGCTCTCGCTCGCGTGGTCTATCGGTGCCGTGAGCCAGGCACTCGGTGTCGGTCCATACGTCATCGCCATCAGCGAGGGAATTATCACGGCTGGGATGTTGCCCGCCGTCATTTTCGTCAGCGCGGTGATTATCAGCTTCAGCATCGGCACGTCCTGGGGGACGATGGGTATCCTGTTCCCGGTCGCAATCCCGCTCGGACACGCGCTCGGTGCGCCGCTGGCACCGGCTATCGCGGCGATTCTGACCGGCGCGCTGTTCGGTGACCACTGTTCGCCGATCTCGGACACCACGGTGATGTCGAGTATGTTCGCCGCGAGCGACCACGTCGACCACGTGAACACCCAGATTCCCTACGCGGTGCTGGCCGGCATCGTCGCAACGGGACTGTTCCTGATGGCCGGCTACGGCGTCCCGGCGTACATCGCGCTCCCGATCGGACTGGCCGCTGTCGGGTCCGTGACGTACCTGCTCTCAGAACAGTTGTCCGTCGAGGTCCCGAGTTCGTACGGGTCGAAAGCGGACTGAGACGGTCCGCTTTCTGAAGTGCTGTCGTCTCGTCTAAACGATTTCCCAGCCGTCGTCGGTCCGCTCGACCACGTTATCGTCTGCGAGCCGAGTGAGTGCTTCCTCGACGATCTCCGGCGGCGCTTCGATCTCTCTGGCCAGCGCCGGCACCGTGTCGATACCGTTTGCGAGCCCGCTGACCAGTTCTGCGTACAGTCGTCCGTCGCCGTTCTCGAAGCCGGAGTCGATGCGGTCCCGCACGTCCGTCAGACGGGCCTGCACCCACCGCTGGGCCAGCGACAGTTCGTTCTCTAGCTGCTGGAGATGCTCCAGTTCGCGTGCCAGGTCGTGAAAATTCCCGCCAGCTTCCTCGCCTACATCTATCGAGAGGTGACGGCAGGAGGGCATCTCGAACTCTGGATTTGCCGGATAGGCGCTCTTGGTGCCGAACTCATAGGGAGAGACACGGACCTCCAGACGGAGGTTCCGGGCGATAGAGAAGTACTTCCGGCGCTGGTCGTCTGTCCGGGAGTCGATGAGCCCGGCGTCTTCGAGCTTCTGGAGGTGGTCGATGACGGCTTTCGGGCTAACGCCGATGTATTCGCTGATTTCGGTGACGTAGCAGGGTTTGTGTGCGAGTAGTTTGAGAATCCGCCGGCGGTTGGCGTTTCCAAGGAGATTGAGTAACTCGGCGGAGTCCATCGACACGTAGGTAGCGGGTCACGGTTCAAAAGGGTGACTCTCGTCGGGCGGTTTGCTAGCGTCACCTGCCTACGATAGCTGGTCTATCCACGACGCGCCCTGTGAGCCGCTGTTGCCGCTCCCCTGACCGCTTCCGCCATTACCGCTCTGTCCGCCGTCGTTCCCCTGCCCACCATCATTTCCGCCGCCATTTGCGTTGTCGTTGTTACCGCCGGACGCGCCGCCAGAATCATCAGCACCGTTACTATCAGAGGTGTCGTCAGCACCGTCACTGCCAGAATTTCCGTCAGAGCCATCGGCACTGCCACTGTCAGAACTTCCGTCAGAGCCATCGGCACTGCCACTGTCAGAACTGTCGTCCGAGTCCGATGTACCGGCTGAATCATCCTCCCCACCACTGTCGGCTTCATCTGAATCGCTGTCGTCTCCTGCGGTATTGTCGCCGCTGTCACTGCCGTCCCCATTCCCGTTGCCTTTGTCGTTGCCCTGTTCAGCCCCGTTTCCCTGTGTGGACTCCCCGGTTTCGTTTCCGCTGTCGTCAGGCCCGTCGTCCGGTGGCCCCTGGTCGCTCTCGTTTCGTTGTTGTCCGGGTACGTCAGCAGGCGGTCCCTGTTCGCTCTGGTTTGCACCCCGTTCGGACGTGTTGGCTGGTGGTCCCTGTTCGCTCTGGTTGGTTCCAACGCCGTCCGGCGGCCCCTGCTCACTTCGGTTGACACCGGCGACGTCCGGTGGCCCCTGATCATCCGGGCCGGCGGTCTCTGGCGGTCCGGCGATGCCGCGAGCAATCGATGCGACCTGCTGACCGGAGAGCTTGCTGGCGTTCTGTTTCAGGCGCTCCAGTGCGGTGTCGTTCACACCGGTCTGTTCGGCGGCCGTGTCAGTGTCGTTGATGGCGGTCTGCAGGCCCGCGATTTCTGTCGTGAGCCGGCTTCGCTGCGCCACGTAGGCTTGCTCACTGATATTTCCGTTTTCGTATCGCTGTTCGAGCGTGGCGTTGCGCTCCTGCAGTCGTTCGAGTCGGCGCTCAAGTGAGCCGGTTCGGTCCGTGACCAGTTCGGCTCGTTCGGTTCCGTTGGACTGGTTGTATGCCGACCGCCACATCCCGTTTTCCACCGTGTCGTTCGCGGCGGCGGAGTTCGACTGCAAGAACGCAGTGAGTTGCGCTCCCATCCCGCTGGCAGAGTTGTTCTGCGTGGCCACTGTCTCCGTCGCGGTCTCCTGTGCTGTCACGGCCGGGAGGCCGACAGCGACAGTCCCGACGATGACCAGCACGGTGAGGAGCGTGGCCTGGCGTGGGCTCATTCCTATCCCTGCCTCTGTCCTCCCTCATCAAAAAGAAACGCCTTCGTTCGCGTCGTTCATCGACGCTTGAAACCTCCTCAAATAGTCCAAGAGTGTTTAAGCTGTCTTTTTACTCGGCACTTGCATCGGCAGCAGCCGCCAGACGATTCCCACCGATAGCACCGAGAGTGCGACAGTCGCGAGCGGTAACACCACCCCTGGGTCGTATCGCAACGGCGGATGGTAGCCGAAGCCGTAATCGAGGACGTCGTTAGCGAGTGCCAGCACCAGCGCAGTCACGAGCGCGCCCTTCGTCGTTCGGGCGTAGTGTGGGACTAACAGTCCCTCGGCGACGAAGCCGAGGTGGGTAATGATGATGCCGAAATACGCCCACGGAGCCGGGAAGTAGGCGTCGAAGCCGATGTTTAACGCCACGACAGTCCACAGCCCCATCTTGACCAGCCAGACCAGCGCAATCGTGTGGAGGTACGCGAGCGGCACCGTCAGCGGAACCTCGTCGAGCGACTTGCCGAGGAACGGCAGAAGGGTAGCTACCGAGAGTGTCATGAGGAATAGCGCAGCCGGCGAGTCGGCGTACAACGGCCAGAGAAACGTCGACACTTCGGGCATTGTTTCGACGTAGAACCGGACGCCAACGAGCATCGCGACAGCGTTGACAACCAGCAGCCACACGAGACTCGGCGTCTGTTCCAGATAGTACCGCGCGTACCGACGTGGCAACGGCCCCCGCTGCTCGCTCATAGGTCGACTCGGGGCCGGCCGTGGCAAAGCCCTGTCGGACGGGAGTCGGCATCGGGTCACCGGCCCCCCGAATCCGCGCTGTTTGCACGACGGCAAAAGGTTGCCGGCGAACACTTATGTATGTGAGTGTCACACATACACTTGCACCGATGTTCGAACAGTTTTCGCGGGGATACTACCTCGGCCGCCTCTACGTCGAACCGAGAGACGACGCGGCGGCCGCGATGTGTCGCGAGCAGCACGAACGAGTGAACGAACAGTTGTACGCCTCCGGAGACGGGGTTGAGCGCACAGACTATCCGCTGGTAATGAAACTCGGCTCCCAGCATTTCGCCGTCCACGGGGACGAACAGGTCCCGGCGGACACACTCGTCGTTCCCGAACCGATGCTCGAAGACGCCAACGTCCGGAACCCGCCCAGCCTCGAAGAAGTGTTTCTGGCGAAAGCGGACCACGCCGCACAACTGCTCTCTATCTCCGAGGGGACGCCGACACTGCCCGACACCGCTGTCTGAGGGGGCACAACTCCGTTTTACTGTCTTTTCTCCGTCCACCGAGTGGGCGAAATACTTGAAACGCGTGATAAGTAGGTTATACGCTTAAGCTACAGACCAATGCGGTTCAGGGGCTTCTAGTTCCCTGTATGTCACAGCGAAGTCACACCGACAACTGGGACAGCGCTACAGAATCCAAATTCTACCTCCCCGCCGGGGTTACCCCGTCGTCCGAAGCCAGTTGGTCCGAGCGGCTCTGGGCCATGCTATTCAATCATCGCGTCTGAGCCGGCGACATCACTGCACGGGAACCCCTTGCCCAGCGGGCGAGTCCCTCTCTCAAGCCGACCTGCACAGACGGGAAATAAAATCCGCATTGCCTCCGTACTCAGAACTCACGACCAACCGACTCAGTTAAGCCACCGCACGACCACCTTCACCCAGTAACGAGAATTTGAGACAAAGCCGCCACAGACATCTCGAACGAACACTGTAATTGCACGTTTTGCCACACTCACACCACTACCCTACAACTAATGACCGATATCAAGGCGGTCGTCCGGGTCGAGCACCCTGACATCGTGCTTACAGAGACCGTGACCCACGCCCCAGATTCGAACGTCAGGTCCGTGTCAGAGGCGGGTACGGACCCGACGTCGGGCAGGTTCTTTTACCATATCGAATCGCCTGATTTCCAGCAGTTCGAGGCCGGGTTACAGAACGACAGCACTATCGGCGAATTCGAGCGCGTCATCGAAACCAGAGACAACGAGGCCATCTACAGCTTTGAGTACACTGACGAGGCGAAGATTCTCTCTCCCGTAATCTCATCCGCGAATGGGGTTATCCTCGACATGGAAAACGACGGGAGCGCATGGATACTGACGATATGGATGCCAGAGCGAACGGCTCTCGCTCATCTCTGGGACTATGCTCAAGAGAACGACATCGACATCGACCTGCTGCGCGTGAACGAATACGCCAGCCTGGGCAACACGGATGCGGGGTTGACTGATAGCCAGCGGGAAGCACTCCTTGTCGCACTCGAAACGGGATATTTCGAAGAACCACGGAACGCGACTCTCAGCGACGTTGCCGCCGACCTAGACATCTCTCAGCCTGCGGCCAGCGGTCTCCTTCGACGTGGCATCAAGCGGCTCATCATCTCCTCGCTGAGAGATGACGACGGACCGCCGAACTGAGCGGGAGCGTTCCGATGCAGCGACGGTTCGGGAAGTCACTTTTAAGCCCGTCCCCGTCTGCCATCCAGTCGATGCTTGACCGGTTGCTGGGACGGGCGTCGCTGAAGGAGCGAGTAGCCGAACTTGAGGAGGCAAATCACCACCTCGAACGACAGCTCGACGCCGAGAAGGAGCGCCGCGCCGACGCAGCGACCGAGCGCCAGCGGGCCGAGGCCGAGGTCAATCGGCTGGAGGACCGCGTCGCCGAACTTCAGGACCGAGTCGAACGCCTGCAAGACGAGGAGGGAGAATCGACGTTCCGAGCCGAGGAAACGCTCAGTCGGGCGCGACTGAGTGAAGTCCTCGACCGGCTGGAATCCGTCGAGACAGAACCAGAGGGGGTCTTTACCGCCTACGTCGATGCGGAGCGCTCCCTGCCGGGTCCAGTCCGGGACGCCTTCGGTGACCGCGCGTCGCTGGTCGCCAGCGCCGCACCGTGTCTCGCAGTCACCGACGACGCCGGCCTCCTGTCGGCGTGTCTGTCCGTCCCTGCGCCGCCGTCGCCGTTCACCGGGTGGGCCGACACGGTCCAGCTGGAGCGGTCGTGGTTCGAACCGACCGACGAGCACGTCGTCGCGCTGGTTCGCTCGGACCTGTTCGCCATGGGCGAGTACGACGGCCGGGAGCAAACTGCGTTCCACGGGTTCGACTCGGAGCTAAAGAGCCAGCACTCCAAGGGCGGCTTCTCACAGAGCCGGTTCGAGCGGCTCCGGGACCAGCAGATCGACTCCCATCTTGACCGCTGCCGGGCCGCTATCGAGGAGGTGTCCCCCGACCGGCTGTACGTCGTCGGCGAGGGGTCGGTTATCCACGAGTTCGAGGACCTCTCGACGGCGATGAAACCGGTCGACGCGACTGGGGAGCCCGACGCGGCACTTGACGATGCCGTCCGGTCACTGTGGACCGTTCGGTTGCGCGTGCCGTAGTTTGGGCCCTGTTCATTCCGGCACCCTCGGTGCCGGTTCCGTAGCTTTTTCGCGGGGCGGTGATTCTGTCCGGCCATGGCCGTAGCCATCTTAACACACGACGCCTTCCCCGACCGAGCCAAAACGGCCGTCGGGCTGTTGCGGTACGGTGACCGAACGGTACGCGCGCTTATCGACCGCGAGCGGGCCGGCCAGCGCGTCCACGACTCGCTGCCGGACGTACAGGACGCGCCAGTCGTCGCATCGATGGCCGACGCACCCGAGGTGGACGCGCTCGTCATCGGCATCTCGCCTATCGGCGGTGAGTTCGACGAGTCCTGGCGTGAGGATGTCCGCACGGCGCTCGAACGCGGCTGTGACGTGTATTCTGGACTGCACGACTTCTTGGCTGACGACGATGAGTTCGCCCGCCTCGCCGCGGAACACGGCGCTGAACTGCACGACCTGCGCAAGCCGCCCGAAGACCTGACCGTGGCAGCGGGGACCGCCGGCGACGTGGACGCGACAGTCGTCACGACCGTCGGGACCGACTGCTCGACGGGGAAGATGACCGCATCGTTCGAAATTCGCGACGCGGCGCGGGAACGCGGCCTTGACGCCGCTGTCGTCCCGACCGGCCAGACCGGCATCGCCATCTCCGACCGGGGTATCGTCATCGACCGCGTCATTGCCGACTACGCTGCCGGCGCGGTGGAACGGTTGGTCGAAGAAGCGCAGGCGGCAGACCTCCTCGTCGTCGAAGGACAGGGCGCGCTGGCCCATCCGGCCTACTCGGGTGTGACGACGAGTATCCTCCACGGGTCGGTCCCGGATGCGCTCGTCATGTGTCACGAGGCTGGCCGGGAGGCCATCCACGGCTACGAGTCGTTCGATATTCCGCCCCTCCCCGAGTACGTCGATATCTACGAGCGTCTGGCCGCCCCAATCTCTGATGCGTCCGTCGTCGCGGGCATGTTGAACACGCGCCACCTCGACGACGATGCGGCCGCGGATGCTGTTGCGGGCTACAGCGCCGCTCTGGATGCACCGGCGACTGACCCGGTCCGCCACGGCGTCCCCGACGAGGTACTGGACGCTATCCTATGAACTGGACCGTCGACCGCCACGACCTGCCGCTGTCGAACCCATTCGGCATCTCGCGGGAGACCAGTGAGACCAGCGAGACCGCCACAGTCGAACTCACCCACGAGGGAACCACCGGCATTGGAGCCGTCACGCCGTCGGCCTACTACGACGAGAGCGCCCAGTCGGTGGCTCAAACGCTGCCGTTGCTCTGTGAGACCGTCGACGGCATCGGTGACCCACACGCCCAGCAACGCATTGAGCGGGACCTCGCCGAGCAAGCGCCGGACCAGCCAGCCGCTCGGATGGCACTCTCTATCGCCGTCCACGACCTCGCCGCTCGGCAGTTAGACCTGCCGCTGTACCGCCAGTGGGGCCTCGACCCCGACGCCGTCCCGCCAACGACCTACACGGTCGGCATCGCCTCGCCCGAGCGGATGGCCGAGAAAGCCGGGAAGGCGGCCGACAGCGGCTTCGGCCATCTGAAGGTCAAACTCGGGACTGGGGACGACCGGGCGCGGCTGGACGCGGTCCGGGACGCGGCCCCCGATGCCGAACTACGTGTCGACGCCAACGCCGCCTGGACTGCACAGGAGGCTATCGACAATGCGGACTGGCTTGCCGACGCTGGCGTCACGATGCTGGAACAGCCGGTCGAGGCCCACGATATCGACGGCCTCCGCCGCGTGACCGACGCGACCGAAATCCCCGTCGCCGCCGACGAGTCCTGCGTGACTGCGTCGGACGTGCCGCGGGTCGCTGACGCCTGTGATATTGTCAACGCCAAACTCGTCAAATGCGGCGGCCTCCGGCCCGCAACCCGACTGCTCAACGCCGCCGACGCCCACGGCCTCGACCTGATGCTCGGGTGTATGGTCGAGTCCAACGCCAGTATCGCCGCGGCGGTCCACCTCGCACCGCTTGTCGACTACGTCGACCTCGATGGTGCGCTCTTGCTGGCGGCAGACCCGTACGACGGCGTGTCGCTCGACGGCGACGTGTTCGACCTCACTGCAGTATCGGCCGGCACCGGGGTCCGGCGGATGCGAGATGCGTAGCTGCGAAGTCGCACAATAAAAAATCAGGTTCGGCCGACGACCGCTTACGCCGACTCGGCGGCGTCCAGCAGTTCGTCGTAGTCCGGCTCGTTGGTCGGGTCATCGGCGACCCAGCTGTAGGCGACTTCGCCGTCGTCGTCGACGACGAACACGGCGCGGTTTGCGACGCCGAGCAGCCCGAGGTCTTCGATGTCAATTTCGAGACCGTAGTCCTGAATCGCCGACCGGCCCATGTCGCTGAGCAGGTCGAACTCCAGCCCGTGCTCATCACGGAAGGAGTTCAGCGAGAACGCCGAGTCGGCGCTGAGGCCGAGGACCGTCGCGCCGGCGTCGTGGAAGTCACCGAGGTGCTCCTGCAGGGCGACCATCTCGTTGGAGCACGGCGGTGTGAACGCGCCCGGGAAGAAAGCCAGCACGACCGGCCCGTCGCCCAGGTGGTCGCTCAGTTCGAAGTCCTCTACCTCACCGTTCGCGATTGTCGCCGAGATGTCCGGCGCTGTGTCGCCTGTGGATACCATCACCCGAATATAACGGCGTCATCCGAATAAATACCCGCCATCCGGCAGGGGACTCCCGGACTCCGCTCTACCAAGTGCCGGCCGCTCACAGCCACTCCTCGAAGGAATGGTACTCACGACTTGCCGCAATGTAGTCCCGCTGCATTGACTGGATGGCTGTTGAGAGGTCGTCGCCGTCATCAAGATACTCACGGACGCGAGCGATCTTCCAGTCGCTTGGGGTCATGCCGGCATCGTAGCGGGCCTCGATAGGGCCGAGGTACTCGTCGATGCGGGCCTCCGAGATGTCCTGTTCGGCCAACCCCAGACGAGCGTACTCAAAAACCTCGTCGTAGATGGCGTCGTGGTCGGCCGTTCGCTCGCCCTGCGCCGTCACCCACGAGAGGTCGGCCTCTAGACCATCGTCCGCAGCGTTGTAGAAACTCCGCCGGGCCTCCTGCCAGGGCAGTTCCGCAACAGGGTGGTCGGCGACGACAAGGCCGCGGATGAGGCCGACCGTCAGCGCCTGTAGCCCGATCATGTCCTTGGCGTGGGGCTGGGTCGGGAGCGGGCGATACTCGATGCGGAGCGACTTTTCAGTGCTTGCCCCGTCGACGGGGGCTCCGCCGACGACACAGCGGAGCCAGCGCCAGTAGGTCCCACGCTTGTGGTCGAACTCCCAGAAATCGTCTTCGAATTCTGTCCGGTCGTCATCGTGCAGGAATTCCCGCAGGAACGGCGCGAACAGGTCGTCGTCGACGACGCGACCGACGACATCCGTCGTGTCGTCGAGGTCTTGCGGGACTCGGACCTTTGGGTTCTCACTGGTGTTGACCGACTGTTCGAAGGCCGCGATACGGAGTTCGTGATGGGTGGTCTCACAGAGCCACTCGCCGTCGGTGTCACCGTACATCTCGGCGGGGAGGAACGGCGAGTTCACCGATAGCGCGAGCAGTGGCCCGAGCGTCCGTATCGCGGCGTTGTAGTACTCGGGGAACGCCGCGGCGTCCGGAATCTGGAGGTGTGGCTGGATCGAGGTGGCCAGCGACTCGAACAGAATCGTCGGGAACGACCCGCTGTATCCCGGCACGTCGAAGTCGATGCTGCCGCCAGCGTGGTCCAGCGCTTCGTTGTCTAGTGCCACGTATCTGGGAGCCTGCCGCATGTTGTCCGCGAGGACGACCCCGTCGTTCATCTCGTGTGCCGAGAGATACTCTTTGCTGCCTTCCTCGGGCGGAATGGTCCACATCGCGTCAAGGACGAGTTCGCAGTTGTGCTTGCTCGCCTGCTGGCGGGCCTGTTTCGTCTGCATCTCTACTGCCGTCGTCTGGACCTCCATTCCGGTCTGGTCGAAGCTGTTCGGTTTGGTGTTGACTTCGGCGTTGTGCAGACCCAGTTCCTTGTTGGCCTCGCCCTCGAACACCACGTCGGGCAGGCGGGTCAGTTGCCCTTCCCAGTCTTCGGGGTCCATGTACGGCTCGTCGTCTTCTTCCTCGACCGACGACTCAACGGCCGACTCGGCCTCGTTTTCGGGTGTCTCAGGTTCGTCGTCGGCCAGCGGGCTGTCCGGGTCGATGTCGAGCGACGGCCCCTCCCCGGGACCAAACGCGTCGTCGGACTCGTCAGCGGCGTCGCCGGTGTCTTGATCCAGTGACTCATCTCCAGCGGGTTCCAGCGGATCGCCCTCGTCTGGCTCCAGCGACGCCCCGCCGCCGTTTGGCTCCAGTGATGCGCCACCGCCGTTTTCGGGCTCTGCCGGCGCGTCGAGCGACCCGCTCCAGGCAGCCTCGCTCGATCCGCTCAGGTCGTCGTCGAGGTCCTCTTCGGTGGCTTCCTCGCTGTCTTCCGCATCGTCCGGTTCGGGCGGGTCCGGCTCGGCGTTGATGGCGTACAGCTCGATTTCCAGACCGACGGAGAACGCTTCGTTGTCGAATTCCCCGGCCTCGATGGCTCTTCGGAGCTGCATCGCCTGTTCGTCGACCCGCTCAGTGAACGCCGCGGCAGTCTCGTCAGCGAGCGACCGGGTCACCAGGTCGACGATATCGTCCATGCACGGTACTGTGTGTGTTCTTCCATTATAAGTGACCCGTCGTGTCCGGCGTGACGTTACTCGAAGAGGTCCTCGTGGCGAGCCGCGAGGTTGGCGTAATCGCCGGAGCTGAACGCTTCGAACACTTCGTTGGGGTCGATCGTGGTCTCGGACAGCGGCGTCACTGTGGCCGGGCTCCCGCGGACAAAGGACTCCGCGGGCACCTCGTAGCCTGGTGGAACAACCGTCCCCATCGCGACGATAGAGCCCTCGCCGATGGTGGCGTCGCTGACCGTCGAATTGAACCCAACGAGCGCCCCGTCGCGTACATGGGCGTCGTTGAGGACGGCTCCGTGGCCGACCATCACCTTCTCGCCGACGGTCGAGGCGTGGACGATGGCCCCGTCACCGATCGCCGATTCGCGGCCCACCTCGACGGGGGCCACGTCGCCGCGCAACACGACACCGGGCCAGACGTTCGCGTTCGGGCCGATGGTGACATCACCCACCAGTGTCGCCTCGCGGCTGACGTGGGCGTATCCGTGGATATCTGGCGTGGCTCCTTCGAAGGCGTACTCTCGGCTGTCCATACTGCCACCATCGTGTCGGCGGCTCGAAAAGATACCGGTCAGAACGGGGTGCTACCGGTAGTATAGCTGCTATCGAGCACGTCCGTCCCGCAACCGCCAGCGACACCTGGGCTATTCGATGTGGACGACGAGAACGGGGACGGGCGCGCTCTGGACGACCCGTTCGGTGACACTCCCGAGATTGGCGACCCGGTCTCGTCCGGTTCGGCCGTGGGTCCCCATCACGATGACATCAATGTCTTCCTCCTCGGCGTAGTCGGTGATTGTCTTGTGGGGAATCCCTTCTGCCATGGTCGTGACGACTTCGACGCCGGCTTCCTCGCCGCCGACCACGATGTCGTCAAGCGCGACATCTCCCTCTTCCTCCAGCGACTGACGCACCTCGTCTTGATTGGCCTTGTCGGCCGCGACGTAGAGTCGCCTGTCCACGACGTACAGTCCATGGAGAGTCGCGTCGTTGTCACGCGCGATCGAGGTGGCGTGTGCGAGCGTCTCTGTCGTTCCCGAACTGCCGTCTGTGGCCACGAGCACCGAATCGTACATATCCGGCTTCTCATGCGAACCGTGCCCACATAGTACTCCCTATCACGCTGACACGGCCCGTGGCTGTCCAACCGACGGTGTAACCGTCGATTCAGTTTCCGTCGTTCAGTGTATAACTGTTCTAACCATTATTTGTCAACAGGAATACTTTTGCCAGTCCCTGCGCATTAATTTCTATACGATGCAGGGGAGCACGCAGCCAGATGATACACGGGCAGAACTGTACGTTCGTTCACTGCTGCCCGACGGGCACACGCAGCAACAGGCTGCGGTTATCGACCGAATTAAGGGGTTGTCGGACACTGATGTTTTGTCGGACTTTAGCGTTCAGGTCATTGGTCGGCAGATACCGTCCACACCAGCGGAGGCACGGACCGAACTGGGACTCTTCGCACTCAACCGGGTGAGCGTCTTTCAGGAATGGGCAAAACGCAACAAATGTTCACTCGAACCTGCGTTTCAGGTCCGGTCGGTTGACTCTGAGATGTCGGGGGAGCAGTACCGGGCGATCGTGTTCCCGGTCCAACTATTAGCCGAGTACACCGGGTCGGAACTCAGGTGCGTGACGCCGCATACGGCCGACGGGGAGACTGTCACTGTCATGGACCGGCTTACCATGCTTGAAGGCGAGGAAGAACTGGCGCTCTCATCGTTGGAGCGGGCAAGCGCAGCACGGCCACCGGCCCAGTCTGACCTGCCGGCGGCCGACACTGTCGATGAGGATTCGGACCCGCCGTTGCCAGAGTAACACCAGCGTCGCCCGCGTCTCAATACACTTATCCCCGGCCGCCGTCGTATCCTCGGATATGAGTACGGTCACGGTCACGCTGCCCGACGGGACCCCACTAGAGGTCGAACGCGGCAGCACGGTCGAGGATGTCGCCTACGAAATCGGGCCAGGGCTGGGTGACGACACGGTCGCCGGCGTTGTCGACGGCGAACTTGTCGACAAACACGCGCCGTTGACAGCGGACGTCGAACTCGAAATCGTCACCGAGAGCAGTGACGAGTATCTCGATGTGCTTCGTCACTCCGCTGCCCACGTCTTCGCACAGGCCCTGCAGCGCCTCTACTCCGACGCGAAGCTCACAATCGGGCCGTGGACCGACAACGGGTTCTACTACGACATCACCGGCGTCGACATCGACGAGGACGACCTCGAAGCCATCGAGGCCGAAGCCGAGGAGATCATCGAGGAGGACCTCGACATCGAACGCGAACTTGTCGACCGCGACGACGCCTTCGAGCGCTACGAGGACAATCAGTTCAAACAGGATATCCTCGAAACTGAGGCCGCGGACGACGAGGAGGTCTCTTTCTACACCCAGGGCGAGTTCGAGGACCTCTGTCAGGGCCCCCACGTCGAATCGACCGGCGAAATCGGCGGCTTCGCGCTGCTTGAAATCTCGGCGGCCTTCTGGCGCGGCGAGGAAGAGAACGAGACGCTGACTCGTGTGTACGGAACCGCCTTCCCGACGGAGGACGCGCTCGATGAGTTCCTCGAACAGCGCCGCAAGGCCGAGGAGCGCGACCACCGCAAGATCGGCCAGGAGATGGACCTGTTCTCCATCGACGAGACGACCGGGCCGGGCCTGCCGCTGTACGAACCCAACGGCAAGAAGATCCTCAACGAACTCTCGGACTATGTTGCCGGCCTCAACCGTGACGCCGGCTACGACGAGGTCGAGACGCCCCACGTCTTCCGCACCGAACTCTGGAAGAAGTCGGGCCACTACGAGAACTACGTTGACGACATGTTCCTGCTCGATGTCAACGACGAGGAGTACGGCCTGAAGCCGATGAACTGTCCCGGCCACGCCACCATCTTCGAGCAGAATTCCTGGAGCTACCGGGACCTGCCGGTGCGGTACTTCGAGGACGGGAAGGTGTACCGCAAAGAGCAGCGCGGCGAACTCTCCGGGCTCTCCCGGACCTGGGCCTTCACCATCGACGACGGCCACCTGTTCGTCCGCCCGGACCAGATTGAGGAGGAAGTGCTGGCGACGGTCGACATCATCCTCGATACGCTTGACACCTTCAATCTCGACTACACCGTCCAGTTCGCCACCCGGCCCGAGAAGTCCGTCGGCGGCGACGAGATCTGGGAGAAAGCCGAGTCCCAGCTTGAATCTGTCCTTGAGGAGCAGGACATCGACTACGTCGTTGAGGAGGGCGACGGTGCCTTCTACGGCCCGAAGATCGACTTTGCCTTCGAGGACGCGCTCGGTCGCCACTGGGACGGCCCGACCGTCCAACTGGACTTCAATATGCCCGAGCGGTTCGACCTCTCCTACACCGGTGAGGACAACGAGGAGCACCGCCCGGTGATGATCCACCGCGCGCTGTATGGCTCCTACGAGCGGTTCTTCATGGTGCTGACCGAGCACTACAACGGGAAGTTCCCGCCGTGGCTCGCCCCCGAACAGATCCGTCTGCTGCCAGTCAGCGACGACAACATCACCTACTGCGAGGAGATTCAGGATGAACTCGATGACTTCCGGGTCACTATCGAGGACCGTTCCTGGACTGTCGGCAAGAAGATTCAGCAGGCCCACGACGACCGCGTTCCCTACATGTGTGTCATCGGCGACAACGAGGAGGAAGCGGGGACCATCTCGGTTCGTGACCGCAAGGAACGTGAAGAGAAAGACATCGACATCGCCGAGTTCCGCGACCACCTCGAAACTGAGGTCGAGCAGCAACGAACCGCTGTGACGTTCCTCGCCGGCCGATAGCCGCTGTTCGCTCGGCTACTCCTTGCTGTCGATGTACTGACTCCCGGAATAGCTCGGGCGCGTTCTTTTAACCCCGGCGGGCGAGCCGGCCTGTATGACCACTGACAGCGGTGAGTCGAGTGACACCATGCGGGGGCGCGCCGCGGGGGACACGCGACTCCTCTGGTTCCTCCTTGATGCGGACCGCTGGCTCGTTACCGCCCTCCTCTCCGGTGTCCTGCTCTGTGGGATTCTCGTCGTCGGGCTCTTGCATCCGAAACCAGCCATGACGTTGCTGACTCGCGGTGACCCGGTCGAAACGCTGTTTCAGGCGCTGATTACGGGGACCATAACCGCAGTAACACTGGTCCTGACACTGAACCAGCTCGTCCTCTCACAGGAACTCGGTGCGGTGGGTGATCAGCGCGAACGGATGAACGGGTCGATGCAGTTCCGCGCCGACGTTGCTGACGCCGTCGACACGCCAGTCAGTCCGGCAGAGCCCTCGGCGTTCCTCCGGTCGCTGGTTCGCGGGACCACCGAACGGGCCGAGAACACCCAGAACGCTGTCGACGAGACGGCACTCGATGACGACCTGACGGCGTTGCTGTCGAACTATCTGGAGGATGTGCGAACAAACGCCGACAGCGTTACCGACCAGCTTGAGGGCGGGACCTTCGGCGAGTTCGATGTCGTCAAGGCCGCGCTGAACTACAACTACTCCTGGAAGCTGTATGCCGGTCGACGTATCCGTGAAGCGTACGCCGACGAACTCACTGACGAGATCGACGACTCGCTTGCGGAACTCGTCGAGACGCTCGAACTGTTCGGCCCGGCCCGGGAACACTTCAAGACGCTGTATTTCCAGTGGGAACTGTCCGACCTCTCCCGGACACTGCTCTACGTCGCCATCCCGGCGCTTACCGTCGCAATCACCTCGTTGTTGTTCCTCGATGTGCAGGATTTCGTCGGCGTCACAGCCGGCGTCCCCGACGCGTTGTGGCTCCTCGCCGTGACGACGACAGCATCCCTGCTTCCGTTCACAGTCCTGATATCGTACATCCTCCGTATTGTCACGATAACCAAACGAACGCTCGCAATCGGCCCGTTCATTCTCCGCGAGACGAACCGGAGTGTCGACGTCGACTGGGAGTGACGCCGGCACATCACCACGGTATAAGTGCCGGTCTGGACTCGCTATGATTATGCAGATTGGTTCGCGTCGGTGTATCCTCAACCCCGTCAGCGGCGACGGCGAGCACGCCGACTACGTTCCGCGGCTGATGGAGGCACGCGGGTTCGAGGTGTACGAAACTCAGGCGGCGGGCGACGCGGTCGAACTCGGCCGCGAGGCCGGGCGGGCTGAGGCCTCTGAGGTCGCCGTCTGTGGCGGCGACGGGACGGTGAACGAGGTTGTCCGCGGACTCAACGACGCCGGCCACCTCGACTCGGTGACGCTGAGCGTCATCCCGGCCGGGACGGCGAACCTTCTGGCCGGGAACATCGGCGTCACAGACATCCAACACGGTGTCGAAATCGCCGATATCGGAGCGACGCGACCGGTCGACGTGGGCGTCGCCGACGAGGAGCCGTTTCTCGTCTCCTGTATCGCCGGCCTCCCCGCCGACGCCAGCGTTTCGACTCCGGGCGACCTCAAAGAGCGGTTCGGCACGCTGGCGTTTCTGCTCACCGGCGCACAGGAGGCGCTTCGTTTCGACGGGCTCGATATCACCATCGCGGCTGTCGGGGAGGATGGACCGTTCACCTGGTCCGGCGAGGCCACCTGCCTGCTGGTGGGCAACGCCCGCAAGTTCGTCGCCGAAGGTGGGCAAGCAAACATGGAAGACGGCCTGCTCGACGTGGCTATCGTTGAACAGATGCCAACAGGGAACCTCGTCGCGGAGGCCATCGGCCAGCGACTACTGGCGCTCGATACCGACGGCGTGACCCACGTTCGAGCGGACGAGATTACCATCGCCGGGCACGGCAAGGAACTCACGTTCAGTCGCGACGGCGAACTCAGCACGCACGAGACGCTGTCGCTGTCGGTGCGTGAGACCACACTGACGCTGCGAGTCGGGCCGGGCTACGAGCCGGACCCAGTGTGACGAGACGGCGCGACCGACGGGCAGTGGTGAGTGAGCCGCGTCCGCTTGCGAAATTCCCTGACAGCGCCCCGGATGTTTTTATCGCCGTCCGTCGAGGGAACTGGTATGCCCTCGCTCTCGATGGGCGCGCTCGTGGTCTTCGCGCTCGTCGTTGCCGCCCTGACGCTGTTCGTCACCGAGTGGCTCCCGCCTGATATGACGGCCATCGCTGTCCTCGTCGCGCTGGTCGTGCTGGAACCGTACACCGGCGTCCCGGCGCGGACAGCCATCGAAGGGTTCGCCAGCCCGGCGGTGGTTACCATCGTCGCGATGTACATCCTCAGCGCCGGTGTCGAATCGGCCGGCGTTGTCGACTGGCTGGCCGGACGGCTCGCGGCGCTGACGGGCGGCGACGAACGGCGGCTGCTGACCGCCATCGTCGGCACGACGGGCGTCAGCGCGGGCTTCGTCAACAACACGCCGGTTGTCGCCGTCTTCATCCCGCTGGTCACCGGCCTCTCGGAACGGTACGGTATCTCGCCGTCGAACCTGCTGTTGCCGCTCTCTTTCGCCGCGATGCTCGGTGGGACGCTCACGCTGGTCGGCACCGCGACAAACCTGCTCGCGAGCGACCTCTCGGCGCAGTTGCTCGGCCGGCCGTTCTCGATGTTCACGCTGACGCCTGTCGGTGTCGTCGTCCTCGCTGTCGGCGTTGGCTACCTGCTGACGGTGGGTCGGGCGCTCGTCCCCGAACGGGTCCATCCCGCGGCCGACTTCACTGAGGAGTTCGAGATGGACCGCCATCTGGCGCAGTTACGGGTTCGCGAGGCGTCCCCACTGGTCGGGCTGACGGTTCGAGAAGCGCTCGAAGGCAGCGTCTCCGACGACGCAGTCGAGGCGGTCGTTGACGTGGTCGACGCGGGGGAGTCACTGCCGACCGAGGCCACCGTCGAACAGGTCCTCGCCGTGAGTGGCCCGCTTGACGTCGACGTGCTCCAGATCGACCGCGACGGCGAGTCGTTCTTTGCGACAGCCACCGACCGCCCGCTCGAACCTGGCGACGTGCTGACGGTCCGTGGCAACCGCCAAGCTGTCAACCAACTCGCTCAGACGCTTGACCTTCGGGACCTCGCCCGTGAGTCTGTTACGGCGGACTTGCTGGCGGAAAGCGGGCACCCGGGCGTCCTCGCGGAGGCCGTCATCGACAGGGAGTCGCGGCTCCGCGGGCGAACGCTTGCCGACGTGCAACTCCGCAGTCGATTCGACGTGACGGTCCTCGCTGTCCGCCGCGGCGACGAGGTCATTCACGAGGATCTCACGGCGGTCGAACTGTCCGCTGGCGACTTACTCTTACTCCAGACGCCCCTTGACAAGATGGGGCACCTCCAGGACGAGGGCTACCTGACCCTGACCGAGGGCCCACCGGAGCTGTTCGATGCGCTTGAGGGCGGCCCACCCTCGCTTGACGCCGCTGCGGCGGTCCCGCTTGCGACCCTGCTCGCCGTCATCGCGCTCGCAGCGCTGGACCTGCTGCCCATCTATATTGCCGCGCTGGGTGGCGTCGTCGCCACGGTCGCCACCGGCACACTGAGCGCCTCGAAGGCCTACGACGCGGTGAGCTGGAACGTCGTGTTCCTGCTCGCCGGCCTGCTCCCCCTGGGCCAGGCGATGCAGGCCACCGGCGGAGCCGCGTTCGTCGGCGGGCTCCTTGTCGACGCCGCCGGCGTCCTCCCGCCGCTCGCGCTGCTAGCGCTGGTGTATCTCCTGACTGCTGTCCTCGCCAGCGCCATCACCCCGGCCGCGACCGTCGTGCTGATGATCCCGATTGCCGTCGCCACTGCCACGGAGATCGGCGCTTCTGGGTTCCCGTTCCTCGTCGTCGTGACGTTCGCGGTCGCGACGGCCTTCCTGACACCCATCGGCTACCAGACGAACCTGATGGTGTACGGTCCCGGCGGCTACCGCTTCACTGACTTCGCGCGCGTCGGCGGACCGCTACAGCTGCTTCTGTGTGCCGTGACATCGCTCTCGGTGTCGGTCGTCTGGCCGCTGTAAAAGTCCCGCGTTGCCGGCGTTACTGCTCGTCTTCTTTCAGCTCGTCCAGCTCCGACTCAACCTCGCTCTCGTCGACGTCGACCTGCGTACTCTCGTCGGCGAGTTCCTGTTCCAGTTCGGCTTCGGAAACATCCGCGTCGCTCGACCCGCTGTCGCCGTCCTCGGCTTTCCCCATCTCGGCTTTTAGCGTGTCGAGTTCGGCGTCAACTGACCCTTTCTGTCGGACTTCTTCAAGCTCCCGCTCCAGTGAACTCTCGTCCGATATCTGACTTTCGAGGACGCCGTCCTCGCGGAGTTCGTCCATCGCCTGCGAACGGGCTTCCATGTCCTCGGTTCGTTCCTCCGCGCGCTCGATAGCCTGATTGATATCCTGCATCTCGTCGCCCGCGCCGGTCATCGCTTCGTTGACGCGCGCCGACGCCTTGGCGGCCTCGTGGCGAGCCTTCATCGTCTCCTTCTTCGTCCGGAACTGCTCGATCTGTTTCTGGAGTTCGTCTTTCTGCTCGACCAGCTGGTCCTGCTGGCTCTGTAAGTCCTGTATCTGGCCTTCCAGGTCCTCGATCTGACTCATCTTCTGCTTTTTCTTTTCCAGCGCCTGGCGGGCGAGGTCTTCGCGGTCCTGCTCGACGGCCTGGCGCGCCTGTTCGTTGTGCTTCTCGACGTTTTCTTCGAGACGGCGCTTCTGTATCTCCAGTCGCTTCTTCTGGGTCGTCAGGTCTGCAATGCCCTGCTTGACGTCCTGCAGTTCGTCACGCAACTGCTCGTAGCTGTAGTCGAGGGTCTCTGTCGGGTCCTCCGCTCGGTTCAGGACGGCGTTGAGCTTGGAGCGGATGACGTACGACGCGCGCGAGAGGATTCCCATGTATGCGCATTGGTCTCTCCAACCTTAAATTTCTTACAGAGGGCTGGCGAGTGAACACGTATGACTACCGTCGGGATACCGGGTGGGCGAGACGTCACCGCGTCGCTTGACCGGCCAGCATCGGACACCGTCATCGTTGCGTGCCCGCCCCACCCGCAGTACGGCGGCTCCCGGTCTGACAGCCGGCTCAAGGCGGTCAGCGACGCGCTGGCCCCTGACATCAGCTGTCTCCGGTTCGACTACGGCGCGTGGGACGAGGGCCGTGGCGAGCGGGCCGACGCCGAGAACGCGCTGGCGTGGGCCGACGAGCGCTACGACGCAGTTGGCCTGTTTGGCTACAGTTTTGGCGCGGCTGTGGCGCTCTGTACGGCCGCTGCACACGACACTGCGGCCGACCCGGCGGCCTTGTCAGTGCTCGCCCCACCGGCCGGCGTGACCGCGCATCTCGATGCGGCCGCTGCGCTTGACGCCATCGACTGCCCGGTACAGGTCGTGGTCGCGGAGCGCGATGCGACAGTCGACTGGGAACCGGTCGTTGACCGGGCTACCGAGCTGGGCCAGACGGTTGAGCGCCTGCCAGCCGACCACCATTTCGTCGGGCAGAGCGGCCGTATCGGCGAGACGGTTGGGCCGTTTCTCCGCGACCACCTGTAGCTGCTGGGAACCCGGTATTCAGAGTCCGTAGTCGATTCCTGTCGCCGGTTCAGTACCAAGTGAAAGTATAGCTCAGCCCCACACCTGCTGGACAGTATCGAAAGACAGAGGCGCTGTCGGCTCGACCTTATACTATGGACCGCCCGCTCTCGTTTGCTGCCGTGTCGTTTCTCGCCACGCTGGTGACGCTGTTAGTACTGATGCAGACGGCACTCGTCGCGGGCGGGCCGCTCCGGGCACTCGTGCTCGCCTCGGTTGGTGCCATCGGGACGTACTTCGCCATCCGGTCCGGCGTCCTCAAGTCCTGACCGTCGCCGAATCTGCCCACCAATACCGAAGATACATTTATACTATATAACAATAAATAATGTTGTATGTCAACGCGAACCAGAGCGGCGGTGTCTCACTCGACGCGGCACGGCGTCGTCTCGCTTCTGGGGGGGTTCATCGCCGGGTACCTGTTGTTTATCGCCATCGGCTCTAGTCCCAGTGATGCGGTGTTTTCGGCGCTGTCACTTGCCGCGCTCGTAGCTGCGTGGCGCGTCCTCACGCAGCCCTCACTGTAGCCGCGTTGACACTGCGACGGGGTGGCGAACAGTGCGCGCTCCGAAACCGTTTAGACTACGCGGGGTTCACCGTCGGTATGCCGACCGAACCCGAAACGGACTACGACCCGGAACTGGGTCGGAAGTTCATCTTCGTCACCGGTGGCGTGATGTCTGGCCTGGGGAAGGGCATCACTGCCGCCAGCACAGGTAGATTACTCAAAAACGCCGGGTTCGACGTTACAGCGGTCAAGATTGACCCGTATCTGAACGTCGACGCCGGTACGATGAATCCCTTCCAGCACGGCGAGGTGTACGTGCTCAAAGACGGCGGGGAGGTCGACCTCGACCTGGGGAACTACGAGCGGTTCCTCGACATCGACATGACCTTCGACCACAACGTCACCACGGGGAAGACTTACCAGCACGTCATCGAGAAGGAGCGGTCCGGCGACTACCTCGGTCGCACGGTCCAGATTATCCCGCATATCACCGACGACATCAAGCGCCGTATCCGCGAGGCCGCCGAAGGCAACGACGTCTGTATCATCGAAGTCGGCGGCACGGTCGGGGACATCGAAGGGATGCCGTATCTCGAAGCGCTCCGGCAGTTCGCCCACGAAGAGGACGAGGACGATATTCTCTTTACCCACGTCACGCTCGTCCCATACTCGAAAAACGGCGAGCAAAAGACCAAGCCGACCCAACACTCCGTGAAGGAACTGCGCTCTATCGGTCTTCAGCCCGACATTCTGGTCGGCCGCTGCTCGGACAAACTCGATATCGACACCAAGGAGAAGATCGGGTTGTTCTGTGACGTGCCGACGGAAGCCGTCTTCTCGAACCCCGATGTCGACGACATCTACCATGTCCCGCTGATGGTCGAGGAGGAAGGACTCGACCAGTACGTGATGGAAGAACTCGACATCGCCTCGGAGGCACTGCCCGAAGACGAGCGGGAGAACCGCTGGCGCGACCTCGTCACCCAGAACACAGAGGGCGAGGTCGAAGTCGCGCTCGTCGGCAAGTACGACCTCGAAGACGCCTACATGTCCGTCCACGAGGCGCTGAAACACGCCGGCCTTGAGAAAAACGTCGACGTGAACGTCCGGTGGGTCAACTCCGAGAAGATGAATGACCACCACGCAGACCGGATGCGCGAGGCCGACGCCATCGTCGTGCCGGGCGGCTTCGGTGCCCGCGGCACGGAGGGCAAAATCGAGGCGATCCGGTACGCCCGCGAGAACGACATTCCGTTCCTCGGCCTGTGTCTCGGCTTTCAGATGGCTGTTGTCGAGTACGCCCGCAACGTACTGGACCTTGACGATGCCCACTCGGCGGAACTGGAGGAAGATACGCCACATCCCGTCATCGACATCCTCCCCGAGCAGTACGAGATCGAGGACATGGGCGGGACGATGCGGCTGGGTGCCCATGAAACTGAAATCAACGCGAACACGCTCGCCGCGACGCTGTACGGCGGCGAGTCCTGTACCGAACGGCACCGCCACCGATACGAGGTTAACCCCGAGTACATCGACGACCTCGAAGCCGCTGGGCTGAAGTTCTCCGGCCGCGCCGGGAATCGTATGGAGATACTCGAACTCGGACCCGAGGACCACCCGTACTTCATCGGGACGCAGTTCCATCCGGAGTTCCGCTCCCGACCGACGCGTGCCAGCCCGCCGTTTGTCGGACTGCTCGAAGCGGTCCTCGGCGACGACCCCCACACTGCGACGACTGAGGAGGTGAGCCACTGATGGTGAACGTTGACGAGTTCATTGAGGAGGCGAAAGCCGAAATCGCCGAGGAGATCGGGGACAAGCACGCCGTCATCGGACTCTCTGGCGGTGTCGACTCCTCGACGGCCGCCGCGCTGGCTTACGAGGCTATCGGCGACCAGCTCACCGCCGTGTACGTCGACACCGGGCTGATGCGGAAAGGCGAGACCGACGAGATCCGCGAGACGTTCGATTACATGGACTCGCTGCGCATCGTCGAGGCGCAGGACCGCTTCCTCGACGAACTCGAAGGCGAGACCGACCCCGAAGAGAAACGCCACATCATCGGCGAGCAGTTCATCCGGGAGTTCGAGACGGTCGCCCGCGAGGTTGACGCCGACTACCTGGTGCAGGGGACCATCTACCCCGACCGCATCGAGAGTGAGGGAACCATCAAGTCCCACCACAACGTCGGCGGTCTCCCCGAGCGCATCGACTTCGACGGCATTGTCGAGCCGATGCGGGACCTCTACAAGGACGAGGTCCGCGAGGTCGCCCGCGCGCTTGACCTCGAAGAGATCATCTCTGAACGGATGCCGTTCCCCGGTCCCGGGCTTGCCGTCCGAATCATCGGGGAAGTGACCGAGGAGAAACTGGCGGTGGCCCGCGAGGCCAACCACGTCGTCGAAGAGGAACTGGAGGAGTACGAGCCGTGGCAGGCGCTCGCTGCCGTCATCGGCAAAGCGACGGGTGTCAAAGGCGATAACCGCGTCCACGGCTGGGTCGTCGCCGTCCGCTCCGTTGAGAGCCGGGACGGCATGACCGCCCGCGCACAGGAACTCGACTGGGACACGCTCCAGCGTATGCAGTCGCGCATCACCGGGGCCCACGAGAACGTCGCCCGCGTCGTCTACGACGTGACCCACAAACCGCCGGCGACAATCGAGTACGAATGAACGTTGTCCTCGTCGGTACAGACCCCAACGGACTCACGGACGCGCTCGAAGCTGAAGGACACACCGTGATGGTTGCCGATGTCGGTAACCGGCCCGGGCTGGAAGAGGCCGGTATCCACGAGGCGGACGTATACCTGCTGACCGAGATGTCACAGGCGACCTCCATCGCCGTTGCCAAGGACCTCAACCCCGACCTCCGGGTGGTCGTCTACGCAGAGGGCTCCCTGCCCGACTTCGCCAGCCGACAGACGGACCTCGTCGTCGACCCGGACTTGCTCGGCTCCGACGCGGTCGCCGAGGAACTGTAGCACAGTCCCACGCCGGCTTTCTCTTACAACGTCGCCGCAAGTCGGGCCAGTCGCTCAGAGCCGTTTTTCTCGAATGGAACGCCGTGGCCCGGGACGGCGATGTCAAAGTCAGGCGCACGCTCGGCGAACTCACTGATACTCCGGGTGACGGCGTCGGTATCGTAACTCAACAGCCACGGCGAAGGTTCGAAGCGGCCGCTGTCCTCACGGACGAGGTCACCCAGCAGTCCCAGTGACAGCGACTCGCTGACGTAGCAGACGTGCCCCGGCGTGTGACCGGGGGTGTGATAGGTGGTGAAACTCCCGACGGTATCGCCGTCGGCCAGGGGGACAACGTCGTTGTCCGGCGCGTCGACGAACGGTGAGACGAGTCGCTGGAACGCACCCTTGTGGTTTCCCAGCGGCGGCGACCGCTCACCGGTGACCAGCGGCGCGTCCCGCTTGCCGACGTAGATGGGCACGTCGATGCCGTCGAAGGCGGTCAGTCCACCGACGTGGTCGAGATCGAAGTGTGTAAGCAGAATGCGGTCCAGATCCCGGAGCTCGTAGCCGGCATTGCTCAGGCCGGCGATGAGTTCGTTGCCGTGCCAGGGCAGCCCCGTGTCCACGAGTGTGAGTGCGCCGTCGTCGTCGACGAGCGTCGCGTTGACGCCCGTGAGATCGTACCACCAGATATCATCGGCGAGCGCCGTCACCATAGCGCGGGGTTGGTGTGGCGATTCCTAAACCCTTGGTCACTGCTCCGTTTCGGTGAGCCGGCTCCGGTTCTAATCGAGTGCGACCGGCGCAGCCTGTCGCACATCGTCCTGCAGCCGGTCGGCGTGGTCGAGCCGAATCTCGCGGGCATCACGGGGTGTGACCGGTTCTGGTCTGTCGAACGTCGGCGCGACCGGTTCGTACGCGTCCACGTCGAATCCCATCCGGTCGAGATACGACCCAACGCTATCGCAGGTGGCCCCGTCCCGGATAGCGTCGTTCGCGTATGCAAGGACAGCGTCGAACTCCGGGAGCACGATTTTGTCGTCGGTAACGCGGCCCGTCTCACCCTCGATACGCACCTCGGTTCCCCTGAGGTGGTCCATGAGAGACGCTACGGCGTCGGCGAGTTGCAGGACCTGACTCGGGAGTGCAGCGTCGGGCGACCGCCACTCGACGGTGCCGAACTCGGCCCGAAGCTGGACTGGCGTCCAGATAGCGCTTTCGGGCTCGAAGTTCGCTGCGACAGTCCGGCGGTCGACACCAGCGTCGACAGCCGCGGTCACAAACTCATCGTAGCGCCGTTCGAGCCGGCGGTCCCACTCCGCAGTGTCGTTGAGATACGACCACAGCCAGCCCTGGTGTGGCACCGAGTTGTACGCCATCCAGCGGTACAGTTTCGAGCGCGCACTGTCGGCCAGCCGCCGGCCGCGGAAATACGGCGAGGACGAGACGAGCGCTAGCGCGGGGTCAATGGCAATCAGCGTATTCAACTGGTCGATTTCCCGCCCCGGCTGCTGTTCGATGTGGATGTGCGTGCCGGCACAGTGGCGGACGTACTCGAAATCATCGCCGACGACACAGTTTTGAATCCGGGTCCGGTCGCACGGAATCTCCTGAATCTCGTCAGCGTTGACTGGGGTCGAAAGCGGCACGAGCCGTTTCCCGAGGTCGTCGGCCCGCCGCAGCACGGCCCCGAGCCGGTCGAGGAGTTCCGTGCGCAGTTCTGTCGCTGTCTCACACGGCGTCGTCTTGACCTCCAGTAGCGGCTTGACGAACTCTCGCTCCGCTCCTGGGGTTGCGTTGACGAGCGCCCCCGGTTCGACCAGCCGGCCCGCGTCGTCGATGACCCAGTACTCCACTTCGATGCTTCGTCGTATCGGTTCGGATTCGTGTACTGACACAGTGGCCTCGCTGTGAGTTCAGCGGTGTGTTCCCGCGCCGGGATTCAGTGGTAACACACCACACGAAAGCTGCGACCAGATGGCTAATGATAGTTGTGTGATTAGTAATATTTGCCACATCAAGCGCCACGGTTGCGGGGATAACCGGTATAAAATACGTCATACGTGCCACGACTCCACCGAAACATCTCCTATGTAGAGATATCTGTCGGGTCGAAACGGAACGCCGCTCAGAACGGCAACTGCGACCGAACGAACTGCACGCCGGTCTTGACCTTCGACGGGTCCCGAATCCGTTCCATCTCCGCGTCGGTGAGTTCGAAATCGAAGACCGCCAGGTTCGCTTCCAGATGCTCGCGGCTGGATGCCTTCGGAATCGCTGCCACGCCGTCCTGCTGAACCAGCCACCGGAGCGCGACCTGCGCCGGGGATTTCCCGTATTTGTTTCCGATCTGGACGAGCGCGGGGTCGTCAAGGACGCCGCCGCGGGCCAACGGGCTATACGCGGTCAGGAGCACGTCGTGTATGCGACAGTAATCCAGCAATTTCCGCTGGTCCCAGTAGGGGTGGTACTGTACCTGATCGGTGAAGATAGGGGCCGAGGAGATGTCCCGCGCCCTGTCCAGCAGCGACGGCGAGAAGTTGCTGACGCCGATGTGGCGGACCAGCCCCTCCTCGACGACGTCGTTCATCGCCCCGAGCGTCTCCGATAGCGACGCCATCCACGGGGTGTTCGGCCAGTGGATGAGCAGGAGGTCCAGATAGTCCGTTCCCAGTTTGTTCAGGCTCTCCCGCGTCGACCGGCGGACGCTCCGCTCGTCGCGGTTGGACCCGTCGAGCTTCGTCGTCAAGAACACGTCTTCGCGGTCGACCGCGGCGGCATCCATCCCCAGCCCGACCTGCCGCTCGTTGCCATACGCCTGTGCGGTGTCGATGTGGCGATAGCCCATCCCCAGAGCTGTTTCGACGGTTTCACGGCAGGACTGGCCGGTGAGCTGCCACGTCCCGAGGCCGAGTGCGGGGACCGACGTTCCCTGAATCTGAATATCGTCCATACTGTTCGTTTGTATCACACCGGTAAAACGTCGGTGTCAACCCGACGCCCCGCTGTGGCTGATAGCTCAGGGGTATGTCGTGGCTACTGTCGAGAGTTATGAGTATATATCATAAACAATTTTGAGGTATTAATATCGCGTCCGTTCTATCTGCCACGTCTCACG
This sequence comes from Haloarcula marismortui ATCC 43049, assembly GCF_000011085.1. Lineage (NCBI taxonomy): Archaea > Methanobacteriati > Methanobacteriota > Halobacteria > Halobacteriales > Haloarculaceae > Haloarcula > Haloarcula marismortui. The sequence continues at coordinate 3,075,337 of NC_006396.1, forward strand.
AGGGACAGGAGTGAGCGTTCATGGATACCCACCGTCCACAACGACTGCTGGCATTGGCGTATGAACAATCCACTGTCCGGGGGCGTCACGGATGAGTGAGCTAGCTGGCGTCTTCGTCTCGTTGACGACTGGGTCCGGGAGACACGAGGGGACCGACGACCACGTGTACCTCGGCGTCTGTGGCACGGTCGGCGGCCGCGAGTTCGCGCTCAACGTCGAAAACTTCGACGACTGGGAGGAGGGAAGCGTCGTGACCTACTCCTTCGGAAAGTACGCGAACTTCTACGGGGGGAAGGACCCGCGAACCGCGGCCGACCAGCTCGACCGAATGACGATTTGCCTGCCGAACATAACGCACGTTTATCTCCGCAAACAGGGGGACCGGACGACATCGGGGGACGATTTTTGGGAGCTAGAGGAGTGCCACGTCAACCTCCATTCACAATCTTCGACCCGGCAGTTCGTCTCCACCGGAACGGCGCGCCTCGGGAACGAGTACGGACACAAACTCTGGCTGGCCGAGTCGTTCCACCAGGGAACGTATCGGGACGCGCGAATCCCTGCGGATGGGGCCGCCGAGTGCGAACGCCAGCGGGAGTGAATCGCTTCGGAGACACGGACAACAACTCAGGCTTGCCACACTGTCAAAACGCCAGCGGGCCGTTTTTCGACGCAGGTGCGAGCGGCCAGCTAGTGACCTGCGGTGGTGCCTACTTCTCCAGGATAGTTCCGCCCGAACCGACCGCGATGTCGGTGCCGCCGCGGACGACGGCCGTCAGGTTCTCGCCGGCGGGCGTCTCATCCGGGGTCCAGTCGCCACCGCCGAGGGCGTACACCTTGCCACCGCCACCGACTGTGTAGCCGGTGCTGTCGTCGTCGGTGACCTCGATGTCTCGCAGGCCGGCATCGCCTGTGTCGGTCGGCGTCCATTCAGAGCCGTTCCAGTGGAACACCATACCGCCACCGCCGGAGACCCACACGTCGTCCGGGCCGTCGGAGTCGACGCCGTAGAAGTTGACGTTGGCGTCGGCGAGGCCGATCTTGTCCCACGTCGACCCGTCATCGGTGACGAAGACGCTCTTGTTGCCGTCGACGATATGGCCCGAGCGGACCCCGTGGAAGTCGACAGCGTTGATGGCTGACCCGGACCCGGGCGTGGTGTAGTCCCACGTCTCACTCGCGCCGTTCTCGAAGCTGTAGTACATCTTGCCGGAGTCGCCGGCGACGTAGACGTTTGCCTCGCCGGCGCTGCCGGTCACGGACACGTCGTTGAAGTTGTTGGTGACATCCATCGGAGCGCTATGGTTGGTAAGCACGCCCGACTCCACGTCGTACTCGCCGATAGCGCCCGAGGCACCGACGAACCAGAGGGCCGTGCCGTCGTCGGTCACGTCGGCCCCGTAGAGGCTGTTGCCGTTTCCGGTCGGACCGCCGCCGATGACCTTCTGCCAGCCTGTGCTGGTTCGTTCGAGGACGATACCGCCACCCGCCACCGCGTACGCACCGGCCGCGGTGAACTCGACATCGTGGAGGGTGTTCCCGGTCGGGGACTCGACGGACTCCCAGGGACCGGCCGCCGCAACTGTCCCGGAGAGGGCCGCCCCACCCAGTGCAGCTGCAGCTGTCGCGCCGATACCCTTGAGTACGCCGCGCCGTGTCGCGTTGCGATCGGACATGACACCCGGTTCTGTGGACTGTCTCCACTTCAATGGGCGGCGCAGTTAACGACCTTTCACGGCGATTTATCCGTTTAAACAGCCGATATTCGGGAGTATGGGCCGTTGGCATCGGCAAAACTGGTGGCCCGGAGCGAGCCGGCAAATATCACGTTAAGTCGGGTAAACGGACACAAGACTGATACCATGAATCCGCCGGCTGTGGGTCAGGACAGTTCAGCGACGAGTGACGGGGCTTCCGCCGCGATGATCTCGTCAATGGCGACACGGGCCGCCGCCGGGTCCGCGGGCAGGCAGAACACTGGCGTCCCATCGGCGATCCCGGCCGTCGCACGGATGGCGATGACCTCGGTCCCCTGTTGTTCGAAGAGGAGGCCCCGGTACACTTCCTCGAATCCCGGCAGGGCTTTCTCGAACAGGGGGTGGACAGCTTCGAGCGTCTGCTCCGTCGGGGCGACGCCGAGTCCCCCCGCGGTGACGACGACCGCCACGTCGTCACGCCCGACCAACCTGTCGACGGCCTCCTGAATGCCGTCATAGTCCCCTCGAAGGCGTTCGCGGGCTGTGACTGTCTGGCCGGTCGCTTCGAGTGCTGTCTCCACTGCCTCGCCCGTCGGGTCGCCTTCCTCTGTCGCCGTCCCGACCGTAACGACGGCGATGGCCACTGACTGCTCTTGCGCCGCGTCGGTCTGGGTCACTGTTTGCGCTGGTGCCGCATCCGTTGTCTGAACTGCCGCTTCCTGCGGTGTGTCTCTCGGCTGCGTAGCTGATTGTGTCTCGGCGCTGGCTTCCTCGTCAGGTCTCTGTGTCGCCTCAGCAGCCGTTTCAGCGTCCTGTGTTTCGGTCGCTGATTGGCTGCCCACACTGTGATCTGCCGCCTCGTCGATACGGTCCGTGACAGAGCTATTGGTTTCGGGCTTCGAGGTAGGCTCGTCGTTGTTCTCTGCGGTATCATCTGCTACAGGCGTCGCTGTGCTGTCAGCTTCTTCTGGCGCTTCGTCGTCGTTTCCCGCCGCTGGATCGGCTGCTTCGGTGGGGTCCGAACTGCTGGCCTCGTCGTCAGTATCGGCTGCTGCGGATTCCTCGTCGCCCCGCGTCTCGTCCTCATCCGTTTCATCGTCTTCCCCGTCAGTCGGCCCTCGGCGTGTGTCACGGGACTGGAAATCCACCATACGACTTCATCGGCCGCCGTGAATAAATACCCTGACGACCGTTTACGGAACTGCAATACATATAATATCTGAAACCGATAGTCTTAAAATATAGAAAGAAGAATAAAAAATGTATGGGTAGGAGATATCACGTCGTTTGCCATGAGTGTGCGTTCGAGGGACTGTACGAAGACGCATCGGTCGCGGAGGGGCAGCGGGACGCACATACTTCCGACAGTGGACATCGGATGAGCCTGCGTGACATCTCGTGTCAGGAAGCGCCCGGGCTGTCGCAGTAGCGGGACCGTTAGCGTTTTGCACACGCTTGCCTGACTCCGAGACATGCAGCCACGTTGTTCCGTCGGTATTACTGGAGGCCGTCCCATCGTGATGCACCGTCCGAGCAGGGACGGGGTGCGTACCGATGGCTGACGACGAGTCTGGCTACGTCCATCGCCCTGACACGGAGCCACAGGCCACAGATACGTCGCGTGCGGAGAGTGAGACGGGCACGGAAGCTGTCGACGGTCCCGAATTCGGGACGAGCGGCTGGATTCTTGTCGGGATGATCGGCGTGGCGTTTCTCCTTGTTCCCGGCGCAATTTTGCTCTTGCCGGCAGCCCAGGGCGTCATCAGTAGCTTCGGCCTCACGCTCCGGGATGCCTATCTCACGCTCCCGCTCGTTCCGGCGTTCGCACTCGGTGCGCTTGCGGTGTGGTCCGCGGTCCGTTCGCAGTCGAAGTGACCGAGAATAGTTATATCTGGAACACAATTGGTACGCTACTGAATGGTCCTGTCGCCGCTTACTGTCGTTTTATTGTCGGGTGTCGTCGGCATGGCTGTCGCCTTTCTGGTGTGGCTCCACCGGGACCGGCCGGGGGCAGGACCGCTGGCAGTGTTCGTCGTCGCGGCGAGCCTCTGGGCTGTTGCGTACGGTATCGAACTCGCTGTGCCGGGGCTGTCCACCATGGAGCGGCTCGTTCAGGCACAGTTAACGCTCTCAGTAATCATCCCTGTCGCGTGGCTCGTGACGGTTATCGAGTACACGGGGCACCCACACTGGCTCACCCAGCGCCGAACAGCGCTGTTGCTTATCGAACCGGCGGTGTTTGTCACGCTCGTGTGGTCGAACCATGCCCACGAACTCATCTGGTCCGGTCGCGGGACGCAGTACGTCTCGGCGTCGTCGGTGACGCTCGTGCCCGCGTACGAAGTCGTGTACTGGGGCCACATGTCCTACATACTGCTGTTAATCCTCGCCGGCAGTTTCCTCCTGTTGCGGATGCTGTTCCGGTCGAACCAGGTGTTTCAGGGTCAGGGGCTCGCGCTGCTACTCGCCATCACCGTCCCGACGGTCATCCAGACGCTGTTTGTGCTTGATGTGGTTCCAACCACGTTTAATCCGACAAGCCTTGGGTACGTCGCGTCGGGGGCCGTCCTCTCGGTCGCCATCCTCCGCGGGCAACTACTTGATGTGGCACCGGTGACCCGGGAACTGGGTCGGGAAGCTATCTTCACGGAAATGGACGACCTCGTCATCATTGTCGACGACGAGCGCCGTATCGTTGACGTCAATGCGGCCGCCACGGCGCTGTTCGACGGTGACCAGAACACGCTTCTGGGCCGTTCGCTACCGCAGGCGTCACCGACACTCGCCGAAACAGTCCCCGGCCCGGGTGAGCGAACGCAGACCGAGACGGCCCTCGAACGTGACGGCAGCGTCCGGTACTACGACGTGCGCGTGATACCGCTGTACCGCGCGTACGGTGTTGTTTCTGGCCATCTCATCAGCCTTCGTGATATCACAGACCGCCGACAGCGCGAACAGCGGCTAGATGTGCTTAACCGCTTGCTCCGTCACGATATCCGAAACGAGATGAACGTCGTCAAGGGGAACGCGGACTTGCTCAGGGATACGGCCGATGCCGACGAACGCGAGCGACTCAACCGTATTATGAGCACAGTCGACGACATCGTCGACCGCAGCAACAAGATCGGCCGAGTCACCGAGGCTCTAGAGACCGAACAGCACAGCCCGACAGCGCTTCAGACGCTGCTGGACTCGGTCGTGAGCGATGCGCAGGACCGTCATCCTGACGTGGCGATTACGCTCACCTGCGAGAATGATATCTGGATACGGGGCGGTCCGTCGGTCCTCATCGCGCTGGAGGAACTGGTCGAGAACGCTGTCGAACATCAGGCAACCGATGCGGGCCCAGTTGCGGTCGAGATTACGGCGACACGGGCCGATAGAACGCCGGGTGTCCATGTGGCCGTTCACGACAACGGTCCCGGTATCACCGACCACGAGCGCGAGGTTATCCGCTCGGGAACCGAAACGCCGCTCAAACACGGCTCCGGCGTCGGGCTCTGGCTCGTCAACTGGATCGTTCGGAACCTCGGCGGCCGGATGTCGTTCCCCGCCACAGACGAGCCGGGAACGACTGTGGAGTTGCAACTGCCGGCGGCTGAGCCAGCCCATGCGACGGACGAGCCCGCGGCAGTCCACGGCGAGAACGCTGATTGATGCCGGCTGCTACCACTCGATTTCAGCCTTGTCGCGCCAGAACCGCCCGCTCGGCGCGTCGGGTTGGAAGCGAGCGAGCCATACTGGCGTCTCAGCACCCTTTTCGGGCGTTCGGGGGGCGCTCCCCTCAGTCATGTCCGTCTGAACGTATCCCGGACACACCGAGTTGGCGATGAGGCCGTCGGCCGCGTACTCGCCGTCGAGGTACTTCGTCAACCCGTTGACGCCCGTCTTCGAGATGCGGTAGGCCGGCGTGCCGCCTGACTGACTCTCGGTGATGGCGCCGAGGCCGGAAGACATGGCGACGATGCGACCGCCCGCCTCGGCCAGCAACAGCGGAAGGGCGTACTTCGTCATGAGCACCGCTCCTCGGAGGTTCGTGTCGAGGGTGTGGTCGATAACGTCGGTCGGCATCCCATCGAGCGGTTCCCGTGAGTCCATCACGCCGGCGTTGTTGACCAGCACGTCAAGCCGGCCCTGCTCGCGCTCGATGCGGTCGACTGCGGCGACCATCCCGTCGTCGTCGGTCACGTCGAGTTCGATAGCGTGACGGTCTGTCGCCTCGATGTCGTCAGTATCACGAGCGCCGGCGTACACCGTCGCGTCGAGGTCGACCAGCCCGTCGGCGATTGCCTTCCCGATGCCCCGCGTGGCGCCGGTGACGAGTACGACTTGGCTGTCGAGGGAGTCGTACAGCGGAACGTCCATACCCGGGGTTAGGCGGCGGGGCCGAAAAGGAAACGGGTCGGGATGTCATCACTGCAATGCCTGCCGACCGTACTGCTAGTGACTCCCCGAGCGTCGGTGTACACCGTCGCGTCGAGGCGTCGGCGTTACCGTTCTTCGTCCCGGCGCATCGCGATCTCGAACCAGGGGCAGAGCCGGAGCTGACGGTAGTACTCGGGATGTTCACGCAGTCGCTCGTAGGGGACCCACATGAGGCCGTCGACCTCCTCGGGGTTCGGTTCCAGCGAGGTGTCGTGGAGTGTGGCCTGCAGGACCGCACACACTTCCCATTCGAGGCCAGCGTTCTCGTAGTAGCGCTTGTACTCGAACCGGTCGGTCACGCGGAGGTTCTGGTACTGCGAGGGGTCAACTCCCAGTTCCTCTTCGAGCCGTTCCTCGGTGGCTTCGACCTGCGTCTGACCTTCGACAGGGTGGGAGGCGACGGTCCCGTCCCAGTGTGTATCCCAGAGGCGCTTGTTCGCCGCGCGCTGTGCGAGCAGGATTCGGTCGTTCTCGTCGAACAGCAGAGCGGTGAACGCGCGGTGGCGAACACCGTCGCCAGTGTGGGCGTCGAGCCGATTGACCAGTCCCTCCTCGTTGTCATCGGCGTCTACCGCGATGACCTCCTGTCGGGCGTTTTCGTGTGTCTCGTCGACCGCGTCGGAACTCATATGTCGTATCTCTCACAGAGGCGCGTATTACGCCCTTCGACTTCCAGTCACCGCGCCGGGTGGTCCGAAACGAACTGCTTGAGTATCTGTTCCTCTGCGCGGTGGAGTGTCTCGCTGCAGGTCGACTTCGCGATACCGACGCGGTCCGCCAGGTCCGTCAGTGAGCACTCCCGTGGCGTGTCGTAGTAGCCCGCGTCGATGGCCTCCTGAACCAGTTCTAGCTGGCTCTCGGTGAGCACCTGCTCGGTTTCGAGGTGTTGTTGGATGCGGTCGACACTGAAGGAGATGCCGAATTCCTCCAGTTGCTCGCCAAGTTCGGAGAGTCGCTCCTGTGGCGCTGATATCTCCCAGACGGCCTCGCCGTCGGACAGGGTAAACGGCATTTCCAGCGGGACACCCGAGCCCTGCACTGGGAAGAGCAGGAGCGGCATCGATGTCTCGAACTGAACCAGTGCGCTGTCGTCACGGTGAGAGAGGATTTCGAGAGTTGTGACCGACTCGCGGTTCTCGATATCACGGAGGACCGCCGGGAGGTCGTCCGATGTAATCTCCGCGAGCCCGACACCGGCGTCCTCGCCGGGGAGCGCAGACAGGATGCGAAACGTCGCGTCGTCGTACGCTCGCGAGACATCGCCGATCCAGATTTCCTCCGGAATCGTGAGCGTGAGTTCAGCGTGTGGCATTGGTGTAACCGAATATATTCGCCCGACCCCTGCGTCCGTACTCCCGAACATGTTCGTCTACCTGCGATGGGGACAAGAAACTTGGGAGGCGGTGTCCCACGCTGTCAACACGAAATCAGGTCGGACAAAACCACAGCGTCGAACATCTTCGGGTATGGCGAACGCTTATTTCGCCGGCCACTGGCCGTCTGGTATGGAGCGCGTTTCGCTGACCCGGACGGTCCCGGCTAACCCGGAGACCGTCACTGCGCTGATAACGGACGTAGAGCCGTTTATGCTTGCAGCAGGGTTTGACGAGGTGACACTCGACGGAGACAACCTCGGCATCATGAATCGCGTCGGACTCTTCGAAATCGAACTGGATCTGGAAATCGTCGAGACTGACGCAGTGCTGCGGTACGAGCAACGGCAGGGCATCTTCGAGTCGATGATAACAGAGTACACGGTCGAGGCCGTCGACGCTGGGACCGAAGTCACGGCGACGACAGAGTATAGCGCACTCGACCTCCCGGTGCTCGGCGAGATGATCGATTCGACCGTCATTTCGCGACAGCGCAAGAAGGAACTGAACAAGCAGTTCGACTGGCTGGTCGAACAGGTGTCGTAGCAATACGTGTGATAAAGTCGCTCAGACGAATTCCTCTCTGCAATCCGTTGTGTATAATAACCCGAACATTTTCGGGAGAGGACCGAGGGACGCCCGCCGTCAACCGGTATATATGAGCCATTCCCACGAGGACGTGCCTCCGGTTACAACCGAGGTTCACGACACCTCCTGGTCGGCGAATCTGGAGACGCCCGCACACGCTAAGGACCCCAACGTGGTCGTCGAACAGGCCATCGATGCCGTCGAGATGACGACGGCGGGGAACCACGTCAATCTGGTGAGCCACGCCGACCACGGCCACCCGGAAACCTACCTGTTCGATGCGCTGGCGGAGGCGTTCGGCGAGACCATTTCAGTGGAGTACGTCCAGCAGTGTGGCTGTGGGGGCCACGTCACCCGCGTCCATCGGGAGGCATAGATGCGGGGGAAACTCGACCTCGGCGAGCAGCCGCTGGTGCTGATATGGGAAGTGACACAGGCCTGCGAACTGGCGTGCAAGCACTGCCGGGCCGACGCCCAGCCTCGCCGGCATCCCGACGAGCTCTCGACGGCGGAGGGGAAGGCGCTGCTGGATCAAGCCAGCGAGTTCGGCGACGGTCAGCTGGTCGTCCTCTCGGGCGGGGACCCGCTGGCTCGCGGGGACCTCCCTGAACTCGTCGAGTATGGTACCGAGCAGGGCCTCCGAATGACACTGACGCCCAGCGGGACGAACTCGATCACGCCCGAGCGGCTGGCCGAACTCGATGACGCCGGACTTCGGCGGCTGGCCCTGTCCATCGACGGCGGCGACAGCGACGCTCACGACACGTTCCGGGGTGAGTCCGGGAGCTTTGAGGCGACGATGGCAGCGGCCGAGGCGGCCCGCAACCTCGATATCCCGTTGCAGATCAACACCACCGTCTGCGCCGAGACGGTCGAGCAACTGCCGGCGATCCGGGACCTCGTCGCGGACCTCGATGCGGTGCTGTGGTCGGTGTTCTTCCTCGTCCCGGTCGGTCGCGGGCGAGTGCTGACACCGATTGACCCCGAGCGAGCCGAGCGCGTGTTGAAGTGGCTCCACGAGGTCAGCGACGAGGCGTCGTTCGGCCTCAAGACGACCGAAGCGCCCCACTACCGACGCGTCGCGATGGAGCAACAGGACGAGGGAGCCAGCGGGCTCAAACGCCGGATGGGTATTCGTGCTGGCAAGGGGTTCGCCTTCGTGAGCCACACCGGCGAGGTGTTCCCCTCCGGGTTCCTTCCGAAATCGGCGGGCAGCGTTCGAGAGGAAAGCGTCGTGGACATTTACCGGGACTCACCGCTGTTCCAGCAGCTCAGGGACGACGACGCGTTGACGGGCAAATGCGGGGCCTGTCGATACCGGACGGTCTGTGGCGGTAGTCGGTCGCGAGCGTACGCGACGACCGGGGACCCGCTGGCGGCGGACCCGCTGTGTGACTACCGGCCGGACGGGTTCGAGGGATCGGTTCCTGACCAGCACCCAGCAGATTGAGGGGATTTTTCACTCCGTGGGAACGCGCCTCGCCCGTTTTGTAATGTGGTGTCACAGTATCTTACATGAGCGACTCCGGCATTAGAGTGGAGCTGTCGGTCGACGCCCCGGGGGCCTGTCCGGTGGCGAGCGTCTCGGATGAGGCGGGCACGGCCGTGACCGATGTCGCCCGAAGCAGCCCAGATGCAGACGGGCAGGTCATCGAAGAGTTCACTGCGACGGGTACTGACGACGGGGCAATCGAGGCACGGGAGGACATGGAGAAAGTGTTCGTGACGGGCAACGGGACCCGCTACCAGTTTTCCCGGTCGCGAACTGAGTGCGTCTGCGAGGCGGTCGAAACGTATGACTGTCCGGTCGCGGATATCCGTGCTGAGGGCGGGCAGCTCCGCCTGACCTTCCACGCGCCTGATGTCGACCGGGTGCGCGCTATCGTGACGCGGCTGAAAGAACTGTACGACGGCGTTTCGCTCCGGTCGATGCGGCGGAACGGCGACGTGGACCCGGTGGACTCGATTCTCGTCGACCGAAGTAAACTCACCGACCGGCAGCAGGAAGTGCTCGAAACCGCCGTCGATATGGGGTACTTCGAATATCCGAAAGGGGCCAACGCCGGCGACGTGGCGACGGAACTGGACATCTCCGTCTCGACGTTCGCGGAACACCTTGCCGCCGCCCAGACGAAGCTGCTCGACAGCATTGTCGCGGAGTAGGCCCACAGCGCGCTGGCGGTGATGAACCACCACGAGTCGTGCTCAGGTCCCACCTCACTCCGGCCTGATTGTGACGTGCCACTCTTCGTCGGCGACCTGCTCCGCGTCGTACCGGTATCCCTTTCTCGTGAGGACGTCGTACAGCGGTACTGGCTCGAAACTGTTCACCAGCCTGAGCGCCTCGCTTTCGCTGACAGAATCGAGGGCGCTCATGATCTGTTCGAACGGTTCCCCGTCAACGTCCCGAACGTCGAGTTCCTGTACCGCCTCCTGGTGCTCTGTGCTCATACGTTCGATAACTGTCCCCGTTAGTCAGGCGCTTGTCCCGAACGTGTTCGTCTCCATGGCGGTACAGTACTCGTGGTGCGAGGCTGCACCACTCGCCACTACCGCGGGGGTACTCCCGGGACCGCGCTACCGAAGCGTCGTGTAGCTCAGTCCGGCAATTGCGACGAACTGCAACGAGCGAAGGACCAGCACGGCTTGCTGGACGTGTGGGTCGCCAGCGTAGAAGCTCTGCATCGAGAAGAAGAAGTAGACGGCGATGGCGTTCTCGGCGAGCATCGCGACGGCGAAAGCGATGAGGCCGGCGACGAGCCCCGTCCGGAACGTCGCGTAGTTACGGACCCAGACGCCCAGCAGCGGGAGCAACAATAGGACGTTAAGCCCGCCAAGGATGGCTGCGGCGGTGATGAGCGGTCCCATCGCCATCAGCACCACCCCTCCTGTTGGCTGGCCGCGGTCCGGATGGTAATTTGTCCCCTCATTCGTCCATCTTCTCCACGATTTCCTCGAAAGTGTCGCGGTAGTTGTCGAACCGGTCAGTCAGGAAGTAGAGTTTGGCGTACTCCTCGTCGCCGGATTCGACCACGTCGTGGTCCTCTAGCTGTTCCATGTGATGTCTGATCGTCTTGTAGCCTACGTCGAGTTCGTCGGCGAGTTCGTTTGCGTTCATCGGTCGGTCCGCGAGAGCGTCGATGATACGCGCCCGGTTGGCACCGCCGCGTGTCGCCGTCAGCAGATACCAGAGCGCTTTCTCCATCCCACTGTCCTCCCGGGAACTGTGTCTGCCCGTCGTATAGTCCTGTCTCTCCCCGTCGAACAGCGCGCTGGACTTGGATTCATATGCCACGATGGGATACCGGAGTCAAGACGGGCGTCGGATAAAGCGTTTCTTCGCACTCTCTTCCGAGACTGTTCCAATTTCGGGGCGACTGTCCGCGGTTCCATTCGCCTCCAAGCGCTCAGCGGAGCGCCGCCGTCGCGTCGGCCATGATGTCGATGGCCTCTTCCAGCGTCTCCATGTCTGTCGCGTAGGAGATGCGGGCGTAGCCCGCGCCGTGTTCGCCGAAAGCATCGCCAGGGACGACCACGACCCCACGGTCGATAACTTCGTCTACCCAGCCGTCGGGGACCTTCGGCATCGCGTAGAACGCGCCCTTGGGCGTCGGACAATCCAGTCCCATCTCATTGAGGCCATCCAGCAGCACGTCCCGCCGCTCTTTGAAAGCCTCGCGCATCTCCGCGACGGGCTCCTGTGGGCCGGTCAGCGCCGCCTCGGCGGCGTACTGGGCCGGGGCTGACGCACAGGCCTGTGCGTACTGGTGGACCCGCAGCATCCGCTCGATGCGGTCCGTCGCCCCGGTGACCCAGCCGAGCCGCCAGCCCGTCATCGAGTACGCCTTCGAGCAGGCGTTGACGATGACGACGTTGCCCGTCTCGCTGAACTCCGCCGGCGAGCGATGCTCGCCCTCGAACACCTGGTGTTCGTACACCTCGTCAGAGATACACAGCACGTCGTGCTCATCGGCGATGCGGGCGAACTCCCGCATATCCTCGGGGGACTGGACCGCTCCGGTCGGGTTCGCGGGCGAGTTCACCACGAACGCCGCCGTGTCGTCGGTGATGGCCTCCTCGACCGTCTCAGGGGCCATCGTGAGGTCCTCGCGCAGTGGGACAGGTCGCGGCGTCCCGCCGGCGAGGTGGGTCAGCGCGTCGTAGGAGACAAAGCCCGGGTCCGGGAAGATGACCTCCTGTCCTGCATCGACGTGGGCCTCCAGCGCGATATGCAGCGCCTCGCTCCCGCCCGACGTGGCAATGATGTCTCCGGGGTCGACCTCAAGGTCGTTATCCCGCTCGTGCTTGGCGGCGATGGCTTCCCGGAGTTCCTCAGTCCCCTTGTTCGACGTGTAAGCATCGACTTTTCCGGCCTGAATTGCCTCGACAGCCGCTTCGCGCGCGTGCTCCGGCGTCGGGAAGTCCGGCTGGCCGAGGCCGAGGTTGATTGCGTCCTCGCCCGCCGCCTCGAACACTTCGCGGATGCCCGAGATCGATACCTGCTCTACCCGCCGGGAGAATGCAGTCATACTCTCTCTGGGGGCGGCCGGCCCGATAATTCTTCCCGATTTCGCTAGCGCACCACAGACATCGCAATTGCGCCGCCACCGCCGACGCTCACTCGCCTCGCCGCTGGCGGTCCTATCGGACAACGCTCATCGCAATCGCGCCGCCACCGCCGACGCTCATCCCCACGATGCCGCGATGATGATCCGCTCGCTCCATCGCATACAGCATCGTGGTCGTGAGGATGCCGCCGCTGGCTCCGATTGGATGGCCGAGCGCCACCGCGCCGCCGAGGGGATTGTGCTTTTCGGCGGGGATGTCGAGTTCGTCGGCGACGTACACCATCTGCGCGGCAAAGGCCTCGTTGAGTTCGAAGTGGTCCACGTCGGCGACGGTGAGGTCGTTGCGCTCTAGGAGCTTCGACACTACGTCCCGTACCGCGATTGAGAACTCCGACGGATCGCGGTAGGCAACCGCGTAGTCCTCGACGTGGGCCATCGGCCCCAGCCCCTCGCGCTTGACCGTCTCGGCGTCGGCCAGCACCACTGCACCTGCCCCGTCAGAAAGCTTCGATGCGTTGCCGGCGGTGATTGTCCCACCGTCCGCAAAAGCCGGTGGGAGCGCCGCCAGCTTATCTACCGTCGTGTCCGGATGTGGCCCTTCGTCCTCTGTCACGAGCCCGTCCGCCGTTTCCACAGGAACGAGTTCCTCGGTGAACTGCCCGGACTGGATAGCCTCGCCGGCCCGGTGATTGCTCCGCCGAGCGTACTCGTCCTGGGCTTCGCGGCTGATGTCGTGCTCGGCGGCGAGTTCCTCCGTCAGCGTGCCCATATGCGCGTCGTACTGTTTGTCCCACAGCGAGTCCCATATCATCGCGTCAACGAGTTCGCTGTTCCCGTGGCGGCGACCGCCGCGCATATCCGGCACGAGATACGGAGCGTTCGACATCGACTCCATGCCGCCGGCGAGACACACCGACGCCCGACCGGCCTCGATGCGGTCGGCGGCGGTTGTGATCGCTCGCAGTCCCGACCCCGACGCCTCGTTGAGTGTCGTCGCAGCCACGTCGTCAGGGAGCGACGATTCGACGACGACCTGTCTGGCCGGGACCTGACCGACGCCGGCCTGCACTGCGTTTCCGAGGCCGACCCAGTCAACACTGTCCTCGTCGACGCTGGTCCGATTGAGCAGTCCCTCGACGGCCGCACTGCCGAGCGCTATCGCGCTTCGGTCTGTGAGCCTTCCCAGCAGTTCACCGTGTGCGGTGCGTGCGCCGTCGACCAGAACCACATCAGTCATATGAGTTACATGAACCTAATCCTACAATATTGTTCGCCCGACGATGAACGGCGTCCTACTCCTCAGTCGACGTCCGCAGTTCCTCGATAGCCGTCTCAAGTCGTCTGAGTGTCGCATCAGCGTCGGTGTAGCCTTGCTCGTACTCACCGTAGGCGTCGTCGGCTTCGTTTAGGAATGCCTCAACAGCGTCGTGCATCTCGTGGTCGCTCATGGCTGTCCCGACGGCAGCCGACCGGAAAAGTCCCGCTACTCGCGGGTCACTGTGTCACGTCGTAGTCGACGCTCGCATCGCGGAGTGCGTCGGTCACACGCCCGACGGTGTCCTGTGTCGCGACGACAACAGCATCGAGTCCCCGCGATGCGGCGGCGGCGGCCACCTCACCCGCCGCGAAATGTGTTGTCGGTTCGATGTCGGCATCGCGGAGCGCAACGACGGATTCGACGCCCGCGGCGGTAACAATAGGGACATCTGCACAAGCCGCGGCGATGTCGTCGATGTTCTCGACCGGCCCCGACCGGACCGGCGGGACCTGAATGACGCTGACGTGGCCGGGGTCGAGGTCGATGACGCCCTCGAAGCCGGTGACGCCGACGACTTCGCCCTCTGCGGCGCTGGTCGTCGTCACGCCCGTCGCGTCGCCGCCGCCGGGGTCGGCGTGCAACAGGCCGTCTGATAGCGAGAGCGTGACCGTCTCGCCTTCCGCCAGATCCGCCGTGGCGATGGCGGCGTCTTCCTGCACGCTGCCGAGCACGTCGTCGGTGACGTGGTCGGCGAACCGGCGGACGTCGGTCGCGGACTGGAACACCCAGTCGACGCCCTCTTTCGTGACGCGATAGCGCGACCGCCCTTCCTTCTCGACGAGGCCGTCGTCGACGAGTTCACGGATGTACTCGCTGACGGCCTGGCTCGTCACACCGACAGCGTCGGCGATTTCGCCCTGACTCACTGCGGGCTGGCGCTCGGCGATCTCCACGAGGACCCGAAACCGCGTTGCGGCCCGCTTGTTCTCCAGGACGTCGACCATACAGGAATCACGGGAGTCGCAGGTAAAAATACCACCGACACTGTCAGGCCGAGATATTCGGCTGCAGTCCGGCCACCTGCGATGTGTCTCGTCCCCATGACCGACAATATAAGCCTCCCCGGTGCTGACTGGACGGCGATGACAGCCAGCTACGACGACCGGGCGCTCCTGCTCGGGGAGACGCTCGTCGTCGCGGACCTCCACGTCGGCCGGGGCACCGGCGGGAACCTCGAACTCCCGGTCGGGTCCGGCTCGGACATGGTCCAGCGGTTCCAGTCGCTCGTCGAGCGCCATGACCCAGCGGAGGTCATTATCGCCGGCGACCTCCTCCACTCGTTCCGGACCGTCCCTCGGTCGGTCGAGAGCACCGTGGCGGGGCTCAAAAGCGCCTGTCAGGCGGTCGGAGCACGCTTGCTCGTGACGCCGGGTAACCACGACACGATGCTCGACAGCGTGTGGGACGGCCCGACCGAAACGACGTATCGCGTCGGCGAAACCGTCGTCTGTCACGGCCACGAGGCACCCGACGTTGATGCCGAGCGCTACGTCGTTGGACACGACCATCCCACCATTTCCATCGAGGGTCAGCGCCAACCCTGCTATCTCGTCGGGAGCGGCCAGTACCGCGGCAGCGACGTGGTGATGCTCCCGTCGTTCAACAGGCTGAACGCCGGCGTGGAGGTCAACGAGATGCGGGCCAGCGACTTTCAGTCCCCGCTCGTTACTGATGCCGACCGATTAGAGCCGGTAGTCTGGGACGAGAGCGGGCGCGAGACGCTGTCGTTCCCGCCGCTGGGTGAGTTCCGGCGCATGCTATAACGGTAAGTATTTGACCCGCGACGGTGGACGCTGGAATATGGTTCAGACAGAAATCGCGCTGGGTCTCATCGCGATTACGCTGCTCTCGCTACTGCTGCTGTACTTCGCGACGATAAAGTACGTCTCTGAAGTCCTCGAAGGAGAGGGGCACGAACAAGAGGGAAACACGAATAGCGGCGGTCCGGCCGCATAGGCCGCCGGCCCTCTTTTGCAGTCGTATCGGCGTTTCTCTTATCGAAGCAGATCGGCGGCGACCTTGCCGCTTTCCAGCGCACCCTGTATCGCCGACCAGCGGGTGTAGTCGCCCGCCAGGACGGCGTTGCCCTCTGGCGCTGTCGGGTCCGGGAGCGCGTCCCGATACCCCGGCGGCTGAGCGAACTGTGAGAGCGGGACGCGGTCGGTCCGGAGCAGTTCCAGCGCCTCGAAGCTCGCGTTCGGATACCACGACTGCAGCGCCGCCCGGACTTCAGCGGCCAGTTCCGCGTCGTCTTCTTCCGGCGTTCCGAGGAATGTGGCGCTGTATAGCTCCATCCCAGCGGGCGCGTACTCGCTGGCGACCGCCGACAGCGGCGCGACGGTGTTCGGTCGGTCGTCCGTCGCGTTGAGGATGATGCGCTGTCCGGTGGCCGGAGCGCGGTTCGTCGGGAGTGCGAAGTACTGGGTGACACAGCCGACGGGCTCGGTCGGAATCGCATCGATATCCGTCAGCTCCGCCGCCGTCTGCGGGTCCGTCGCGACGACGGCACTTTCGGCCGTCACTGTTTCGCGGCCTACCTCGGCAGTAACCTCTCCCTCGTGGGTCTCCAGCTCTGTCACGGGCGCGTCGGTTTCGATGGTCGCGCCCGCCGAGCGAGCGCGGTCGGCGAGCTGTCGCGGCATCGCCTGCATCCCGTCGGCGGGGACGAATATCTCGCCTTCGCTCAGCATCTTGTAGGTGTACTCGAAGATGCTGCTATCCGTGCCCAGTGAGCGGTCGAGCGTGATGCCGCCATAAAAGGGTGCGGCGAACCGCTCGACGAACCGCTTTGAAAATCCGTAGTCAGCGAGGTATTCCCGGATGGTCGTTCCGCCCCGAGAGAGCAATTCGACCGGTTCGACGCCGGCCAGTTCGCGCTGGAGCCGGAACAGCCGGAGCTTGTCGGCTGTGCGCACGTCGGTATTGAGCAGCGTCTGCGGTGCGGCGGAGGGATTCCGGAGCGGGTCCGACAGCACCGAGCGGTGGTTCGGGCTAGCGATAGTGGCCCCCGGCGTGAACGTCCGCGGAGCCAGCGCCTCGATGTCGAGTTCCCGCTTCGCCGCGGGATAGGCGGTGAACATGACCTGAAACCCACGGTCGAACGTGTAGCCGTCCTCGTGAACTGTCCGGACGCGACCGCCCACGTCCGAGCGCTGCTCGAACACTGTCACGTCCCGACCCGACTCCGCCAGGTGGCGGGCGGCGACCAGCCCGGCGAGTCCCCCGCCGGCGACGACGACATCTGTCATACTCTCCAATTCGAGCGCCCGGGACAAGAGGGTGCTGAAGCGGGACCGGACCACACTTGGTTGTCCCGTCCACAGAGAAAGACATGGAGACGACTGCGGCGTTTCGCGGCCTCATCTGCACGGCGTGTGGCGCGGAAACCGACAGCACGGCCGACCGCTGTCCCGACTGTGGCGGGGTTCTCGTCGGTGACTACGATGTTCCGGACCTGACGCCCGAGGCGCTGCCCGATGTGACAGGGCCAGGCCGGTACGAGCCGCTTCGGCCGTTCTCGGGTGACGCAACGGTGACGCTCGACGAAGGGGCGACACCGCTGGTTCCGGTGCCGGAGCTGGCCGACGAACTCGGCGTCGACTCGGTGTACGTCAAAGACGAGGGGCGTAATCCGACGGCGTCGCTGGGCGACCGCAAACTTTCGCTCGCCGTCACCGCTGCCGCTCAGCGCGGAGCTGAGCGCGTCGCGACACCGTCGACGGGGAACGGCGCACAGGCCAACGCCGCCTACGCGGCCCGCGCCGGCATCGAGTCGAAGGGCTTTGTCCCCTCACGCTGCCCGTTCCTCAACAAGGCGATGGTGAACGTCCACGGCGGCGACATGCGCGTCGTTGAGGGCCGGTATGACGACGCCGCCTCGGTGTCGGACGAGGAACTTGCCGACGCGTCCGACGGCTGGGTCTCAGTCGCGCCCGGCCACCCGTTCCGCATCGAGGGTGCCAAATCCGTCGCGTTCGAGACGGCTGACGACCTCGACTGGACGGCCCCCGACGCGGTGGTCCACCCCACCGGCCACGGCGAGACGCTCGTCGGTCTCGAACACGGCTTTCAGGCGGCAGCCGAGAGCGGCCTCACGGACTCGACGCCGCGAATCTACGCCGCACAGCCCGACTCGACGGCCGCCATCGCGGATGCCGCAAGCGAGGGTGCGAGCGAACCGGCGACTATCGAGCACCCCGACACCATCGTCGGCCCGCTTGAGGTCCCCGACCCTGCCGCCGGCGCTGCGGCGCTCGACTCGCTTGACCGCTCGGGCGGCGACGGCGTCGCCGTCTCAGATAAGGACATTCTGGCTGGCGCGGTCGACGGCTGCGAGATGGGGCCGGAAACCGGTGCGACCGGCGGGACCGCGATCGCCGGTGCGCGGGCACTGGCTGACGATGGGGCCTTCGACGACGACGATGTCGTCGTTCTAGTGAACCCTGTCGCCGGGAGCAAGGAGGCGGACCTGCTGCGCAGCCACCTCATGAGCCAGGGCATCTGAGAATTCGGGCGGCTGCCCGGGGGAGCGGGTCCGATATTGCCGTCAAGCAGGCAGGTATCCCACACTTCGATGTTGTTTATACGGCTCTGACCCATTCACGAAGCTAATGCGCGTTGCAGCGTTCAGCGAACTCACCGGCCCGGACGGCGTCTCGGTTATCGACCAAGCAACCCCAGAGCCCGAACACGGCGAGGCAGTGGTCTCCGTCGAAGCGTGTGCGATCAACCGCCACGACCTCTGGGTTCTCGAGGGGGATCCCGCGATGGTCGACACGGATGATTTACCGTTTGTCAGCGGTCTCGATGTCGCCGGGACCGTCGATGCCGTCGGCGACGGGGTTACCGCTGTCGAACCCGGGGACCGCGTGGTCCTCTGTCCGAACGAGACCTGCGGGACGTGTCGCTACTGTCGTGAGGGGCCGGAGAACCTCTGTGAGAACTTCTCGCTGTACCACGGTGGCCTCACCGAGGCGGCCCGTGTGCAGGCCGACCGCCTCGTCAGGCTTCCCGACGGCGTGGAACCGGTCGACGCGGCCGCGCTTCCGACGGCCTACATGACGGCCTTCCATATGCTCCGTCGGGTCGACGCTGGACCGGGCGATCTGGTGTTTATCCCGGGCGTCACCGGCGGTGTCGGCGTCGCAGGCGTGCAACTCGCGTCCGTTCTCGGCGCTCACAGCGTCGGGACCTCGTCTTCAGCGGCGAAGCTAACTCGCGTCGAATCGCTCGGTCTGGACTACGCCATCGAGAGCACCGATCCGGACGAGATTCGGGCAGCGGTCACCGAGATCGGGACGGTTGATGGCGTCCTCAATCACCTCGGTGGTGAGTACACGCAGGTCGGTCTGGATGTTCTCCGTCGCGGTGGCCGGATGGCCGTCTGTGGTCGGACCGCCGGCGGCACATCCGAGATCAATATTCCCGACCTGTTCCTCGGTCACAAGCGCGTTATCGGGAGTACGATGGGGACGCAGGGCGATTTGGAACGACTTGTCGACCTCGTCGCTGACGGCGAACTCACCCCGGAGATAGAGGCGACGTACTCCCTGGAGGAGACCGGTGCGGCGTTTGCGGCGATGCAGGACCGCGATAGCGTTGGAAAGCTCGTCGTGACGCCGTAGTCACTCCTAAGCCCGCGAAGGGTGTTTCTTGTCCTTAGCGACCGCCACTCACCGTGCGATGATGACTGGAACAGGCGAGTTACGGAACACTTTCTGGGCGACGTTCCCGACGACCAGCCGATCGGCCAACGAGCCGCCGTGAGTTCCGAGCACGACCGCATCGAAGTCGCCGGCTCTATTCAGAACCGCTCGCGACGGGTGGCCCAGTTGCACCTCGGTGGTTATGTCGGTATCGTACTCGGCAGCGAGTTCGCGAGCGTCGTCGAACACCTTCTCCGCACGCTCCTCGGCGGCCGCTTCGATGTCATCTGCAAGAGCAAGTGCGGTGGCTGCTCCCCCCAACGGTGAGGGTCCGCCCACGACGTGTAAGACAGTAATCTCCGCGTCGGGATGGTTTTCAAGGGTGTACTTGAGCGCTTGTTGGGCCATCTCCGAGTCGTCCATCGGGACGAGAATCTGTGCGATCATACCGCGACTACGGGCAGACTGTGGATAAAATGGTGGTGCGCTTGCTTCAACAACCCAGTACCACCGGCTGTGAACGACCTTCTATCTCGCCGGCAGTTGCTGGCGGGTACGACATCCGTTGAACGAGGCATACAAGATACAGTACACGTACGCAGCGCAGGCTGGCCCAAATTCACTCTATAACAGTGTGGTGGGAATCGAACGTAGTGTTAAATCAATAGCCTGTCAAACCGTGACTATGAGTCAAACGATTAACTCGATTCTCGTGCCGACCGATGGCAGTGACGGGGCACGGATAGGGGCCCGGCGAGGCATTGACCTCGCTGCCACAATCGGTGCCGACCTCCACGTACTGTCAGCGGTTGACGCCCGTGACATCGAACCGGATCTGAACGCTGATGGACAGACAGAGCGGGAGCGGCTCCTCGAAACGGAGGCCGAACGAGCGGTGGACTCCATCGCGAGACTCGCCCGGACGCATCTCTCCGGACAGATCACTACCGCTGTCGAGTCGGGGATCCCGTTTCAGGCGATCAACGACTACGTCGATACCCACGATATCGATCTCATCGTTATGGGGACGCAAGGGCAGACAGGGTTCGAACGGGTTGTCCTCGGGAGTGTTGCAGAAAAGACGCTCCGGACTGCAGCTGTCCCGGTCGTCACGGTCACTCCGGATGGGGACATCGTCGAAATCGGCGATCAACGGTACGAAAACATTCTCCTCCCGACTGACGGCAGCGAGGGGGCAGACCTCGCAATTGAATGGGGGATCACGCTAGCGGAGATATATGATGCAACCGTACACACGCTCTATTCTGTCGACACGAGCCGATTTGGCGGCGTCGAGGGATCAGCAGAGATTCACGATGCGCTTGAGGAAACCGGACAGGAGGCACTCGAAACGGTCCATGAGCGTGCCAGAGACGCAGACGTCAGCATCGCAGGCAACATCGCAAGCGGCCCGGCTGCACGCGCGATTCTCTCCTACAGCGAGGAACACGATATCGACCTCATCGCGATGGGAACACACGGCCGCTCCGGCCTCACGCGATACCTGACCGGAAGCGTCACCGAGACAGTTGTTCGTAATGCGGCTGTCCCGGTCTGTTGTGTCCCGATGCAGTGACAGGTGTTCAGTCTCTCCCTACGATGCGCGCTGTCTCGACGCACCAGACGCGTGCTGTTTTGCAGTGGTGTACGCTTCCCGGACACGCTTGAACTCGTCCTCGTTGCCACCGTGGTCCGGGTGGACCTCCTTGACGCGCTCGCGGTAGGCCGATTTCACGTCGTCCAGCGACGCGCTCTGGGTCAGGCCCAGTTCGCTGAACGCCTGCACCGTCGGGTGTGGTTCCTCCTCAGGGTCCGGGCCGAGGTCGACTTCGGGCGTCTCGAAGGGCAGGCGCGCGCCGAGGTAGACGCCGGGCATCTCGTGTTCGACCAGTACGGGGATAGTCGGCGACCGCTCGATACGGTAGTACGCCCGGGCGTCAAACGTGATTGCCACGTCCCGCTTGGGGAGATAGAAGGCGACGTGTTGCCCCTCGACGAAGTGGTTCTCGGCGAACTGCTCGTCGATGGCTGTGAGATACTCTCGGAGTTCCGCCCGGCGTCGCATCTCCCCGCCGTCGGTCGCCTGCCGGTTCGGCCGCTTGGCCGGAAACACACGGTTCGCGAGGACGAACAGACCGGCGACGACGAGGCTCCCGACGACACCTAAAACGAGCCCAAGGACCAGCCACTCCGGTAGGACGCCCGGTTGTGTCTGCACGACCCTCCATTAGGCTCCAGTGGTAAAGAAATTCCCGCTCTCCGGTAACACGTGACTGCTCTGGGCGGACTGCTGTCTGTCACTTCTGGCAGACACAACTCCGTAGTCAGCGAGTACTGCGACCGAGGAATAACAATCCGTCTTAACCGATGTATCTGAGGTCTTCGTCGGCGGGCGACGGGGAGTTTTGCTGTTCCATCTCTTGGATCTTCCGGACGACTTCCTCCATCTCGTCAGCACGGTCCTCCAGCGAACTGTAGTCAACCTCGAACCCGATGACGTCCTGCAGGATTTCGAGGACGGCCTGCGCGCTCTTGGGGTCGACCAGATAGCCCGACGTTTCGCCCATGAGGCAACTGGCCGGCACGTCCCGTCGCTTGCTCAGGCCCAGCAGTAGGCCGGAGACGCCGACAATGCCGCCGGCCGGTTCGTCCTCGCGGAAGGCCACGCCAGACTCCTCCAGCGTCTCCTTGAAATCCTCGGTCGTCGTCGCACCGAGCACGTCGTACTCCTCAATGAGTTCGCCGGTCGGGACGCCGCCGAGAGCGAACACCCGCTGGATGCCAAACTCGTCGGCGATGTCGAGGAACGTATCGGTCAGGCCGTAGTGGCCCTGATTGTTCTGGGCCTGGTGGTCTCCAGAGAGCACGAGCAGGTCCTGTCCCTCTTCGGGGGTGACAGCGTGGAACTCGGCGCAGGCAAGCTGTGCCTGGCCCTCATCGATGCTGACCTGCGGTGGGAAATGTGTCGAGTAGACGCGGCGGACGAGCTCGCTTTCGAGCTCCTCCAGCAGA
Organism: Haloarcula marismortui ATCC 43049; assembly: GCF_000011085.1. Classification (NCBI taxonomy): domain Archaea; kingdom Methanobacteriati; phylum Methanobacteriota; class Halobacteria; order Halobacteriales; family Haloarculaceae; genus Haloarcula; species Haloarcula marismortui. Next base: position 3,097,963 of record NC_006396.1, read on the forward strand.
TGCTCTGCGGCGAGCTTCCCGACGTGGCCGACGCCGGGTAAGCCCTCGACCAGTACCGGTTCGTCGAGGTCGGGGTCCGCTACGCGCTCGATGTCGAATTCGTCCATACGGCTTATTCCCGGCTGCGGCGCTTAAGAGAACGTCGATACTCGCCGTAGCTGTCTTCAGGAGAGAACGGCGCGGGTGCGCTGTTGACCGCTTCGGCCCCGCACTCCGGACAGGTGTCGTCCAGCGTGTACACCGGCCGGTCGTGTTCGGACTCCCAGACGGCACAGACGTGGATATCCGATTTCATCGGTGGTGAATCACTGGCGCAGCAACCGACTTACTCGTCGTCTTCGCTGCGTTCGCGGTGGAACTGCCCCGACCCACCGTGTTGCTCAACGACTTTCGCGGCGCGGTCTGCACTCTCTTCGAGTGCGTCCTCGGCGGTCTTGTAGTCAGGCGCTTGCACCTGAATGCGGTACTCGGGCGACCCGACGTAGGTCACTTCGAGTTCGATCTCGTCGGGGACCTCGCCGTTGCCCTCCGCGGCCTGCAGCGCTTCCTTGATGATGTCGACGCCGTCGCTTTCGGGACAGGACAGGTCGACGTAGCCGGTGACCTGCACGTACGGCACGGAGACATTGTTCCGGGCCGTCTGGACGATGGCGTCGATCTCCTCCTCGGAGAGGTCGACGTCTTCGAGGGCGTCCTTCCCGTGGATCGCTGCCGACTCGAACCCATCGTACATCGAGCCGAACTCCGCCAACAGCTCGTTGGCGATGGCGGCGTAGGTCTCGTCGTCCAGGTCTTCGCCGAAGGCCAGCTCCATCCAGTTGTCGGCCTTCTGCTCGTTTTTCCACTCCTGAATCTTCTCTTTTCGCTGGTGGTCGTTGACGTCCTTGATCGAGAGGTCGATCTGCTGGGCGCTCTCGTCGACGTCAAGCACCTTGGCAACGACTGTCTGCCCTTCGTTGACGTGGTCGCGGACGTTCTTGATCCATCCGCTGGCGACCTCGGAGATGTGACAGAGGCCGCGCTTGCCTTCGTACTCGTCGAGGTCGACGAAGACGCCGAAGTCCTCGATCTCGTCGATCTTGCCGACGACGAGTTCGCCCGGTTCGGGCCAGCCGCTGTATTTCATCCTATCGGGCCTCGACGACGGCGGTCACTTCGCCTTCGATGTCGGCCTTGCCGCCCGTCGGGCGGGCGATGGTGTGGCCACAGACGGCACACGAAACTTCGCTCGCGGCCTTCTCGAAGAGAGACTGTTCGTTCTCGCAGTCGGGACATTCGACGGTGATGAAGCTTCCTGCCATCGTTACTCCTGGAACTCCAGTCGGCCGGCGCGCCATCCTTCGCGGAGGTGGGCCTTCCCACACTCGCCACAGCGGTACTTGAGGTCCGTCTTCTTGGTGGGCTTGTCGCCACCCGGGACCTTCGAGAACTTCCCGTCGTTCCCGATACCGGAGTTGCGCTCGCGCTGGCGGTCGATCCACTTCATGCCGGTCTGACGGCCGCTACGGACTTTCTCGACCTCGTGTTCCTGGTGCTCGTTACAGTGCGGACAGTACGTGTTGAAGCGTCGTGGCATCTGCATAGATATCGGCCTTACCGAGCGATTTGACGTGGCCGCTTAAAACCCGTTTGGTTCGCACCTGCTGTGTGCCCCACAGTACCGTCCCTGTCACACGACTAACCGCCATATTCAGCCCGTCCGCGTTCCGCCACTGCTCCGGCTACTGGAACCGGGCTGACGGTCCACTAGATTCGATTCGGACTGCCCCGAACACACCTGATTCCGAACCCGAGAGCAGTTCGAGATTCACCGCTTCTCCAGCAGAGAGCGACCGGAGCTTCGTCGCCAGTTCGCTGTCGATGTAGTCCACAACCTCGTAGGTCTCGTCGGCTTCGACGTCCCGGAGTTCCATCCGTCCGTCGTCGTCCATCGGGCTGACGACGACTGAGGCCCGCTCGCACGACCGCTGCTGTTGTTTCAACATACACGACTGTCGCGATTCCGGATATATAAATCTCGGCTATCAGGCTGTTAAGCATCTAGACACGACCGGTAAGAATATAAGGACATTCTAGTTACAGGTAATCCCTCGACGCTCGCTGTCGGTTACTGTGCTGTGTCGCAATCGCCTTCGAAGTCACTAAGTACGCTGTTGGCAAAGGAACGGGCATGAAGAAGCTCATTATCCACGGCGACCCGGGGCTGCGAAAGGGCGGCCGCATCGAGTACGAGGACGAGGAGTACGAGGTGTTCTCGGTCTCGCGGCAGGGCGACTGGCACGGCCCGGACCGGCCACAGCTCTGGTGTACTATCGGCTCGGAGGACGAAGAAGAGACGTTCAAGACCCAGGAATACATTCCGATGCATCTGGACACGGACGACATCGAAGCTGAGGCCGTCACCGTGCTCCGCGATCGCGCGCCGCCGAACGCCGAGTCCTGAGTGGCCCGCATCGTTCCCTGAAAAATCGCCGTTCGCCAAGAGTACCCCGCTCCTTTTTCAGAAGTATTCCGGTCGGACCTGGTAGATCGTGACGCCGCCGGCTCGTTTCGCTACGGTCACGCCCTGTAGCTGGTCGACAGTCACGTCACCGTAGCGGGCTCGTTCGGCCGGGCCGACGTAGACGTAGCGCACGTCATATGCTTCGAGGAGGCGGCGTTGCTCGGTCGCGTCGCCGGTGTAAATCGTCTCCACGTCGTCGACGCGGCGGTCGTACACCGTGTCGTTGCGGTACTGGGCCTCGTGGGTCCAGCCCGCGACGGTCGGCAGTCCGGTCAGGCTCGACGGCGCGCTTGCGCCCTTGCCCTCGTTGGCGTCCCACTCATAGTCAGCGGGGGCGGCCGTGACAATGGTTGGCCGGCCCTCCGCTGTCGCATCGAGCCATCGAATCGCTTCGGCTTCTTCTGGATGGTCGTCATCGAGGTATGCCAGCCCGTTTAGTGTGGGCTCTCCCGCGGCGTCGGCGTGATTCGAGAGCGCAAAGACGCCGTACAGCGACGCCGAACAGACCAGCAGGGCGACGAACGCGCGGACGCCGATGGTTACCCACGCTCGCGCGCGGTCGCCGGTCGGCCGCCAACGAGTGAGCAGCCACGCCAGCACGGGGCCGGCGGCGACCCCCCAGAGCACCCACACCTGCATGTACGTCTTGAACACGGTGTTCATCCGGCCGATGTTCTCCCTGACGAAGACGAATTCGACGAGGAAGACCAGACCCGCGCCAGCGAGAATCAGCATGGCTTCGAAGCCAACGGGCCGGTCGCCGCCGTCAGCGAGCGCTGGGACCGCGTCGACGGTACGGTCAAGCGTCGGCGAGCGCGCGAACAGCCACGCGCCGAGCAGTAGCGGGGCGAGCAAGCCGACCGCTGCGATGTCAAGCGTCGCGGCGAGCGCCGCCGTTCCGACGGTCACGAGACCGACGATGCGGGCCGTACTCTGCCCGACAGCACGCCCGGTCTGGGCGTACAGGTACAGCCAGAACGGGGCGACGAACAGGCCGTGGACGGCCAGGAGTTCAAGTAGCGAGGTCCGGTCGGGCAGAACCGCAATCTCGCGGCCGCTCGCCGGGCCAAGCCAGAATGGGAGCGACCAGAGCAGTCCCAGCGCAAGGACGCTGCCAGCGACGGCCAGCCCCATCCCAATCCGAACGCCCTCTTGACCCGGTCCGTTCAGTCGGAGCCGCTGTCCGATATCATCCGGGAGGAGCGTCGTCGGGTCGGCCGGCGCAACGGTGACCGTCAACAGGGCCAGTCCGCCCATCGACGGGAACGACCACGTGTTCGTTACGGCCATGATGCCCGCGACGGCCGGGAGCGCACCGAAAAGCAGTGCGAGCCGTCGCCGGCGTTCGACGGCCGGCGTCTGGTAGTAGCTGAAACAGAGTGCGGCGGCGAGCAACAGGAAGCCCGTGCTCATCATATGGGCGTGCATGTCGCCGTTGAGCCAGGCAAACAGCGGGAACTCGTCGATGACCAGCGCAGCACCGGGTTCGTACGTGCCGAAATCGGCCGCGCTGTCCTCGATGACGCGGCTCGCGTCCCAGTAGCTGAACGAGTCCGGCCCCGCCGCGAGCCCGTCTAGTTCGTAGCCAGCCCGCTCGGCAACTGTCCGGCCCAGCCCATCGGGTAGAAGCCAGATAACGAACTTTGCAGGCGTCGACAGATTGCTCGCGATGCCGACACAGAACGCCGTGAGGCCGGCGGCCAGCCGTCGCGGGAGGCCGCGTTCGCTCGCGACAGCGCCGGCCAGTCCGTACGCCGCCGTGATCAGCGTGGCATAAAATCCAGCGAGCGCGAGATTGTACGCGAACTGGCCGGCGGTTCCCGTGATTCTGGTGAGAATCGCCGCGATGAGGTGCCCACCGTAGTAGTATGCGACCGACTCGCCGGCGAACCACATGTCCTCTAGCGGGAGGCTGTCAGCTCGTACGAGCGACTGTAACAGGCCGAAATCGAGGAACTTCTCGCCGCCAATGGGGATGATTGCAGGGTCGAGCGCCCGGATGCCGACGACGAACAGGAACGCGACTGTGAACACGCCGGCTGTCTCCGCGTACGTTCGGGCGTTCGGTCCATTGTCGCTCCGCCAGACAGCCAGTGTACTCACGGCGAGCACGGCGACGCCGAGCCAGATGCCAAGCGTCAGCGAGAGGCGACCGACGAAATAGGTGGCCAGCCACAGTATCGAGACGGCAACCGGGACGCCGAAGGCGAGTCCACGGTCGGCAAAGCGGGGGAACAATAGTCCGGCGACGGTCCCGCCAGCGTACAGTAACAGGAGGTAGAGGGCGAGCCAGGTGGCGAGGAGCCCGTATTCCATCAGTGAAGGGACCGGTTCGCTGGCCTATACGCTTTTTCGTTGCCTCCGGACTTATCAACTGATCAGGAACCAGTAGCTTCGAACTGTTTTTAGTTCCGCCTGTCCGACTACTCGGCAATGTCGCGTTCCGTCGGGGTTGTCCTTCCAGCCTACCGTCCCGACATGGACCAGCTCGGGACCTATATTGCCGCCATTGACGGTGCCCTTGCCCCGCAGACCATTGTTGTCGAGCTTGATGCGCCACGAGACGGCGTTCCTGTACAGCTCCGTTCGCTCCCAATCGAAGTCCACACCGTGCCCTATCGCCGCGGGAAAGGCGCAGCTATCACCGCTGGGTTCGAGCGGCTGGAGACCGACGTGCTGGCCTTTGTCGACGCCGATGGGTCGACACCGGTCAACTCACTCGAACGGATACTGGACCCGGTCATCGACAGCCGAACGGACCTCGCTGTGGGCTCCCGCCGTCACCCGGACGCGACGGTCGCCACCCACCAGACGTTTGCCCGGCGGTTCCTCGGCGACGGCTTCGCATGGCTTGCCGGCCAGTTGCTTGACGCACGGTTGTATGACTACCAGTGCGGTGCGAAAGCCATCGACGTGGCCGCGTGGGAGCGCGTTCGCGACCACCTGTACGAGCCCGGCTTCGCGTGGGATGTCGAACTGATCGCCATCGCGGCGGCGCTGGACCTGCGTATCGAAGAGGTGCCGATAGAATGGGAAGACAAGCCCGGCTCGACGGTGTCGCCGATACGAACGTCGATAGACCTACTCGAAGCACTGCTGACGGCTCGCCACCGGTCGAAGCAACTGCGCGATGACCGCCTCCACACGGCCTTGGCCGAACATTTCGACGAGCCAACCGCTCTTATCGAGAAGGACCGATGATGGACATCGAACAGCAGGTTCGACGCATCGTTCCCGACCGGTTCGAGTCGCTCGTATCGGGCGTCCGGTTCGGCCAGTTCGTCTCCGTCGGCGTTGTCGGTGCGATCAGCGACAACACGGTTCTCGCCGTACTCGGCCTGGTTTTCGGTGTCAGCGATATGTGGGCCAAAGCCGCCGGCGTCGAAACGGCGATTCTCGTGATGTTTCTGGTCAACGAACACTGGACGTTCGCCGGCCAGGGTGATGCCGACCGCCGTTCGTTCGCCAAGCGGCTCGGGAAATCCCATCTGGTCCGGTCCGGCGGTGTCGCGGTCCAGCTTGCCATCTACTGGCTGCTCACGCAGTGGCTGACGATTGAACTCGTTGTCGCCGGAACTGACCTGTGGTTCATTGCCGCGAGCCCACTCGCCATTGGCGTTGCGATGCTGGTCAACTACGTCGCCGAGAGTATCTTCACCTGGCAGGTCCATGCGGACGGGTGAGCATAGCGCGTTACTAACTCACGGACGGCACTCGAATCACAACCCTTAATGAGGGGACCGGACTACGAAGAAGTAGCGGGATGGGATAGCCAGGAGATTCCGGCGGGCTCATAACCCGCAGATCGGTAGTTCAAATCTACCTCCCGCTATCATTTTGCCGAACTCACTCTTCCAGTGCGGCGTTTTACCGCCAAACAACGCTGAGTGCGGCAATTATAGCTGAGAAGATTTGAACGAGAGAACACCGAGTGATATGAGGTGTTCGCGTTGTTCAACTCTATCTCCCGCTATATTCTGTCGCTCACAAATTCGTGGGTGACTGGCGTATTCAGTAGATTTGAAGAAAGTCACAAGCGATCGAAGAGAGCGGCGTGAATGTGGTTCAAATCTCTCTTGCGTTGTAGACTGCGTTTAGCCTGTTCACCGCTGTTGCTCACTGCCGTGGAGATACCCCTCTCTGGCCGCCGTGAGTATCCGGTACAGTGTGGCGACCAGCGCAACAACGAGCAACACGCTAAGGACCTGTGTAGGCGTGTTCTGCGTCTTGAACGCCCATGGGAGCGCCAGCGCTACCAACTGGACGGAAACGATAAGTCCGGCGAGGGTCGTGACGGCGACCGACAGATACCGGGCACCGCGCTGAAATGGGCCGCCGCGGTCCATCGCCTCGAAGCCGTATCGCTGTACCATCGCCCCTTCCAGCGCCAGCCAGAGCGCCAGCAGTACAGCCGCACTGAATCCGACGGTTCCGAGCGGGTCCGAAATCGTGAGCGCCGTTAGTCCAGCGACAATTCTGCTCGCGCCGACGAGCAATGCGAGCGCCAGTGGCCCAAGCAACACAAGCGAACTGAACAGGGCGGCGAAATCCCCTGCAAGGGATCGAATAGAGGGAGACACAACGGCTAGTGTCGGCCCAGCATTTTGTAAGGCTACTGGCAACTACTGGCGGCCCGCTTCCAAATCGCTACAGGAACCGTATTAACAGCCGCCCTAGTCGTCGCCGTGCTCGTCGACGATGGTGACCTCGCCGTCGATGACCTGAACGTTGATCAGCGTCTTGGCGTCGTACCCGGCTTCGTCGAGCTTGTTCGTCCCGTCGGCTTTCTTGATGACACAGACGATGTCACGGATGTCCGCGCCGATGTCTTCGAGCGCGCCTGTAAGTCCGGCCAGCGTCCCGCCGGTCGAGAGCACGTCGTCAAGGACGAGGACCTGGTCGCCCTCGTACACGTCGTTGACGTACATTTCGCTCTCGGAATAGCCGGTTACCTGAGACAGTGACACTTCCCCGTCAAGCCCGTACTGACGCTTGCGGACGACGACGAGTGGGATATCGGTCATCAGCGAGACGGCTGTGGAGATGTGGATACCCATCGCCGCCGGTGTGACGATCTTGTCGACGTCGTCGAGCTCTGCCTTCCGGATGATCTTGATGACGATTTCGCGCAGAAGTTCCGGTCGAAGCATCGGAACCCCGTCGCTGATGGGGTGAACGAAGTAGTGATAGCCTTCCTTCTCGATAATTGGCGCTTCGAGTAGGGACTTCTTGAGTCGGTCCATGCTGGCGGTACTACAAGCCCGTACTAAAATTCTCCGTCACCGACTCAGTAGAGCGACAGCAACTCACCGAGCGCTCGCATCATCGGCAAGAGGTGTGCATCCCCCAGCGCGTAGTACTCGACGCTCGTCAGCAGTAGGAACACAGCCGCCACACCTGTTGCGGCACCGAGAAGCACTGCACCGACCTGCCCTGCTTGGCCTTCAGAGCGGCCACAAAGTGTCCAGATACCGAGTGGGACAGCGATGCCAACCGCGAGCAGCGCGTGCAACTGGAACGCCTCGCCGATGCCGTTCACCGTCAGCGCAACAAACATCACGGTCACCTGGCCGCCGATCAACACTGTCCCCGCAACTGTCCAGAGGAATGTGTACCAGTGGTTCGCGAGGCTCTTGCGTACCGCTGGGAGCCGCACGAGCAGATACACGCCGAGTGGATAGAGCGGGAACAGATACCGGGCAGTCACCTGTGCGTGCAGTGGTAAGCGGGTGTTGTACAGGAGGATGACGCCGACGAACGCCGTTATGGCGAACACGTCCACGACACGGCCGGCGCTGAGTGTCCGGTCAGCCATCGACGATGGCAGACGCAGCCGTCGGACGACTGGGAGTGCACCGACCATGGCGACGAGAATCGGCGCGGATTCAAGCAGTGAGAGATTGACGGATTCCTCGCCGCCGATGTCGAGCGCGCCGCTCGCACTTCCTGATCGGACGAACGCGTGGTACACGTCATTTGGTTGCCGCTGGAGCGTTCTGAGTCCCGAAGCGAGTTCGCCACCCAGCAGTGACAGTGGCTGCATCCCGCTTTCGAGGGCACCAAACAGGGGTGCCAGCGATGTAAGCAACCCACCAGAGCCACCACTGCCGCCGCTACCGCCGCTACCGCTGCCACCGCTTGCACTGCTCGCAGTACTGTCGCCCAGGGAGCCACCGCGGGAAATCAACCTCGGGGGCTTCACCGGGGAACCGGAGATGGCGATATTCGTGATCAAGAACGGCAGCAGGGAGAGGCCGAAGACGACACCGATACGAGCCAGCGTTCGGGGGCTGTTGTCCGGGGCCGTCGGGATATCGACCAGTGCCAGGGCAACACAGAGCAGGAGCGCTTCCGGAGCGTGTACCCATGCGTACAATCCCACCAGCGCGTAGGCGAGTGCCCGGAAGGTCTGCCGCTGCGTGATAACTTCCCCGTCTGCTGGCTTGCGACTCCGATAGAGGCAGTACGCGACGCAGACGACCACTGTCCCGGTGACGGCGTGGCGCTTCGGCACCGACGCCCAGAAGGCCAGTGGCGTCCCGGCTGTGAGCACCACGGTGCTCAGGAGCCCCAGCCGACGTGTTTGAACCCGGCTGAGGAGCCGATAGAGTACCACCGGCGTGAACGCTGCGATGAGGAGGTGCGTCAGTTGCAGCGCGTATAGATGGGTCTGGCCGGCGTCGAGCGGCTGCGCCAGCGTCACGTTCAGCCCGAACAGTCCCAAGACAGTGACGGTACCACCGTAGAGGAGCCAGTCACCGTCGGTGTAGTAACTGCACTGGACCACCAGCGCTAACAGCGCGAGCGACCAGAGTGCGACCAGCGCAATGCGGAGTTCGACGATGGTGGTGAGCAGGTCAAGCACGAACACGAGCGGCAGCGAGAGGACAATGACACCGTAGTTTCGCGCGTACCACTTGCCGCCGTAATTATTTGCCCCCGGCGTCTCTAGTCCGGGCCCGTAGGCCGCTTCAGTCATCGCTAGCTGTCCGTTTGAGAGGCTGTACAGCCCATTCGCCAGCGTGTAGGAATCGTTTATCAGGAACGCCGTCCGCCACAGTAGCCCGAACAGCACGACCGTCGCGAGAAACACGCTCAGGCCGAGTCGGTCGCCAAACAGCACCGAATACGCCGTCTCGCGGGTGTTTGAGAGGGCGGGTGTCCGCTGTCGGAGACGCCCGACGAACTCCGCCGCCGTCATTCGACCACCGATATCGTGATGTTGCGCGTCGCCACCACGCCGTGGCCAGCCTCGTCGCGCTTGCTCACGGTCACTGTTCCGTTGTACTGTTCGCGCTCTATCTCCTCGTCGGTGAACGTGTCCGACGCCAGCGTCAGCGCGTACGTGTCCCCAGCTGAGTCGTCCAAGAAGTGATTCGTCGTCCGCGTGTAGCCCAGTTCCTCGATGGTGAGTTTGTAGACGAGTGTCGGCCGTCCGGTAAGATTCGCGAAGTGTATACGGACCGGCGGTGCATCGAGGTAGTAGCTTGCCGCGCCGTAGGACCCTTTCTCAATCGTTACTTCCTCCGGCATTTCAACTGTGGAAACCGTGACATTGCCCGATTCGAGTGCGACCGACTCTGGCTCGGATGCCAGCGTGACGCTGGGGACCAGCGGGCCGGAAAGCAGTGTGACGCCGAGTATAATGGCTATCACACTGGTGATAACAGCCCGCGCTCTTTCCATTGTTACCAGTCACTAGATATCTGGGGATAAAAGTGTCGTGGAGAGAATGCTGTTGCTCACCAACTCAAAAATAAAAAACTTGAAACCGGATTACGCTTCAGGCCCGGTATCTTGTGAGAGTGTAGCCGAGGTGTCTCCCTCTGGTGGCTCGTAAATTACGCGGAGGTCGTAATTATTATCGACTCTAATTTCAGTATTACTCCCTGCTTTGACTTCGGACCCACTCGTACTGGCTGATTTGTGGGTGTCCCATTTTCCATTACTTGATGTATCAGAATTGCTCCCAAACGTACCGCGTACATACAAGCTATTGAGAGCAATAGTATCGCCACCGTCATGCGTGATTGTGACGATACCATCTGCATTATTAGAACCAGATGCGCCAGATTCGTAGTCCCAACTAAAGCTAGCTTGCGGCGTTGTCTGCTGTGCCTGGTCGCCAAGACCAAGCACGAAGGAGGCAATTACTGCGGCCAGAATGACCGTGATTGCGACCATCAGGATGACCCCGATGACCGGCGACACTGCGTCGTCGTCGTGGATGAGTTGTTTGATATCCATGGTTTGTTCGACGCACACCGCGAGTGTGACCCGAGTAGGAATCCCCTATAGATCGAAGGACTTCCTTACCGGTTCGCGGGGTGTGCTGACTCAACCACATGAGATGTGCCCACTTATACTCACAGTACGTTTTAGCCGTTCAATGCTGCCTTGAAAGACTTCAAGGCTGGCTGTACCGCCGGAATTCGATACGGCGGTATTTCGATAGTTCAGCAGTAAATGCGGCAAACAAAACAGCACAGGCCATGAAAGAGACTGCGCGCTTCAGTCGTCGGACTCGGCTTCTTGGGCCACATACTCGGTCAGTGTCATCTCACGACCGGCATAGGTGTGATAGCCCGCGGAGACGCTGAGTACAACCGCGATCAGCGTGGCCCAGACCAGCGGCGGAATTGCCGTGAAAGGATAGACGCCGACCCAGAGGATCGTCACGATCGCCAGACTGACCGCGCCGAGCGAGAGGTAGTATTCGCGCCAGGGGAACTCACTGCCCGGCACGATTTCGAGATAGACGGTGAGTTCCTCTGTGTGTGCAGTCTTGGAGATCGTCCCGTTTTCATCGTCGTAGTTAATGATACCCGTCTCGTCCATTCGCGGGAGATGGGACTGCTGTAACGTGGTGTAAACGCGCTTTCGTTGCGCGCTCGTGACTGCAGTGTTCGGGCAGTCGTACTCCTGTGCCGCGACGTGTGACACGAGGTCACCGAGCTGTACCGGGCCGTCGTGTTCCCGTAGATACTGAAGCGTGTATCGACGCCGCTCGTTCTGCAGCACGTCGAATATCTCGCCTTTGGAAAGGTCGTCGTCCGCAGCGGAGTCTGACCGTTTTACCTGCTTGCTCATGTCAATTTCTCCAATCCCCACCACCCATCACAGGGAATACAGCGAAAATCAGGACGTTCATCAGTTATAAAATCACGGGTTTCAGTGCCGGAAAAAACGAGACGTCGCGAGTTTATGCGTTTGGTCCGGACGCACTTGCGAGTGTCGCGGAGGTATCTCCGTTATCAGACTGGAAGACAACCCTGAACTCGAAAGATCTCGAATTAACATCAACTGTTGCTCGGTCACCAGCAACTACTTTACTATTACTTCCGCTGGTATCACCGTTAAGATCACTGCTCCATTCTCCAGTATCGTCGATACCTGATCCGCGAACGAAGAGGTTACTCCCTTTGATCGAGTCACCGCCGTCGTGAGTAATGGTTACTGCACCTTCGCTGCCCCCACCACCTGAGCTGTCGTAGTCGGTGCTAAAGCTAGCCTGTGGAGCCGTGTTACTGACCTGATCGCCCAGACCGAGGACGAATGTTGCGATAACGGCTGCAAGGATGACCGTGATTGCGACCATCAGGATGACCCCGATGACCGGCGACACAGCATCGTCGTCGTTGAAGAATCGTTTGAGTTCCATTGTTGTGTCCGCACGCATCAACAGGTCGCCCTGTTATGCCGTGCTTATCGAATCGTGGCTATGGAGATATATAAGTCTGCACCTGTATTATCAGAACGTGTAATTGCCCTGTCTGTTAACAGCTATTCTGGGGTGTTTGAAACCGTATGCAGCCGATTAAGTCTGCAATTATCACAGAATATGTTTTTAGACCTTCACGAAAGGGCCAGCAGTGCCACTGTAACAAACACCGCGAGAATGAGGATGCTGAGCCCGATGCCGGCTCGCATCGGATGCACGAGAGTGTCGTCGTCGCGGAGCCCCGCAATCACGTCGTTCGGGGATGTCACTGCCCGCGTGACGACGCTCGTGGCCTGCACCACTGCGCGGTCCACGGCGGCGTACAGTTCGGTCACACCGACAACGAGCCCGCGGGAGCCATAGAAGACGGCGGGGTTGTACAGCGAATCGATGTCTGGGACGCGGCCGAGTTTCGAGAGGGGCTTCTTTGTCACCGCGAAGCAAAGCAGTCCGAGAACGGCTAGAACGACTCCCTCGATGAGGTGGGGAACAGTGTACGTTTTGTAGACGTGGTCAACGACGGCCCCGCTCGTCACGTCGAACGGAAGGATAGTGAACAGGGCTGTGTCGTACACACCGTAGATGATACAGAGCGCGGCTACAGCCACCATGGCGATGCTCTGGCCGCGGTTCGCGTCCGGCACGCTGTCGTCGTATTCGCCGTGGAAGAACGCGTAGTAGCCGAACTTGATGAACGACATGAACGTGCCAACGCCGCCCAGCAGTAGCATCCACTCGAGCGTATAGAACTCACCGAGCGGGAGCGGTCCCTTTCCGAAGGTGTAGTGGCTCCCGGAGATAATGATCCCCTTGCTGACGAACCCGTTGAACCCGGGGAAGCCGGCGATAGACAGCGCAGCGACGGAGAACGCCCCCGCTGTGATCGGCATCTCCCGCCAGAGACCGCCGAGTTTCTTCAGGCTCTCTGTCCCGGTCCGGTAGATGACGACACCGGCGGTCATGAACAACAGGCCCTTGTAGAGGATGTGGTTGAACACGTGCGCGAACGCGCCAGCCTGTGCGAGCGAAGTTCCGATACCAACGCCGGCGACCATGTACCCGACTTGTGACTGGATGTGATAGGAAAGGAGCCGCCGCATATCGTTCTGGAACAGCGCGAACAGCGCGCCGAAGATAGCCATTCCGCCGCCCATGTACGCGATGGCCTCGTGGCCGTTGGGGAACGCGCGGTACATCCCGTAGACGCCGGTTTTTGTCGTAAACACACAGAGGAACACGCTGGCGGCGATGTGCGGGCGCGGATAGGTGTCTGGCAGCCACGCGTGCAGGCCGATGAAGCCGACGTTGACGCCAATACCGATCGCGGCCAGCGCGGCGGCCAGCCCGGTCGTAATACCGGCCGTTTCTGGACCGCCCGGCACCGACGCGAACAGGAACGTCTCTACCTCGACGTAATGCCGGAGGATAGCGGCCATCAACAGCGTGCCGCCCAGCCCGTGCAGCAGGGCATACCGGAACCCGGCCCGGACCGCCTTACCGCCGTAGTGCCACACTAGGAGCGTGCTCGTGACGGCCATCAGCTCCCAGAAGAAGATGAGCGTCAGCCAGTCGCCAGCGAAGACGGCTCCAAAGCTGGTCGCAACGTACGAGAGGGCGTACCCTGTCTGTGTCGTGTTGGCCTCGCTGGCATAGGAGTAGAGCACGGCGACCGCGGCGATGAGCCCGAAAATGATACCCATCAGCCGAGAGAACGGGTCGACGTTCAGGAGGACGGCGTCGAACCCGAGGAACTGGGTCTGGAGATGTGCGCCCTCCGGGACCGCAAGTGCCCATGGCACCGCGAGCGCTGGCACGAGCGCGCCGACCGCGTGTCCGGCACGCCGCGGAAGCCGGGACACGGCGATTGCCAGCGCCAGTAGTACGACGACTGGTGGAACCACTGTAAGCATCGACATTACGCCATCACCCCCGGCAGATTACCGACGATAGTGTCGACGATTCGCAGGAAGACAGCCGTGTACGGCACTGTCCCTAGCAGAAGCGACAGCGTGGCCGCGGTGAGGATCGGCCCGAGCATGAACCACGTACTTTCGCCGCCGCGCCAGCCGCGGTCGTCCCAGCCACCTGCGGGCGGGCCGCCATGGTGTTCGTGTTCCTCATCGTGTTTCCCGAGGTGGTCGACGTGTTCTGGCTTCGGCACCTCGCCCCCGTCGGAGTGACCGTCGGCAGCGCCCGATTCGTGGTCCTCACCGCCGTCGGCCCGAACCTTGTCTCGCCCGCCAAGTGGTCCCCCGATGAGCGGCTTCTCGTCGTGACCGTCCGGCGATTCGAAGTACGCCTGATAGACGATTGGCCAGAAGTACGCGATGTTGAGGACACCGGAGACCAGCAACGCGGCGGCGAAGACGAGCCCGCCATTGAGGCTGAGCGCACCGATGACGAGATACCACTTGCTGACGAAGCCAGCGACCAGCGGAATTCCGGCCATCCCAGCCGCAGCGACGGCAAAGGCGGCCATCGTCAGCGGCATCCGTTTCCCGATGCCGGCCATGTCGCTGATGTCGTCGGTGTGGGTCTCGACGTGTATCGCGCCGGCACAGAAGAACAGTGTCAGTTTCATGAATGCGTGTGCAGGGATGTGGAGCAGGCCGCCCGTCAATGCCTGTCCGTGGAGCAGTCCCAGCCCGAGCACGATATAGGAGAGCTGGCTAATCGTCGAATACGCCAGCCGCCGCTTGAGGTTGTCCTGTCTGAGCGCGATGATACTCGCGGTCAGGAGGGTAAAGGCCGCAATCGCGGCCAGCGGGAGGCCGACGCCGAGTTGCTCCATCGTTCCGGTCCCGTACACGTCGAGAACGACTCTGGCGATGCCAAACACGCCGCTTTTGACGACCGCGACGGCGTGTAGCAGGCCCGACACCGGCGTCGGCGCGACCATCGCATCCGGGAGCCAGGAGTGCACCGGCATCAGTGCGGCCTTGACGCCGAAGCCGGCTGCCAGCAGGGCAAACGCCGCCCGTGCCAGCGTCGGGTCGGCCGTCGCGAGACCTTCGAGCCCGCCCGGCGCGAACGCGGTCGTTCCAGCGAGGACGAACACCAGCACCGTCCCACCCAGCACGGCGACCCCGCCGCCGAACGTGTACGCGAGGTACTTCCGACCGGCGGCGCGGGCCTCGTCCGTCTCGTCGTGGGTAACAAGCGGGTACGTCGACACTGTCAGCAGTTCATAGCAGACGAACAGCGTCAGCAGGTTCGAGGCGAAGGCGACGCCGATTGCCGACGCGAGGCTGGCAGCGAAGGAGGCGAAATAGCGTGTCTGGGCGTGCTCGTCAAGGCCGCGCATGTAGCCGATGCTGTAGAAGCTCGTCACGATCCACAGCAGGCTTGCAAGCAGGCCAAAGAGAAGCCCGAGCGCGTCGACGCGGAACGCCAGTTCGATCCCGGTGGCCAGCTGCCCGAAGGAGAAGACGTACCGCGTCCCCGACAGGACGCCGGGGACCATGCTCGCGACGATAGCGAACTTCGCGACTGCCACCGTGATGGTCACCCCCTCCCGCACGTTCGGACGACGTTTGAGCGAGAGAATCACGGGGATGGCCACCGCGGAGACGAGGATTGCAAACAGCGGTCGAAGTGATGTGATATCAGTCATTGGTTTAGCAGGGGTGGAAGCGTCTCTCGAAGCACCTGTTCGAACGCTGGTACGGCTGCGGTCAGCGCGACCGCGAGCGCGGCCGCGATGACGACGACGGCGATCATCCCGAACGAGACTGCCTGTCCGCTCCCATCTGTTACGGGAGCCTCGTCAGGCTTCGAGTGGATGGTCGCCTCGGCGAAGTAGAGCCGCTCGACGAGGCGGGCGAAGTACGCAAGCGTCAGCAACGTACTCGCGAGCAACACGGTCACAACGGCCCAGTTCTCGGTGTTGACTGCGCCGAGGACAATGTACCACTTGCCGACGAAGCCGACCGCCGGTGGAACGCCGACCATCGCCAGCGAGAGCACGGCGAAGGCAAACGCCGAAACCGGGACGCGGCTCCCCATCCCGGCGTAGCCGTTCACCGTCGTCGCGCCCGTCTTGCGCTCGATAATGCCCGTCGCAGCGAATAGCCCGCCCTTCATCACCGCGTGGCCGAGCAGGTGAACGGTCGCGCCGACGACGGCCAGTGGGGTTGCGATGGCGAATCCGGCGATGACGAGGCCGAACTGCGACACCGAGGAGTACGCCAGCATCCGCTGGACGCTGTCCTGCGAGACGGCGAGCGCACTTCCCGCGATGATACTCACGCACGCCAGCCCGACCAGCGCCCAGCGAGCGACGGGCACGGCCGCCAGGAACTCCACGGTGAACACGGAAAACAGCAGGCGGGCGAGCGCGTATGCCGAAACCGTCGATACAAGCGCTGAAATGAACGCGCTCACCGTATCCGGGGCGTTCGCGTAGGCGTCGGGCTGCCAGGTGTGCAAGGGGAACAGAGCGACTTTCACCGTCAGCCCGCCGACCATCAGCCCGAACGCGGTCAGGACGAGCGTCGAGTCGTAGGCCGCCATCTCTCCGAGTTTGGTCGCCAGGTCAGCCATGTTGAGCGTGCCCGTTGCCGCAAGCAGGTAGCCGATGCCGAGCAGGTACAGCGAGGCCCCGACGGTCCCGATGATGAGGTACTTCAGCGCCGCGACGGCGGCACTGGCGTCCCGGCCACTCGCTACGAGGCCGTACGCCGCAAGCCCCGTGATTTCGAGGAACACGTAGAGATTGAACACATCGCCAGTGACCGTCATGCCCGTCAGGCCGGCGATCAGCAGGAGGTACAGTCCGTAGAAGGGGCCCGAGTGCGGGCCGGCCTGCC
Organism: Haloarcula marismortui ATCC 43049; assembly: GCF_000011085.1. Lineage (NCBI taxonomy): Archaea > Methanobacteriati > Methanobacteriota > Halobacteria > Halobacteriales > Haloarculaceae > Haloarcula > Haloarcula marismortui. The sequence continues at coordinate 3,114,995 of NC_006396.1, forward strand.
GAGCGTACGCGAGCACGCCGAGTGACACGACAGCCACGAGCAGGGCGACGGCACCGGAGAGCCCGTCGACGACGAGTTCGATGCCGTACGGGGCGGCGAAACCACCGACCGCGTAGGACACAGTCCCATTTGTGCCGACGGTCCACGCGAGCAGTCCGGCCAGGCCGGCCTGCCCGAGGAGTGTCACCGTCGCGACGGGCCACCCGGCCCGGTCGCTCACGAGACTCGCGGCCAGCGGTATCGCACCGCCGACGATCGGCAGGACAACCAACAATACGGGGAGTTGTTCAATCATAGTAGAGCTGTTTGAGCTTGTCTTCGTCCAGCGTACCGTACTCGGTGTAGATGCGGATGATCAGCGCCAGCGCCACGGCGGTCAGGCTCACCCCGACAACGATAGCGGTCAGGATGAGGACGTGTGGCAGCGGGCTGACGTAGGGGCTGCCACCCTCCTTGATTATCGGCGGGTTCCCGCCGGTCCGGAACGCGAGCGTGATGAAAAACAGGAAGATGCCCGTCTGGAAGATGTTCATCCCGATGACTTTCTTCACGAGGTTCCGGGACTCGATGAGCATATACAGGCCGATACCGAGCAGGAGCATCACCGCGAAGTAGTTGTAATGTGAGTTCAGCAGTTCAAACATTAGCTCTCATCCTCCGGTTCGTCGACGGCGTGGCCGAACCCCGCCGCAAGCAGGAAAAAGAGGCCGATAGCAACGCTGGCGACGATACCACCGATGGCCAGTTCGACGAGCTCGATAGCGTAGGCAACCACGTGCGAGATGAACTGTTCGTACAGGTGATATTCGAGGAAGTTCCCACCCAGGAGAATCGTTCCCAGCCCGATGGCTGCGAACGTGAGCACGCCGCCGGATGCGAGCGCGGCGACGACACGGACGTCGAGCCACTCCCGCGCCGCGTCAATCCCGTAGGCAAACGCGAGCATCATTACGACCGACCCCGCGATGACCCCTCCCTGGAACCCACCGCCGGGGGAGTTTGCCCCGTGGAACATTACGAACAGGGCGAAGGTGAGCACGAACGGCGCGACAACGCGGACCGTCGTCATGATAATGGTACTCTCGACGTACAGCCCGGTTCGCTCGTCGGCGCTCATGCGAACACCTCCTGTCTGAGGACGGTCAGCGCTGCGACCCCGGCTGAGAAGACCACGACAGCCTCACCCAGCGTGTCGAACCCACGGTAGGCCGCGAGCACCGCCGTCACACCGTTTTTCACTTCGGTGTCCGCGTACGCGTTTTCGAGGTAGTACTGTGTTACCTCGCCGCTGACGACGGGGTTTGCCGCGCCATCCGCCCCGACGGCGGGCAGCGCTGGAACGGTCGCAATCATAACGACGACGAACCCGCCGACCAGTACGACGGTCCGGGCGCTGATCGACTCGAACAGGCCGTTTTCCTGTGGCCGAACAGTGTTTGCCAGCGCCAGAATGAACAGTATCGTCATGATGCCGGCCCCGACAGCCGCTTCGGTCAGCCCCACGTCGGGGGCCTCAAGCATCACCCAGATAATGGAGATACCGAGGCTGTAGGCGGCAAACGCCATCAGTGACGCCAGCACGTCACGGAGTACGGCCGCGCCGATAGCACAGCCCAGCACGAACACCAGCAACACTGCCTCGATGAGTGAGAGGCTCATGATTTGTCCTCCTCATCGCCGGTAGTCCACGGCTCGATGCCCTGATCCTGTGCCGCCCGGGCGATGGCGTGGGCGGCGGTGGGGTTGGTCAGAAACATAAACACCAGCAGGAAGACAGCCTTGATCGTCGCGAGGTCGGTCTGAATCGCGAGTGCGGCGGCCCCGATAGCGAGGACGGCCCCCAGTGTATCACTTTTCGATGCCGCGTGAGCGCGTGTGTAAACGTCAGGAAGCCGGACAATGCCGATCGAGGCGACGCCGCCGAAGAACGCGCCGATCAACGCGAGCGCGACAATCGCCCACTCTGTTGGCGTCATAGCACACCCCCGTGCTCGACGTTGAACTTCGAGAATGCTATCGAGAGCAGGAAGTTCAGCAGCGCGTACACGAGCGCGATGTCGAGGAACAGCGGCTTATCGAGCGCGCCGGAGACGAGCGCGATCGCGATAACGGTGTTCGTCCCCATCACGTTGACCGCGATAACTCTGTCGTGGTCCGTCGGTCCCGCAAACACGCGGTACAGCGACACGATGGCGAACAGGACGAACGCGCTCGCGATTGCCAGCAGCGCCACCTCGAACTCAATCATCGTCGGCCACCTCCGGGTCGCCAATGTCACTCTCGACTGTGTTGTCGTCCCCCTGTCCGCGCTCGCGCGGCGAGGGAATGGCTGCCGCCTCCCGGCCGTAGAAAACGAACCGGACAGCTCGTTCGAGGCCGCCGTCAAACAGGTCCTCGCGCGAACTACCGGTGAGCGAGTGAATGTCGAACGCCTGCTGGGAGACACTGACGGTGAGCGTCCCGGGCGTCAGCGTGATGCTGTTTGCCAGCGTCGTCACCGCTCCGTCACCCCAGATCGCGGCCTCCAACTCGACCATTTTGGGGTCAATAGGCAGCGACGGGTGCAAGACGACGTACGCGATTTCGAGATTGGCGACGGCGATTTCCTTGAGCAGGTACGGGACGTAAATCACGAACCGGGCGAGTTGCCTCGGAATCCGGGTCAGCGACGGCTGGCGACTGAACGCGATCGGCGCAAGCAACGCAGTGACGATCGTCGCTGTTATCGCACCAGTGAGGAAATCCAGCGGTTTGTACGAACTCAACAGCAGGTAAAACAGATACGACGCTCCGAAAATGGTGAGATACTTCGGGAGCGTCGCGGCGCGGGCGAGTGCGGTCGACCGTGCCGGTCGCTCGACGGGTGCGGTCTCGACCTCGATATCGCCCCGGACGAGTTCGACTTCGAGCGGCCGAAGCATCGGCGTCGTGCCGCCCGGGTTGAACTCCGGATCGAGGACGACCCGTTCGATGCTGTGTTCGTCGGCGTAGGCCAGAATCGCGTCGGCGTAATCGCCGGGACTGAACAGGTAGCGGTCAGCACCGATGACGCCCAGTTCAACCTCGAGGTTCGACGGTGGGGAAGTACCCAAGTCTTCGTCGAGCCAGACATCGATGCGGTCAAGCAGGTCCTTGGCTTGGCCGAGCTCCGTCTGTGCGTCGGGGTCAACGGCGCGTGTGCTTGCGACGGCGACGAGGTGCAGCGATATCTGTTGTTGCCCCTCTCTGGCCGGCGATTCGGCCTGTTCAACGGCGTAGGCGACGGTGTTCCGGACCGTCACCGAATCAGCTACTGGCACGAGCAGGCGACGGGGTGGTGGTACAGTCACAGTATCTGTTTAGAAACTCCGAATAGGCGGTTCGTCGGGCAGTACTGTCGTTATCGGACCGGAGCAACGGAACACGCAAAACTATTTCGTAATCGGTTACGCGCTCAGTCACGACTGGACAGATGGTCACCGAGTTCGTTGGCGACACGGGCACCCAGACCCTGTTTTTCCCCAACGTACTCCGTGGCCGCGTCTGCGTCGACAAGCAGGGCGCGCGTCTCGTCGTCGCCCATCACGCTCGCGTCGTTGGCGACCACGAAGGCCAGCCCGGCCCGCTCGCGTATCTCGCGGGCGCGCTCGATCAGGGTTTCGTCGTCGCCTTCGGTTTCGACTTTGAAGCCGGCTATGGGAAGGTCCGGGTGGTCTGCCCGAACAGTGTCGATGAGCTTCGGCGTTGGTTCGAGCGTCAGCGTCAGTTCTGCCTGTCCGCTCTTGATCTTCTCGGGAGCCTGCTCAACGGTGTAATCTGAGATAGCGGCTGCCGAGATCAGCGCGTCAGCGGAGCCGGCGACCCGCCGGGTAGCCGCTGTCATCTCCGCGGCGGACTCGACCCGCTCGACAGTCGCGTAAGGAACGTCCGGCCCATCGTGGACCAGCGTCACGTCGGCCCCGCGGACGTAACAGGCCCGCGCGACCGCCCGTCCGGTCCGCCCCGAGGATCGGTTCGAGAGCGTCCGAACGGGGTCGACTGATTCCGTGGTCGCGCCCGCGGTCACAACGACGTGCTCGTCGGCCAGCGGCCGGTCGCCCGCGGCCCGGGCGGTCGCTGTGACGATGGCCTCCTCAGTTGCGATCTTGGCTTTCCCCTCCTCGATTCGCGGGTCGACGAACTCGACGCCCCAGGACGCGACGCGGTCAATAGCGTCCAATACACCGGGGTGGTCGTACATCGGTTCGTGCATCGCCGGCGCGACGACGACAGGCACGTCAGCACCGAGTGCGGTCGTCACACACGTCGTCACGGGCGTATCATCGATTGCCGCGGCAACCTTGCCGACGGTGTTTGCCGTCGCCGGTCCGAGCAAGAGCACGTCCCCCCAGCCCGAGCGCCCGCAGAGGTCGACGTGCTCGACACTGCCTGTGATTTCGGTAACGACCTCGTTGTCCGTCGCGAACTCAAGCGCCCACGGATGGATGATGCCCGTCGCGCTGTCGGTCATCACGGCCCGAACGGACGCCCCCTGTCGTCGGAGTTCGTGTGCGAGCTCCACCGTCTTGACGGCCGCGATAGACCCCGAAACCCCCAGAACGACGTTGACTCCGGTCAGCATACCTGCGGGTTCGCGGTGCGGGGGTAAAAGCCCCTGTCTCTCCGGCGGCGCTAATCGCTGTCGTCGGCAGTCCGCTCGCCCCGGCTGCCGCTCCTGTCACCGCTGGTGTGTGGTCCCTCCTCATGTGCGTTCAGTGCGAGGGCGAACGCAGCTATCGCCAGCAGGACCAGTCCGAGCGCGAGTACCGAACTGAATGAGAGCCCGGCCGACGTGGTTGGAACCGCGACCGGGATGAGCACGTATCGAACGAACAGCACGAGGAGGATAGCCCCGGCGAGGACGGCCGCAGTTCCGGTGACGTGGACGAACTCGCTGTCCGTCGTTTCGGCGTCCCGGCCCAGTTGCTGCCCGATACTGCTGGCGTGCGCGCCGGCGTCCCAGACCAGTAGCGCCGCCGCGCTTCCGACGAGGACGAGTATCGGTGCGAGTCCGCGCTCAGCCCCGAGCAAGGTCATGACGAACAGCAGCCCGCTTCCGGTCGCGAATCCCGCCACCCGTCGCGACAGTACCTCTGCGCCGACTAGTTCGGCCAGCAGCGTGATGAGACCGCGGAGGACGGCGACCGAAATCAAGACGCCGAGCAGCAATACGGTAGCCGAGCCATAATGGCCGCCTCCGGTAAACGTGGGCGCTACTCGCCGGGTCACGCCGGCGGCAGTAAGGGCCAGTGCGCCCAGCAGCAGTCCCACAGCGGCCACGATACTGCCGGTCTGCCGTGCCAGTGACTGTCCGGGGTCGTCCCCGAGCCACTGTAGTAGCCACTGCCGGAGCCGTTCGACGATGAGGATAGCCAGTAACGCCAGAATCCCGGCTGCAAGGGGGAGATGGAGCGGGCCACTGAAGACGACCCGAAGGGCCGATCCGAGCACCGGGAGACTGTCGAGGAAGCGGTCAAACAGCATCTGCGCCGTCGGAACAAACGCCACGAGCAACTGCAGGCCAACGGCGGCCTTGAGCGGGGTGTCGATGTCCCACCAGTTTGTCCCCAGCAAGTCCAGTCGTTCGAGCGCCCGGTCGGTCGTCGCTGTGGGTGCCGGAACCCACGACTCCAGCGTCTCCGTGGCCCGGTCCAGCAACAACAGGGCAAGCAGGACCCCGGCCTGTAGCGTCACGAAGCCCACGAGCGGGTGGAGAGAGAAGCCAGTGACAACGCGAACAAACACCCAGGGGAGCCTGACGGCAGCGGCGACGGCACAGACAATTGTGACGATGACGCCAACCACCAGTACCACGAAACTCTCATCAAGCATTGCCGAGAGTTCGTCCGTCGCATCGGCCGGCGGCACCAGCCCGCTACTCGCGTCGATGACGACGAGTGTGGCGGCCAGCGGGAATCCAAGCGCCACAACGAGCGACCAGTAGTCAGTCGCCAGTAGCGCGGTCCCACAGAACACGCCTGCGCCGATGATGATGAGGATACTGCCGCCAGCGATGCGCTCGCGGGCCTCGCTGCGGAGCGCCCAGACCCCGGCGGCGATACAGAGCCCGCCGCCGAAGCCGGCCAGCACTGGTATCGGGTCCACGACAGCGAGGCCGAGGACGAGCGAGACGAGCACTGCGACCGTTCCGGTCAGCGCCGCGCTCGACGCCGCCGGTCGATTGTCGAGTGCCGTCATGCCCACCGCTCCGTTGCACGAATGAGGGCTTTCGCGAGCGGTTCCGTGGGCGTCCAGTCGACAACTCGAACTGTTCCTCGAAGGGTGTCGAGGCGGGCCGTTCGGTCGATTCGCTCGACGGTACGTCCCGGACTGTCACCGCCCGTCATGTCTGGGCTGACGACCGTGACTGCGTGTCCGTACGCCGCGAGTCGTTTTGCCGCATCGGCCGCCCGGTCGTCGAGCAGGGGCGTACAGAACACGACCTGTGACTCGCTCGGAATCGAGCGGTCGAGTGTCGCCACCGCATCGCCGCCGTCGGCGATTCCGTAGCGGTCTGCCATTTCAGTCGACGACTCCGCCGGCCGGGTTCGGGTGTTGGTGTCGAACAGCCACGAATCGCGAGTCCCAGAGGGCCCGGTGGCCGACCCGCTCACAACACCCTTCAGGAACCTTTCCAATCGCTGTTCCTGTGCCCGGTTGGCCGATGGCTGTAGTGTCTCGCCACTGTCGTAGACGGCGGCACCGACGCGGTTGTCCATCCCTAGAAGCGCCGAACCGACCTGCTGGGCCGCGTAGGCACAGAACTGGACAGCCGTGGGCGCGTTTGCCTCGCCCGCAACAGAGTGTCGGGAATCGACGAGCGTGATGACGGTGGCTGCTCGCGTCTCCTTGAACTCGATTGTCGCGAGCTCGTTCGTCTTCGCGAGGCGGTTCCAGTCGACGCGGCTCATCGGGTCCGAGGACTGGTGCTCGCGGATAGCGTAGAAGGCAAGCCCGTTCCCGCCGGCGTCTGTCGGGATACGCCCGGACTGGGAAAGCGTCTGGCCCGAGAGCGGAACGGTGTCCACACTGGCACTACACGAGAGTCCCGTCTCGACGGTGACCTGCTCGGCGAACTCGACGGTCCCGGTCAGGTTCCGGCAGACGACCGCCACGTCGGTGAACGCGTGGTCACCGCGCCGGGCGTCGACCGTGTAGGTGACTGAATCTGACGCCCCGGCTTCGAGATGGGTTCCGAACCGCGGGGAGCCGTCGACGACCTCCAGCCGCTCCGGGACGCCGTCGAGAACGCGAACGTCAGGCAGGGTCGCGTCCCCATCGTTCGTGAGCGTCAGCGTCACTGTCACCTCTGAGCCGGGGAGCGGGTCAATCGGTTCGACGTGGCGCTCGATTGTGAGCGTCGGCTCCGGGTCACCGATGGCCGCCTGATAGGCCGCGTACACCAGCGCCACCGCTGCGACCATGAAAATCACCGGGTTCCCGGTGACGATACCGGCCCCGCCGGCCACCAGCGCGGCCGAGACGCCGACGTTGCGCTGGGTTGTTTCACGCGTTCTCACGCGTGTTCACCCCGCTGGAGGCGGCGTATTTCGGCCGTCGCCGCCTCGACCTTCCGGTCGAACCCCTCGCCGCTGGCCCAGTCCCGTAGCTGCATCTCGATTGGCGGGCCGGGCGCGTCCGGGCCGCCGAGGAAGGTGGCTGCCCGGCGGTTGTCCGTCCACGAACCAGTGCGGACTTCTCGGGCCGCCGCCTCCATCGATATCTCCGCCGTTTCGACCAGCATCTGTCGCGCGGCCTCACGGAGCCTGTTCCTGATTTCCGACGCATAGCTCGCTTCGAGGCCGTTGTACGGGTCGACGCGTCCGTCGATTTTCTCGAGCAACTCGTCGATGTCGTCGCCGACCAGTTCGCCGGATTCTGCCTGTGTCGCTTCCGGTTCTAGCAGTTCATCGAGCAACTCCGTCGATCTGTCGCCTGTCTCGTCGTCACGATACGGGTCACGCGGCTGGCTCCCTTTTATCGGCGGCAGAGCGGAATCCTGTGTCCGAACAACCGTGTACAGGCCGAAAACGCCGATTACGGCGGCGCTGACGCTTGCAACAAGCTGTAGTTGTCTGGCCGTTCCGCTCCCGACATCCGGGAGCACTGAGGGGAAAGTAACGACGAACACTGCCCCAGCAAGCGCGGCGAGTCCCAGCAGGGTGTACTGGACGAACCTGCGCCCCGGTGCCGGGCGGTCGACACTGATATCGATGGTTGCGCTGGCAGCTTCCCCCTGTTGTGATTCAGCATCACTCATCAGTCGTCACCCCTTCCAAGGAGTTCTCTGAGAGCGGCACGAGCCGATTCTGTTCGGTCCCCGGTCGCCGACCGCCCGCCGTATTCGACCTCCCGAAAGAGGACAGTTAGCCGGCGCACGGGCTCGGCCGGAAGTCCACTGTCGATAGCCCGGCGGGCGTACTCCCCGGGCGTCGCCGTCTCGGGGTCCGACACTGACACGCGGTCAGCTAGCAGCGCCCAGGCTTCCTGCACCGACAGTGAATCGATGTCCGGCCCGTCATCCGTCTCACTCGTTGATTCGGTGGCCGTCGACTGTCTTTGCTCCGAGTCCGACGAGCCAAACAGCGACGGGCTGTCGACGCCACTCCGAACGGAGGCAAGGAAGCCGCCGCTCCCGCCGAAGCCGCTGAGGGCTCTGAACGGCGCGACTGAGAGCGACCCGAGCGCACTCGGCAGGCCGGCGACTCCCCGCAGTGACATTGTGCCGACCGACCCGACCCCCGTCGACAATCCGGCCAGGATACCGCCGGAGACAGCACTGATACCGGCCCCGACTCGTGAGAGCGCCGCCGACCCCGAGAGCAACGCGGTGGTCGTTACCTTCGGAATCCGGCCGATAGTCCGCCCAATCGTCCCGTTCGAAACTGCCGAAACGACTGTCTTGGCCAGCTTGCCGATGATAGGGTGCAGTCGGAGTCCAACGTCTGTCCACCCGCCACCCTCCGCGTTCGATGCGGCCCGGATAACGCCGACTGCAACGATACCGAACCCGCCGATCAGCGCCAGCCCGAACAGCTTCACCAGAATGGGTGACCCACTGTCTTCGCCGTCGCCGGCCGCCGGCGTTTCTGTCGCTGTCTCCGTGGGTGTTGGCGTCGCCGCCGGCTCATCGTTTGTCGCCTGTGGCGTCGTCGCTGCCCTATCGCTCGTCGCTACCGGCGTCGGCCCACCGTCGATTTCGTCGGGCCCTGTTCCGTCGGGCGTGGCCGGCCCGCTCGCTCGGCTGTCGAGGGGGCCGCTTGACTCGAATTCGACGCCGATTGCGCCGGGAAACAGCGCCGTGCCGAACAGAACAGCGACTGCACAGAGGAGGGCGAGGGCGGCACGCACCAGCTTTGTTGACACTACGAGACCGTTTCCAGCGACAGAGTAAATATTTTCCCTCACTGTGTGACTGTCCGAACAGAAAACCTTTCATTCGCTGTGGATATAGCAGAACTACCCCTATGCGGACACTGACTCGCCGTATGCTGTGGACCCTCTTGCTCCTCGTCGCTGTCGATATCGCTGTGGTTGCGACCGCGGCGGTGCTCCTGACACCCTGGCTTGTGCCGGTGCGGAATGCCGTCGCGGCTCACCTCCCGTTCGGTGGTGCATCGGCACGCATCGCCTGGTGGATAGCCATTCTCACCCCTGCTCTTGTGGCGTTTGTCTGGGCACAGCTCCGGTACACCAGCGCCCAGACGATGGCCGAGGTTGACGCTCGCATCGTCGGCCCCGATGAGTACCCTGCCCTCCACGAACGGGTGCAACGGCTCGCGCAACTGGCCGACCTCACGCCGCCACGGATTGCCGTCGCGGACGCCGACGTACCGAACAGTTTCGCTATCGGGACGCTTGGCGGCGCGACGGTGGTCGTCAGCGAGGGGCTCCTCTCGGCGCTCGACGGCGACGAACTTGATGCCGTGCTGGCCCACGAACTCATGCACGTCGCCAACCGCGACGCGACCGTCATGACACTGGCCAGCTTCCTTCCGTCGCTGACCAACGGCGAGTACGACCCGCTTGCGGACCTGCTTCCCGGCGGGAGTCGCTACGCGCTCGGGCTGGTCGCGCTCGGTTTCGCGTACGTGTTCAGTGCCCGGGTGCTTGCGGCCCCCTTCGGAAGCCTCTCGTTCACGCTGGGGTTTCTGTTTCTGTTTGCGGTGACAGTCCTGTTGGGCAGCGTCGCGCTGGGTGTGTTCACTGCTCCCGTCGTCGTCCTCGGACGGTCGCTCTCACGCGCTCGGGAGTTTGCTGCCGACCGGAGCGCGGCCCAGCTGACCGGCGACCCCGCCGCGCTCGTCGGGGCGTTAGAGACGCTCGACAGCGGGGTCGACGACCGGCCGGGGACGGACAAACGCTCCGCGTACGCGGGCGTCCGCGGACTGTGCTTCCTTCCCTACGGGTTCGATACGGCGGCGTCGAGCGATTCCCTGGCTACCGAAACACGGTCACACCCGCCGACGACGGAGCGGGTCGAACGACTGCAGTCAGTCGCACGCTCGCTCGAAACAGGGTCAGTCTGAATCCTGCTCGACGCTCGGATGCATCGTCGGCTCGCCCGGCATCGGCTCTTCAAAGTACCGTCGCATAACCTCCAGAGACTCCTGTTCGCGCTTCTTGCGCTCCGCCTCGTCGATCTCCTCACAGCCCGGCGGAACCGGTCGGTCGCGGCCAGTGAAATATCCCTCCGGCGCGGTCCAGTCGTGATAGAAGTCGGTGTCGGAGTCCTCCAGCAGCGTGAGCCCGACCTGTGCGCCGTGGCCCGCGGCGACGATGGTCTGGTGGTGCTGCTCGGCCAGCCGGCCGGCCGCGTACAGCCCCTTAATATCGGTCCGGCCCTGCTCGTCGGTCGAGATGAACTGCTTCGACCCACGGTCGATGAGTGAGAGGTCCAGCCCCTCCAGATACGACGGGTCCGACCAGGACGCGGCGATGAGGTAGGTCGCGTCGTATGACTCGCCGTCGGTACAGGTTACCTCGAAGCCCTCCGCAGTTTCCGTCACCTGTTCGGCTTCGCCGTCGATGAACCAGACACCGGCGCGACGCGCCTGTGCCCGCATGAGTTCGAGCAGGAGCCGGGGGTTGATTCCCGCCGGAAACCCGGGGTAGTTCTCCAAGTGGGCATTGCGGTTCAGTATCGACTCACCGGTCGAGATGATCCGGGTCGACAGGTCGGCGCGAGCGGTATAGATCGCCGCCGACAGTCCGGCGACGCCGCCGCCCACGATGATGACTTCTTCGCGGTCGGTTGGCATGGACGGATGTTTCCAGCGGGGGCCAAGAAACATGCCGGTTTGAGACCTATAGACGGAGAGCAGCCAGTAACGGCCCCATCAAGGCACACACCGGGCGATACAGTTTCTGAGACTACCCGAAGCCTCATAACGATACACCTACTAAAGGCGTCGTAATGACCGACACCGTCGACGAGGTCGATATGCCGTACGACGATGACGCGTCTCAGCAACAGAAGATCGAGGCGCTGCAGGAGCGGCTAGAGGTGCTCGAATCGCAGAATGAGGAGATGCGCGACAAGCTGCTGGACGCGAACGCGGAAAACAACAAGTACCAGCAGAAGCTCGAACGACTTACGCACGAGAATAAGAAGCTCAAGCAGTCACCGCTGTTTGTCGCGACCGTTCAGGAACTCTCCAGCGATGGCGTGATTATCAAACAGCACGGCAACAATCAGGAGGCCCTGACAGAGGTCACCGACGAGATGCGCGAGGAACTCGAACCCGACGACCGCGTCGCTGTCAACAACTCGCTCTCTATCGTCAAGCAGCTCGATGACGAGACCGACGTTCGCGCTCGCGTGATGCAGGTCGACCAGTCGCCGGATGTCACATTCGCCGACATCGGCGGTATCGAAGAGCAGATGGAAGAAGTCCGCGAGACCGTCGAGATGCCGCTGAAGAGCCCGGAGATGTTCGAAGACGTGGGCATCGACCCGCCGAGTGGTGTTCTGCTGCACGGCCCGCCCGGTACCGGCAAAACGATGCTAGCGAAGGCCGTCGCCAACGAGACCGACGCGACCTTCATCAAGATGGCCGGCTCCGAACTGGTCCACAAGTTCATCGGTGAGGGCGCGAAGCTCGTCCGGGACCTGTTCGAACTGGCCCGTCAGGAGGAGCCTGCCGTCGTCTTCATCGACGAGATCGACGCTATCGCGGCCAAGCGAACGGAGTCAAAGACCTCCGGCGACGCCGAGGTTCAGCGGACGATGATGCAACTACTCTCGGAGATGGACGGCTTCGATGACCGCGGTGACATCCGTATCATCGCCGCGACGAACCGCTTCGACATGCTCGACCGTGCTATCCTCCGCCCCGGCCGCTTCGACCGCCTTATCGAGGTCCCGAACCCCGACCTCGAAGGTCGCAAGCAGATCTTCCAGATCCACACCCGTAGCATGAACGTCGCCGACGACGTGGACTTCGAGGCGCTGGCCGAGGATATTCAGGACGCCTCCGGTGCTGACGTGAAAGCCATCTGTACCGAGGCCGGGATGTTCGCCATCCGCGACGACCGGACCGAGGTCACGATGGCAGACTTCCACAACGCTTGGGAGAAGATTCAGCAGGAAGAGACCGACGACGAGGACGTCTCCCGGACGTTCGCCTGATTTCGGCAGCGCTTCGCTCCGATGCTCCGTGTTTTTCGTGTCAGTAGTCACCGCTTTAACCCACAATTGCGCTGTCGTACTCGCCCGTTTCAGAACACAGTTACCACTCCGGTCCTGAACTGCTGGTATGGCCGTCGCAGATACACTCCAGTCGCGTGCCCGCGCTCGTCCGCGGCTCGTCACTGCCGTCGTCTCGGTCGTTGGCTACGCGCTCGTGTTCGGCGCGTTCGGCGGTGTGTTGCCGCTCCCCGAGTTTTCGAAGGACATCGTTATTCTGCTGGGTGATGCAATCGCCGTCGTCAACAGTATCGCGCTGCTCGCAATCGTCGCCGGCGTCTACTTCATCAAGAACAATGAGGTCCAGAAACACCGCGCGGCGATGCTGACCGCGTTCACGCTCATCATGGTGTTTCTGGCGCTGTATATCCTCAAAGTCGGCGGCGGCTTCGAGAAGGAAATCGTCGCCGAGGGGTTCGTCTGGACGGCGTACATCGTGATGCTCGCCATCCACATCCTGCTGTCCGCGGTGTCCGTGCCCGTCGTCGTTCACGCGGTCGTGCTCGGGCTGACCCACTCCCCCGCCGAGCTTAGAGAGACGATTCATGCCCGTGTGGGTCGCATCGCCGTCTCCGCCTGGGGACTGAGCCTATTTCTCGGGCTCGTCACCTACGTCATGCTGAACCACATCTACGGCTGGGTCCCCCGCTGAGCGCGTGTCGGGTGGCGAACGATTTTGCCGGCCGCCGCCGTAGGCCACGGCAATGACTACAATCAAGGACAGCGTCCACGACCATATCGAGGTTCAGGGCGTCGCGGCGGCATTGCTCGACACGCCGCCGGTCCAGCGGCTCCGGCACATCTCCCAGCTCGGCACGGTGACGCTCGTCTATCCTTCGGCGAACCACACCCGATTCGAGCACTCGCTGGGCGTCTATCACCTCGCAGACCGAGTGCTGTCCCACCTGGGTATCGAGGGCCAGCAGGCCGAGCGAGTCCGAGCCGCGGCGTTGCTCCACGACGTGGGGCATTCACCGTACAGCCACAACGTCGAGGCGCTCATCCACCGCCGAACGGGCAAGTACCACGACGACGTGGACGAACTACTCGGTGACGGCCCTGTCGCACGCGTGCTCACCGAACACGGCCTCAATCCGGACCGCGTGGCCGGCCTCGTTGCCGGCGAGGGCGAACTGGGCCAGCTCGTCTCCGGCGAACTGGATGTCGACCGGATGGACTATCTGGTCCGCGACGCCCACCACACGGGCGTTCCATACGGGACTATCGACCACGAGCGGCTGGTCCGGGAGCTGTGTTTTGTCGACGGTGAACTCGTCCTCGATGAGGGGAACGTCCAGACGGCCGAGTCGCTCCTGCTCGCACGGGCGCTGATGAACCCCACTGTCTACCAGCACCACGTCGCCCGCATCGCCAAGTCGATGCTGCGGCGCGGGACCGAAGAACTACTCGCCGCGACTGATACAACGGCCGAGACGCTTCGCCGGTGGGACGATAACGACCTGCTCGTGGCGCTCAGACAGTGCGACGCGACGGCGGCGTACGCACGGCGGCTGAGCCAGCGGGACCTCTACAAACGCGCCGTCTGGGCGGAGTGGCAGGCCGTGCCCGACGAGGTGCTGGCGGCCGACCACGACGCGGTCGGCGCGATGGAGCAGGCTATCGCCGACGAAGCGAACGTCGACAGCGACGCCGTTGTGCTCGACATTCCGCCCGAACCGTCGATGACCGAGTCCAGCAGCCGTGTCCTCGTCAACGGTGGGGTCCGTCGACTCGGTGAACAGTCGACGCTGGTCAACGCCATCCGCGCCGCCCAGCGCGACCAGTGGCGGCTCGGCGTCTATGCGCCGGACGCCGAGAGTGAGCGGGTCGGCGCGGCGGCCATCCGCGAGTTGGGACTCGACCTCGACGGGGCTCGGGTTCGGGACGTACGGACGGGTATCCATGCGACCCTCGATGAGTTTAACTGAGAGAACGGGCGAACAGGGAGTGTGATTCTGGAAGGGACGATTCTGACGGGGCGGTCGTTCAAGGCCGTCGAGGGCCGTGTCGTCGTCGAAGACGGGGAGATAACCGCTGTCGAGGAAACCGCGGTCGACAGCGACGACATCGTAGCGCCGGCGTTCGTCAACGCCCACACGCATATCGGCGATTCCATCGCCAAGGAGGCCGGCGAGGGGCTCTCGCTCGAAGAACTCGTCGCCCCGCCGGACGGCCTGAAACATCGACTCCTCCACGATGCGAGCCGAGACGAATTAGTGGCCGCGATGGAGCGGACGCTGTCGTTCATGGAGCAGGCCGGGACTGGTGCATTCATCGAGTTCCGGGAAGGCGGTGTCGAGGGCGTCCGCGCGATACAGGACGCGCTGTCCGACTCACCGCTTGAGAGCGTCGTTCTCGGGCGCGAGACGACTGACGCGATGGAACTGGGCGACGGGTTCGGCGCGAGCGGGGCCAACGACAGTGAGTTCGGGGCGGAGCGACGCGCGACGCGACAGGCCGGGAAGCTGTTCGGCATCCACGCGGGCGAGGTCGATAGCTCCGACATCAATCCCGCCCTTGACCTCGACCCCGATTTCCTCGTCCACATGGTTCACGCCAAGTCGCTGCATCTCGAACGGGTCGCCGACAGCGAAATCCCCGTTGTGGTCTGTCCCCGGTCGAACATCGTCACCGGCGTTGGCCGTCCGCCGGTCGAAGCACTGGCTGACCGGACGACGGTCGCACTCGGGACGGACAATGTCATGCTCAACAGCCCGTCGATGTTCCGCGAGATGGAGTTCACCGCGAAGCTGTACGACCTCTCAGCCCGCGAGGTGTTGCGGATGGCCACAGTCAACGGAGCCGAAATCTCGGGGCTTGGCGGCGGACTCATCAAGACCGGACAACCGGCACGCCTGCTGGTGCTCGACGGGGATTCGGACAATCTCTGCGGCGCACAGAACCCCGTTCGGGCAGTCGTTCGTCGGGCAGGGACGGCCGACGTTCGACGAGTCGTCCATCCGATGACGGAATAATTCTTATCACTGCGGGAATAGTATCTTCGGGCAATGCCCTCCACCACCGACCGCGCCCTGAGTACACCACTGAAAATACTCCTGTATGGCCTGTTAGGGCTGGTCTCGTTGTTTGTCGTCATCGCGGCTGTGAGAGTTGCGTTCGGACTGTTCTTCGGTCTCATCGGTCTCATACTGGGACTCCTCTCTCTGGCTGCCACCATCGGGTTCATAGTGGCCATCGGCTACGCCGTGTACTGGGTCGTGTCAGAGGTTTTCGGTCAGGACGAGGCAACGGCGTCGGCGACTGACGCGTCACGGGCACAGGCCGCACACACGACTGGCGAGGCCAACGAAACAGACCCCGTCGATCGGCTCTCTGAGCGCTACGCTAACGGGGAGATAACCGAGGCAGAACTGGAACGCCGACTCGAACAGGCCCTTGACGGCCCGTCCGTGGATGACTCCGGGACAGCGGAGTTCGAACGGGACCGAGAGTTGAACTGAGCACTACCCTGCTTGGCTGTTTCATGTTACCCCTTACCAAACTATATCCGTTCAGCCAGTCAATAGTACAGTATGTACAACAGGATACTGGTACCGACTGACGGATCAGCGGGGTCGAGAGATATACTCACACACGCTGAGGCGCTTGCAACGGCTCACGACAGTGAGATTCACGCGCTGTACGTCGTCGACATCGGTCGGTTCTCCACGCTCCCGCACGAGCCGACGTGGGAGGGCGTCACCGACTCGCTTCACCGCGAAGGTGAGATGGCGCTGGACATGGTGGAACGTCTTGTTGCCGACGACGTGACTGTCACGCGAGCCACGGCCGAGGGAAGCCCAAGCCGGGAAATCGTCGAGTACGCGAGCCAGCACGGCTGTGACCTCATCGTGATGGGGACCCACGGTCGCGGCGGCATCGACCGCCTGTTGCTGGGCAGCGTCGCCGAACGGGTCGTCCGGTCAGCCCACGTCCCAGTCGTCACCGTTCCGGTGGAGACAGCGATGCAAGACCTCCCGGAGGATGAGCAGCCTGCCGGCGTCCCACAGTGACGTGTCCCCTG